>PAQL01000030.1 GCA_002709295.1 Phycisphaerae bacterium | reverse complement strand
CCACCATCGCCGCCCGCCCCGCCGCCTCGGTGCACCGTGACTGGGCGTCCTCCCGCTTCCGCCAGCCGAAGGCGATGATGGCGTGCGGCACCGACTCGTCGATCCCGACCACCGGCTGGTCCCGGAGATCCAGGATCACCGGCCCGACCTCGTCGCCGTCACCGTCGAGCACCGCCAGATAGAGGAAGGGCAGGTCCACCGACAGCACCCGCAGCGGCACCCCGGGGCGGGCGACCGGTCGGCGACGCCGACGAAGTCGACCCATGGCCTCGGCGTGACCGTCGAAGGGCGAGACCGACGTCTCCTCCTCCTCGGGGAGATCGCGGATCGTGACCCACATGTCGGGGCGGAGATCGTCGTAGGGAATGCGCGTGGTCATCGGGCGGTCCTCCTTGACCGGGCCTGAAGAAGCGGTCGACGTTCCGGCCGCGACCATGCGGACCGGCGAGCCCCGGAGGACTCGATCGACCTGATGAGTTGTGCGTGGGGATCGGACGAAGCCGAATGGCCTGCCTGTCGTCCGTCGCCAGCACCGACAGGATGCGCGAAGACCGGCCGATCACCAAGACATTCCTGAAATCACCGGTCATCCACCGTTCGTCCACCGAATGGCGGTGGATGGCGGACGACGGTTCAGGGACAGGAGCCGAAGGCCGACAGCATCAGACCCAGGTCGGCGCCGTCGGTGTCACCATCACCGTCGAGGTCGGTCGACGGATCATCAGTCCCCCAGGCCACGAGCATCAGTCCAAGATCGGCGCCGCTCACCGTGCCGTCTCCGTTGAAGTCGCCGGGGCAGGGCGGCTCGTCGCCGCCGGGAAGCACCACGATCCAGGAGTCCTGGAAGAAGAACACGTCCTCGTAGCCCCAGCCGCAGATCACGCGACCGTCATCACTCATCGACATCGCGGCCGCGAGCGTGAAGTTCGCGGGAATGTCGGCGCCGAGCGAGATCAGGTGATCCTTCAACGGGATCAGACCGGTCTCGGGCGTCCACAAGGTGGCGCGGAACGACTGGCCGCCGCCCAGACCCTCCCGCTGGAAACCGACCACGGTCCGTCCGTCCTCGGTGACGTCCAGCGCGCCCGCGGTGTAAGGGCTCGAGATCGGCGGAAGAAACCCGAGGATCTCCAGTCCTTCCTCGTGCCGCAGGAAGGCGCCCGAAGTCGCGTCGGTCGAGCCGTTCGCGCTGCCGACCACCACCGAGCCGTCACCGTTGGAACCGTTGACCTCGCCCGCTCCCAACACATTGCCGGGGGTGCCCGCGAGCAGCAGATCCTGCGTCCAGTCGCCGTTCTTCGGATTCTGCGTCCAGACCGAGGCGCGTCGTGAACCGTTGCTCGCCTCGTCCCAGCCTCCGATGACCATCCCGTCACCGGAGATGGTGTCGGCGCGACTCGAGTTCGGCCCGGATTGAGGAAGCTGGAACATCCCCTCGCCCGGCGTCCAGAGAAACGCACCTGCGCTACAGCCGTTCCACCCCAGACCGACACAGCGCTGGCCGTCGGCACTGATGTCGTAGGCACTCGAGAGGCTCGAACCGCATCCGCTCGGGCCCAGACCACCGAAGGACGACCAGCCACCGTCGGGGTTCCAGCGGCCGGCGGATTCGCCCACCGGCGAGGAGGTGTCACCAACCACGAAGCGGCCGTCGGCACTCACCGCGATGCCCGCGAGCTGGCCGAGGGAGGTCGTGCCCTCGAGCGACCAGAGATAGGCGCCCGAACCGTTCTCGCCCACCACGAACGTTCCGTCGGCGGAGACGCCGTGAGCGAGACCCCCGGGGAGCACCTCGAAGACGATGTCGTCACCGGCCTGTGCCGAAAGCACGGCGAGGCCGATGGTGAGAAGAGAGACCGGTCGCAGGGGTTCGAGCGTCATGCCCCCAGGATACGAGGGCGTGCTTCCCGATTGGATGGAAAGATCCGGATCAACGGAGATTCGAGCACCCGCCCGTGACACGCGGTGCTCTTCCCCGTTCCAGGACGATCATTCCGCCGGACTCACTCGATCCCCTGCCAGACGACGATCGGCACGTGACCGAACTCGAGTCCCGGGGGAGGTGTCACGAACAAGGCGGGGTCGAATCTGGCGAGCTCGCCGTCACCCGGACCCGGGAGGTACTGGTCGTCGATCCGCCAGTTGCGATGGATCTTCACGATCATCCGCTGAAGCGCGGTGCGCTCCGCGGTCGTCCAGTCGAACTGCTGGAAGCAGGGCTGATCGATGAACCGGTACCAGAAGTACCGCACCGTCGAACCGTCCGCGAGCTCGGTCACGTGGGGACCGGACTTCGGTCCCGGCGACGCCCACGATCCATCGAGCGGCAGCGCGGAGTACGGATCGGGCTTCGGTCGCGGGCCGGGGAAGCGCTTGTCGACGAGGCCGATCTCCGCCGGCACCTCGTCCCTGGTGATCCTCGCCCGGGTCTCCCCCTCGTCCCGGAAGTAGGTGGGGAAACGGGCGATCCCGTTGGTGATCACAGAGGGGTCCGTCCACTGGAGTCCGAACACGTTTCCGGGAAACACGGTGGGGGTCGCCAGCCGGTTCACTCCGGTGATCCTCTTCTTGTCCTGCCGATACGTGACCGGTCCCGTGCCGACCTCCGGAGTCATCGCGCCCTCCGGCTTGAAGGAACCGCTCGGGGCCGTCCCGCCCTTCCGCCAGCGCAGCACGTCGTCGTAGAGCGCGGCCTTCGAATACATCGTGACGTCGCGCACCAGCACCGTGCGGCCGTCCTCGTCGACCGGGAACTGAAGCTGGGGGATCTTCGTGAAGATCGTGCCCTCGGCGTCGGTCACCCGGAACTCCGGCACGGTGTTGATCTCCATCGACCCCGCCATGCCGCCCGAGGCGGGCCGGGCGTCGAGGCAGCGGCCGTGGTCGAAGGGGAAGTCGCGTGAGATGCGACTCCAGCATTCGGGCAGGTAGTAGGCGAGCGGGCCCTTGAAGTTCCCGGCGTCCAGGAACAGCGTCCAGCTCTGGTCGCCGGTCGGCTGCGGATCGTCCCGAGGGTCGGTCAGCGGCAGGGCCATCCACGCGTATCCGAGGAGCTCCCCCATCGGGTCGCCCTCGAAGGTCAGTCCGTCGGGCGGCACCAGCAGCCGGTTGCTCACCTGGGCGATGCCGAGCATGTCGTCGGGAAGCGGTTCGCTGCTGTGGAAGAACGGCCAGCCCGGCGACGCCACCTCCGTCGTGTAGCAGTTGGGCGTCGCGTTCATGCTGAACTTCGGCGGACCGTAGTGGAATCGGTTCCCCGCCCAGTACCCGAGCCCTCCCTCCATCGTCTGAAAGACGCTGCCGTAGGTCGGTCCCCGCTCCGGCCAGTTGTCCCGTGCGATCGTGCCGGGCGGACAGAGCGGTTCGGTCCGGTTGTCACTGTTGTCGGGAGTGAGCCAGGTGGAGGGCAGACCGATCTGGAAGTTGCGGATCGGTCGTTCGATCAGCGACCAGACCGATGCGTAGAAGCCCGCGCCGTAGCGGTGGGTCTCCGGAGAGGCCCCGGCATGGCTGCCGATGTAGCCATGCAGACCGCGAAAGGCCATCTCCACTTCCGGAGGATCCGCGGGTGGCGGATCGTCGACGACCGCCATCGCCAGCTGGAACGAGACGAGAGAGATGGCGATCGACATGGTCTGCCTCCGTGAGGTTCGGTGAAGCGAGACTACCGCGAAGAGGCGGGCGGGGAGATGGAGAGGAAATCCACTCGATCTCCAGGTAGGATCCCGTCGCGGCAGACGCCATGCATCAGGAATCGAACAGGAGCCCGCTTCGGTCGGCCCTGGAACCCAGGGAATGAAGCGACATGATCCTCCCCACCATCGTAGCCCTCGCCGTCACGCTCACCCCCCTGCCGCAGTCCGCACCCGGCACGGCGGACGCCGTCGTGGTGGACGACGAACAGACGGCGCTGAACCGACGTCTCTACGAACTGGTGATGGCGCCCGACACCACCGCCGGGCAGATCGCGACGGTTCTTCAGGAAGGGGCGGATCCCGAAGCGACGGCGAAGTCGGTCGGGATTCAGAGTTTCGTGGGTGTCATGTACTACGCGGCGGTGAATCTTCGTGATCCCCGGGCGATCGAGGTCCTGATGGATGCCGGGCTCGTACCGAGTCCCCACATCGTCGACACGGCCATTCGTTTCAACGCGAACTTCGACGTCGTGAAGTGCATCATCGATGCCAACAAGATCGCAGGGGCGGAGAACCCCGGGCTCAGGATTTCGAAGCCCGAGTACCTCCTGAACACGGCTGCCAGGTCGAATCCGAACCCGGCCGTCATCCGCTTTCTGCTCGCATCGGGCGATCACGACCTGAACAAGAAGGACGGCAACCTCGCCATGACGCCGTTCCTCCTGGCCTGTCAGTACAACCCGAGTCCCGAGGTCCTCGAGGCGCTGATCGAGGCCGGCGCCGACGTCGATGTCCAAGGGGGAAGCGAAAAGAACCCACTGCCCGCGTTGAAGCTCGCCTGCATCTCGAATCCGAGTCTCGCGGTGATCGAGTTCCTGCTCGACATCGGATGCGACCCCACTGCGCCGTACCCCAACGGAAGTCCGCCCTATCTCTGCGTCGCCCTGTCGGGACGCCACCCGGAGGCGTTCAAGCTTCTCGTCGAACACGGCGCCGATCCGAACGTCGTTTTCGGCATCGACGACGCGATCACCAACATCGTGGGGATCAACAAGAACGACGGGATGCTGGCGGGGGCGATCGAGGCCGGAACGCGGCTGCGCACACTCCAACCCGACGGGGAATCGATCCTCGGGCTCGCCGTGCGCAATTCCTCGATCGATCCGCTCGCGACCCTCCTCGACCTGGGCATCGACCCGAATGCCGGGGACACTCGGCCTCTCAGCCGGTGCGCGGTGCTCACGGAGCGACCGGAGATGGTCGAGCTGCTGGTCGACGCGGGTGCCGACCTCGATCATCGCACGACGTTGGACAGCGAGACGTTCTCGCTCCTGACCAGGGGTTCGAACGCGTTGATGGAGGCATCCTTCAACCTGACCAAGCAGGCGGCGGCGGTTCTGCAGGCCTTCGTCGACACCGGCATCGACGTGAACGCGACCAACGATGCGGGCACGACCGCCCTGATGATGGTCGCAAGTCGAGGGGTCGATCTCGGGAAGCAGACCGTGCCGATGATCCGCGTGCTCATCGAAGCCGGTGCGGATCCCTCACGCCGGGACCGAAGAGGACGCACCGCCCGGGAGATCGCCGAGAGGAACCCGAAGCTCCAGGATGTCGACCTCGAGGCGGCCTTCGCCTCGTCCGGGCCCGTGGGCTGATCGAGCAGCTTCGCCCCACCCGCCGACACCCATCCCGGATTTCGAGGGGATCCCTCGACTCCTGAAGCACGACCCCGCCCTCGGTACCCTTCAGGCATGGCATCCGGAAACAAGACCGTCATCTACGCCGCCCTGATCGGCAACGGACTCATCTCCGTCACCAAGTTCGTGGCCGCCGGNATCACCGGNTCGGCCGCGATGATGGCCGAGGGCATCCACTCGCTGGTCGACACCGGNAACCAGGGNCTCCTGCTCNTCGGNCTNCGNAAGGCGAAGAAGCCGGCCGACAAGCTNCACCCCCTCGGACACGGCAAGGAGGTCTACTTCTGGTCGTTCGTGGTNGCGGTCCTGATCTTTGCGCTCGGTGCCGGCATCTCGCTCTACGAGGGCTGGCACCGGACCATGCACCCGAAACCCGTCGAGAACCCGATGGTGAACTTCGTGGTGCTCGGCCTCGCGATCTGCTTCGAGTCGGTCGCCTGGTGGCTCGCCTGGAAGGAGTTCCGGAAGTTCCAGGGCCGGCGTTCCCTCAACGCCGCGGTCAAGGCCGCGAAGGATCCGACGACCTTCATCGTGCTGTTCGAGGACACCGCCGCGATGCTCGGTCTCGTGGTCGCAGGCATCGGCCTCGGCATCAGCGCCGCCTTCGACCTCCCGGTCTTCGACGGGATCGCGACCCTGTGCATCGGCGCGATCCTGACCGGGACCGCGATCTGGATGGCGATCAGGGTCAAGTCGCTGCTGATCGGCGAGGCCGCGGACGAGGAGGTCATCGACGACGTCCGACGTCGAGCCGCCGAACTCGATGCGGTCCTCAAGGTGAACGAAGTCATCACCCTGCACATGGGTCCGAACTTCATCCTCGTCAACGTGAGCGTGGACTTCCGCGACGACGCGAAGGCCGGGGACATGGAGCAGGCCATCGAGAAGCTCACCCGGGAGATCCGGGAGGCCCACGACGACGTCCAGCGGGTCTTCATCGAGGCCGAACGTTCCGGCTCCGACGCGGGCTGATCGAGCTCGAACGCTCCGGACCGCATCTTGAGAATGAACCCCGTGCCGGAGGCAGACGATGCCCCTGACCCTCGCCGCCCTCACCCTCGCCACCACGACCGCGTTCCAGCCTCCCGTCGACATCGGAAGCCTCGTCCAGCCGATGGTCGATCGACACCTCGTCGAATCGACGGACGGCGTGGAGCTCCGACTCGCTCGTCCCCGCGACGAGGGGAAGGTGTTCCAGTTCGACAAGTCCTGGGAGGGCCTGTTCTGCGGCTACTCGACGGTGATCCACGACGGCGAGCGCTACCTTCTCTACTACCGAGGCCTTCCCATCGCCGGCAAGGACGGAACGGACCGCGAGGTCACCTGCATCGCGACCAGCGAGGACGGACGTTCCTGGTCGCGACCGACCATCGGCCGCTTCGAGGTCGACGGCACCCGGGAGAACAACGTGGTGCTCGCGAATGCGGCTCCGGTCACCCACAACTTCAGTCCGTTCCTCGACACGCGTCCGGGAGTGCCTGCGGAGGAACGCTTCAAGGCCCTCGGCGGATCGGAACACTCGGGCCTCGTCGCCTACGTCTCCGCCGACGGCCTGGAGTGGAGGCGGCTCCGCGAGGACGCCGTCCTCACCGACGGCATGTTCGATTCGCAGAACGTGGCGTTCTGGTCCGAGCCCGAGCAGTGCTACGTCAGCTACTTCAGAACCTGGACCGGTGACGGCTACTCGGGATACCGCACCGTGAGCCGCGCCACCTCGCCGGACTTCGTCACCTGGAGCGAGACCGTTCCCATGCGGTTCGGGAACGGGCCGATGGAGCATCTCTACACCAACCAGACCCACCCCTACTTCCGCAACCCCGACATCGCGATCGCGATCGCGGCCCGCTTCATGCCGGGCCGTCAGGTGGTCGGCACCGACGAGGCGAAGGCCCTCGGGGTCGATCCCGGTTACTTCCGCGACTGTTCCGACGCGATCCTCATGACGACCCGGGGCGGTGACCTCTACGACCGCACGTTCCGGGAGGGCTTCCTGCGTCCGGGACTCGGACTGGAGAACTGGGTGAGCCGTTCGAACTATCCGGCTCTGGGCGTGGTGCAGACCGGTCCGACCGAGATGTCGATCTACATGAACGCCGACTACGCCCAGCCGAGTGCCCACCTGCGACGGTTCTCGATGAGGCTCGACGGCTTCGCCTCGATGCACGCCGGAGCGGATGGTGGTTCGTGGACCACGAAGCCGCTGGTCTTCACGGGCGATCGACTCGGCCTGAACCTGGCCACCAGCGCGGCCGGCGAGATCCTCGTCGAGATCCGGGACGAGGACGGCACCCCGATCGAGGGCTTCACCCTCGAAGACGCGATCCCGACGATCGGCAACGAGATCTCCAGGACCGTCCGCTGGAAGGGCGATCCCGATCTCGGCGCCCTTGCGGGTCGGCCGATCCGGCTCTGCTTCCACATGCGGGACGCGGATCTCTTCGCGTTCCGATTCCGTTCGCCCTGAGGTCGCGGGTCGAACCGGTCATCAACGGCATCGCCCGAGTCCGGATGGAGGCCGCTCAGACCTGAATCGGGCCCGCCATCCGCCGGGCGAGGGCTCGCCCCGGCCTCCGACGCTCTCCGGGCAACGATGTCCGGATTGCATCGGAACCCCGGTTTCGACGAACCCACCTGCATGGCGAGCCCCACAGTCGATGACCACTTCGAGATCGTCACGTCGACGGCCTACTGGATGGCGAAGCAGCTGCCTTTCCAGGTGCACCGGACCCCCCTCATCCGAGTGGGGGCCGTGGCCCTTGCCCGGACCATCGCCACCCATCCCGCCGATTCGACGGTCGGCCTTGAGACCCGCTGTCGACAGGAGGTCCGGAGGGCCATTCGCGACTTCATCGCGGATCGATTCGAAGCCTGAAGCCCGTACGGCCCTTCGCGCAAGTGATTTCATGCCAGGATCTTGCGAAAGGCGCCGGGGCGGCCCCTGGGGCGTTGAACGAGCGTGTTTCTTCCG
Organism: Phycisphaerae bacterium; assembly: GCA_002709295.1. GTDB lineage: Bacteria > Planctomycetota > Phycisphaerae > Phycisphaerales > SM1A02. The sequence goes on along the minus strand of PAQL01000030.1, from coordinate 42,752 downwards.
CCGAATGACCACATTCTTCTCGAAGTCCGTGGATGGCTCCGCTAGCTTGAATTTCGAGGGTTCCCGCCCTCGTGCTCCCAGGGCCTTTCCCAGGCCGCTCCCTGTTTCCCTGCTCGAGAAAACCCATGTCACTGACTGCGAACGCTGTTCCGGTCGAGCTGCGCCTCGACCGGGCCGGAAATCAGGATTTCGTCGCACCACGCGATCCTCGAGAGCGGTCCTGCGCGAGGTCTGCAGATGCACGATGAACACCAGAGTTCCCCCGAAGTCCGGCTGGTTCGATACGCAAGGATCGGGTCGCTTCCCGCGATCGCCATGCTTTCGATCTCCTCCTCCGGCGAGGTGATCGACGAGTCGATCATCAACGCGAACCATGTCCCCATCCAGAAGGCCGCCTATGAAGGCGTCGTGGAGACCGAGGGCTACTTCACCACCTTCGGAGGTCAGGTCGAGATGTCCTCGGCGAACGTCCTCTCGACGGTCGTGGTGCCGATCCGGGAGAAGGTGGTCTCCACGGAGATCAGCAAGGCGAAATCGACCACCGACTGGTCACGGACCGCATCGCTGGCCAGCGGTGCCGAAGGCATCAGGGCAAATCGCTCGGCTTGAGCCTCGCAAGGGCTTTGGAGCCAGCTCGTTCGTACCGTCGCTCGTGCCCTGTTCCCGGCGAGTGATGGCAGCAGTTCCCGGTGAAGCGGCCGCTCCAAGGAGCGGCCGCTTTCGCGCGCTGCGTCCATCACATGGTGACGGATCCGCCGATTCGATACCGTCCGTCTAGGAACTCGATCTCCGGAGCCCGACCATGACCATCGATCGCCGACGATTCCAACTCCTCTCACTCACCGCCCTCGCCGGGGCCTCGACCGCGGCGGCGGCGACCTCGACCGCATCGACGACCGCCCCGCCGCAGGCGGGCGTCGATGGAAGCGAGCCGGGATTCCGGACCCTCGGAGAATCGGACTTCGTCAACGTCAACTGCAAGGACGACACCTGGCAGTGGAAGAAGGACATGGTCCACTGCACCGGTGATCCGGTCGGGGTCATTCGATCCGTGAAGCCGTACACCAATCTGGAGATGGTCTGCGAGTGGCGACACCTGAGGGACGCCGGCAACTCGGGGATCTTCATCTGGTCGCCGATCGAGTCGCTGGACCGGCTCGAAGGTCCCGGACTTCCCGAGGGGATCGAGGTGCAGGTGCTCGACCTCGGCTACAAGACCGCCTACGAGAAGGGCGGCCGCAAGGCCAACTGGTTCACCTGTCACGGCGACGTCTTCCCGGTCGGCGGTTCGACGATGAAGCCCTTCCCCCCTGCGGCTCCCAATGGAAGGCGGAGCTTCCCCACCGAGAACCGCTCCCGCGGCGTCGGTGAGTGGAACCACTACTACATCCGGGCGATCAACGGCGAGGTCCGACTCTGGGTGAACGGCAAGGAGGTCTCCGGCGGGGCCAAATGCAATCCTCGAACCGGGTACCTGTGTCTCGAAAGCGAAGGATCTCCGGTCGAGTTCCGGAACCTTCGGCTTCGCGAGCTTCCCTGACGAAGGGGATCAGGCGATCCCGGACAACACGTCGTCCATGAGCCTGATCGTCATGTCGATGTCGTCGCGGCCGAGGACCATCGGCGGCTTGATCTTGATCACGTTGTGCAACGGACCGTCGGTGCTCAGAAGCACCCCGCGATCCCGCATCCCGTTGACGAGGGCCGAAGCCTCCCGCGCGGCGGGTTCGAGCGTGACGCGGTCCCGGACCAGCTCGATGCCGAGAAAGAGGCCGCGGCCTCGAACATCGCCGATCAGGGCGTGACGATCCATCAGATCCTGCAGACCCGCCTTGAAGTGATCGCCGAGTTCACGGGCTCGCTGCTGCAGGCCCTCCGCCTCGATGACGTCGAGGACCGCGGTTCCGACGGCGCAGCTGACCGGATTCCCGCCGAAGGTCGAGAAGAACTCCATGCCGTTGGCGAAGCTCTTCGCGATCTCCCGGGTGGTCGCGACGGCCCCGATGGGATGACCGTTCCCGATCGGCTTGCCCATGACCACGATGTCGGGCACCACCGGCTCGCCTCCATCCGCGGCGTCCAGCTCGAAACCCCAGAAGGCGTCGCCCACCCGACCGAAGCCGACCTGCACCTCGTCGGCGATGCAGAGCCCTCCCGCCCGCCGGACCTGGGCGAACGCCGCGGAGAGATATCCGCGGGGCAGCGGAACCTGCCCCCCGCAGGACAGGATCGGCTCGGCGAAGAATGCGGCGATCGATCGTCCATCCGCACACGCCTCGCCCACGACCGTCGCGAGTTCGAGGGCGTAGGCCCCTCCTAGATCGTCGTCGTCACCCCGGATCGCGCCGCGGTAGCGATCCGGGCTCGGCGCCACGTGCACCCATTCGGGTCGCCCTTCGCCGCCGGGCCCGTCGAACTTGTAGGGACTCATCGCCACGCAGTTGCCGGTGTGCCCGTGATAGGCGCCGTCGATCACCAGCGCGTCGTGGGCTCCAGTGGCGGCACGGGCGATCCGCAGCGCGAGTTCATTGGCCTCGGAGCCGGAGGTGACCAGGAACACCGTGTCCAGCGGATCCGGGAGCAGGCCCGCGAGTCGATCCGCGTATTCGACCAGACCCTCGTGCAGATATCTCGTGTTGGTGTTGAGCCTCGCCGCCTGGGAGGCCAGCGCCTCGACCACCCGCGGATGGCAGTGCCCGACGTGACACACGTTGTTGACCAGATCCAGATACGGACGACCATCCGCGGCGAAGAGATGCGGACCTACGCCGGAGACGATGTGCAGCGGTCGGTCGTAGCTGACGGACAGACTCGGTCCGATGACCGAATCCCGCGCCGTGACGATCCGCTCGGGATCCGGCACGGCGGGAACCGCGACCCCGAGTCCTCCACAGAGCGCGACTTCGCCATCGGCTGGTGAACGGGTGGCGAGTCGTTCGAGCGCGGCCCAGGTCGTGTCCTCGTGGGAGAACCACGTGGCATGATCGTCGGTCTCGCTTCGACGCGCCGCACCGATCAGGGCGCTGGCCGCCAGTCGCGAACGAAGCAGGGGAAACAGCACCCGCCGTTCATCGGCATCCAGCGGCCGGATCGCGTGGTACCCCTCCACCACCGCCGCGGCGAGATCGAGATCGCCGGCATCCGGATGCTGAGCCGCATAGGCCAGGGTGATCCCCAGATCCTGGACCAGGGCGCCGTGCAGAGCGTCGCCCAGGTCGAGGATGCCGACCACCCGATCACCATCGAGCAGGAGATTCTCGTCGTTCGCATCCCCGTGCAGCATGCCGGCTGCGACGGTTCGGAGCGTCGGTGTCACGATCGCGGCCTGCTCCTGCATCACCATCTCGAGAATCCGACGGCGAGCGGCGTCTTCGACCAACGGGATGCGATCCCGATGGCGGATGCTGTCTCCAAGATCCCAGTCGTGGGTGCGTCGTCCTCCCGGCGGATCGAAGCCGTCCAGTGCGGCGTGAATCCTCGCAAGCGACGTTCCGATGTGGATCCCCGCCTTCCGCGTCACGGTGGCATCGCGCCATGCGGTGCCACCGAGAAATCGATGGACTCTGGCCCTGGCATCCCGACCTCGGATCGTGACCGAGAGATCGGCGCGGCCGTCGACGGTCGGAACGATCTCCGGGACGGGGAGCTCGGCCTCCGCGAGCCGCTCGAGCATCGCGGTCTCGAGATCGACGTCGGCCGATGGATCGGTCGCGATCCTGAGGACCATCAGCGATTCGTCCGGAGCCTCGACCAGGAGGTTCAGATTCTCCCCTGCGAGCCGGACCCTCGGCTGGAGATCGCCCCAGCCCTCGGTGATCGTGCTTCGGATTGAATCCAGGATCGCTGCGCTGTCGGCGTCGATGGTCATGCCTTCGCCTCCGACCTCAGGTCGCCGAGGAACCGAGCTCCCGGGCGAGACGAAGGTAGGTCTCCATCTGGGCGGAGACCTCCTCCATGGAGTCGCCACCGAACTTGGCGCGGACCGCCCTCGCGATCTCGAGGGCGACGACGTTCTCGGCCACGACGCTTGCCGCCGCGATCGCGCTGATGTCGCTTCGTTCGTACTGGCTGTTCTCGGGCTTCCGAGTGACCAGGTTCACGCTGGGCAGCCCCTGGAGCAGGGTGGCGATGGGCTTCATGGTGCCTCGGACCACCACCGGCATCCCGTCGGTCATGCCGCCCTCGAGTCCGCCGGCGTTGTTGCTCTCTCGAACGAACCCGAGATTCCGTTCGTCGGTCCGATCCGCATCGAATCCGATCGGGTCGTGGACCTTCGATCCGTTCCGCCGTCCGCATTCGGTGCCGAGGCCGATCTCGACCGCCTTGAACGCCTGGATGCCCATCACCGCATAGGCGAGCCGCGCATCGAGACGGTCGCTCCACTGGACGCAGGAACCGAGCCCGGGAGGACATCCGAAGACATGCACCTCGACGAATCCGCCGACCGTGTCCTTGTCGATCTTCGCCTGACGGATGCTCGCGATCATCGCCTCGCTGGCGGCCGGGTCGGGAAGGTAGACCTCGCTGGCCTCCCGGGCGTCACGCAGCTCCCGCCAGTTCGACTCGTCGACCTTGAAATCGCCCATGGCGGCAGGGTCGGGACCCCCGCCCCGCACGAAACCGAAGACCTCGATCCCGAGATCCTTCAGCATGCACCTGGCCAGAGCGCCCATCCCGGTCCGCCCCGCGGTCTCCCTGGCACTCGCTCGCTCGAGGGTCTCCCGGCAGTCCGGCACGAGCCATTTCAGGCTGCCAGCGAGATCCGCATGTCCGGGACGAGGTCTTTCCACCGGCCGCGTGCGCTTGAGATCATCGAGGCGACTGTCCCGGTTCGGAATCAGCATCGCCACCGGACCACCCGTGGTCCTACCGAGACGGACCCCTCCCAGATAATCCGCGACATCGGACTCGATGCGCTGTCGGGCGCCTCGACCGTATCCGCCCTGACGTCTTCGGAGTTCACCATCGATGAAGTCCGTGTCGACCCGGACTCCCCGGGGAAGTCCCTCGAGGATCGAGACGACTCCGGGCCCGTGCGATTCACCTGCGGTTCGATAGGTCAGTTCGGCCATGATGTTTCTGAGACTCCGCTGACTGCCGGATCGGCTGTTCAGTCCTCATCGTGTTCGAGTCGACGGCCAAGGCCGTCCAGTTCCTCGTCGTTCAGACCGGACGCCGTGATGATGAAGCTTCGCAGCGGTGACTGCACGATGGGAGCCGACGTCGGTCGACCATCGACCACCACCACGATCGGCCTCGAGAGCTGCTCCGTGGAGAGACGTTCGAGCTTCTCCGCTCCCTCCGGGTCGAGCCTGATGTACAGGGAAGGCTGGCCCGTATGGTCGAGCGTCTTCTCCACCGACTCGATCATGTCGTCGTCCACCGCGACATCCGGGGACATCCAGACCCGACTGCCGCCGATCACCACGTCGGTCCGCCTCCATCCCTCGACCTCGGTGGTGGATCCGGCTCTGAGCTCGAGGATGTGTCCGGACGAGGACTTCCCGCCGCTGCAGCCGAAGGACAGGATCGGAACGAGGCCCAGAAGCACTGCGGGCATCAGCCGACGAAGGGACGTGGGAGTGATCTTGACCATGCGGAGATTGTATCCGCCCTCCACCGGGGACTCCGGAGAGCCCTAGCATGTGATCCATGGATTCGATCACCACGCCCGATGACTCCACCGACACCCTCACCCCCGCCCGCATCGTCGCCGCCCTCGACCGGCACATCGTGGGTCAGGACGACGCCAAGCGTGCGGTCGCGGTCGCGATGCGGAACCGCTGGCGGCGCCGACGGCTCCCGGACGAGGTCGCCCGCGAGGTCGTCCCGCGGAACATCGTGATGCTCGGACCGACCGGTGTCGGCAAGACCGAGATCGCCCGGAGACTCGCCACGCTTCTTCGCGCCCCGTTCATCAAGGTCGAAGCCACCAAGTTCACCGAAGTCGGCTACGTGGGACGCGACGTCGAGTCGATGATCCGGGATCTGCTGGAAGTCGCGATCCGGATGACCCGCCAGGAGCAGGCCGAAGCGGTGCGGGAGCGGGCCGAACGCGCGGCGAAGGATCGACTGGTCTCCATCCTGCTCGGGGAGGACTCGAAGGAGGATCGGAACGAGGGTTCGGCCGAGCCGGCCGACACCCCTCCCGCGGACGCGCCCCATGAGAAGGTCCGGGCGAGGCTCCGCGAGAAGCTCGACGCCGGCCTCTTCGACGACCAGGAGGTCGAGATCACCGTCCGGGAGAAGGCGAACATCCCCGCGATGGGACTCGGACCGGAGCAGAACGATCCCACGATGGGCGGCATCGGATCCATGCTCGAATCGATGCTTCCCTCCCGGACGCACCGTCGCAAGGTGCCCACCCAGCGGGCCCTCGAACTGCTGATCGAGGAGGAGACCGAGCCACTCATCGATCAGGAGCGGGCGATCGAGGCGGCGATCGAACGGACCGAACTCGACGGCATCGTCTTCATCGACGAGATCGACAAGGTCGCGACTTCGAACGATCGGGGCGGCGACGTGAGTCGCCAGGGCGTCCAGAGGGATCTCCTTCCGATCGTCGAGGGCTCCAATGTCACGACCCGACACGGGGTGGTGAGGACGGACGGCATCCTCTTCATCGCGGCCGGTGCGTTTCATCAGGCCGCGATCAGCGATCTGATGCCCGAGCTCCAGGGACGCTTCCCCATCCGGGTCGAGCTCTCCGGACTCGGCCCCGACGACTTCCGGAGGATCCTGGTGGAACCCGAAGCCAACCTCGTCATGCAGCAGAAGATGCTGCTGGGAACCGAGGGGATCGAGGTGGAGGTCTCGGACGACGCGATCGACGCGATGGCGGAACTCGCGGCCGCTGCCAACGACCGCATGGAGAACATCGGAGCCCGGAGGCTTATGACCGTCATCGAGCGGGTGTTCGAGGAGGTCTCCTTCGATGCGGCGGAACGGGTGGCCCGGGGCGAGGAGAGGCTCGCGGTCGACGCGCGGTTCGTGCGCGAACGGGTCGAGCCGCTGCTCTCCGACGAGGACCTCGGGCGATTCGTCCTCTGAATCGTGCAGATCCGGTCGCCGCGCGGGATCATGTCCGCATGACCGAACCAGAACGTCGCACCGCACTCGTGACCGGAGCCAGCGCCGGCATCGGCGAGGTGTTCGCCGAACACCTCGCGGCTCGCGGATTCGATCTCGTCCTCACCGCCCGCCGCCTCGACGCGCTGCGCCAGGTCGCGGAACGACTGCAGGACGAGCATGGCGTCGGATGCCGGGTGATCCCGGCGGATCTCGGAGAACCCGAGTCGCCGCGAAGGATCCTCTACGAACTCGCCCGCGACGAGGTCGATGTCGACGTCCTGGTCAACAACGCCGGCTACGGGCTCCCCGACACCCTGATCGAGACCGAATGGCCCACGGTGCAGGCGTTCATGGAGGTCATGGCGGTCTCCTGGCTTCACTTCATCCGACTCTTCGCACCCCCCATGCTCGAACGAGGATGGGGACGCATCGTGAACGTCGCCTCCCTCGCCGCATTCGCTCCGGAGCCCCAGGGCAGTCTCTACTCGGGGGTGAAGTCCCAGATGGTGACCACCAGTCGGGGTCTCCGCCGCCAGTTCCTCGGCACCGGAGTCCACTGCACGGCGGTCTGTCCCGGATTCACCCACTCGGAGTTCCATGCCCGACTCGGGATGCCCGACATCGCATCCCGGATGCCACGCTGGATGTGGCAGTCCGCGGAGCAGGTGGTGGACGAGGGATGGCGAGGATGCGAGCGCAACCGGCCGGTGGTGGTGACCGGCGTCACCAACAAGTTGATTCGAGGACTGCTGGCGGTCGTCCCCACGCGGATCGCGGAAGCGATGACACCGAAGTCGATCAACGACATCCGCACTCGCCGGGCGACATGAGCCGCGATCGGCGACGAATCCATCTTTCAGTTGCAGGAACCGACGATCCGGCGGGATCCGGCTTCGGACCGGTAGGCGGCCCATCGTTCCCAGAAGGAGACGAACCGGGGATCATCGACCGAGTCGAATCGCATGCGGATCACTCGTGATGATCCGATGATCCGGACCTCGACCCGGTCGCAGGAATCCGATTCCCGCATCACCGTGGTGAGGACCTCCTCGCTTCGGCGACGGCGGCCCGATCCGGTCTCGATCCACCCGCGGCCGACGCGGACCCGCTCCGATCCGAAGACCGGAGTCGGGCGGGAGATGTTCCTTCCCGGACGGCGCTTCAGCCGGATGAAAGGAAGCATCGCGGCGAAGGTCAGGCCTGCGGTGGTCAGCATCGACTCGATCCTGGTCAGAGCCAGGGCGACGATGACGAAGGCGATTCCCAGCAACGCGGCCCTGCCCAGCCGAAGCATCGAACGCGCCGATGATGCATGGCCGTCGTGCCGGCGCGGGGCCGACCATCCGGTCTCGAACTCGACGACTTCGTCTGTGAGGACCGAGTCCGCGGGAATCCGCGACAGAATCCGCTCGAGGCGTCGATCGACGATCCGGACGACACCCTCCTTCTCGAGAAGCTCGAGACCGTGACGCTCGATCTCCTGCCGGGCGATCCCGGAGAGCACGGCGCGACGGTTGCCGTGGCGGGGGCTCGGGAAGATCCGGAGCGTTCGTCGAATCGCCGTCCAGATGGGGTCGATCCGATCGGCACCGGACAGCTCCCGATGCGGGTCGGCGAGACGCTCGAGATCCAGGGACAGCACCTGACAGCCGCACTCGTGGCGACTGCTCGCCACGACGTCGGGTCCGCCATCGTCGATGCCGGTGGTGTGCCGTTGTGGTTGTCGATCGACCCTGATCGTCACGTCCGCTCCCGGTGCTGGAGCGGCATTCCCGCCGACCGGTCACCGGACCAGGGTGTGAACCATGATCGCCGGACCGATGATTGGTGGAAGCGAATCGGCTGAGACCGAATCACTCCGAACCGATGATGAGGAATGCCTTTTCCCTCTCACGACGTCTCTCGAAACGCCGTGCTGCCCTGGGAGATCCGGGAAGTCGAATCTCCATCCAACCCCATTATGGACTCGGAATCGCCCGAAATCCAATGCCTGTGGCCGGTATCGGACGCAAAACCCGAGTCCGGGGCGTTCACCCCCCGATCCCCCTGCTCCCCGTTCCGCCGGCTTCCGCCACAACCGCGTGGACATCGCATGCCACCGACGACCCACGCAGGGCCCGGGCCACTGTCTGCCGGATGATTGCGCCGATCCGTACGGGGTTCGGAACCCCGCGTCCGTTCAGGATCGCTCAGGCATCGACCAGAGAGTCGTAGAGCCCCGACGCCGGGGGTGTCGAGGTCCAGGATTCGAACTGGGCCTCCGCCTGAGCCACGAACATCGCCATCCCATCCACGATCCGGGCACCCCGGTCCTCCGCGAGGCGAAGCATCGGCGTCATCCGCGGGGTGTAGACGGTGTCCATCACCACGACCGTGTCGTCGAGTGGAACGTCGTCGGGCAACGGGGATTCGTCCGGAGCCGGACCTCCGGCCATGCCCAGCGGGGTCGCATTGACGAACGCGTGAAAGCAGCCGCAGCCGAGTTCCTCGACGCCGCCTCCGGGCATGACCCCGGGGCCGAAGTCGTCCACCAGCGCCTTCATCCGTTCCGCCGAGCGGTTGAAGACATGGACCTCCGCGCCACGGTCCTCGAGCCCCGCGATGATGGCTCGCGCCACCCCGCCGGCGCCGAAGATCGCCACCCGGCGACCGGTGAAGTCCGCCTCGGCGCCGCCCGGAAGGCGGAGGCCTGCGGCGAGGGCGGCGACCGCGGCGGCGACGTCGGTGTTGTGGCAGCGAAGCGCCTTGACCCGACCGTCATCATCCCGCTCGACCACCAGGGTGTTCGCGGCTCCGGCCCGCTCGGCGATCGGATCGATCGACGCTCCGAGCTCGCGGGCGAGACGGAGCAGGTTCTCCTTGTGCGGCAGCGTCACGCTGCAGCCACCGAAGTCCAGCCGGGGATCGTCGATGAACTCCCCGATCGTCGCCTTGAAGGACTCCCACCCGGGGGCGACGGGCAGCGGGAGATAGACGGCATCGACGTCCGCCGCCTCGAATCCCGCGTTGTGAAGGCGCGGCCCGAGGGAGTGCCCCACCGGATGACCGACCACGCCGTAGACCGCGGTGTCGGCGCCGATCCGGTCGAAGCGATAGGTCGAACGGAGCTCCTCGATGGTGGGTTGCCCGGGCGCCGTGCCGCCGGCCGGATCCCAGGCCGCGAAGGTGAGAAAGCCACCGAACTTGGGGGCGAGGATCCGACTCATGGTGCCGAACTCGCCCATCGCGAGGGCGATCAGGGGTTTCGCCCGAGCGGAGAGGAGTTCGAACATCTCCAGACAGTCCCGAAGACTCCTCGCCATGTAGACGATCTTGCCCACGGCACACGCCTCCTCCTCGACCATGCCCGCGTACCGGGCGAGAAGATCGGCCGGACGACCGCCGAACTCATGGCTGGAGAGGATGAGTCTCGTCGCGATGTCCCGCACCTGGCTGGCGTGATCGATGACCAGCCGCACCTTCTGTCGGAGATTCGCGCTGCTCCGCCAGGCCTCCAGCTCGAGATCGATGTACGCGGGCGGATGATCACCCATCCCGATCGCCTCGAGAATGGAGATTCGATCCTGCTCGGTCCCGGCCCAGGTTCCGCCCTCGTTCTCGGCCCGGATCGTGACGATGCAGGGGGCGGGGGATCCCGCCAGCAACCGCTCGATGGCCGGCATGGGTTCCGGCTCCTCGGCGATCGCATCGAGCCGCCATTCCACCAGACGGGCACCGGCCGCGACCGCTCCCGCCGCCCGCTCGAGGGCCAGCGGGACGTCCTCGGAGGAGTCCACGAAGATCGGTACGCAGAGGAAGGACATCGGAGGCATTCTACGGCCGATCGATACACTCTCGCGATGCTCGAACTCCCCGAAGAACTTCGACGTGCACTCTCCTTCATGAGGGGTCACCTCAGCGGACTCATCCGCTTCGACACGGAATACCTCCCGATCAAGGTCGTCTTCGCGGAGGATGGTCGCCTGGTGGCACCGGTGATGGAGTCGATGCTGATGAGCGCCGACTGCGCGATCTACCTTCCCGAGGAACCCGAGGACAACGACGACGAGATCGCCCAGGTCATGGTCACCCTCCAGCGGTTCGAGGAGAACGGTCCCGAGGGCGGACTGGCCGATCGGTGGCGGATCTATCACGGCGAGCCGGAGGATGTCCGGTGGGCGGTGATGACCGCCGACTTCTGCAAGTTCGGAGGCTTCGCCTTCGACGGGGAGGCCGTGATGCAGCCCAACCCCTTCGCCTCGTTCGAACCCGCCATCTGCCGGGAGGTGAATGCCGACGGCGAGGAGGGCCTGAGACGGGTGGTGCTGACCGAGGCCGAGATCGAGATGGAGTCGCCGCGACTGGTCGGCGTGGATCCCCTGGGCATCGACGTCCGGGGCCGCTTCCAGGTCGCGAGGATCTCCGCCCCGAGTCCCCTCACCGAAGAGACGGCGGCTCGGAACTGGATCGGTTCCCTCCTCGAGGGTTCGGACCGAACCGGGCCGTCATGAGGGTCCTCGTCCTTCTCGACTGCGTCGGGGACCCCCGCCCTCGATTCGAGACCGCCGCCGGCGAAGCCGGAATCGACGGTCTCCGGGTCGAGGTGATCCCGAATGCGACGGAACTCTCGGGAGACGAACTGGCATCGAGGGTCGCCGGAGCGGAGGCCCTGGTGACCCCGCTGACCCTGAAGGTCGACGATCGACTGCTCGAGGCGGCGGGGCCCGCTCTCCGGGTGGTCGCGAACTATGCGGTCGGCTTCGACAACATCGATGTCGCCGCCTGCACCCGACGGAACGTGACGGTGTGCAATGGTCCGCCGCCGATGACCGAGCCCACCGCGGATCTGGCATGGACACTTCTCCTCGGGGCGATCAGAAGAGTGCGGGAGGGGCTTTCGCTGGCCACGAGCGGGAACTGGGCCGGATACGACGCCGGACTCCTCCTCGGTCACCGACTGGTCGGGGGGACCCTGCTGGTCGTCGGCGCCGGGCGGATCGGGTCCGCGGTCGCCCGGCGAAGCCTGGGCTGGGACATGAGGGTCCTGTACACGGCACGGTCGGCCAAACCTCATCTGGAATCCGATCCCATCGGGGCGACCAGAACCTCGCTCGAGGAGGGACTTTCCCTCGCCGATGCGGTGGTGGTCACCACCGCCCTGACGCCGGAGACCCGTCACCTGATCGATGCCGCGGCACTTGCGGCGATGAAGCGGACGGCCGTGCTGGTCAACGTGAGTCGGGGACCGGTCGTCGACGAGGCGGCGCTGGCGGAGGCCCTCGCCGACGGATCGATCTTCGCGGCCGGTCTCGACGTCTACGAGCACGAGCCCCGGATCCATGCCGACCTCGTCGATCTTCCGAATGCGCTCCTCCTGCCCCACATCGCCTCCGCCACCGTGGAGGACCGTACGGATCTCACCGGGATCTGCGTGGAAAACGTGATTTCGGTCCTTGCCGGGCGGGAACCCCGGTTCAGCGTGTCCGCGCCGCCGGGGACCTGACCTGCCGTTCCGGATTCCGGGCGTATCATGTGCCGAGCGCCCTGCGTCATCGGCGGGGTCGCGGAATCGATCGACCACCAGGAATGGATGGCCCATGAACCAGAGCCTCAACAGCGCGATGATCGAAGACGGGCAGGCCCGGGAAGCCCAGGAGTACGCCAACGCCTTCGGCACCGCGGGATTCGACGATCCCGCGAAGATGTACATCGACCAGCGCTACGAGGGCTACAGCGAGGAGAACCAGGAGACCTGGCGGATCCTCTACGACCGACAGATGGAGTTCCTCGAGAGTCGGGCCTCCGACGTGTATCTGAACGGGGCGCGGGCGATCAATCTCGTTCGCGACCACATCCCCCATCTCGAGGGCTCGCAGTCGATCAATCGCTTCCTCGAGAAGCTCACCGGCTGGCAGAGCCGTGCGGTCCCGGGATACCTGCCCGCGAAGGCCTTCTTCGCCTGCCTCGCCCAACGCGACTTCCCGACCACGATCGTGATCCGTCCGATGAAGTCCATCGACTACCTGCCCGAGCCGGACATCTTCCACGACGTCTTCGGACACGTGCCGCTGCACGCCGATCCGGTGTTCGCGGACTTCCTCCAGACCTACGGGCGAGCCGCACTCACCGCGACCGACGAGGTCGACACCACGCGACTGGCGAGGCTCTTCTGGTTCACCGTGGAATTCGGACTGATTCGAGAGAACGACCAGCTCAAGCTCTACGGTTCGGGACTCATCTCCTCGCCGGGTGAGAGCAAGCACGCCCTCGAGAGCGCCGATGTGGAACGCCGGCCCTTCGACCTGGACACCGTGTGCAACACGGATTTCGAGATCGATCACTACCAGCCGATCCTCTACGTCCTCGACTCCTTCGATCAGCTTCGCGACGCCATGAACGAGTACGCGAACCGGATCCTCGAGAAGAACGGCGAACCGACCTCGGCCTGAACCGGCAGTCGGGAAGGCTTGAAGGCACGCCATGGGCCCCGGTGCCCCGTGCCGATCGGACCCCGCGATCCATGGGTTCCGCTATCTTCGTGGCCCTCACCAACCAAGGAAGCATCGATGCCTGCGAAGCCCCCCGCCCTCAAGACTCCCGCGATCCCGGTCGCCGAACATGAAAAGCGCCGCAAGAAGGTCCTTGCCTCCCTCGGGAAGTCGATCGGACTCGTTCATGCCGGGGCCGCCGACGCCGATCTGCATGAGAAGTACCGCCCGCACCCGCACTTCGAATACCTGACCGGAATCGTCGACGAACCGGGAGCCATGCTTCTCCTCGATCCCACCGCTCCGGAGGGCCGGCAGTCGACGCTGTTCCTTCGTCCCCTCGATCCGGAGGTGGAGAAGTGGGACGGTCTTCGAGACGAGATCGCGTCACCGCTTCGACGGAAGTACGGCATCGCCCAGATCTTCAGAGTGCCTCGACTCGCCCGGGTCATCGATGGCTGCATGAACCGCACTCGTTCATGCGCGTGCCTGCACCCGCTGGCCTGGCTGGGCCAGCCGGTCTCCCCCGATCTCGCGGTATTCCGTCAGCTTCAGGAGCGGTACCCGGGTGTGGAGATCGTGGACCGGGCCGACGTGCTTGCGAAGATGCGATCGGTGAAGAGCAAGGCCGAGCAGAGGATGCTCGCCGAAGCCGCCGAGATCTCGCGAGTGGCCTACGACTCGATGCTCCGGACCGTCAGGCCCGGCATGAGCGAGTGGGACGTGATGGAGGAGCTGGAGCATGGATATCGAAGCCATGGTTCCCGCGGGCCCGGGTACAACACCATCGTGGGCGCGGGACTCAACGGCACCGTCCTGCATTACGTCGCCAACAACGCCCCCATCGGCGAGAACGATCTGATCGTGATCGACTCCGGTGCCGACTACGGCGGATACACCGCCGACGTCACCCGCACGATCCCCGCCTCCGGCAGGTTCAGCCCCCGCCAGAAGGAGATCTACAACCTGGTGCTCAAGGCCCTCGAGGCCTCCATCAAGGCGACCCGGGTGGGAACGACCTTCGCGAAGATCGACAAGGCGGCCCGCGACATCATCGTGAAGGCGGGATACGGAGACACCTTCATCCACGGGATCGGACACCACCTCGGCCTCGAAGTGCACGACATCACTCCGGAGGGTCCCTTGAAGGACGGCGCCGTGATCACGATCGAGCCCGGTATCTACCTCCCGGACGAGAAATTCGGCGTTCGCATCGAGGACGACATCCTCGTCACGAAGAACGGTCCGGTGAACCTGACTCGAGGAATCCCCAGGACCGTCGCCGCGATCCAGAAGGCGATGGCCGATCGTTCCTGATCCGATGTCCGTGCCGTGGACGCGGGGTCTCTACTGCTCTCCCGCATGCATCGCGAGAAGGAACACCGACCAGACCGGCGGGAACGAGCTGATCAGCACGCCGAACCAGATCAGGATCAGGGCGGTCAGCGGGCGAACCCGGGCGATCGCCTCGCAGGCGATGATCACGAACAGGGTGAGGGCGAACTTGAAGGCGATCGCCCCATTGAGACCCCAGGCGTCGATGACCAGCTTCGCGACCGGATTGACCTCCTCGCCGCCGTTTCGCAGGATCACCCAGGTGAGCATGATGTCCAGACTGCCCACGAAGATCAGCCAGACGTAGTGCTCCTGGAACCGCATCTCGGGAAGTTCGAGGAGACCCACTCCCTGATCCGGGACGTCGACGATCCCCGGGGTCTTCGAGACCTCGGGGCGACGATCTCGCGGGTCGGCATTCGGGGGTGACTGGCTGTTCATCACGGCATCCAACCTACCGGGCCGGGCCGCGATTCGAAACCGCGGTCGGGAGACTTCTTCGCTGATCATCGATCCGGAAGGGACCATGCCTCGGTTCCAGCCTCCCGACGGACGGTTTCCGGTCGCCAGCCGTTCATCCAGACCCGCCTCGAGAGGCCGGGGACGAAGCTCGCCGCCCAGAAGGCCGCGGCCCGGAGATCCCCGATCCGGGCGGCCTTGAGAAACTGCCGCCTTCCGGAGGCCCGTTTCCCGCCCCCACCGAGTCGCCGTCCGCATCGTCGATACCAGTCGGCGGCATGGCGGTCGATGATCCGCCTCCGAGCGGTGTCCAGCTCGAGGCCGAGGCCGAGGCCGCCGTGGGCGGCGGCCCGAAGATCGTCGATGCAGGGCTCGACCCTGATCGCGGCATCGATCTCGTCACCGGTCACCGCATTCGCATGCATCCGATAGCGCCCCAGAGGCGCGACATGCTCCACCACCGATCCCATCGTCGCGAGGAGTGCGAACATGTAGGCCGCCTCCCCCTGGATCTGCTGCTCCCGATACGGACGGTCCCCGAGTCGGAGAAGCGCCTCCCGTCTGGCCACGTGGAAACTCGGCAGCACCGGAAGCCCGGCCAGCATCAACGAGGTGTAGCTCTCGAGATCATGCAGACGCACGGTCTCCTCGAGCCGGTCCTCGAACGGCGCAGGTTCCTCCACCGGATGCTGCCAGGGGAGATAGCGGGCGAACCCCATCGAGGCACCGGGGTGGTCGACCATCATCCGGACCATCCGCTCGACGTATTCGGGATGCCAGAGATCGTCGCTGTCGACGACGAAGATCAGTTCGCCGACGGAGAGTTCGATGCCCGTGTTGCGGGCATGGCACATCCCCCCATTGGACTGCGAGACCACGCGGGTGGCGGCGGGATGGGCCTCGGCGATCGCGGCGGTCTCGTCCCGGCTGCCGTCATCGACCACGATCACCTCGTCGGGAGGGACCGTCTGGGCCCCGATCGAATCAAGCGTCCGACCGAGGAGATGCGCGGAGTTGTAGGCCGCGATGACCACCGAACTGGTCGGTGGTGGATCCGATCCGGGAAAATCACTGGAACATTGTCCGGTCGACTCCGTCATGCAGCGATCGGATGCCTCCGATGTGTCAGATCAAGGGATCGTGACTGGGGAGATTGTGCGCCGGTGCGGTGTTCAACTGCACGAGTTGCTCGCCCTGGATCTCACGGGCGGCATCGGGATCCACGTAGTCGGAATGGCATGACGCCTTGCCGTCGTCGTTGGCGACCTTCTTCTTGGTCTTGCTGGCGAGGGCGTGGATCTCGTCGGGGGAGAGCACTCCTCGCTTCTCGAGGATCTCCCGCTGTTCGGGAGTCAGTGCGTCGGAACGAACCGAACGACCTCGGTCGAATCCGTCGGCCTTGCCGCTGGCGAACTCCTGGATCTCCTTGGAGATCCGGACGCTGCACCAGTCGTGACCGCACATCGCGCAGAAGTCCGTGTCGACATCAAGGTCCTCGTCGTGATACGCACGAGCGGTGTCCGGGTCGAAGGAGAGATCGAAGTGCTTCTGCCAGTTCAGGGCGGCCCTGGCCTTGGTGAGTTCGTCGTCCTGGTTCCTGGTGCCCGGGATCCCCAGCGCGACGTCGGCGGCATGGGCCGCGATGCGATACGCGACGCATCCCTGCTTGACGTCGTCCCGCTTGGGAAGGCCGAGATGCTCCTTCGGCGTGACGTAGCAGAGCATGGACGCCCCGTGATACGCGGCGGCGGTCGCTCCGATGCAGGAGGTGATGTGGTCGTATCCCGGGAACATGTCGGTCACCAGCGGGCCCAGCACGTAGAAGGGGGCTCCGTGACAGAGGGTGCGCTGCAACTTCATGTTGAACTCGACCTGGTCGAAGGGGACGTGGCCCGGCCCCTCGATCATCACCTGGACCCCGCATCGCCAGGCGCGCTCGGTCAGCTCGCCGAGGGTCTCCAGCTCGGCCAGCTGGGCGGCGTCGGTGGCATCCGCAAGGCCCCCCGGACGGAGTCCGTCCCCGATGGAGAAGGTGACATCGTGCTCCCGCAGGACGCCGCAGATCCGTTCCCAGCCGGTGTAGGCGGGGTTCTCCTTGTCGTGGGTCAGCATCCACTTGGCCAGCAGCGAACCGCCGCGACTGACGATGCCGATGACTCGATCCTTGACCAGCGGCAGGTGAGCCTTGCGCACTCCGGCATGCACCGTGAAGTAGTCGACGCCCTGCTTCGCCTGGTGCTCGAGCGTCTCGATGATCACCTCTTCATCGAGGTCCTCGAGCTTGCGCCCGATGATCATCGAGTAGATCGGAACCGTCCCGATCGGGACCGTCGAGTTCTTGATGATCGCTTCCCGGGTGGCATCGAGATCTCCGCCGGTGGAGAGATCCATCACGGTGTCCGCCGACCATCGCTCGGCCCACTTGAGCTTGTCGATCTCCTCGTCCATCGAGCTCGACACCGGGGAGGCGCCCATGTTGGCGTTGATCTTGGTCTTCGAGGCACGACCGATGGCCATTGGATCGAGATTGTGCTTGAGGTGATTCACGTTGGCGGGGATCACCAACCGGCCGGAAGCGACCTCGTCACGAACCTGTTCCGGCGTCAGGTGGCCCTCCCGCTCCGCGACCCGTCGCATCTGCGGAGTGATCACGCCCAGACGCGCGGACTCGAGCTGGGTGACCGCCTCGAATCCCTCGGGAGCGGCGCAGCGGATGAACTCGCCGATCGACGACTGGTTGTGACCGCCGCATCCGGTCAGGTGATCCGGAGCGGGCTCGATGGTCCAGCCCTCGGGAAGAAAGTCCCATGCGGTCCTATCGCTCGGCTCCGGCATCCCCGGCGTGTCGGGCGAACTGAAGGACCGAGGCCCTCCGATGTCGGCGCGGTTGGCGAAGGACCCCGGGGTGGTACCGGTCGGCACGGTGGCCGGATCGTGAGCACCATGTGAGGGCAGGGTCCAGGCGGCATCTGGCTTGGGGGTGATCAACGTGGGACTCCCGGCCCTGAAAAGGGCCTTTCGATGGCCTCGTCCCATGCACGGAGGGCGAGGCACAGCAGTGCCTCGGACCACGTTCCCTCCGCCGGTACGAGCCGGATCAGGTTCGACGGGTGCTTCTCAGTTCCGGATCCGGGTCCGGGACGCCCCGCGTGGTCCTGAGAGTCTAGCTCCTGCAGAAATCTTGAACTCGAAGTGTGAGGAATCCGTCGACTGTCCGGAAGTCGATTGACCGCCCTTTCGGGGCGGAAAACCCATGTCCGGCGACCGGGGGGCCGCCAACGCACGAGAGGATTCCATGATGTCTCGCACTCTTCGACCCGGCACCCTCCACGGCCTCCGGGCCACCGCGATTCTCGCCGCCTTCGCCACGACCCAGATCGATGCCGGGGCCGACATCGCCTTCACGAACTACGTGGATCGCGACACCTTCGCATTCATCGTGCAGGACATGCCCGACTTCGATCAGATCCGCACCGGCGATCTTCCGAACGACGGCGTCTGCTACTGCGGCCCCGCATCCACCAGCGATCTCCTCGGCTACGTCGCCACTCACGGCTATCCCGACGTCGATCCGGGCATTCCGTTCGTGTCCTGGTACAACAGTGGCAGCTACAGCAACATCTCGAACCTCCTCTCCACCATCGGCACGTCGACCGGGACGAGCTCGGGCGCGAGCGGGACTTCCTGCGGCGTGAGCCAGAGCAGGCTTCATGACGAACTCGTCGATCGGATCGGAGATCGGTTCACGGTGCGCAACTCACTGTGGAGCCCTGCAGACGGATACGCGCCCGACACCGCGGAGATCGCCTACCGCGGATGGCGGGATCAGGCGGTCGGACTGATGCTCTACGGCCGTTGGGCCGGCGACCACGACAGCAGTGGTCGATGGGTCTCCAATCAGCGGCGCGGAGGACACTTCGAAGCCGTGAATCGAGCGATCGCCGGCGGCGGCCTGATCAAGCTCGGCCTTCGCAACCCGTGGACCGGCGACAGCGGCACCTCGCAGTCCGAGTTCGCCACCCACTGGTTCGACGTCGAGCGGCAGGCGACCAGAATCAACGGAAACGATGTGACCGTCGATCAGTTGAACCCCGTCTACACCAGCGGCGACGAGTCGCGGATGCGCATCCTCGAGGGCTATCTCTCGATCGCCCCCAAGGCGTGCTACACCTGGGACGATTTCACCGCATCGCTCCTCCGACTCACGCCCTCCGGAATCCTCTGGTCGGAGCTGGCGGTGAGGGAACACGCCTACGCGATGCCCGGCGTTCCCAGTCGAGTGGCGTTCGGCCCGTCCGACCTGACCATCGCATCGATCGTGGACGGCAGGATCATCCGCACCGCCCGGGCGATGGCCGAGGGCGGGAACCACGAGGAAATCCGGCTCCGGGCCGGGGGCTGGAGGGGTGCGACCGATCTGGCCTTCGACCAGCAGCGACGTCTTCACGTGGTGGGAGGCGACCGGCTGGCAACCCTGAACTGGGACACCGGCGAGCTGCTCTCGATGATCGGACTCCCCGGAGAGGGAAGCTCGATCGCGATCGAGAACGGCATCGTCCACGTGCTGATCCCGGAGATGGAGATGGTCGCGGCCGTCAACCAGGGGCCGAACGGACCGTTCGTCGTCGAGCTTCCGCTTCCCGACGACGCCCTCGTCCTCGCCGACTCTACGATCGACATGCTCCCAGGTGGACGCCTCTTCCTCCTCAGTGATGGAACCGTGAACCCGATGCAGATCACCGATGCGGGATTCCAGCGTCTCTGGATTCCGGTTCCCCGCGACGGCGACTGGAACGACATCGCGGTGGACGACCTCGACACTCTGTGCATGGTCGACCGGAACGGTCTGGTCGAGGCCTACCGGGTCGGAGCGAACGGATTCGAACGCAACGGCAGACACGCTCTCGATGGAACCACCGCGGGCCGACGGATCGCCGTGGCGCGATCAACCAGCAACCGGAATCCGGATCTCGAGGACCTGATCGATTCCACCGATCTCGACATCGACGACCGGGTCGTGGAACTGGACTGCCTCGGAGACCTGAACTTCGACCGGGTCGTGGACAGTGCGGACATCGGCCTGATGCTCGGGGAGTGGGGCGCTCCCCGGTCCATCGCCGACCTGGACCGGAACGGCACGGTCGACTCCGCGGATCTCGGTCTGCTGCTGGGTGCCTTCGGACAGTGCCGCTGAATGAATGAGGAGAACGACGCCCTTCCGGGAAGCGAGTCCAGTGGAAAGACTCCTCAACCTTGATGTCGGCCGGCCCTGGTGGGGCCGGCCGGCGTCGCGTTGGACGAATCGATTGAAAGTGATGATCATGGGTCGTGATGAGCGACCACCCCACGATCGACGACGTCCGCATGGCGATGCAGCGCATCGAGCCCTTCGTCCACCGTACGCCGGTCATGCGTTGCCGGGCCATCGACGACCGGGTCGGCTGCGAAGTGCATCTGAAATGCGAGAACCTGCAGAAGGTCGGGGCGTTCAAGGCCCGTGGGGCGATGAACGCGGTGCTCTCCCTCGACGACGAGACCGTGGCCCGGGGCGTGGTGACCCACTCTTCCGGCAACCATGCCCAGGCCCTGGCCTGGGCGGCCCGGGAACGCGGCGTCCCCGCCCACATCGTGATGCCGACGAACGCCCCCGAGGTGAAGCGACGTGCGGTCGAGGGGTACGGCGGGATCATCCATGCGTGCAGGCCGACCCTCGAGTCACGACTCGAGACCTGCGCCAGCATCGCGGAGAAGACCGGCGGAACCGTGATCCCTCCCTACGACGACGATCGCGTGATCGCCGGTCAGGGAACCCTCGCCCTTGAACTCATCGCCCAGGTGCCCGACCTCCAGGCGGTCGTGGTCCCGGTCGGCGGCGGCGGGATGATCTCCGGGGTGGCCACCGTGATGAAGGGGATGGATGCCGGGATCACGGTGATCGGGGCCGAACCCTCGCTCGCGGACGATGCCTGCCGGTCGAAGCAGACGGGGTCGATCCAACCGCACCTCGGCGATCCCACCGCGACGATCGCGGACGGTCTGCGAACCACCCTGGGAGAACGGACGTTCCCGATCATCCGGGACCTCGTCGACGAGATCGTCACGGTCCAGGAAGATCACATCCGAGCCGCCCTCCGACTGGTGCTCGAACGCTCGAAGCTCGTGATCGAACCCAGTGCCGCGGTCGGCATCGCGGTGGCGATGCAACCCGCGTTCCGGGAGCGGGGCCTCGAACGGATCGGGGTGGTGCTGTGCGGGGGCAACCTGGATCTCGAGGCCCTGCCCGATCTGCTGACCGGGAACTGATGAACGACGACGTCGACCGACCGGTGGCCTGAACGATGTCCGTGGGGATCGGCCGGATCAGCCGGTCCAGGCGGCGATCAGCAGCCCGATGTCGGCGGAACTGACCACGCCGTCGCCGTTGAGATCCGCCGGGCAGTCGTCGCAGAGGCCCCAGTTGGCGATGAGCAGACCGAGGTCCGCGGAGTCCACGAACCCGTCGAGGTTCAGATCCTCGGGCACGAACGACTCGATCTCGTCTCCCACCGCGTCGAGCTCGAGGTTGGTCGAGAAGTCGACGCTGGTCACCGCGCCCGAAAACAGCAGGTTCGCGGTGTCACCGGTGATGGTCGGCAGCGGAACCGGGATCGGGCCCACGGGAAGGTCGAGAGGCTGGTTGCCCGCGTCGGCCGTCGCTCCGCCGAACCGGACCGTTCTGGATCCCGGTTCGCCGAAGACGCTTCCGATGAACGGCAGCGCGACCGGAATCTCCTGAAGCTGGGCACCGGCACCGGTGTCGAACTCGACGATCCAGGTCACCGGCACGATGGCGTTGAAGGCGATCTCGCCCTTACCGGGAGCGGCGAAGACCGTGGTCGGCTCGACCAGCACGAACTCGCTCTGCAGGATCTGGGCGCCCGCCAGAGGGATCTCGAGCGGAATGCCTCCGGGATAGATCGAGAACGGATTGACGGTGTTGAACGACTCGAAGGAGATCCCGAGGGTGCCGACCACGGATCCCTGCGAGCCAGCAAGCAGATCGATCTGCAGTTCCTCGACCAGCAGCAGACTGGATTCGAGGCCGTCGAAGTCGAGCACGATCCTGCCGGAGGGTGAGGTCGGTGTCGGATCGCTGGAGAGGGAGACCGTGATGTCGCAGTCGATCGGGTTGTTGCCGCTCCCACCGAACAGGCCGGGCCTGGTCTGGGTGCCATCGGGATTCGTCTTGGCGTCGTAGTCCCCGATCAGGGTCCCCGAGAACGGGATCGCGAAGTCGAAGGCGGTGGTCGACGAACTCGCCAGGGTGTCGAGTTCGAACTCGACCGTCTGGGCGGCGGCGACGCCGGTGATCAGGAGGGTGGACAGGGCGATGACGGGCGAATGGCAGGGCATGAGGGTTTCTCCGCCACCCATTGTGACCTCTCGAGGCCGACTCACCAAACAAAGAACCCGATTGCCTCGATCTCAGCAGTCGCCCCAGGCGACGAAGAGGAGGCCCAGATCCGAGCCGCCCACCTGGCCGTCGCCATCGAGGTCGCCGGGGCAGTTCCCGGAACAAGGGCCCCAGAGCACGAAGAGAAGCCCGAGATCGGCTCCTCCGACCGCTCCATCCCCGTCCAGATCACCCGGACAGGCCGCGACGCAGTCCACCGAGAGCAGGTAGTGAAGACCGAAGACCCGGGGCTCGGGTTCCTCGTCCTTGTCGGGGGGATCCTCGGGATCGATCTCGTCGCAGGGCAGGCCGCTCCGCATCACCCGACCGTCGATGCCGGTCTCCATCGCGAGGTACCACAGGCCGTCCGGCACGTCGAAGGTCCAGACGACCTCCCCGCCGCATGGTTCGACCGCCGGTCCGGGTCGGGTCCGGATCGGCCCCTCGCAGTCCCCCAGCACCAGGGTCAGGCGGCCCGGGAACTCCGAGCGGACCGCGACCTCCAGCGGAGTTCCGGGGGGAAGGTCGAGCACGAAGGCGTCGACGTCGCGCGGGGTCGAGGTGGTGGTCTTGCCGTGGATCAGGTCACCGCAATCGAGCGTGGTCATGAACCGCTCGTCGGGTCCGGGTCCGCATCCGTCGTTGATGCGCTCGAGGCAGGGTTCCTGTTCGTCGATCGCGGTCGCCGGAGGTTCGATGGGACATTCGACGGTGGCGTCGCACCACTCCGCGGCGCCCTCCACGCAGAACTCGTCCCAGGTGCCGAAGCCGCAGAAGGGATCATGCATGCGCACGAGTTCGCAGCAGTCCTCGTCGATGCAGCCTCCGGTGTCGTGAACCTCGAGACAGTCCCCCTCCTCCGGACATCGAACCCCGCCACAGAGTTCGATCGCCAGATCGGCGCAGGTCTGATCCCACTGGGTCTGGCAGCAGAAGTCGTCGTTCTCGCAGACGATCTCGCAGCACTGTGGCTGGAGACACCCGGGGCCCTCGTGCGGTTCGTCGCAGGGCGGATTGCCGGGACCGCAGGTGTCGCCGCCGGCCTGCGACGCAGCGACGACCGACAGCAGCATCATGACCGCCGGAGTCGTGAACCATGGGCGGGACGACCTCATGGGGCGGACTCCGGGTCCGGCGACGAACGGCCGCCGAGGGACTCGAGCAGGATCGCGACATCCGCCCCGTCGATGTCGCCGTCCCGATCCGCATCCACGGGGCGGAGGTGCAGGTCGGACGACGATCGGGCCACGGCCTCGTGGACCGGGGGACCTTGCGCCTTGCCGCCGGCTCGAAGACCGCGGCTGCAATCGGTGGCCTGCGGCGTCTCGTTCCGAAGCACCCAGACGGCGTTGGAGATGAGATCGATCGCGATGATGTCGAGATCGCAGTCGTCGTCCACGTCGATGGTGCAAAGTGACCGGAAGAAGTTGTCGTTGGCGACGACCTGAGGCGGCTCGAAGGTGATCACCCCATCGCCGCCGGCGGACACCGGGACCGTGCGGTTGTCGAGCACGGTGAGGGGACCGGGGATCGCCTGTCCGACCACCGCGTCGAGATCACCATCGCCGTCGAGGTCGCCGAGCGTCGTGGTGAAGGCGTAACCGGAGAGATCCGTGGTGGGTGCGGCGACGTTCCGATCGAACCGCAGGCCCTCCGAATCGTCCCGGTTGGTGTAGACCCCGAGATGCGAGACCGCGCCCAGGAGGATCAGCGGCACCGCCACGTCGGGACGACCGTCGAGATCGAGATCGCCCACGACCAGATCGCTCATGCCCCCGACTTCGCCGCCGACCCTCGTCGGGCGCCAGCCTTCCGCGGGATCGAAGGTGGCGTCACCCCGGTTCCGGATGAAGTGAACCCGGCTCTCGCCGGTGCAGACGACCGCGATGTCAAGGTCGCCGTCCCCGTCGAGGTCCTCCACCGCCATCGCCTGGGGGTAGGGAATCCCGATCGCGGCTCCCCCCACCAGCAGCGAGGGGGCTCGTTCGAACTCACCGGTGCCATCGTTGAGCAGGATCTCGATCTCCGGTTCGCGATGGTTCAGCCCCGCCAGATCGAGATCTCCGTCGCCGTCGAGATCGGCGGCGATCACGCCACGCGCCTCTCGACCAAGCCGAAGTTCGATCGGCTTCTCGAAGGCTCCGTCGCCTCGGCCTCGAAACACCGCCAGCCGCCCTCGCAGGGAACGGACCGCGAACACCAGGTCGGGAATCCCGTCGCCATCGAGGTCTCCGATGGCGACGTCGTCGGTCTGGGTGCCGACCTCCCACGCGACCGGAGTGCCGAAGGAGCCGCCGTCGTTGAGCAGGACGTAGACCAGTCCGTCGGGCCCTCGACCCGAGACCACGAGATCGGCGTCCCCGTCGAGATCGAGATCCCCCGCCACCACCGTGGTAGGCGCGTGGGGGGTTGGAAAGGAGATGATCGTGGGCAGGAAGAGGAACGGTCCGTCCGCGACCGCGGCGGTCGTCAGACCGACGATGGCGGCGAGCGAGGCAGCCAGCCCGGCCCACCCGGTTCTGTGATCGTCCTGCTTCATGAAGCTCCCTTGGGACCCGTCCCTGACCCGAGTCTAGGGGCCGCCACCGCGGTGGAGAAGCCTGTTTCCACCGATGGACGGATACGAGCGGGAGCCTCCTCGATTCTGATCAACCGGCGGGAACGGCCTTCCGGCGTTCGATGAGACGGTCGATGGCCTCCAGCCGCTTCGCATGGCGGGGCTGCCGGGGTTCCAGCACCGCCAGGGCGGCGATGTGACGGCGGGCATCCTCGAGCCGACCGGCCTCGATCGAACAGGACGCGGCCAGTTCCCGGGTCGCAGGGTCGTAGGCGTTCATGCGGGCCGCCCGCTCGGCGGCCTCGAAGGCCCGGGACCGATCGCCGATCCGACGAGACTGCCGGGCGATCTCCAGAGCGAAGCCCGGATCCTTCTCGCTTCGAAGATCGAGCTCGACGAGGTGCGGCACCACCGCCTCCGCATCACCCCGCTCGAGATGGTGACGGGCCAGCACCCGATGCGGATAGGGATCGACGGGGCGGACGCTCGCGTAACGATCGAGCAGCTCGACCATCGCGTCGTCCATCGTCTCGTCGACTCGAAGTCGACGACGAATCACGAGCTCGAGAAGATCGGGATGATCCGGATGCTCCTCGAGAAAGGTCTCCAGCGCGACGTCATCGAGTTCGACGGGTGGTCGCCTGATCTGCGGCCAGTCCTCGATGTGGAGACGGGACGGATCCCGGGGATCGACGCCGCCCGGTCCGGCCGGTCGACCGATGCCGCCCGCGACCAGGTCCGCGATCCGGGCGAGGCGTTCGCGTCGAGCCTCGGTCATCGCCTCCCGCTGGTTCGGATCCTCCTCTCGGATCCGATCCGCGAGTTCATCGAGGGATGGACTCGGGTCGAGTCCCCATTCCCGGATCTGACCGCCGGCCCACTCGAGGAAGGCGGCGTGAAACTCTTCTCGCCCGATCCCGAGCGCCGCGGGAATGGCGTCCTTCTCCTGAATGCCGTCGAAGTAGAGCTGCATGAGGTCCACCAGGGCCTGGTCGCCCCAGCGTTCATTCATGAACTCCACCATCCAGGCCCCCTGGGCGTAGGCCATCGATCGATCGCCCGGACGCTTCGGCCGGATGAACGCGAAGTTGATCTCGTCGAGGTCGAACAGATCCCCCTGTCGCCATCGGCCCGCGAGCTGCCCGCAGGTCTCGTAGGTGCGCGGGACTCCTTCGATGCTGACCGCCGCGGCCTCGGTGAGCCAGTGCGGAATCCGGTTTCCGGTCTGACTGAGGGTGATCGTGTGGGCGTACTCGTGCCGCAGCACTCGAAGCCAGTCGAAGATCCCCAGGTGCTTCCGTGGGGAACCGACGCGAGGCACCTCGATCGCGATCAACGGGCCGGTGCAGGCGGCGATGGTGTGGATCGCCGGCATCCCGGTGATGCGGACCGCGAAGAACTCGTGATCGGGCATGAGTTCGACCACGGTCTTGCGGTCGGGCTCGTGCCGGAAGCGTCCGACCAGATCGGTGTGCATCCGCTCCAGAGGCTCGAGCATCCCCAGCGCGACGACCTCGTCCTCTCCGGGTCGGTATCGCAGGACGAAGTGCTCGCTCTCGATCGTCTCGAAGTCCGCCAGCTCCTCGAGGAGGAAGAGACTGAAGGCGGCTCCCTTGTGGTACGGATCCAGTTCCACCGCGGTCTCGAGCGCCTCCCTCGCCCGGTCGTCCCGGGCGGCCTGCATCTCGAGCATGCCGAGACCGACATGTGATTCCGGCCATCGAGGACGACGCCGGATGGCCTCGGCCAGGGCCTCCGCCGCGGAGTCGTATTGGCGGTCGAACGAAAGGGCCGACCCGACCTCGTACCACCCGCGAGGAGACTGGTGCTCGACCTCGTCGAGACGTGCGAGCCAGTCGCCCTCCTGTTCACGGTCGTACTGGACCGCCGCGGTCGCCGCCCGCAGCGCCAGCGCCTCCGGCTGATCGGGGTGCGATTCGAGCAGTCGATCCAGAAGTCCGGCGGCGAGATCCGGATCGTTCCTGGTGAGTGCCGCCCGGGCCCTGATGGTCGTCGCGGAGATGGAGGCGCCGTCGTCACCGAAGACCCCCGCCAGACGGTCCAGCGTGTCCGCGGCCCGTTCCGCGCCGTCGAAGTCGAACCGTCGTGCCGCCACCCGACCCAGCGTCGCCCAGGCCTCCGCGGATCGGGGATCCATGGACAGGGCCTCGTGCAGCGCGGGAACCCCCTCGCCGAAGTTGCCCCGTTCGATGAGGAGCACGCCCTCCAGCAGTCGGGGACGCGGATCGAGTCGATCGACTCGATTTCGCAGGCGGGCCAGACGTTCGAGCATGACGTCGAAGTCACGAGGTCGCCCGCCACCGGCCGCCAGCCGCGTGCGGTAGGCGTCGATGGCGAGAAGCCCCTGCTCCATGTCGGTCTCGTCGGCCTCGTCGATCACGACTTCGGCTTCGGCCAGGGCGAGTTCCGCATCACCGACGGACAGCGCCGTCGCCGCCCGGATCGCCGCGCTCGCCAGTCCGCCCTCGCCCGCGGGCGGAAGGGTGTCCAGCGCCTCGGCGGAACGACCCAGATGGTGGAGGGCGATCGCGCGCTGCACGACGGAGGCCTCGGGGTCCTCGAGGACCAGATCCCAGCGGCCGACGTCGGCCGCCGCCCGCGCCAGACCACCGGGGACCACCGAGAGATCCTCAGGCGACCAGAGTCCGTGTCGGATGCGCAGGGCCGCCTGCTCCTCCCTGCCGAGGAACTCCGCCGAGATCGCGCTGGTGACCAGCGGAGACGGCGAGACCGATTCGGGAACCAGCTGGGGAGATCCCTGGGCATGCACGGTGGATGCGACGAGCAGTCCGGCGAACAGGGTCGCCAGCCGGATGATGATCCGGCTTCCCGGTCCGGAGGCGTGATGCGCAGCACGGAACTTCATTGGTCCTGGATCCTCCAGGTCTCCGGATCGACCTCGGGTGCGATCAGCCAGCGTTCCGCCTCGTCCCCGAACGCCTCGTTGAAGGCGGACTCGAAGAATCGGATCGCGACGCGATCACGGTCCTTCTCGATCACCTCGATGGCCACGGGTTCTCCGTCACCGGAACGAACCCAGTAGTCGATCGATGCCATGTCCTCGTCGCGGGCCATCCTCGTGCCGTTCCGCGGAACGAGCCGGATGCCCACGACCCCCTCCTGCCGACGGGCGAGACGCTCGGGAACCGGGCCGGCGAGCGAGACCTCGAATGCCGCCACGATGTCCTCCTTGCGCTGCCCGATGGGGATCGGGATCGGCCCTTCGCCGAGCCGGAGAGGATCCCGCTTCTCATCGGGATCCAGAATGCGTCGACGCACCAGTCGCTTCGCTTCGTGGTCGTAGTCGCTCAGGATCCCCTCGCGATAGACCCAGTGTTCGGTCTTCTCTCGAATCCGGCCGCTGGACTCGACCAGTCGATCGAAGACGACCGCTGCCTGTCGGGTGGCGGGATTGTCGGACTCCGGCGCGACCAGCCAGACCCGACCGAAACGTCGTTCGGTCTCGTCGGCGAGATCGTCGTAGGTCTCCATCGAGATCCGACCCCGGTAGTTCCTGAAGAGGGCGCTCTGCCTGTCCACCAGATCCAGAACCTTCTCGACGTCCGGAGCGATGGGCGCCGTCGCCTCCCCCTTCGTCTCCTGCGACTGCTCGCCGACGATCGACGCCGACACGGCCCGGGCGCGGACCGCTCCCGGCTCGCAGCACGACGGGGTGGTCTTCTCCGCGGCCGGGACCGATCCCTCGGGCGGATCGACGATCGCCGACGAGAGGATGCAGATCAGGGTGGGGAGAAACATGGGAGACTCCATCGAGAGGACTCATGGTCCGAAGGAATCGTTCGCATCCGGGGAGCGTGTGACCACCTCGAATGACGATTCCGTGTGGGATTGTCCACGATCGGGGGGGTTCGCGGGCCGGATCCCCCCGGATCCACATCCGACAGCATCCGAAAACGACCACCAGCGTGGAGCTCAGACCATGTCGAACCAGCCTGATCCGACCCTGATCGACCTGGCGGATGGCCGTCGCCGGCTCGAGACGCACTCGCCCTGGGAACCCCGCATGGGCTACAGCAGGGCGGTGCAGGCGGGGCCGCTCATCGTGGTGTCCGGTTGCGTGGGACTTCTCGAGAACGGGACCTATCCGGAGGGGCTCGAAGCCCAGACCAGGCGGTGCGTGGAGCGGATCGTCGAGGCCCTCTCCGCCTTCGATGCCACGCTCGAGCAGGTCATCAAGGTCCGCATCTACACCACCGACATCTCGAGATGGGAGGAGATCGCGGCCGTCATGGGACCGACCTTCGAAGGAACCAGGCCGGCGAACCTCCTGGTCGAGGTGGCGAGGCTGGTCGACGATGCCCTGGTGGAGATCGAGGCGGAGGCCTGGGTCGGCTGAAGTCGGTTCACTCCGAGAGTGGAACCGACTCCACCACATCGAGACCGAACCCGTGAAGGGTCGGCCACGGACGAGGATGATTGGTGAGCAGTCTCAGCTTGGAGAGGCCGAGATCCCGAAGGATCTGACTGCCGATTCCGAGTTCCCGCTGGTCCATGGGAACCACCTTCGACCCGATGCCGTCGGGCCGGGCGAGATCCGGCGCATTCACGTCCTCCTCGCGGCGGGCCACCTCGTGGAGGACGCCCGAGATCTCATCATTCCCCGACTCCGGCCGCATGTAGACGAGGGCGCCGTGTCCCGCCTTGCGAATCGCCCGAAGGCTGGCGATGAGATCCTCCCGGCTCGGGTGATCCGCCTCGCCCGACACCCCGAAGATGTCGCCGAGCAGGTCGCGTCGCTGGACCCTGACCAGTGTCGGTTCCTCGATGGGCGAGGGGTGGCCGTCGGCGCCGAGATCGCCCACGCCGCCGGCACAGAGTGCGATGTGGGGAAGGGCGTCGATGCTGCTTCGCCATGCGAAGAGACGGAAGACCCCTTCCGGAGTCTCGATGTCGCGGCCCGTGATCGGATCGATCCGCTCGATCATCGCCTCGCCGGCCAGTCGATGCTCGATGATCTGCTCGACCGAACACATCTTCAGTCCGTGCTCGACGCACATCTCCTCGAGATCGGGGAGACGGGCCATGTCGCCGTCGGGCTTGACCACCTCGATGATCGCGGCCGCGGGATGAAGCCCCGCGAGCTTGCAGAGATCGACCGACCCTTCGGTCTGACCGGTGCGGACGAGGACGCCGCCGGGACGGGATCGAAGCGGGTTGATGTGACCCGGTCGGACGAAGTCATCCGCTCGGGAGACGGGATCCGCCATCATCCGGATGGTGATGGCCCGATCACTGGAGCTGATCCCGGTCCCCACCCCATGCCGGGGATGACCGTCGATCGAGACCGTGAAGGGAGTCTGCCTCAGGCTCGTGTTGATCGCGCCCTGGGGGCCGAGCTCGAGCCGATCACAGGTCGCCCCGTCGACGGCGACGCAGAGATAGCCGCCGCCGATCCGGGTCAGGAAGTTGACGATCTCGGGGGTGACGAATTCGGCCGCCACCACGAAGTCGCCTTCGTTCTCGCGGTTCTCGTCATCAACGAGCACGATCACCCGACCGGCACGAAGGTCATCCAGAATTTCAGGAATGGAGGCGAAGCTCATGGGTCGTGGATGGTATCCCAGACGCCCTCGAGGTCTCTCGCAGGCCCTTGTCGGACGCCCAGATACGAAAACTTTCGTGTTTTGGCCTCTTCCGGTCATATTGGTGTCAAAAGACACGAAATCCTTCGTTGAAGGTCAGGACCAGATCACCTCTCCCGTTCTTGTACAGCAGCATGACTCGATCGAAATCGAACTCGGATCAGATCCACCGACGCCCCACGGAAGCGGAATGCAACATCCTCTCCGTCCTGTGGGAACGCGGATCCGCCACGGTCCGGGAGGTCCATGAGGACCTCTCGAGGGACTCGGAGGTCGGCTACACGACCGTCCTCAAGTTCATGCAGATCATGACCCGGAAGGGCCTGATCGAACGTGACACCTCGGTCCGTCCCCAGGTCTTCAGCCCCGCTCGGGAGAAGTCGGAGGTCCAGAAGGACATGATCGGCGATCTGCTCGACCGCGTCTTCGGCGGCTCGACCGAAAGCCTCGTGCTGCGAGCCCTCTCCGCACGCCCCTCCTCCCCCGAGGAACTGTCCGCCATCCGCCGGCGCCTCGATGAACTCGAGGGAGTGAGCTCATGACCATGATGCACTTCCTCGACATCCTCGGACTGACCGTGCTCCATGCGCTGTGGCAGGGAGCGGTCGTCGGACTCCTGGTGTTCGCGGCACTGCACACCGGCAGAAGCCTGACGCCCGCATCCCGACATGCGATCGCAGGGCTCGGCCTCGTCACCTTCCTCACCACGTCGGCCCTGACCTTCGGGACGCTGCTCCTCGAGGGGGGCGGCGCGATTCGACTCGGCGAGACGGTCTCCGACATCGCGACGACCTCGATGCCGATTGAAGCGATGGTGCATGTCGAGACCGGACACGACCCGGCGACACGTGCGGAATCGACGGTCGGATCCGGACTGGAATCAGCGTCGATCTCCAGCCGGATCGCGCCCCTGATCGGATGGTGCTGGATGGCCGGCTTCGGACTGATGTTCCTGCGTCTCATCCGCCAGTGGTTCCTTGCCCACCGGCTTCGAATCGACCGCACCTCCGAACCCGATGAACGATGGCTCGACGTCTTCAACGCCCTGAAGACGAGGCTTTCGATCGACCCGCGGATCACGATGCTCGTCAGCGGCATCGTGGATTCACCGATGGTGGTCGGCTGGCTTCGTCCCGTGGTGCTCGTCCCCGCATCGGCATTCAGCTCGCTGACTCCGGAGCAGATCGAGACGGTCCTCGCCCACGAGCTTCACCACATCGGTCGGCGAGACCACCTTCTGAACATGATCCAGGGCTTCATCGAGATCGCCCTCTTCTTCCACCCCGTCACCTGGTGGCTCTCGCGACAGGTCCGCATCGAACGCGAGAACTGCTGCGATGATGCCTCGCTGACCGTCGCCGGCTCGCCAAGATCCCTTGCCGAGGCGCTTCTCACCCTCGAGACGCTTCGCTCCCCGAACATCACCGAGAACTCGTCACTCGCCGCCACTGGAGGCTCGCTCATGCAACGCATCTCTCGTCTCTTCGAATCCAGCCGCAACCAGTCCCGGCATGTCGGGTGGCGTGCCCTTTCGTCCTGCACCCTCGCGGCGGTCGCGGGGCTGTCCTTCGCCACCATCGCCATCGACTCCACCGCGTCCGCCCAGGATCGCGGAACCACGCGAAGTGAACAAGTCGACGGCGAGGAACGTCTTCGAACCATCGGCTCGGAGATCCGGAGGAAGGTCGCCGACGGCGAGATGACCGCCGAGGAGGGACGCGCCCGATACGAGGAGGCCGTCAGACGGATGCGAACCCTCGACCGAGAGGGCGGGGTCGAACCCGAAACGAGGAGGCGGGATGCAGACACCGGTCCGGACAAGGAACTCGAACGACTGCGGATCGGCATCGAAGCCCGGGTGCGGGCCATGCGCGAGAACCTCGCCAGACAGGTCGACGCCGGCGAGATCAGTGAAGCCGACGCCAAGGTGCGATTCGCGGAGGGCGAGCGCAGGATGTGGTCCCGCTACCGCGCCGCCGAGATGGAGCGAATGGAGACCCGCCGGTCCAGAGCCGGCGAAGACGAGCTCGCCGAACTGAAGTCCGGCATCGAGGAACGACTTCGAGTCATGGGTGCCGAGCTTCGCGAGCAGGTCGCCGCCGGCGAGATGACCGAGGAGGAGGCCGGAGAGAAGTACCAGGCGATGGAGAAGCGGATGTGGTCCCGGTACCGCGCCGCCGAAGAGGCCCGGATGAAGGAGAAGAAGCAGGACGAGAAGCCGGACCGAGAGCTCGAGGAGCTCAAGGCCGGGATCCAGGAACGACTTCGATCCATGGGGGTCCAGCTTCGAGAGCAGGTCTCGGCCGGCGAGATCACCGATGAGGAGGCAGGGGAGAAGTACGAGGCGATGGAGAAGCGGCTGTGGACCCGCTACCGCGCCGCCGAAGAGAAGCTGATGAAGGGCCGCAAGGAGGCCGATGCCGGCAACCGCGAGCTCGAGGAACTGAAGGCCGGCATCGAGGAACGACTTCGAGCCATGGGTGCCGAGCTTCGCGAGCAGGTCGCCGCCGGCGAGATGACCGGAGACCAGGCTCGCGAGAAGTACGAGGCGATGGAGAAGCGGATGTGGTCCCGGTACCGCGCCGCCGAAGAGAAGCAGATGAAGGACCGCAAGGAGGCCGATGCCGGCAACCGTGAGCTCGAGGAGCTCAAGGTCGGCATCGAGGAACGGCTTCGAGCCATGGGTGCCGAGCTTCGCGAGCAGGTCGCCGCCGGCGAGATGACCGGAGACCAGGCTCGCGAGAAGTACGAGGCGATGGAGGAGCGGATGTGGAGCCGGTACCGCGCCGCCGAAGAGGCCCGGACGAAGGAGATGAAGGTGAAGAAGGGGGCGAAGGTGAAGAAGGAGGAGAAGGAGAAGAAGGAGAAGAGGGAGAGGAATCGCTCACGTGAGCGGGATGATTGACCGGGTTCCCGCCCCGACCCGTGCCTTCCGGAACATCCACGAATCGCCCCGGCCCTCGAGGAGGGCCGGGGCGATTCTCCAGCCGGATCAAACGAGCGAATAGGATGACGACATGCCAAGGCACTCCACACTCCGAGCGAATGCGACCGACCGACGCCGCCATGAGAAGACGGCCCTCGAGCTCACCTCCCTGCCCACGGCGGCAGGACGGGAGTGGAGGGTCCAGGCATATCTCGATCGATGGCTCGAGACCAGGAGACGAAGCCTCTCCTGGAAAAGGGATGCCGACGGCAACCTGCTGATCACTCGAAGGAACCGCAAGCGACGGCGTGGCGGGCCCGCCCCCCTGCTGATCACGGCGCATCTGGACCATCCGGCCTTCGTGATCTCGAGGATCGTCGACGACCGCACCATCGAAGCCGAGTTTCGTGGCGGGGTCCATGACCCGTACTTCGAGGATGCGAAGCTCGTGTTCCTCGACGCGGAGGACGACTCGGTGAACGGTCGGGTGGTCGAGCTTCGTCCTCCCGATGACGACTGCCCGTTCAAGACCGTCACGGTGCGGCTCTCCCGGAACCTGCCGACCCTGGCGCCCGGAGACGTCGGACGATGGCGATTCCCCTCGGCCCGGATCATCGGGAAGGGCGATCGAAGGATCCTCCGGACCGATGCCTGCGACGACCTCGC
The DNA here is from genome assembly GCA_002709295.1 of Phycisphaerae bacterium. Taxonomy (GTDB): domain Bacteria; phylum Planctomycetota; class Phycisphaerae; order Phycisphaerales; family SM1A02. Next base: position 8,215 of record PAQL01000030.1, on the reverse strand, counting down.
CGCCGCGGCTGCGGCGCTCTGCGCCTTCGATCGCATTCGAACCCGGAGAGGGCAGGAACACGTCGGTCTTCTGTTCACGGTGGCGGAGGAGGTCGGATTCGTCGGTGCCATCGGAGCCGCGACCAACGGACTGATCGCGAAGGATGCCCGCCTGGTCTGTCTCGAGAACAGCCGGTCGTTTCCGGAGAGTCCGATCCACGGCGGGCCGATCGTGAGGGTCGGCGATCGCATGACCGTCTTCGGTCCCGATCTGACCAACGACATCTCCGACCTCTGCCGTGCTCACGCCACCAGCCACACCGCCTTTCGATGGCAGCGCAAGCTGATGCCCGGCGGCGCCTGTGAAGCGACCGCATTCAGTTCCTTCGGTTTTCTCTCGACCTGCCTCTGTCTCCCGCTGGGGAACTACCACAACATGGAGCGGATCGACGAGGTCGTCGCCGGAGAACGCCCGGCGAGGGTGGGCCGGGAGTTCATCGGGCTGGACGACTACCACGGGCTGATCGAGATGCTGGAGCTGATCGCGTCCGGCCTCGACTCCCGAGACGAGGGAGGCGACCTCCGAATCCGCCTCGAGAAGCTTCGAAAGAAGCACGCTTTCGTCCTGGAACGCTGATCCGGGCCCAAAAATCCGAATATCGGCCGAAGCAGTTGCTGAATCACCGCCATGTGCCAGATTCGAGAGTCCGAATCAGGGATCAGGGACCCGCATGCGCATGTCACCAACAGCACCAGTGCTGTCCATGGCCCTCGCGGCCGCCATGGCCACTTCGATCGCCTCGGCTCAGACCGGTGATCGGTCGCTTCGTGGCGATCGATCCACGGTGCGTTCCGATGTCGATCGACCGGCTCCGATCCTCCGGGGTTCCGACGAGTCGACGCACTCGATCAATCTCGACCTGTTCGCCGAGGACGTGGTGCGCGGCCGGGCCAATGTGACGGTCGTCGGTGACAGCATCAACAACGACGGCCAGGCCGGATTCATGTTCAGCGGGTATCTGCTGGAATGGCGACCGGTCCGATGGCGGCAGTTCCATCCACCGATCAACACCAATGGAGCGTCCGTCGGATCATGGCTGGAATACTCCACCATGGCGGATTACGACTACCTCCGTCCGGGACAGTCGAACGCATCGACGGAGCGGTTCGCCGGCACCCATCCCCGCAGCATCCGCGTGATCAGCGGCGAGGGGTGGACCGGAAGGGCGATGTCCAGCGGCTTCAACATCGGCGGACTGGGTTTCGAAGGCGGCCAGTTCCGGGAGGCGGGACTGCCCCATCGATTCCTGAGGAACCCGGGTCCGTACCGGCACCGTTTCCTTCTGGTGACCGACGACGGCGAGGAATCACGGAACACGTGGACGCTACGATCGCGAAACACCGCCGCCGGCACCGCGTGGACCGCGACGATGCCCGACATCGATCTCGACCCCGACGAGACCACGAGACTTCGCTGGGTGGATCACGTGATTCCCGGCAGCACCGAAGGCGAAGGGCACCAGGGAAGCGGCCTGTTCCTCTCCGGACCCCCGCTCCGGTCCGGCGAACGACTCGGCATGGCAGGCGTGGTCATCACCGATCTCGGCACCGGGATCGGACTCGGACTCTCCTACGTGGGAGAGGGCGGGTGGCGCACCGAGAATCACGCCCATCCCTTCGGAGCCGTGGAGATCCCCCAGATCAATTCCGGAGCAGGCCCGTATCACGCCGCCTACTCCGACGAGGCCCTGCTGCTCCACATGGAGGCGCACGAGACGACGCACGTCATGATCTGGATCGGAACCAACAACGGCGGCGCCGACTTCAATCATCCGGAAAGGGCCGCGGAGGACGTGGTCGCGATCATCAAGCGGTATCGCACCGTCCATGAACTCCGAAGGGAACGGGAGGGCATGATCCCCCCCCTGAAGTTCCTCGTGGTCGCTCCCTACACCGCGGCACCGAACGACTACTTCGATCGATACGGCGAGGAACTCAAGCAGGTGATCGAGGACGACGTGGCCTTCCTCGACCTGAACACGATGGTCAACGAGCGATTCGGCGCCTACGAGGACTGGTCGCCCCTCCTGCTCGCCGACGGCGTCCACCCGAACCTCGAGGGCGCCCGGACGTTCGCATCGATGATGTGGAAGAGCATGGTCGAATCGATCGGACCGACCGCCGATCTCGATCGCAACGGGGTGGTGGACGGTCAGGACTTCGGTCTGCTGCTCTTCGACTGGCAGGAATCCGGGCACCCCGGCCCCGCCGACATCACCGGAGACGGCGTGGTCGATGGTGCGGACCTGGGAGAGCTCTTCCGCCAGTGGGGCGACACCGCCGACTGAGCACCCTGGGATCGAGCCGGCGTGTCGAGGGACCTCCGCCCGGTATCCTTCATCCGATGAACGCGACCCCAGAGACCCCCGTCGATCCGCTCGGCCGCATCGAAGCCGCGGCGGCCGCTGCCGTGGACGCCGTCGGCGGAGAACACGCCGCCGGCGTCGATGCCGGCCTGAAGCCCGGCGCGAAGCCCGAGTTCGGCGACTTCCAGCTCAATGCCGCGATGCCCCTGGGCAAGAAGTCCGGGCGGAAACCCCGCGAACTGGCCGAGGAGCTCGCTGCGGCCCTGGCCTCGCCGGAGGGTGGCGTCGCCGACCTCATCGAGAAGCCGGAGATCGCCGGTCCCGGATTCATCAATCTGACCCTGCGGCCCGAGGCTCTCGCCACGGCCCTCGAGGCGATGGACGACGAGGCCCTCGGGGTGGCGGTGGACACCCGGCCTCATGGGGTCACGATCGACGTCTGCGGGGTCAACGTCGCCAAGCAGATGCACGTCGGACACCTTCGATCGACGGTGATCGGCGACACCGTCGCAAGACTCTTCGAGCGGACCGGACGAGACGTCCATCGACAGAACCATCTCGGCGACTGGGGGCTTCCCATCGCCATGACCCTGCATTCACTGATCTCCCGTGACGTGGATCTGGCCGCACTCGAGCTCGACACGCTCAACGTCGCGTACCGCGACGCCCAGCTCGAGGCCAAGGGGGATCCTCGTGGACTGGCGGCGGTCGAGACGAATCACTGCGGTCCCCACCGTCGCTTCGAACTGGAGGCCCAGCAGGAATCCGCATCCGAGGCGCAGGCCGCGGCCCGCGAGGCCCTGGTCCGTCTCCAGTCCGGCGACCCGGAGATGGTCACCGCCTGGAAGCGGCTCATCGAGGTGACCATGGACGAGGTCTACAAGGCGACCTCCCTGCTGAACACCCGCATCAACGCCGAGTCCGAACGAGGCGAATCGAGCTTCCGCGACGAGCTGGCCGAGGTGGTGGACGCATTCGTCCGCGAGGGTCTCGCGGTCGAGGACGACGGAGCGCTGGTGGTCCGCTTCCCCGATCGTGAACGACCGATGCTGATCCGCAAGCGGGATGGAGGCTTCCTCTACGCGACCACCGATCTGGCCGCCCTTCGCTATCGCGTCCAGGACCTCGACAGCGACGAGGTCGTGTACGTGGTGGATGCCCGACAGCGGGATCACTTCCGCGACGTGTTCGATGCATGCCGCATGATCGGCTGGGCGACCCTGCCCGACGGCGTGAACGCCTCGTTGAAGCACCTCGGATTCGGCACCGTGCTCGGTGCGGACAAGAAGCCTCTGAAGACCCGGAGCGGTGCGAACTTCAAGCTGATGGATCTCCTTCAGGCCGCGATCGATCGAGGCAGAACCGCGGTCCGGGCCCGATCCGAGGATCCCAACGCTCCGACCCATGCGATGTCGGCCGAAGAACTGGACGCGATCGGTCGGGCGGTGGGCATCGCCGCGATCAAGTACGCCGATCTCTCCACCGACACCGGACGCGACTACGTGTTCGACCTCGACCGGATGGTGACCTTCGAAGGCGACACCGGACCCTATCTCCAGTACGCCCACGCCCGACTCAACTCGATGATCGAGAAGGCGGGGGACGACTTCCATGCCGATGCGGCGCTTCTGGTTCGTGAGCCCGAGGAGCGACGCCTCACCCTCCTGCTGCTTCGATACGCCGATGCGGTGAGGGACGCATGCGACTCCCTCGAACCCGCCCGGCTCTGTCGCTATCTCCACTCCCTCGCGACCGAGTTCAACACCTTCTATTCGGCGTGCCCGGTGCTGAAGGCCGAGGATGCCGCGGTTCGATCCTCCCGACTGCGCCTCGCCTCGATCGTCCGGAGGGTGCTCGCGGACGGCCTCGACTGCCTCGGCATCGAGGCCCCTCGGCGCATGTGACCTCGATCACGGAGTTCCTTCGACATGAGATCCATCCCCGACCATCCGAATCTCCGCACCCACGAACATCCGCTCATCGCACACAAGATGCGGATCCTTCGCGACGTCGACACCAGCCCCCAGACGTTTCGCAGGGTGCTGGGCGAGATCGCGGGACTCATGACCTACGAGGCGCTCCGGGATCTCCCCACCACGACCTGCACGGTGAAGACGCCGATCGCCGAATGTCCGGCGGTCCGCCTCGCCGCACCGATCACGATCGTTCCCATCCTCCGCGCCGGTCTGGGCATGACCGACGGCATCCTCGACCTCGTCCCGGAAGCGCGAGTCGGTCACATCGGCGTCCAGCGCGACGAGGACACCAAGCGTCCCGTGGAGTACTACGAGAAGCTCCCACCGGACATCTCGGACGGACCGGTGCTCGTGGTCGATCCGATGCTCGCGACCGGCGGAAGCGGGGCTCACGCAGTCGGCTACCTGAAGGAACGAGGGTGCCGTCAGATCCGCTTCCTCTGCCTCGTTGCCGCCCCCGAAGGCGTGCAGCACATGAGTGAGAGCCATCCCGAGGTCCCCGTCCACGCCGCGGTGCTCGATGAACGACTCGACGAACGGGCCTACATCGTGCCGGGCCTCGGCGATGCCGGGGACCGGACGTTCGGGACGCTCTGACGGAAACCACGCCCTCCGAGGCCGACCCTCCCCGATTCGAGGATGATCGAGCCATGGCCGAATCCAAGAACACCGATTTCGATCGTCCCGGCGGATACGCCAACCCCCGAGGCGCAATGCAGATCCAGGCCGAAGCCGCGGATGCCATGCGGCAGGCCGACATCCGAATGCTGGGTGACACCGTCTCCGGTCATGCCCCCACGACCGACAGGGTCGAACCCGCGTTCCGGGCCGAAGACCCCGACACCCGCCTCTACGTCGGAGACTGCCGGAACGTCCTTCCCAATCTCCCCGACCGCGGCGAAGTGGACCTGGTGTTCGCGGATCCCCCCTTCAACTGGGACGTCCCCTACGACGAGTGGTCCGACGGGATGCCGCGTCCGGAGTTCGAACGCTTCACCTTCGACTGGCTCGATGCCTGCATCGACTGCCTCGCGCCGCACGGATCCCTCTGGGTGAACATCCCCGACGACACCGCGGCGGAGGTGGTGATGCATCTGAAGCGACGCGGCCTCTCGATGATCAACTGGTGCGTCTGGCACTTCCGTTTCGGCCAGCACCGCGAAAGCTCCTTCATCATGAGCAAGGTCCACGCCCTCTACTTCGCGAAGGACCCCGAGAACCGGACCTGGAATCCGGACGCCGTTCTCGAACAGTCGGACCGTGCCGCGATCTACAACGATCCCCGAACCCAGGCCAAGTCGAGCCATGCCGGCATGCGGGTTCCGATGGACGTCTGGTACGGGCGCTACTGGGGTCGCGTGCAGGGCAACAACAAGGAACGCCGGCACCGTCATCACAACCAGATTCCCGAGGTCTACCTGGAACGGGTGATCCGTTCCTGCTCGAACGAGGGCGATCTGGTCCTTGATCCCTTCTGCGGAAGCGGCACGACCTCCACCGTGGCCCGAGCGTGGAATCGGCGTTCGATCACCACCGAATACGGCGAAGGCAACGCCGAGAGCGCGTGGGAGCGGATCACCGACGTCGGCATGATTCGGAAGGGATCTTCGAGCGGAGGCTCGAGTGCGATCGCGGCGCCGCGCGGAGGATCGAAGTCCTCGAGCTGATCGAGAGGTCGTTCAGGAACGCGGAACCCACGGGACGTCGTCGACTCCGGCGGCATGATTCGCAGCCCGACTCATCGCGAAGAGGAGGTCGCTGAGGCGGTTGATCCACTGGATCGCCTGGGAGGTGATGGGCTCGGAGTGCCCGAGGTGCACCATCAGCCGTTCCGCCCGACGGCAGACGGTTCTTGCAAGATGGATTCGAGCCGCGACCTCGGTCCCGCCGGGAAGGACGAAGCAGCGGATCTCCGGGGCGGCCGCCACGTATCGATCGATCTGCGCCTCGGCGGCAGCGACGTCCTCGTCGGTGAAACGCCCGATGCGATCGCTGTTGCGCGATCCCTCGGGGGTCGCCAGATCGGCGCCGAGGTCGAAGCAACGGGACTGGAGCTGGGAGAGATCGGCCTGCATGTGGTCCCAGATCCCCCCCTCGGAGTCGATGGCGGCGGCGACCATGCCGAGGCAGGCGTTCAACTCGTCCACCGTGCCATAGGCCTCGATCCTTGGGTGATCCTTTCCGACCCGGTCTCCGGAGAAGAGGCCGGTCTTTCCATCGTCGCCGGTACGTGTGTAGAGCTTCATCAGATCGATCCGGGAGGTTTCATCAGAGGGGCGGTCCGGAGAGACATCATCGTCAATCCGAGGGGGGCGGTACCGATTTCGCAAAACCATCGGTCGCGGACTCAGGCGGGCCGTCATCTTGCGGGCGAAGCACCAGGTCCGGCTCCAGAAGCCGGCCTCCCTCCGCATCCCGGACCGCGATCAGGAATCCGGGACGGAAACCACCCGTGGCGAATCGCCCCTCGTGGTCCATCACGATGATCCCGACCTGATGATGAGGACGAAGATCCCCCAGATCCTCGACCCGTTGCAGGGTCTCCTGCACCGCATCCCGGAGGGAGCCTCCCCGGCGCAGGGTCTCGACGGCGACCATGCTCGCGGAAATCCCCGAGATCAGCTCGCCGGTTCCGGTCGCGGTGGCCTGTCCGACGCCGGGCTCGACGAAGAACCCGTGTCCGGCGATCGGCGAATCACCGATCCTTCCCGGCACCTTGAACGGGAGGCCGCTCGTCGAACACGCCGCAGCCATCGTGCCGGCGGCATCGCGGGCGAGGACCCCGATGGTGTCATGACCAACCGGCGCCGGACCCTCCTTCGTCTCGGAGTCGTCACCCGGCCGGAACAACCGACCCCCGGCCGACGTGCCGAGCCCCGGATCCACGGGTCTGAGATTCCGGAGACCCGCGTCCGTGGACTGATCGACGACATCACGTCCTCCCCGGTCTCGCCATCCCTTCCAGGCCGCCTCGGCTTCCGGTGCGATCAGGTCGGCGGATGGAATTCCGTGACGATCCGCGAAATCGTCGGCATCCTCCCCGCAGAGCAGGGTGTGCTCGGTTCGCTCCATGATCAGTCGAGCGACATCGACCGGATGAAGATGTCTCCGAAGGCCGCAGACTCCTGCGAACTGGAGAGGGGAGAGCATGATCCCCCCATCGAGGGACATCCGGCCCGAAGCATCCGGAAGGCCTCCAAAACCGACGCTGTCGACCTCGGGATCGAGGTCTGCGTGGCGACATGCCGCCTGAAGGGCTTCGAGCAGATCGTCCTTCGAGCCACCCAGCAGAGGCCAGGCGGCCTCGATCGCGGCCAGCGAGAAGGACCAGGTCCCAAGGAGGATCGGAGATGCAGCGGTGTTCATGCCCGAAGGGACGATAACACGCCGAACCCGCCCCACACCCACGGGATGAAACAGGGAAATCGGGGAACCAGAAGGCCCTGTCAGTCGAACAAACAGAGTCGGGTCCATATCATTGTGGATCCCCTGACCCGACGGCTTCGGCCGGGATCAGGCTTCGTGACGAACCCTTGACCGGGTGATTCACGATCAGCCGGTTGAGAACGAGTTCCATTTTTGAACTCGACATCCAGTGATTTACAAGGTCCGGCCGATTGCCATGGCATACGGTTGGAAGACACGGGTTCCGATCGACGAGGGCTTTCCTCATGTCCCTGTTCTCGTCGCCCCACCCATCCACTCACCCCCGGGAAGTCCGCTTCCTGTCATCACGGAATCGATGACGCGGACCGGAACACAGATGGAGCCGTTCGAATGAACAACAAGCATCGTGGTTTCACCATCGTCGAGCTGCTGGTGGTCGTTTCGATCATCGCCCTGCTCATCGCCATCCTCCTGCCCGCCATCGGCAAGGCACGAGACGCGGCCCGC
>PAQL01000029.1 GCA_002709295.1 Phycisphaerae bacterium | reverse complement strand
TTGTCGATGTCGATGGCGACGTCGATCACCAGCGTCGCGGAGCGGATTGTCGAGCCCGCAGGCACCTGTCCGTCGGCCTCCCCCTCGGAGAAGACGTCGTTGAATCTGATCAGGGACTGGCCGCGATAGTCGGTGAAGATCGAGTTGGCGATGTCGTCGTCGATCGATCTGGTGCCATCCTCGCCGTAGCTCGAGTTCGGCGAATCCTCGTTGATCCAGGTGTCCCGGGTTCCGGAATAGTCGTTGATGCCCTGCTGGAACGCGGCGAAGCCGTCGAAGGTCCGATGGGCGTCGAAGTCGACGTCGAGGGAGAAGAGACTCTCGTCCGCGAACCGGTACTGGTCGAGGTACGGCGAGTAGGACTCGAAGTCGATGCGTCCCGCCGGAACGTCGAACCGCATGATGCGAAGCCATCCGTCGCCGCCGTTGGGATCGTCCTGGTAGTCGGCGAGGACCTCGTGCACCGGCAGGCCGGCGACGTTGGTCGAGGTCTGACGGTACTCCTCGTGGAAGTGACCGCAGTTCACGAGGAAGATGTTCGGATTCCGACGGACGAACCACTGGAACAGTTCCTCGGCCTGGATCCCCTCGGGCTGACGGGGCGGTTCGACCAGATACCAGATGTCCGGGTACCGACCGCTGGACACGATCGGGACTCCGGCGGTGTAGTCCTCCGCGTCCTGCAGGTAGCGATGAGTGGTGAACATCACCGCCTTGTCGCGATGGCGATCCAGGACGCCCTGGGCCCAGGCCAGTTCGGAGGGAGGCGTCTCGCACTCCACGCTGAGGCTGATGAACTCCCGGTCGTCGCCCTCGAAGATCTGCCAGCTGCTCATCCCGGTGGGACTCGCGCTCCTGAAGTAGGGCTCGCCGACGTATCGGTCGGGGCCGAAGAATGCGAGGTAGTTCTGCGGGATGTACGGCTCTCCGGAGAGACCGTTCGCGGTGATGTCGTGGTTCCCGCTGGTCACGCCCTGGGGCACGCCGGCGGCGTCGAGCAGGACCATCGCGTCGTCGGCGTTGATCCACTCCTCCTCGATGTCGGCGTGCTGCACGAGATCGCCGAAGTGGGTGACGAAGCGGATGTCGAAGGCGTCCATGCTGCTCACGACCCAGCTGGTCTGATTCGCGAAGATCGCGGGATACTGGTCGCTGTAGTTCTGGGTGTCGGGGATCCCGATGACGGTGAACTCGCCGTCTCCCGCAAGGGCGGGGCCGGCGGCGAGGCAGAGGATCATTCCAGGTACCGAAATCGAACCGATCATGATTGTCTTCTCCGTTCCGAGTCCGTGAGCGACCGCGGGAGAGGCTAGCTTACGTGTTCACACTTCAAGCTCCAAGAGGAGATCGGCATGTCCGACCTCATCGAAATCTCGACCACTGAACGAGCCGTCTGCATTCGACCGGTGGGATGGCTCCACGGTGCCGACTACGAGCTGATCCGCCCCGCCATGGACGCCCTCGTCGAGAAGAGGGGCTCGATCCGGGTCCTGTTCGAGGCCGAGGAACTCGATGGCTGGACCCCGGCGGCGATGTGGGAGGACATGAAGCTCGGCGTGCATCATGCCCGAGACATGGAACGGATCGCCTTCGTCGTGGATCGAAAGTGGCTGGAGGCCCTTGCCGGCCTCTCCGGAGTCTTCACCAGGGCCGAGATCAGGACCTTCCACCCCGATGAGATCGAGGAGGCGAAGGCCTGGATCGATGCCGATTGAAGCCCTGGAGGGATGGTTCTCACCCTCCTTGACCTCTCGGATGGCGGGAACGACATCCTCCAGGCGATGGGTGGAGGAGCCGGCAGCCAGGGCTTCTCCGGCACGCTCGGTCCCGGCAGCTACACGTTCTGGGCCCGGGAGACCGGCCCCAGCACCGATGACTGGGATCTCAACTTCATCGTGACCCAGGCATCCTCACCGTTGGTTCCCGGTCCGGGAGCCCTCGCGGGTCTCATCGGCATCACGGTCATCACCGGACGTCGTCGACGCGGTTGATCACGATTCCCGGGACACAAATCGGGCGGCGGGCTCTGGCCCGCCGCCCGTGTTCATCGGTTCAAGGGTGGTGTCGGGGCTCCGGTCAACCCTGTCGCTTGCGCCGCATCCCGCTGGCACCCGCGGCGAGCCCGAGCAGTCCGAGCACCCCCGGTGCCGGAATCTGGCCGGCGCTGATCGATTCGCCGGAGTCGGCGTAGGCGTATCCGTGAAGGATCAGGGCATCGAGGGTGAGTTCGATCTCCAGCCACCCGTAATTGAACTGCGTGCCGAGGTTGTCGACCTCGAACCCGATGTAGAACCGTCCAAGGTCCGACATCTGCGGGTTGGAGAAGGCCCAGGAGTTCGTGATGGTGTTGGAGCCGCTTCCCGTTCCGTCTCCGTAATAGATGGAGAACACGGTGCCGTAGCTGGACAGTCGATTGGCCAGGATGCCACGGGTGTCGAGGGTGAGGTCGCCGTTGATCAGTTCACCGGCCGCCATTCTCCGGATCTGATCGCCATCGACGGCGACGTTCAGATTGTTGAGTCCGAGACTCGTGCCGATGGGATTCAGAACGATGTTCGCCTCCACCCGGTTCCACTGGGTGTAGTAGCTGAAGCCGGAGGTGCCCGAGCTGCTGCTGATGATGTCCCGCTCGAAGCGGATCTCCTGGGGGAACAGGCTGCCGAAGGGGCCGATCGGGAGGGATGCGGTGCCGTTCTCGTTGTAGGAGAAGGTCAGGCCGAGATCCTCGTAGTGGATGTCGGCCATGGCGCACGGCGTGGCCGCGAGGGCGATGTACTTCGCGAGAGCGGTCGTCCTGGCATGAATCATGATTCTTCTCCTTGGGGGGGTGCATGCGGGAACATGCCTCGTTCGACCTTACTTCTGAAGTTCGTTCCGGACCAAGCGGAATCTCCCGGGGATTTCAGGCAAGGCTTCAGGATCGGCCCCAGGGGTCGATTCGGGGTGGTATTCCACGGTGGGAGGAGACCGGACCACCGATTATCCGGTCATCCAGTCGAGATCCGTTCGAACGGCATCGCCTCCCCTCTGCTTCACGAAGGGGGGTGGGCCCTGCAGTCATCCGGTGGCAACGCTCGCGGCAGGACTCGAACCTGCGACCTTCGGTTTAGGAAACCGGTGCTCTATCCAGCTGAGCTACGCGAGCGGGGTGGTGAATGGTAGCGAAAACGGATCCTCCCCCGAGGCCCCGGGGCGGGGTTCGGAGGCGGACGAGGATCCGAACCCGGCTGGAGAGCTCAGCGTCCCGCCTCGATCCTGGTCAGGGTCGACTCCATGAGGGCTTCGGCATCGGAGCCGCGCAACGGTCCGCCGGGAATCGGAGCGAGGGTCTCGCCGGTCCGGGTGAAGAGGTCGCGGTCCTTGCACCAACCGTGGAAGTCGATCATCCAGTGGATGTCGCTCGCGTCCGCCGGGGCGTCGAAGGCGATCTCCACGCCCTCGCCGGGACCGATCGTCACGAGGGCTCCATCCTTCTCGGCGAGCAGCTCGTCGACCTCGCCGAACCGCGTGTAGCGCCCGATCTGATGTCGCACGTCCCAGAGGGGGGTTCGATCGTTCCAGTCGTAGTCGGGGCACCGCTGCGGACCGTCGATGCGAAGCGGGAAGCCGATGGCGGAGAAGTCGCTCGCGACCGGNGCGAGGNTGATCTCGCGGGCCCCNTCGGGNGCGGGTTCGCCGATCACCACCCGGAGCCGGTCCCAGTACATCTCCTGGTTCGTNCGGAGTCGCAGGGCGTCGCAGCCTTCNGGCAGGNCNTCNAGCGGNTACGCGGCGGTGCGGGGCATGCCGGCGGGGTAGCCGAAGTTCGCCTGCACCGTCACCCACTCGCCTCGGGCGTCGCGGGCCTCCAGAGTGGGGGCGTCGTAGGTCGCCTCCGCCTGCCAGGCCGCGAACATCGTCTGGGCGTAGGGGTACTCGATCCAGCCGTCCATGAGCAGCCAGGGACGGGCTTCGGGAGCGGAGGCGGGAATCGGTCGGTCGAACTCGATGGTGACCACGTGCTCCTCGGCGAGTCGGCCGATGAATCGCCGGTCGAGCTCGGGGACCGGGGCCGCGACCCGGTCGACGGTGGTGATCGAATCGAGGATCGAATCGCCCGTGCGGTCGGTGGCGGCGACGGGATCGATGGTGGTGCGATGGAAGATCGGTTNCGCGGTCGCGGCNGGGCCGTTGATCGCGAGGCGTTCGTCGACCGCCACCGACCATCCNTCGGGCAGCGACCAGCCCACGAGGGCGACCGAGTCGAGGTAGCAGACCTCCTCCATCGGCTCGCAGACCATGATGCGGATCCTGCCATCCTCGTCCGGGGCGAGCGAGCCCGAGGGCATCGGGAACCGCTCGAAGGGACGAGGCTGGCTGTAGACCCCGGGCTCGAGGAGATATCCGATGCCCGCGACTCCGAGGACGTCGCTCACGAANCGGAAGTCCTCGCCGTCGTGGGCGAAGAGCACCGGACATGAGGAGACCTGNCGCTGGATCTCGGGAATCCGGTCGACGACGCCGGCGGCGAAGGTCGGGCCGGCACGCTGNTCGCCGTCTCCGAAGCCGGGCACCTCGCCCTGGAAGAGGCCGTCGGGCCAGTCGACGAGCAGGAAGGAGAGGGCGGCAGCGCCACCNAGGCCGAAGGGGATGGGTTGTCTGGACTGACCGGGCCCGGCGTCGGGGCGGAGATTGGTCTGGATCGTCCAACGATCGTCGATCCGTGCCGCGACCAGGGCGCCGATGCCGTCGGCATTGGTGCGCATCGACTGGGTCGCATCCTCGGTCCCGGCCAGTTCGATCGCGGTGAAGGGGAAGCGTCCCGGTCCCGCTCCGATCGAAACCGGCTCGGCGGAGCCGCTGCGGGCGATCGCGATCGCGTCGTAGCCCGTCGCCGCCTCGCCGAGGAAGGGGATCCAGCCCGCCATGGCCTCGATGCCGAGCATGTCGTCGACGACCGGCTCGAGTCGGCCGTCGCCGTCCTGATCCATGATCATCAGGTTGGAGGCGGGATGTTCGAGGGTTCGGATCGTTTCCGGCATCCAGACGCCGCCGTCGTCGGGGGCCCAGCGGACCAGCGAGCCCGGACCGTCGACGGTGACCAGATCCATCACGCCGTCCCCGTCGAGGTCGCCGGCCGCGGCGAGTCCGATGTCGGCGTTTCGAAGCGTCTCGAAGCCGGGATCGTCATGGGTGTACGACCAGAGTCGATCGTTCAGGTGCACGAGGTGCGGTGGTTCCTCCCGGATGACGAGCAGGTCGAGATCTCGGGCGCCGTCCAGGTCCGCGGCCACGATCCGCAGGGATCCGTCGCCGCCACCGATGCCGGTGTCGGGGGCGATGTCGCGGAAGGTCCCGTCGCGGTCGTTGTTCCAGAGTCGATCGGGACCGTCGTGGACCGCGGTCACCAGGTCGAGGTCGCCGTCGTGATCGGCATCGATCATGAGACCGTCGACGGTGAGGTGGTCTCCACCACCGATGCCCGCGGTGTCCGTGGCATTCCGCCAGCCACCGTCCTCCTCGCGAAGCCAGAGCATGTCCGGCCCGTTCCTGCCCACGAAGGCGTCGACCGTGCCGTCGTGATCGATGTCGCCGAAGCAGAAGAAGGTCGCGTCATCGATGGAGGCGAGCGGATGATCACGATCGATCCGGTGTCCGTCGTCCGAACCCATCAGCACCGCGTTGCCNCCCCGGGCGAGTCCGTTGGCGATCACCAGGTCGAGACGGCCGTCGTCGTCGAGATCCGCGACCGCCATCGCTCGGCTGGCACCACCCGTCCGCCACCAGGGTCCGGTCGATTCATCGACCCGCCATGCCCCGGAGGGGACATCGGTCCGAAGGGCTCGAGGTTCCAGCCACGGTGCTCCGTCGGGGCGGGAGGGCGTCCGGGTGGAGACCGTCCGCGGATTCGCCATGGCCTTGCTTCCCAGGCGACCGTAGATCGGCTTCACCGACAACGCCCGGGGATTGGTCTCCAGTCGTTCGAAGGTCTCGAGGGCCGAATCGCTCAGTTCATCGTTCCCGATGCGGGCCGCCACCGATCCGATCCGGTACCAGCCGCTGCGGAGATAGGGNTCCAGTTCGACCACCCGNTCGTAGGCCTCGAGCGCGGCGGCGGGATCCTCACGTTCCCGGACGAGTCCGAGGTGGTACCAGCCGTAGGGGTCCAGAGGATCGCCCTCGACGACCTTCTGGAATCGACGGGCGGCGATCTCGTCCTCGCCGGCTCGCTGGTGCAGCACCCCGGAGACGTATGCGATTCGAAGATCCTCCGGATGCTCGTCGTGCAGGGCATCGAGCATCTCCAGCGCCTCCTGCTCGTCGTTCTCGAGCTGGCGGTTCATGACCGCGATGGCGAGGTCGGTCCTGGCGTCGGTTCGCTCCGGATCCCGGGCGACGACCTCGGTCAGCAGGTCCGCCGCATCGGCGTACTCGTAGCGGGCCAGCAGTCCCGCGGCAGTGCGGTGCTCGGCATCCAGTCGTCGAGCATCGGCTTCGCCGGAGCCCTTGTCGGAGCCGTCCTCGCACGAGGTGAGCAGGATCACGAAGGCGGCCATGGCCACCGGGATCTTCCGAATCAGGTCGAATCTCATGCCGGAAGTCTACGGCCGACGGTCCGGTCCGAGGTGTTTCGGCGGGGNTCACTTCGGCCGGCTGAAACGGATGCCGAGGGGAGCGAGCACCACCCTCGGTTCCTGCACGGAGCCGGTCACCACGTACGTGGCGAGCCGGTCGGTGATCAGTCCGGTCAGGGTGCCGATCNTCCCTGCCGTGGCCTGCAGGCCNTCCAGCGGTCCGGCGTTCATCTCGAGGTCGAGACGGCCGTCGAATCCGATCCAGCCGTTCCCCCGGGCACCGATCGGTCCGGAGAGGGCGGAGAAGCTTCCAATCTGGATCCGCTCGTCCCGGATCGAGAAATCCGCGTTCAGCCAGTCCTTCTCCGTGGGACTGAGGGTCACGATCCGCATCACCCTCGACAATGCGGAGACCAGGGGGCCTCCGGTGAAACGACCATCGACGATCTGAAGCTGACCTCCACCACCGAGGTCGGACAGGGGCCGACCGAGGTTGGTGTCGGCCTCGATGCCCGCGGACAGCTTCCCGGAGATCTTCCGGGGGGCCTTCGGATCCACCCGGTGGATCTTCGAGAGCTGGACCTTGTCGATGTCCAGGCTCGCGAACATGTGCAGGCCGGTGGCGAGTTCGATGGCGGAGTCCAGAGCCCCCGTCGGGACGAACTTGTCGGACAGCTCCATCAGTTCCGGGGCCCGCTTCCGGATCCGGGGATCGATCGTGGTCGGAGGCGTCGGTTGCTTCGGCTCGGAGGATTTCGCGGCTGCGAGCTCCTTCGGGCTCAGTCCCCGGCTCTTCTCGTCTGCGATCCGGACCGTTCCGGTGAGGAGTCCGTCGAAGACGTGGACCTCGACCGGATCGACCACGAGGATCTCATCCTTGTACCGGCCCTGGATGCCGGCCTTGTCGATCTTCACGAGATAGTCGTCGATGGCCAGGGACGTCGGGCGGATCTCGGCGTTGAAGAACGTCTTGTCGCTGCGGGGATCGTCGAGCGAGAACGTCCCCTTCACGCTGCAGTCGAGCCCTCCCGTGATCCGGCGTTCCTTCACGATGCCCTGGAACTGCGGGGGCAGGAATCCCACGGACTTCTCGTCGAGCTTCAGATCGACATCGAGGGAGGCAAGCTCGATCACGAGGGTGTCGATGTCGAGGCCGCCATCGATCTTGATCTCGAAGAGGCCCGTGCGTTCGAGGACCGTGTCGATCGCGTACCAGCCGGGGCCGCGTCCCAGATCGATGGTGGTCGAGCCCTTCTTCCCCTTGTTGTTGACCACGAAGTCGAGATCGTCCAGAACCATCCGGTTCGGGTTGTCGACGAGGGCGTATTCGAGGGTCAGATCCTCGACCGCGATCCGGTCGATCGAGAAGATCTCGCTGACCGGTCGGTCGTCGCCGTCGGCATCGTCCCCGGGGTCGTCGTCCGCGAGAAGATCGCTCCAGCCGAGGATCGCGCCCGAGGACTGNGCGAGCAGCTGGACCTTGACGTCCTCGAGTTGGAAGTCCCGGAACACCAGGGGGCCGGCGAGGATCGGAAGTCGGTCGAGGGTGATGCCCACCCGCGGGGCGTCGAGAAGCACGACCTCCCGGTTCTCCTCGTCGGTTCCGATCAGTCGGAGATCGACGATGTCCACGCTCAGGGGGAAGGAGTAGTCGAGACGTCCCACCTCCACCCGCGGCTTGAGCAGTTGCGAGGCGATGGCGAGCACCTGCCGTCGAATGACGGGTTCGGCCAGATTCGCGACCATCGGCAGCCAGAGCGGAGTCGCGGCGGCGATGACCGCGATCGTGGTCAGGGTTCCGATCAGGATCTTCCTACGGCGTCGCATGAAGCTTCCTTGTCCGGGAACCGGAGGGGGGAACGAGCGACGCGACGAGTCTTCTCGTCGCGTCGGGAAGTGGCGATGGGCGGACTCGAACCGCCGACCTAAGGTTTATGAATCCTTCGCTCTAACCAGCTGAGCTACATCGCCGGATGCCTTCGAACGGAATCTCCGGATGCCTCGATCCGGGGTGATCCCGACCTGTCGATTCGCCGGGAAGGGTTGTCCCCGCGGCGAATCCGTGATGGTACCCGCACCGCGGTTCTCGTCAAGAAAGGTGGGATCGGAGGGGTGGCCGAGGCCCGGGGAGAGGTGTGAGAGGGGATCGGGGGCCTCAGGCCGGGGNCGTGCAGCCGTTTTCCTGCCTGACCCAGCGTCGGCCGGCCGGGGAGTCCGGGAAGCCTNCNTCGAGCCTGGCGATCGCGGCGGCGACGAGACCCATGAAGAGGGGCTGGGGGGCGAGGGGCCGACTGGTCAGTTCCGGGTGGTACTGGGCGGCGATGAAATACGGATGCTTGTCCCGCGGCAGCTCCAGCACCTGCATGATCGGATGTTCGGGGTGCCGTCCGCTGAAGATCAGTCCCGCCTCCTCGAGCCGGGTGATGTAGGCGGGATCGACCTCGTAGCGGTGGCGGAAGCGTTCGTGGATGATCGTCTCGCCGCCGTGCAGGAAGCTCGCCAGCGAACCGGGTCGAAGCACCACGTCCTGGGCACCGAGCCTCATCGTGCCGCCCATGATGCCCTCGAGCTTCTTCTGGTCGGGCAGTTCCGAGATCAGGGCGTGCTCCGCATCGGGAAGGAACTCGGTGGAATTCGCGCCTTCGAGGCCGAGCACGTTCCGGGCGTACTCGAGGACCGCGGTCTGGAATCCGAGGCAGATGCCCAGGAAGGGGATCCGCCGTTCACGGGCGAACCGGATGCACTGGATCTTCTCGTCGACNCCTCGCACTCCGAATCCGCCGGGAATGATCATCGCGTCCAGATCCGCGAGCACGGAATCGGGATCGTCCGCCCTGCCGATCTCCGCGGTGTCGATCCAGGACGTCTCGATGTCGCAGGCGAGGTGGATGCCGGCATGTTCGATCGCCTTGTCGATNGAGGCGTACGCGTCGCGAAGCGCGGCGTACTTGCCGGGAATTCCCAGGACGATCCGGCGTTTCCGATCCGACTGGAGCCGGACCGCGAAGTCCGACCATCGATGTCTGGCCTCGTCCTCGTGGACGGGGTCCACCCGGTCGTGGAGGTTCAGCATCGAGAGGATCTCCCGATCGAGACCGGCCTTTCGCATCTCCTCGGGGATCAGATACACCGAACTCCGGTCGTGCATCGAGAAGATCCGGGTCATCGGGACGTTGGAGAACATCCCGATCTTCTCCATCACCGTCTCGGTCACCGGACTCTTGGCCCGGCAGGCGACGAGGTTCGGCTGGATCCCGGCCTCCATGAGCCTCTTGATGCCGAGCTGGGCGGCCTTGGACTTCTGCTCGCCGAGGATCTGTGGTTCGATGATGTAGGTGAGCGCGACGAAGCAGGTGGAACCGGGCCCCTCCTCGAAGGCCAGTTCACGAAGAGCCTCGATGTAGAAGCCGTTCTCGTAGTCGCCCGCCGTGCCTCCAACCTCGACGAAGACCACGTCCGCGGGCCCGCCGTCCCGTCCACCGTGCATCGCGAGTTCACGAAGCTTGTACTTCACGGAACCGGTGACATGCGGGATCATCTGCACGTCGCGGCCCAGGTAGCCGCCCCGGCGTTCCCGATCGAGGACCTCGGTGTAGATCTGGCCGGCCGTGATGTAGTTGCGACGGGTCAGATCCTGGTGCAGCAGGCGTTCGTAGGTGCCCAGATCCATGTCGGTCTCGAGACCGTCGTCGAGGACGAAGACCTCGCCGTGGCGATACGGATTCAGGGTTCCGCTGTCGATGTTGAGGTAGCCCTCCATCTTGATGGGGGCCACCGTGAGCCCCTTGTCCTGGAGGAGCTTGGCCAGGGAACTCGAGAAGATGCCCTTCCCGAGACCGCTCATGACCGTGCCGATCACGACCACGAACCGGGTCCGGCCTCTCTGGTATCCCTCCGGTTCGGGGCTGTACCACTCGGTGCCGATGCCTCCGCCCTTGCCGAAACTGGAGAGGAACTCGGCGTCCTCGAGTTCGGAGTGCGCGTCGGAATCGACCTCTTCCGGCGTCGAGCCCGACGAGGAGGAGGGGGTGGAATCTGAATCTGGATGGTGGTGGCGCGGGGAGAGGGGCATAGTCGAATGTACCGCGCCGGGTGGCTTCCGCTCAAGCCCGATCGGTGATTCGACCGTCCGTCCCCATCGAAACTCAGGGCCGGTCGGCCGACCAGCGGGCCACGAAGGCCGCGTACTGCTCGGGGGTGTCGATGCCCGAGCCGCTTGCGGGGTGGACGGCCACGGCGATCGAGCCTCCGTTCTCGAGGACCCGGAGTTGTTCCAGGCTCTCCAGTCGTTCGAGGGGGGACTCGGGCCATGCGGCGAATCGAGCGAGGAAATCCCGCCGGTAGGCGTAGAGCCCGACGTGGCGAAGCGGGGCGGAGGCGGTGGCGGTCCGCTCCGCGGCATCCCGCACGTGGGGGATCCGGCTGCGACTGAAGTAGAGGGCCCGACCGCGGGCGGAGCACACGACCTTGACGATCGAGGGGTCCTCGGGGTCGTCCCCGGGATCCCACGGGGCGGCGATGGTGGCCATGTCCGCCTCCGGATCCTCCCGCAGGGCGGTGATCACGGCGTCGATCGCCCCGGGATCGAGCTCGGGTTCATCCCCCTGGACGTTGACCACGATCGAATCGGGGGCGACCTCCTCCCCGAGCCTGGTCAAGACCTCGGCGAGTCGACTGGTGCCGTTGGGGTGTTCGTCGCCGGTGAGCATCGCCTCGCCACCGTCCTCGACCACCACGTCGATGATCTCCGGATCCGGGGCGGCGACCACCACCCGGTCGATCAGGCTCGCCGCCCGGGCCCGGTCCACGACGTGGAGGACCATCGCTCTTCCGGTGTCCGCCGCGAGGGGCTTGCCGGGGAAGCGGGTGGATGCCATCCGGGCGGGGATGACCGCGATCGCCGGGGTCTCGACGCTCAGGCGTCGATCTCCTTGATGAGGGTGTCGACTTCCTTCCGCTTGACGCGGATGTCGCGGTAGCCGATGTCCTTGCGGACGATGGCCGAGCAGATCTCGGCGGCCTCGCGGGCCTCCTCCATGGACTTGTTGTCCCGAGCGAGATCGATCAGGCTCAGCATCAGGTCGTAGCGGATCGGAAGCTCCCGTTCCTGCTCGGTGCCCTCGATCCGATCGAGCGCCTCGCGGAACTCCCCGACCGCCTCCTGGTGCCAGCCCTCGTGCGAGAAGCACTTGCCCAGCATGTGGGTCGAACGGGTGCGGTACTTGGCCTCGTCCTTGCACTGCTGGAACATGGCCATGGCATCCTCGTACCGGCCTCGCTCGTACTCGATGAGGCCCAGTTCGAACTTGATGCCGCGATCCGTCGGGTACTTCTCGACCCGCTCGCCGTATTCGGCGGCACGAAGCTCGAGGAAGTCGTTCTTGAGAGCGAGCGTGGCCTCGCCTTCGGGATCGGTCTCCGTGAGCTTGCGAAGCTTCTTGTTCATCCGTCCCATGCGGACGTCGCCGGCGTTCATCCGGAACCGGTACTGCCCGGTGGTCTCGAAGCCCTTCATGTAGACCTCGATCGCCCGGGCGTCCTCCTCCTCGGTGTCGCGGCGACGAAGAAGCTGGGCGTACTTGTTGACCGCCTCCGGGCTGTCGGGTTGCTCCTCGAACTCCGCCTTCGCCCGATCGATGGCCCGCTCGGCGCTCGCTCCGCCGGAGAGGCTGTCGGCGTCGGCGAGCTCCGCCTGCTTGTCGGCATCCCGGATCATCTTCCGGAAGTCGCCGGTGTCGCCTTCACGCGACTGGTTGAAGCCGCCCTCGGTGATCGCCCGCTGGGCGCTCAACTCGTTCAGTTCGGAGATCAGGTCGCTGTCGCTGGGATCGATCTCGATCGCCTTCTCGGCGGCCGCGAAGGCCTCCTTCCAGGCGTCCACTCCGGAGAAGGCGGTCTTGCCCTGGACCCAGAGGTTCTTGTTCTGCTTCTTCGCCTTGCACATCATCGCGAAGACCCGGGGGGCCAGCCACTGGCCGTACTCGATCTCCCCGGCCTTGCCGACCGCAAGGATCAGTTTCATGGCCACCGCGAGGTTGTTGACGTCCCGGGACCAGGCGAACTCGTAGGCGGCCATCCGATCCGCGGGATTCGGGCCGTCGATGGCCTTGATCTCCTTGTTGGAGGCCGCCTTTCCTCCGGACTGGAGATGTCGGATGCCGGCCTCGTAGATCGCCTCATGAGCGGCCATGTTGCCGGGGTCGAATCGGATGCCGCGAGCGTAGAGATCGATCGCGTAGGAGAAGTTGCCGGTCTGGGCAACGGTCCTGGCATGCTCGAAGAACTTCGCGGCCTTCTGGGGCTGGGGCTGCCAGACGGAGCTTCCGCCCTCGCCAGCGTCGTCCTTCTTCTTCTTGCCGAACAGCGCCACGCGTCGCTCCTTCGCGGATGTTGAGGTGCCTGCCGGGTCCGATCGACCCCGGAGATTCATCGCTCAGCAGGCCTGCAGTCCTCAAAGAGTACCGCCCCGACCCGAATCGGGTCAATGGACCGGGAACCCGGGACAGGGCCCGCCTCGCTACCATCCAACCGCTGTGACCGAGACTCCCCTCCAGATCATCCGATATCCCCATCCGGTGCTGGCGACCAGGGCCGCGGAGGTGGATGCCGTCGATGACGAACTCCGGCAGCTGGCGGCCCGGATGATCGAGACGATGTACGCCGCGGAAGGCGTTGGGCTGGCCGCTCCGCAGGTGGGTCGTTCCATCCGGCTCTTCGTCGCGGATCCGCGCGATTCACCCGAACCCGATCCCGTGGTCTTCGTGAACCCGCGACTGGAGCTCGAGGGGGATCTCGAGATCTTCGAGGAGGGCTGCCTGAGCATTCCGGATATCCGGGTCGACGTCAGGCGTCCAGGGGCCGCCCGGATCCTCGCCACCGACCTCGACGGGGAGGAGTTCGCCCTCGAGAGCGACGGCTTCGCCGCCCGGGTGTGGCAGCACGAATTCGATCATCTCGAGGGACGGCTGATCACCGATCGCATGAGTCCCCGCGATCGGCTGGTGCATCGGCGGGCACTCAAGGAGATGCGGGCCGATTTCGAGACGATGGGTGGACTCTGAGCCCTGCGAAGGGAAGTGATCGACGATGCGAGTGGTGTTTCTCGGTGCTGGTGAGTTCGGTCTGCCGACCCTGGATGCGATCGCTCGCCGCCACGAGGTCCCGCTGGTCGTCTCGCAGCCCGATCGACCCGCGGGTCGGGGCCGGCGTGAGACGCCCGCTCCGATCGCGGCCCGGGTCCTCGAGGCCTCCGGGGATGCCGAGGATCCGCTCCACGGCGCCCTTCTGCTTCGAACCGGGAATGTGAACGCCGACGATGCCCTCGATTCGATCGCGGATGCCCGACCGGATGCGATGGTGATCATCGCGTTCGGTCAGAAGCTCGGACCGGAGCTGCTCGAGGACCGTTTCGCGATCAACCTTCACGCCTCCCTGCTTCCTCGCTGGCGGGGTGCGGCGCCGATCAATCGGGCGGTGATGGCGGGGGACACGGTCTCCGGCATCAGCGTCATCTCCCTGGCCGGACGCATGGACGCCGGCGAGGTCCATGCGATGCGCGAGACGCCGATCGATCCCGGGGAGACCGCGGGTGAACTCCATGATCGTCTGGCGGCTCTCGGGCCTGAGGCGGTGCTGGAGGTCCTGGAGCGACTGGAACGGGGAGAGGTCCGCAAGGAGGCCCAGGACGAGTCGCTGGTCACCCATGCCGCGAAGCTGGGTCGCCGGGATGCCACCGTGGACTTCTCGGTGCCCGCCACGACCGTGAGATCGATGGTCCACGGTCTGGTGCCCTGGCCGGGATGCGAGGTCGTCGTCTCGGCGGCTTCCGGAGAGAAGGTGCCGGACCGCCTGCGCCTGCATCGCGTCGCGGTGGTCGACGAGACCGGGATCTCCGATCGGCCGGTCGGCGGCGTCGATGCGGAGGGCGTCGTCGCCTGCGGTCGGGGGATGGTCCGGCTTCTGGAGGTGCAGGTTCCCGGCGGCCGCGTCATGGACTGGAAGGACTTTCGACGCGGGAGACCTCTTCCGGAGGATGCGGTCCTTCGTCCCAACTCGGGGCCGGTGGCTCGATGAGCATCCGTCCGGCCGGACTGCTCCGCGACTGCTTTCCACGGACGCTCTGGGATCTGATCCGCGGATCCGAACCCGAGCGACCCGACGGGCCCTCGACCCCGGAGACCACCGCGACCGCGGCGTCCCGGTCGGTGCCGGTTCGTTCCCGAGGGATGAAGGCGAGGTACGACGACCTCGTGCTCGAGATGAAGAAGGTGCACGGGATCCGGGTGGTCCGATGGCGTTCCAGCACCAGCGGATGCGCCTGGCAGGTGTTCTACAAGGATGGGACCGTCGCTCGTCTGATCGAGTCGCCCTATCCGCGGGGTCCGATGAGTTGCGCCGTGTTCCTCCACGAGGTCGGTCACCATGCGATCGGTTTCGCGACCTACCGCCCCCGATGTCTCGAGGAGTATCACGCATGGAGGTGGTCCTTCGAGAGCATGATCGAGATGGACTTCAACGTCACCGAGGCGGTCCGACGCCGCCGTGACGAGGCGTTGCATCACGCCATCCGCAAGGCCGTCCGGCGGGGATTGAAGCGTCTGCCCGCCGAACTCCTTCCATTCCTCGATCCTCCGGGACGCGATCGTCCGCCGTTGCCCGCTCTTCTGGACGTCCCCCCGGCCGGGGATCGAGCCTTCGAGGATTCCGCCGTCGTATCGGACGCGTCCTGAGGCCCGGAGCCCACGGGGTCTTCAGTCGGGAGGGGATCGAGCCGATCTCCCGGACATGTTCGCTCGTCGATCGGAGACCTATCGAAGCCATTCCCCGCAGCTCATGCTCGGGGAGGTGTTTCCGAGGCTCGGGCCCCGGGAGCGACGATGGCTTCTGCGGTCCATCGTTCACGAGCTGTTCCATGATCGGAGGATCGGCGGCATCGCCCTGCTGGGTGGATCGCTGTTCCTTCTCGGGATCATCTTCTGCATCGCGGGCGGAACCGAGCTCCCCGTTCCCATAGGGTTCGCCGCGGGGGTGACGGTCGTCGGAGCGGTGCTGCTCTCGATCGGGTTGCATGGCTGGATCAAGCTGGTTCGCAAGGAGCTCGTCCAGTTCCTGCTTCGGCTCGACCGATGCGGCTGCTGCGCTCACAAGAAGGTGGACGACTGCGCCGGGGCCCACGACCGGGCGATCCGGGGATGGACCTGCAGCGAATGCGGTTCGACCTGGTGGGCCGGTCGGATCGACCGTGGGGGATTCGTCTCCCGCGACGCCGCCTGAATCGATCCCGACCGGGTGTCGGTCGTCCGACTAGGATCGGTTCCCGATGGGAACCCGCCTCACCGACCTCGACTTCGATCTCGACCCCGAGCTGATCGCCACCGATCCCGCGGAGCCGCGGGATTCGGCGCGTCTGCTCGAGGTCCGGCTGCCTCCCGAGGATCGGGACGACGGCTCGGTGGAGCTCCGGGACCGCGTGGTCTCGGACCTCCCCGGACTGCTGCATCCCGGGGACCGGATCGTTCTCAATCGGACCCGGGTGGTTCCCGCGCGGATCTCCTGTCTTCGGAGCGACACCGGGGGCCGTCTGGACGGTCTTCTCGCCGAGCCGGTGGAGCCGGGGTGCTGGTGGGCGATGCTGCGGCGGAGTCGTCGGCTCCGGGTCGGCCACACGCTGGTGCCCCTCGATCATGCCGGGAACCCTCTGGATCTTCTGCTGACCGTGGAGGAGGTCGATGAGGAAGGAAGGGTCCGGGTCCGACTGGGCGATCCCGATCGTCCGGATGCGGTCCCCGCGGATCTGGTCGCCCGGCTTTTCGCCGAGGCCGGACTCGTCCCGCTTCCGCCGTACATCCTGCGAGCCAGACGCGAGCACGGGGCGTCCGAGGATCGTCCGGAGGATCGCGGCTGGTATCAGACCACCTTCGCCGGTGATGGGGGGGTCACCGCCTCGGTCGCCGCTCCGACCGCGGGGCTGCACCTCACGCCCGAGCTTCTGCAGCGCATGGAGGAGCGGGGCTGCACCCTGGTGAAGGTCTCGCTCGAGGTCGGAGCCGGGACCTTCAAACCGGTCGAGTCGGATGATCTCGACGGGCATGTGATGCACTCGGAGCGGTGCTTCGTCGATGCCGAGGCCATCGAACGGATCCGCGAGGCCGACGAGGCCAGGCGAGCCTCCTCGGGGCGGATCGTCGCGATCGGGACCACCAGCGTGCGAACCCTTGAGTCGATGCCGGACCCGTCATCACCCGGCTTCGCGGCCGGAGAACCGCTGGCCTGGTCCACGGATCTGCTCATCCAGCCCGGGCACCGGTTTCGAAGGGTCGATTCGCTCCTCACCAACTTCCACCTGCCCCGATCGACCCTGCTCGCCCTGGTGGGCGCGATGACCGGTCTCGACCGGATCCGGCACGTCTACGAGGAGGCCATCCGCCGCCGGTACCGGTTCTTCAGCTACGGCGACGCGATGTTCATTCACCGACCGAGGTCGGACGCGGCCGGGATTGGAGCCGAGGCACGCGATTCGTCGATTCAACCCTGAGCAGATCGACTCCTGGAACCCGCATGTCGCCCGACGAATCCCTCGAAACGCTTCTGGGGACCGCGGCCCGTCTCCGCCCCGACCTCCCGGTCGAGGTCGTGGCCGGGAGCGTGGGGGCGGCTCGCGTGGGTCGCCTCGTCGATGACAGCCGGCAGGTGATCCCCGGAGCGGGGTTCGTGGCCAGGCCGGGGACGGTCTCGGACGGTCGCCTTCACATCCTCGATGCCATCGAACGAGGGGCGACCCTGGTCATCGCCGAGCCCTCGGCCTGGGACGGGATCGATCCCGGTTCGATGAAGGGGATCGTGGCTCTGGCCTGTCCGGGACCCCTGGAGCTCGGCACGACCCTCGCGAACATCCGCCGGGGCGATCCTCGGTCCGGTCTGAGGATCGCAGGCATCACGGGCCCCAACGGCAAGACCACGGTGGCGAGCCTCGTGCGACAGGTGCTGGAGGCGGGGGTGGCCCGGTGCGGTTCGATCGGCACGATCGAGATTCACGACGGGGTTCAGGCGGTTCCCGCCCGGGTGACCACGCCCGGAAGGCTGGAGATCGTCGAGATCCTCGGAGACATGGTGGACAACGGCTGTGAACTTCTGGCCATGGAGGTCTCGAGTCATGCCCTGGATCAGGGGAGGGTCGAGGATCTCGATTTCGCGGTGGGGGTGTTCACCAACCTCTCCGGCGATCACCTCGACTATCACGGGACGATGGAGGCCTACGCCGCGGCGAAGGCCCGGCTCTTCCGGTCACTCGGCGAGGATGCGGTGGCGATCGTCAATCTCGACGATGCCGCGTCGGCCTCGATGCTCGAATCGTGCGTGGCCGGGACCATCGGGGTGACGCGGCTCGATGTCGAGGACCGGGTGGCGCCCGCGAAGGTCGATCGCGTCGTGGGGATCGAGATCCTGCGGAACGATGCCGACGGGATGCGACTCCGATGGACGGGCATCCTCGACCGTCCGCTGGAGATCGACGTCCCTCTGATCGGCGTTCACAACGCGTTCAACGCCACCGCATCACTCCTGGTCGCGATCGAGATGGGCGCGGAGGTGTCCGATGCCGTGGAGGCGATCCGAGGGATCTCGGCTCCCCGCGGCCGGCTCGAGCCGGTTCACGAGGAGGGGGACTCGATCCGCGTCTACATCGACTACGCCCACACCGATGATGCGATCCGCACCGTGCTCTCCGCGGTCCGACCGTTCGTTCCCGAGGACGCGGCCCTGGTGGCGGTCATCGGCGCGGGAGGGGATCGGGATCGAACCAAGCGACCGCGAATGATGCGGGCCGCTCTGGAGAACGCGGATCGGGTGGTGGTCACCAGCGACAATCCCCGAACCGAGGATCCGGCGGCGATCGTGGCCGAGGTCGTCGGGGGCGCGACCGCCGGGGAGGCGTCCCGGTTCCGGCAGGAGGTGGATCGTCGGCGAGGCATCGCGCGAGCGATCGAGGAGGCCTCGCCCGGAGACGTGATCGTGATCGCGGGGAAGGGACACGAGGCCCATCAGATCGTCGGCACCGAACGACGACCCTTCGATGATCGTGCGGTGGCTCGTGAGGCGCTTTCGGATCGCCGGGAGGGTGGACGATGATCCGCGGGGACCTCGGAACGCTGGCGACCGCCGCCGGAGGCGTGGTGTCCGGTGACTCGACGATCGAGGTCGCGGGGGTCGGGATCGACACCCGCGAGGATCTCCGGGGTCGGCTCTTCATCGCGATCCGCGGCGATCGGCACGACGGGCACGACCACGTCTCGGCGGCTCGGGAGGCCGGTGCCGTGGCGGCCATGGTCGCCGCCGACGAGGTCGAGGCCCGGGGCGGCGGGGAGGCCTTCGATCTACCGCTCCTGATCGTCGACGACACCATCGCCGGCATGGCGATGCTGGCCCGGCACCATCGCCGCGGGCTCGATGCACCGGTGATCGGAGTCACCGGTTCGGCCGGCAAGACCACCACCCGGGGCATCCTCGAGGCGGTCCTGGCCCCGCTTGGACCCGGGACCGCGAGCATCCGGTCGTTCAACAATCACATCGGGGTGCCCCTCACCGTTCTCGGTGCCTCCGGGGAAGACGCCTGGGTGGTGCTCGAGATGGGAACCAGCGGACGCGGCGAGATCGCGAAGCTGGTCGAGATCGCGGCGCCGACCATCGCGGTGGTGACCGGAACCGGTCGCGCCCATCTGGAGGGACTCGTCGACGAGGCCGCGGTGGCCGCCGAGAAGGCCACGATCCTCGACGGGGCGGCCCTCGGCCTGGTGAACGTCGATCGACCGGCGATCGAGTCGGAGCTCGAGCCGAGACGCCGGCGGGGTGACCGGATCGTGACCTACGGCACGGTCGATCATGCCGATCGCCGACTGCTGGACCGGACACCCCTCGCCGGCGGCGGTCAGTCGATCGAGCTCGAGGGAATGGCCTGCGAACTCGCTCTCGACGGCGGGCACAATGCGGTGAACGCGATCGCCGCCATCGAGGTCGCACGGCACCTCGGGGTTCCCGACGATCGGATCGCCGCGGCCCTGAGGTCGGTGGAGCCGCCCGCGATGCGATTCGTTCGTCGCGATCTCGGCGGCGTGGTGGTCATCGACGACGCCTACAACGCCAACCCGGAATCGGTGAAGGCCTCCCTGGAAGCCTTCGCGGAGATCACCGGCGCCTCCGATCAGGCACCGCCTCGACGGGTCGCGATTCTCGGGGCGATGCTCGAGCTGGGCGAGCGATCCGAGGACCTGCATGTCGAGGTCGGGGAATGCGCGGGGCGTACCGATCTCACGCACTTGATCGTGGTCCGGGCCCGAGGTGGCGACGTTCTGGCCCGGTCGGCTGCCGACGCGGGGTTTTCCGGTGGAATCCTTCTCGTCGAGGATGCGGCCGAAGCCGGACGCAGGGCGGTCGAACTCGTCGAGCCCGGTGACATGGTGCTGGTCAAGGGCTCGAGGGGGATCGGATTGGAAGTGGTGGTCGAGGCACTGACCCGAAGTCTGGAGAACAACGGTTGATCTACTTTCTCGTCCTTCAGTTCCAGGAGACGCTCGAGAGCACCGGTCTCATCCGCGTGCTGCAGGTCTTCTACCAGGTCGAGTTCCGCGCCTTCCTCGCCGTTCTGGTCTCCTTCGGTCTGGTGCTCGCCTTCGGACCGAGGACGATCCGCTGGCTGGTGCGGCAGAAGGTCGGGGACGCTCCGGAGTTCCACAACACGGATGTGAACGAGTTGATGCGATCCCGGGCGGGAACCCCGACCATGGGCGGGATCCTGATCTGTGGTTCGATCATCGCCACCACGCTTCTGCTCGCGGACCTCAGCGGCCGCTACGTCCACATCGCGATCGCCGTGGTCCTCTCCTTCGGCCTGATCGGGATGGCGGACGACTGGCTCAAGCTCACGACCGCCCGCCGGAGTCCCGGATCCCGTGACGGTCTGCGGCCGTGGGAGAAGCTGTTGTTCCAGGTCGGACTGGCGGCCCTCTTCTCATGGGTCCTCTTCTCGCAGGGCACGGTCGAGAGCGCGGAGCTGGGGTCGGAGGCGGCCCGCGTGCTGAACCTGCCCTTCCAGAGGACCTTCGTGCCGGTGGCGCCGGATTCGATGCTCGACCAGCCGCGGATGGAGACCGGGGTCATCGTCCTCGGCGTCGGCATGTTCGTTCTGCTGGGAACCCTCGTGATCGCCGGCACCAGCAACGCGGTGAACATCTCCGACGGCATGGACGGTCTCGCCGCGGGCGTCATGACCATCGCGGCCATCGCGTTCATGATCGTGGCGAGGCTGGGCGCCTTCCGCGAATCCGCCATCATGCTGAGCATCCCCTACGTCGAGGGGGGGGGGGACCTGATGGTGGTCGCCGGTGCGATGGCGGGGGCGTGTCTCGGCTTCCTCTGGTTCAACTCCAGTCCGGCGAAGGTCTTCATGGGCGACACCGGCAGTCTGGCCCTCGGCGGTCTCCTCGGCTACCTGGCGGTGGCGATGAGGCAGGAGATCATGCTCATCCTGATCGGGGGGATCTTCTTCCTCGAGATCGGAAGCGTGGTGGTCCAGGTCGGGTGGTTCAAGTTCACCCGCATCCGGACCGGCACCGGACGGCGGCTGCTCCGCTGCAGTCCGATCCATCATCACTTCCATCTGGGGGGCTGGAGCGAGCAGCAGGTGGTGACCCGGTTCTGGCTGATCACCATCGTGCTCTCGATGGCCGCCTTCGCCCTGGTCAAGCTCCGCTGAGCGTCAGGCCGGGGGGGGATCGATCGGAACCAGGGTGTTCGGGACATCGACGCTCACCGGTGAACGGTGATCGCGGAGCACCCGGATCAGTTCGCCCATGTCGCTCCACGGGGGCGCGTCGAAGACCACCCGTTCGCCGGAGATGGGGTGGTCGAACTCCAGTCTCGCCGCATGCAGCGCCTGACGGGCCATGAGTGGCTCGTCGCGGGTCCGATCCGGGCGATCCCCACCCCTTGGGATCACGTTGCCGCGGCTGATCCGACGGCCTCCGTAGTAGTCGTCGCCCACGATCGGATGCCCGGTCTCCGCCAGATGGATCCTGATCTGGTGGGTTCTGCCGGTGAGCAGCTCGAGTTCGACGAGGGTGTAGCCCTCGTAGCGCTCCCGGACCCGGTAGATCGTCCTCGCCTGCTTTCCCGATTCGTCGTGACGGACCGCGTACCGATCGAAGATCCTCGGATGCCTGCCGAGGGGGAGATCGACGAGGTCCTCGTCGAGCCGGACCTCGCCGTGAACGACCGCCAGGTAGCGCTTGTCGACGGTTCGATTCTGGAACTGATGTCCCAGACGCCAGTGGGCGGTGTCGCTCTTGGCCGCGACCATCACGCCGGTGGTGAACCGATCGAGTCGATGCACGATGCCGGGACGCGCGAACTCCTCCCCGACGGTGGACAGCGAACCCGAGGTCTGGTGTCGGAAGCGCCAGCTCAGGGCGTTCACGATCGTGCCCGACTTCATGGCCCTCGCGGGATGGACGATGATGTCCGGCTGCTTGTTGAGCACGATCAGATCGTCGTCCTCGAAGATCACGTCGAGGGGGATGTCCTCGGGGGGGATCTCGTTGGACGGCGGGGGTGGGAGGACGACCCGGACCACGTCACCCTGTCGAAGTCGGGTGCTCGCCTTGGGGAGTCGATCGTTGACCCGGACCGCGTCCTCGTCGATGAGTCGCTGGAGGGCGGTCCGACTCATGAAGGGGATGCGATCGACGAGATATCGATCGAGTCTCTTCTGAAGATCCCGGTTCAGCTCGAACCACACGGTCACCGGCGCATCGTCTTCCTCGCGGGCCTCGTGCAGACGGTAGAGGGCGTCTCGATCCACCTTGCCGCCGGAGCCGAGGAGTTCCTCGAACCCGCCGGCGGCACCGGCCTCGTTCTCGCTGGCCGACTCGTCGGTCACGGGGCGGCGGGTTCTTCGCCGGCGTCGTTCGCGGGATCGTCGAACAGTTCGAGGAGACCTTCGGCGGTCGGCGCGGTGTAGGCCTCGCCCTCCTCGCTCGGTCGATGGATCATGGTGGTGGACGGGAGCTCGCTGGAGGCCACGACCGCGTCGATGTTGGCGAGTCTGGCCCGGGCCTGATCGGCGAAGACGGGGAACTCGGGTTCCGACATCGTGATCACGGCCTCGAGGTGGGTCCGGGCGTCACCGATCCTTCCCGAAGCCTCGGCGATCGCGGCTCGTCCGAAGAGGGAGGCCATCCCGATCGGCTTGGCGGGCAGTCCACCGCGACGGGCGGCCATCGTTCCGGCCTGCTCGTAGAAGCCGTCTGCGTCCTCGAGGTAGGTGGTTCGTTCCTCCGGGGTCAGGGCGGAGCCTTCCGCGTCGGCGGTCATGCCGGGCTTGAGACCGGTGAGCACGGATCGCAGAAGCGAGTCTCCGGCCTGGAGCATGGCGATCTCCGCGATCGCGCCGGTGTCCTTGTGGGTGGTGGCGACGCCCTGATAGGCGGCGGGGCTGGTCGCAGCCTCGAGTTCGGCCCATGCCTGGTCCTTCTCGGCGATCTGCTTCCGCTTGTACCAGTCCCATCCAAGGAAGGCGCAGGCGATCAGGAGGATCGCAAGGAGCCAGTTCATGCCCTTGGTCTTCAACCAGTCGACGAAATCGTGGTTGACGCGGCTGTCGGTGAGGTCCGTGGTCTGGACCTCCTTGAGGCGATCGTCCATCACTGGCTCCGGTTGACCCCGAGGGGTCGGTGGATCGAGTCCGGGAGTGTACCAAGACCCGATCCGGGCCCAGCCACTACGCTCCCGGGGCCGAATCGCGGATTCGGCCCCGATGCACCTCTCCCGGCAGGCCTCGATCATGTCCATCCGTCTCCTGGCGATCGATCTCGACGGCACGCTGCTGGGGCCCGACGGGGTCAGTGAGCACGATCTCGCGGCGATCGAGGATGCTCGAGGGGCGGGGATCGAGATCGTGGTGGCCACCGGACGATCGTGGCTGGAGAGCGGGGAGGCTCTGGATCGGATCGGTCGGCAAGGGGTGATGATCGGGGCGGGAGGGGCGTTGCTCCACGATGCCGCCACGGGCCGGACGCTCGATCGCTTCATCGTCGACGAGGACGTCGTTCGCCGGGTGTCCGAGGGGCTGCTGCGTGACGGACACGTGGTCCACCTGCTTCAGGATCCCGACGGAGCCGGCTTCGACTACTGGATGATCGGGTGGGATCCCCTGCACGAGGCGAGCCGGTGGTGGTTTCAACGGCATGGAGTCACCGCCCGCTGGGTGGCGACCATGGACCAGGTCGGCGATCTCGCTCACACCGTGCGGGTCGGAACGACCGCGGACGGCGACCATCTCGCGGGACTCGCCGCCGAATTGCGCGAGGAGCTCGGGGATCGTGTGGTGCTGCAGGCCTGGCCCGCGGTGGTCGCGGCGGATTCGCCGGCCCGGACGATCCACCTGCTCGAGGCCTTCGACCGCGAGGTCGACAAGTGGAACATGCTGGAGCGACATGCCCGCGCCCGTGGAATCGAGGTGTCGGAGATCGCGGCGATCGGTGACGGACTCAACGACATCGGGATGGTCGAGAGAGCCGGCCTGGGCATCGCGATGGGTGGGGCCGATGATCGGGTGAGGGGGGTGGCCGATCGGGAGACCTCCGCCCCCGGACGGGGAGTCGGGGACGCGATCCGGAGAATCATCGACTGAGCGGCACGGGCTCGCCGGTCGATGCCGGACTCCATGGTGTCGGGTCGGTCGGTCTCTCCCGAGGACGAACGCCGCCGGGACGATGGAGGCACCGGACTGCATCCGCACGATTCCACCGACGAGGACGCGGGACCTCCCTGATGCCGGTTCGTCTGCGGAGATCGAGCACCAGAGATCCTCGCGGATCCTGATGAGATCGAACCGTGACTTCGCCCCTGCCACGCACCGGTCGGTCCGGGCACCACTGGAGTCGTGGATATGATGACGCCTCGATCCATGCTCACCCGACCCGGCCCCGAGGAGGACGCGTGATGAAGACTCCCATTTCCATGATCAGGTCCCTCGTCCTGCTGGCGATCTGCACGAGTGCGGCTCAGGCCCAGTCGAAGGGTGTTCGAGGGTCGTTCCTCGACTTCGTGGGCGATCCCTGGGAAATGACCGCGAAGGGTATGGATGAATCGGAGAGTGCCCGGTTCATCAAGGACGGCCTCATGGTGATCGAGGACGGCAGGATCGTGGAGTTCGGCGAGTACGAGAAGGTCTCCGCGAATCATCCCGGAATTGAAGTCACCGTTTTCAAGGATCGCCTGATCATGCCGGGCATGATCGATGGCCACACGCACTTCCCCCAGGTCCGGGTGATCGGGGCCTACGGAAAACAGCTTCTTCAATGGCTCCAGGAGTACATCTTCCCGGAGGAGGCCAGGTATTTCGATCCGGAGTACGCCGCGGCCGGGGCGGTGAAGTTCATCGACAACTGCCTGCAGTCCGGAACCACCACGTTCCAGACCTTCACCACCACCCGTCCTGCCACGACGATCGCGATCTTCGAGGAGGCCGACAGGAGGAACATGCGGATCATCGCCGGGGTCACGGGCATCGACAGGAATGCGCCCGACTACTACAGGGACACCCCTGAATCCTTCTATGCCAACAGCAAGGCGATGATCGAGAAGTATCACGGCAGGAATCGCCTGCTCTACGCGATCACTCCGCGTTTCGCCTTCGGAAGCACCCCCGAACAGCTCGAGATGTGCCGGAGGTTGAAGATGGAGCACCCGGACTGCTGGGTCAACACGCATCTTGCGGAGACCCTCAACGAGTGTCGTGCGGTGGCGGCCTACTTCCCCGACACCGAGGACTATCTCGGGGTGTACGAGAAGTACGACCTGGTCGGGCCGAAATTCTCCGGTGGCCATTCCATCTGGATGTCCGAATCGGCGTTCCAGCGAATGCACGACTCGGGGGCCTGCACGGTGTTCTGTCCCTGTTCGAACCTCTGGCTGGGAAGCGGACTGTTCGAGATCGGAAACGCCATGAACCCCGAGCGGCCGGTGCTGGTCGCGGTGGGCACCGACATCGGAGCCGGCAACACCTTCAGTCTCTTTCGCGTGCTCAACAACGCCTACAAGGTCGGCATGCTCAACAACACCCGCTGGAACGGCGACTTCGTCCCCAGCGAGAAGGAACCCGCCCGGGCGGAGCGGAACAAGATGTCCCCGTACCGGGCCTTCTATCTGGCGACCCTTGGCGGAGCACGGGCCCTTCGTCTCGATGGTTGGCTGGGGAATTTCGAGCCGGGCAAGGAAGCGGACTTCATCGTGCTGGATGTCAAGGACGGTCCCGGCGAGATCGACTGGGTGGTGAGTCGGGTCACGGAAGGGGATCCGCCGAAGCAGGGCGCCGGACCGACCCCCGAGTCGACCGATGAGGTCGCCTTTCCGACCACGATCGAGGAATGTGCCGAATGCCTTCTCGCGGTCATGGCGATGTCCGACAATCGAACCGTCGAGGAGACCTGGATCCTCGGAGAGCGAGCCTGGCCTCGAGAAGACGAGTAGTCGTCCCGTTCCGGAGCTCCCTACGGCGGTGGATGCGGTCCTCACGCGTCATCATGGCCCCGGCCTCGTACAATCACGCACGTGACGGATGCTCGAAGACGAAGTCCGATCGTGGACGCCGACCTGTTCGATCGGGCCGAAGGACGCGCCCTCGTCGACGGTCCCGCAGCGGTCCTGAAGGGGGCGCTGGAGTCCGACATCGATTGTGCGGGCCTGATCGTCGATCATGAGGGACTGTTCCAGAGACTGCTCGATTGTCGCGAGGATCCCGATGTGGGACCGGTCCTTCAGCGACACCGCTTCGTCTTCGCCGGTCGGACCACCGCGGAACGGCGGCTCGTCGAGGCCGGCCGACTGGCGGCGCGGGGATCGGCGATCGCCATGGTCATGGGAAGCGAGGTGCCTCGGGCGGCGGCGGCGATCGCACGGGGAGGCGACTCCGCTCGGCGAGGTCTCGTGGCGCTGGCCATCGACGATCCCGAAGGCCAACCGGGAGTGGCGCCCCGTCGGCACTTCGCGGATCTCGGCATGCCGGTGGTCGAGCCCGGTGATCTCGACGGACTTCGAATGGCGATCGAGCAGGCCGCGACCCTCTCGGATGCCGCCGGTGGTCCGGCCGCGATCGTGGTCGATGAATCGATCCTTCGGAGCGCCGCGACCCTCGAGCTAAGACCCGACCGGGTGGTCTCGACCCGCGACACCGCCGCTGCGCTTCGGCGATCGAGGATCCCGCGCTCCGGCAAGGACGAGCAGTTCGATCGATTCGCCCGTCGTCTCGAACTGGACACCTCGCTGGCGATGCCGAGTCCGGGGGAGACGGAGGAACTGGGGATCATCGCGACGGGGCTCGCGGCGACCTCCGTCCGTCACATCCTCGAGGAGTTTCGTCTGACCGGACGTGTTCCGTCGGTCCTGCTGCGACTGGTGCATCCCCTCGATCCCGCACCGGTGGAGCGGCTGCTGACCCGGTGCCGGACCGTGGTGGTCATCGAGACCCGCCCCGGACTCCTCGCTCCGGCGGTGATCGAGATCGGCGAGCGACTCCGGGCATCCGGGGAGACGGTGGCCACCATCGGCTGGCGATCGGTTCCGGGGGTCGAATCGGATCCGATCGAGGTCGGGGAGGCCTCCCGGCCCTCCACCCTGGTCCGGAGGATCCTTCCCGGACTGCAGCGGATCCGATCCGGTCTGGCGATGGGGGATCGACTGGCCCGTCCATTCACCGAGCCGGTGGCCGCGGTTCCGGATCGACCCAGTGGAACGAATCATCGTCTGCTTCAGCTGGTGCGTCGCGCCGCGGTGGCCGCCGATCGGGCGCTTCGTCGGGAACAGGGGGAGGACGCGGAGCCCATCGCCCTCGCCATCAACGGACGTCCTCCCACCTCCTTCAACGGACGGGTCGTCGCGACCGAGATCGTGGAGCGACGCAGGCTCCTCGAGGAGGCGGTGCCCCTGCTGGCCGGACGTGACCCACACGCGGCCCGGGTGATCCTGGTCGCGGAGGAGGGCTGGTCCGACGGCCTTGATGCGGTGCGGGTACTCGAAGGCGCGGTTCCGGTGGGGGGCGACAAGGTGGCCCGGGTGCGCCGGGTGGAGGCGGTCGGTGAGGCCGATGTCCGTGATGCCATCATGCTCGCAGCGAGGTCGGCGGCCCCGGAGGTGCTCGTGGTCCACCGGCGTGAATCACGCGAGGTGACGAACATCGAGGAGCTGGATCGTCTCGGGTACGCACCGATCCTCCGAGTGCGTTCGAGGCTCGATGACGCCTGCGGCGTCAGAGCGAGGAACGAGTTCCGGATCGATTCCAGTCTGCCGCGTCCCGACGCGGTTCGCAGCGAGTTCACGCTGGAATCGTCGCGTGGACGTCTCCGAGGACGCTGGGTCGCGCGGGTGGCCCGGCTGCTCGAGATCTCGGAGATCGTGAGGCAGCGTGAACCGCTGCCCGCGACCCCGCTGTATCTCGAGCCGATTCCTCCACCGCCTCCGCCACGTCATCGCGAGCATGGAAGATGGCGAGCCCACATCGCGGGCATGCGCGGGCTGGCTCCCGGGGCGGCCGCGACCCTGCTGATCCGGGCCGGACGGGTGATGGGTTTCGACGCGAGACTGGTCCACCAGCCGGATCGTCTGTCGCCCGGCATGGGGGCCTGGGCCCAGATCCTCTTCACGAGGCCCGCGCGGGCGGGAGGCACCGACACCCTGGTGCCCGGAACGCCGTACGGCGAGGCCGATCTCGTTCTCGGGGTCGATCCCGGGGAGACGGCCCGGGCCCTCGCCTCCGATGAGAAGCTGCGCGTGGCCACTCCGGGCCGCACCACGATCATCGCCGATCAGAAGGGAAGCACCGAGGAATCGGAAGCGGCCGACGACGATCTGGTCGAACGCCTGACGCAGCTCGCGGCCGAGGCGTGTGGCACCAGCGACGATCGGGTCGATTCCTTCGTGGATCGGGTTCAGGGCCAGTTCGGGAACACCCGTCTGCTCGACGTGGTCCTGCTCGGTGTCGCCTTCCAGCTGGGGCTGGTTCCGGTCACCACCGAGGCGATCGAGCAGGCGATCGTGGAGACCGAGCAGGGCGGGTTCGGAAGGACCGGACAGGCGTTCCGCTTCGGCCGGATGATCTCGATCCGGAGTCACGTGGCCCGGCCCGCGACCGACGGTCTCACCGCCATCGACCGGCGGCGACGCGAGCTCGTTCTTGCCGGGAGGATGCGACGCGGTCGGGCTTCGGCTCGATCCCTCGATGAACGGATCGGCAGGGCGCTCGCCCGCCTTCCCGGTCTCGCGGAGACCAACTCGGGACGGAAGGCCCTCGATGATCTGCTCATGGCGATCGGAAGACTGCATCGCCGGGGGGGACTCGGTCTCGTCGACGACTATCTCGAGCGGCTGGCGAAGCTTCACGCCGCCGACCGGGGGGACACCGGTCGGGAGCTCACCCGTCGGGCGGTCCTGGTGCTCGGAGAGGCGATGCTCCCGCGAGACATGGTCGCCTACGCCATCGCGGCGACCTCGCTGGATCATCGTCGCCGGAAGCATCGTCGATTCGGGATTCGTCGAGCCCGGGGAGACCGGGTCGATCGGGCCCTTCTCACCCGGATCGATCTGATCGGCTTCGAGCGGCACCTGCGGATGGAGATTCCGGTGCCGGTCTCGATGCTGGCGCTGGTGGCCCGCATCGGCCGACTGGTGCCGGCTCTGCGATCCGGGGATGCGGTCTCCCGACGTCGGCGTGCGGCGATCCAGAAGGCGGTGGAGGATGCGATCACCTCCGCCTCCGATCCCGAGGGCTATCGGTTCTGGGCGGAGCGTCTGCGGGAATGGGAGGCTCTGGCGATCGACGGACGACTGCAGGACGCTCCGGTGTCGCTCTTCGAGTGAACCGATCCCGCGTGGCGGAGATCGGCTTCAGCTCGCGTTGCGTCGTTCGTGTCGCAGTTGTCCGCAGGCCGCGGCGATGTCACGGCCCCGGCTCGCTCGGATGTGGACGTTCACACCCCGGCGACGGAGTTCGGCCTGGAAGCGGTGGACGTCGTCGGATTCCGGTCGCTTGAAGGGGAGCCCCGCCACTTCGTTGTAACGAATGAGGTTGATGTTGCAGCGAAGCCTCTTCGCGTGCTGCGAGAGCTCCCGTGCATGGGAGATCCGGTCGTTCAGTCCGCCGAGCAGGATGTATTCGAGGGTGATCTCCCGTCCGCACGAGTCGAAGTAGGCGCGGCAGGCGTCGACAAGCTCCTCGACCGTGGAATACTCCGCCCAGGGGATGATCTCGCGGCGAAGCTCGTCGTTGGGAGCGTGCAGGCTGAGGGCCAGGGTGACCGGGACATCGAAGCCGGCGAACCGTCGGATCGCGGCGGGAACCCCGACCGTGGACACGGTGATCCGGCGGGCGGAGATGCCCATGCCCCATGGGGCGTTCAGGGTCCGGACCGCATTGGTCACCGCCTTGTAGTTGGCGAGCGGTTCGCCCATGCCCATGAACACGACGTTGGTGATGCGGTCGACGCCGGGGAGCCGGCCGAGCCTCCACGCCTGCTCGACGATTCGTCCCCGGGTGAGATTCCCCTCGAGCCCCTCGAGGCCGCTGGCGCAGAACCGACATCCGACCGGGCAGCCGACCTGGCTCGAGATGCATGCGGTGCGTCTCTGGTCGCTGGGGATCATGACGCATTCGGTCTGCCTGGACGGTTCCTCCGGCATGACGGGAAGCGCGGTTCCGACTTCCGGCTCGATCCGCCGGGTCCGCTCGGACTCCGGCCAGCCGAGCAGGAGCTTGCGGGTTCCATCCGACGCGAGGCGATCGGTGATCGGGATCGCATCACCGAAGCGGATCTCCTCGGCGAGAATCGATCTGGCCCGCCTGGAGACATCGGTCATCAGTTCGGGATCGGTCACACCGCGCTGGTAGACCCAGCGCAGCACCTGGTCACCGAGGTACCGGGGCAGGTCGTGTTCCTTCGCCCATGCCCCGAAGGATTCCGGATCGAGGTCGAAGAAGCCGATGGCGATCCCGCCGTTCACCCGGACTTGCCGATGGTGAGGTCGATGGTCTGATGCTCGATGCCCCGCTCCTGAAGCAGTTCCTCCAGGTCGCCGGCCCGGTCCAGCACGATCCGCCGGCCGACGGGATTCACACCACGGTCCCGCATCACCTTCTTGAGTGAACCGGGAAGGCCGAACTCGATCCGCTCCCGATCGATGTCCCACTGCTCGACGCTGCCGCCATACTGCTCGACGAGGAACACCACGAGGTCGTTCACCAGGTCGTCCGGGGCACTCGCTCCGGCAGTGACCATGACGGTGCTGTCCTCACCGAACCAGGATTTGTCGACCTCGCCGAGGTCGTCGATGAGCTTTGCAGGGGTGCCGACGTTCTGCGAGATCTCGGTGAGTCGGACGCTGTTGGAGCTGTTGCGACTTCCGACCACGAGCACCATGTCGCAGTGGGGGGCGATCTCCCGGACCGCGTGCTGCCGATTGGTCGTGGCGTAGCAGATGGTGTCGGTCGGCGGCGCCTGGATGCTGGGTATCGCCTTCTCGAGCTCCTTGATGATGACGTTCGCATCGTCGGTCGAGAGGGTGGTCTGGGTGAGGTAGACCACCTTCTCCGGATCGTCGATCCTCAGTCCGGGGATGTCGGCCGGGGTCTCGACGATCTGGATGGAATCCGGCGCCTCGCCTCTGGTCCCGATGACCTCCTGGTGATCGGCATGGCCGATGAGCAGGATCTGCCAGCCGTGCTTGGAGTACCGCAGGGCCTGCACGTGGACCTTGGTGACCAGGGGGCAGGTCGCATCGACGGCGACGAGATTCCGCTGCCTGGCCTCCTCCCGGATGGCGGGGCTCACGCCATGAGCGCTGAAGACCGCGATCCCGCCGTCGGGGACCTCCTCGAGGGACTCGACGAAGACGACTCCCTGATCCTTGAAGCGCTGGACCACGTGACGATTGTGGACGATCTCGTGAAAGACGTGGATCGTCTCGTCGGGACAGATGTCGAGGAGCTGATCGACCACATCGATCGCCATGTTCACGCCGGCGCAGAATCCACGGGGATTGGCGAGGATGACCTTCATCTCGATCGAGGGTCCCGAGTGGGTGGGGGATCAGAGAGCCCGTACCTGCGGAGGAGACGGTCGGGTCGAGGAGGACCTCGTCCGAAGCCGTGTCCAGGCTTGAATTCCAATGGTAGCACCGAAGCGGGCCGCATCATCGGGACTCCCGCGCATGATTCCCACCGGGATACACTCTCGGACTCTTTCGGCGATACCCGAACCATGTCCCATAGCCGCATTCTCGAAGACCTCGCCCGCTTCGGCCCCGATGCCCCCGACTCCGGGGTCCGGATGTCGGTTGCAGAGGCGAGGGACCGGGCGGCCCGCCTCGCCCGATCCCATCGAGAGAATTTCTCGGTTCTGACCCGTCTGGTGCCTGCCGACGTCCGGGATGATTTCGCCTCGGTCTACGCCTTCTGCCGGACCGCGGACGACCTCGGTGACGAGATCGGGGATCCCGAGCGGGCTCGATCGCTGCTGGCCTGGTGGCGTGAGGAGATCGACCGGGCATGGAAAGGGGATCCCGGGCACTGGGTGTTCATCGCCCTCGGACCGACCATCGAGCGATTCGATCTGCAGCCCGGACCTTTCCTCGATCTGGTCTCGGCGTTCGAGCAGGATCAGGAGACGACGAGGTACCGGACCTGGGATCAGCTTCTGGACTACTGCCGGCGCAGTGCAGATCCGGTGGGCCGACTGGTGCTCGCCCTCCTCGAGCAGCCCGTGGATGACGAGGTGGCTCGACGGTCGGATGCGATCTGCACTGCGCTTCAGCTGACGAACCACTGGCAGGACGTCCGTCGGGACCTGCTGGAACGCGACCGCATCTACATTCCCGAGGAGATGAATTCGATCTCCGACTTCGAGCGTCGGTTCCGGATCAGCGCCGAACAGGGCTGGGCCGTCGATGCGACCTTCCTCGACGAGTCTCGTGAACTGATCCGAACCTGCGTGGAGAGGACCTGGCCGCTCTACGAGCTCGGCGCGTCGCTTCCGGGCATGCTCGACGACCGGGCGGCACCGGTGATCCGGACTCTCGCCTCGGGCGGTGCGAGGGTGCTCCGACTGGTGGAGGACTGGGACTACGAGACCGTGCTTCATCGCCCCTCGCTGCCGAACTCGGCGAAGGTCCTCATCCTGTTGCAGGCCTGGTGGAGGACGCGGAGTTCCCGTCGTGCTCCGTCCACTTCGGGATCCACCTCATGACCGGACCGGTTTCCAACTCCGGTCCCGGGCAGGACCCGAACGCCCTGCGCCGCGCGTACGAGGCGAGCTGTGAGATCGTCCGGTCGAGGGCGAGGAACTTCTGGTACGGACTCAGGCTCACGCCGGAACCGAAGCGTTCCGCCCTCTACGCGATCTACGCCTGGATGCGCGAGGTCGACGATCTGGCCGACGCACCAGGACCGACGGTCTCCGATCGACGCGCATCACTCGAGGCGTTCCGGGATCGGACCCGTCGCGTCTTCGAGGGCGATGGAGGTTCCGATTCCTCGGGTTGCGAGTGGTGGCCGGCGTTCCGCGACGTCGTCGACGGCTATCCGATCGAGCCGGAGCCCTTCGAGGAGATGATCCAGGGCCAGCTTCTGGATCTCGAATGGACCACGTGTCGGGATCGCCGATCGCTGGAGCACTTCTGTCGTCTGGTCGCATCCACGGTGGGGACGATCTGCATCCGGATCTGGGGCCATGACGATGATCCCGAGGTGCTCGTTCAGGCGGAGGCCCGGGGCATCGCCCTGCAGCTGACCAACGTCCTGCGGGATCTCCGTGAGGATCTTGAGCGGGGGCGGGTCTACCTTCCGTCGGACGAGCTCGAGCGGGCGGGACTGGAGATGGACGATCTTCTGGGGTGGCGCGACCCCGATCGATGCGGGCGATTCATGCGTGACCAGGTGGTCCGGGCACGAGCCCACTACGAGGCCTCGGAGGGGCTCGAGTCGCACCTGGACCCCTCGTGTCGAGGCACCAGCTGGGCGATGTGCGAGATCTATCGGGGGATCCTGGATCGAATCGACGATGATCCTGCAAGGGCGGTTCGGGAGCGTGTCGGTCTCGGCTCCCTTCGCAAGGCAGGCATCGCGTGGAAGGCCAGACGCATGGCGAAGTCATCCCGGACCGTGCCCTCGGAGTCCCGAGGATGAAGCGAGCGGTGATCATCGGGGCCGGAGTCTCGGGAATCGCCGCGGCGGTCCGTTTCGCGGAAGCCGGCTGGTCCCCGCTGGTGCTCGAGACACGTCCGAGGCTCGGGGGACGGGCGACGAGCTTCGAGGATCCCCGGACCGGGCTTCGGTTCGACAATTGTCAGCACGTGGTGATGGGATGTTGTTCGAACATCCTCGATCTCTACGGCAGGCTCGGCGTGCTCGACCGGATCGACTGGCACCGCGAGACCTGGTGGGCGGCGCCTCCGGGGCGTCCCTCCGTGCTGAGGTCGACGATGCTTCCGCCCCCGCTGCACTTCGCGCCGTCGTTCCTCCGTCTCCGCTTCCTCGGCACCGACGACAAGCTGGCCATCGGTCAGGCGATGTTCAAGCTCGTCCGAATGGGTCTTTCGGGTCGTCACGAATGGCGGGACCGGAGCTTCAGCGAGTTTCTCGAGGCGACCGGACAGCCTGTCGGGGCCCGGATGAACTTCTGGGAGCCGGTGGTCCTGGGAGCCTGCAACCTGCCAAGCGACGAGGTCGCTGCGAATCATGCGATGCAGGTCCTCCAGGAGGGCTTCCTGGCCGGAGCCTGGCACTCCAACGTGGGCGTGGCCCGCTGCGATCTTGAATCCCTGCTGCAACCCGCGATCGACATCGTCGAGGCCGCGGGGGGGACGATCCGACATGCCGCCAGGGTCCGAGGCATCGCCTTCGATGGCATCAGGGCCAACGGAGTCGTCACCGATCGCGGTCTCGAGCACGGGGCTGCGATCGTCAGCACCGTGCCCGCGGACCGCCTGCTGAAGCTGGTGTCCCGACCGATGATGGCGGCGGATCCTCGTCTGAGGGAGCTCGAGACCCTCGGGACGAGTTCCATCCTCGGCGTCCACCTGCTGTTCGAGCAGCCGGTGCTTCGGGACGATCGACGTCGATACCCCCATCTGGCCCTTCCCGGTCGGGACACCCACTGGTTCTTCGACAAGGGGGAGGTCGAGCTCGACGGGCGAACCCTTCATCACGTCAACGCGGTGATCAGCGCCGCCGACGAGTGGCTGACCCTCACCGAATCGGAGATCGGTCGACGAGTGGTCGCGGATCTTCACTGGGCGCTGCCGGCCTCGCGAGGTCTCGAGCCGGTGATGGTGAGGGCGGTCAAGGAGAAGCGGGCCACCTTCCGGGCCGAGCCCGGGG
Organism: Phycisphaerae bacterium; assembly: GCA_002709295.1. Lineage (GTDB taxonomy): Bacteria > Planctomycetota > Phycisphaerae > Phycisphaerales > SM1A02. The sequence continues at coordinate 160,735 of PAQL01000029.1, read as the reverse complement.
TGGATGCCCGTCGCCCCTCGAGCCGTCCGGGAGGACTGGGAATCTCCAACCTCTTTCTGGCCGGGGACTGGACCGACACCGGCTGGCCCGCGACCATGGAGGGAGCGACCCGGAGCGGCTACGCCGCCGCCGCCGCCGCGACCGGCAGTGGCGGGGTCGTTCCCGACGTCCCTCCGGGACGTCTGGTGTCCGCCCTGGGTCTCCGATGAGCGACCAGAGAACCGTCGACGACTCCCCGAGCTCGATGACCGCCGAGGTCGTCGAGCGCTGTCGACAGCACGGCTTCGCCCTCGCCGGAGTCTGCGACGCCGCGCCTTCCCGGCACGTGGAGGAGGTCCGGGAGTGGATCGCCCGCGGAGCCCACGGCTCGATGGCCTGGTTGGAGGCGAGGATCGACGAGCGGCTGGATCCGGAGGTCTATCTGCCCGGAGCCCGCTCGATCATCTGCGTCGCGGACCGATATCACGACGGAACCCGTGAGCCCCGCGATCCGGAGGCGCCGCCGCGAGGTCGGGTGGCCAGGTACGCCCAGGGTCGCGACTATCACAAGGTGATCAAGAAGCGGCTCGTCACCATCGTCAAGGTGCTTCAGGAGGATCATCCCGATCACGACTTCCGCCCCTGCGTCGACACCTCGCCACTGCTGGAACGCGAGCATGCGATGCGTGCAGGGCTCGGACTGGTGGGCAAGAACACCCTGCTCATCGAGCCCGGGGTGGGTTCATGGATGCTGCTGGGCGCGATCGTGACGACGCTGCCACTCGCTCCGACCCCGCCCCGGATCGATCGATCGGATCCCTGCGGATCGTGCACCCGCTGCATCGACGCCTGCCCGACCGACGCGATCTCGCCCTTCTCGGTCGATGCCAGCCGTTGCATCGCCTACACCACCATCGAGCACCGAGGAGAGGTCGATCCCGAGCTGGCGGATCGAACCGGACCGTGGCTCTTCGGGTGCGACGTCTGTCAGGAGGCGTGCCCGCATGGGAATCGAAATCCACGACGGGGACTTCCCTCGGTGAATCCCGCCTACGAGTCCCGCCACCGGTCCTTCGATCTGCTGGAGGTCCTGGGCTGGACCGAGGAACGGTCCCTCGAACTCCTGGCCGGGACACCGGCCCGTCGAGCCACGCTCGCGATGTGGAAGAGGAACGCCCTGGTATGCGCGGCCGATGCCCTGAACGAGCGGCCGGAGGGACCGGGGGCCGAGGCGTTGCGACGACGGATCATCGCGATCTCGACCGACGAGGCCGAAGACGACATCGTCCGCCGAGCGGCTCGGCGGACGATGGAAGGTCTTGGGATGTCGGGGCCTGGTCAGACTTCGCTGGAGTGATCGGCTCAGCGGCCGAAGCCGCCACCGCGGCCACCGCCGCCACCGGGCATCATGTCGGACATCGCGGCATCGAGTGCTTCCATGGCCTCCTCGGGAGACGAGTAGTCCCCGGCCTTGACCTTGGCACTGATCTCCTCGACGACCGTGCCGAGGGGCTTGAGCATCGCATCCAGCATCGGGCCCATGAACTCGATCATCATGGCGGCCTGCGGGTCGTCCTTGATGGTCTTGTCCAGGTCGTAGACCCATCCATTCGGGGTCTTGACGAGCTGGATCGTCTGTCGGCCATCGGAGGACTTCAGGGTCGCGACGTCGCCGTCCACCTCGTCGACGCTGAAGGTCGGGGTCGGGGCCCCGCCGATGCTTGCGTCACCCATCGCGGCCATGACCTTGTCGGTCCCGAACTTCGCGCTCATCGCCTCGAAGAGCGGCATCATCACCGACGCCGCGGTGAGAAGCTTCTCGGCGGCCTGCCCCTGGGGGGTCTCCGCCCGCATCGCATCCTTGATGCGCTTCAACGCGGCGGGGTTCATCTGGTTGACGGGATCGCTGAGGAACTTCGCGGCCTCGGCGGGCGTGCCGAAGCCGCCGGTCGCGCTTCCACCGCCGGTGGATCGGGCCGAGGAACCGCCGCCTCGGGCACGATCGGCGCCCGCACTGCGGGTCGGAGCCACGGCGGTCGGCGGGGTGCCGTCGAGGGTCGCGATCGCCTCCTCGACCGACTGTCGGAGTCGCGCGGTCCGGGCGTCGTTGGCGGAGATCCTGCCGATCGACTCGATGCTGTCGTTGAAGGCCTTCCTTGCGGCCTCGAAGGACTGCTTGCGGCCGGCTTCGGCCTCTTCGATGTCTCCGCGGATCGCGGCGGGATCGACCAGGGCGCCGCCCGAGGCGATGCGGGCCAGGGCGTCGGCCCGTCGGCCGAGGATCGAGCCGGTCTCCCAGTGACAGCGACCCATGCTGAACTGGGCGTTGGCCACGGACGTCCATGCATTGTCGGATTCTGCCTTGGAGCCGCCGCGGGACAGCCCCTTGGCCGCGTTGGCGGCCGCTTCGAAGTCGCCGATCGCGGCTTCGAGGCGGGGCATGATCTGATCCTGTTCGAGCTGCACGGATTCATCCATCAGCTGTCCGACCGTGGTGGAGAGTCGATCGAGCTCGCCACGAATCGTGGTGGCGAAGGCCCTCGCCTCCTGGACCCGGCTCTCCGCCATGCGGCCGGATTCACGGGCGTGATCGGCCTTGGCACGCTGGGCGTCACGTTCGACACCCGCGAGCGACTGGGTCGGCTCGAGGGTCAGGATGGTGGTGTCGTCCCGGGCGGCCTTGATGCGGAGCTCGTCGGCCTGCTGACGGAAGTAGATCGATTCGTTGATCGCATCCTCGCCGTCCTTCGGACCGAGATCCACGCCCTCCTCGGCAAGTTCCACCGCGATCGCCTCGTACTCGGCGGCCTGGGCGAGGTGGGCCTCACGCTGGCCTCGGGCTTGATCGATCTTGCCCTGGATCTCCTGCAGCTTCTCCTCGGCTCCGTTGAGTTCGGAGCTGGCTTCGGCACGCCAGTTCTCGATCATGCGATTCGCATCGGAGATGTCGAGGTTCTCGGCACTCGAAGCGGCATCGGCCAGGAGATCGGCGTTGGCGGCGAGCTTGCGGGCCAGGTTCCTGAGCCGGGCGGCCATGGACTCCAGTCGCATGGCCTCGTCGAGGTCGAAGGTGCCTGCGGAGGTGTAGATGCGGTTGGCGAGCAGGTCGCTGCCCGCGGCATCCGAGGATCGGGCCTGGCCGGCGAGCTTTCTCAGGGTGCTGGCGGAGTCGTCGGGGGTGCTGGAGTTCTCCCGCACCGCCGGACGAGATCGGAGGGTCTCCGCGAAGTCGGCGGAGATCGTGGCGATCTGATCGGGCTGATCCGAGTGTTCGCTGCAGCCGACCACGAGGGTGGCGGAGGACAGGGTGAGCAGCGAGGTGATGAAGCGCGTCCGATGGTGCATGGTGCTCATGCTCTCCGAGTCTGGCGGTCATCGACCCCCCGGGGGGGTCGAAGAGGATCCTGGGCGAGGGGGCCCGTGGCGGGCCGAAGCGACGAATATACCCCAGTGAGGGTCTGAAGAGGGGCTCCGGGGCCGTCAGAGCGGCTCAGCGATCCCGCCGGCCGTCCTCGGATGTGTTCTCCCCGTCCTCGGAAGCGGGGACCACCGGGATTTCCAGCACGGGAGCCTCGTACTCGACCGGGTAGCCGGGACGGGGCCTGTACATGGATTCGATCCACCGAAGCGAGTCTCTGAGGACCCGGTGGTTGCCCGGCGTGAACACCGGCCTCCAGCCCTTGACGTCGGGATGGGGGAATCTGGCGTCATTCCGGGGGAGCCCGTACTGGATGATGAGCGAGCGTTCCGGATCCTCCCAGTCGATGAGAGGCTGCCCGAGCTCGTTCCAGCGTTCGAGGATCAGGAGATTGGTGTAGCGGACCCGCTCGCTCTTGGAACCTCGACGGTGGAGGAACAGACGCCCACCGTCGAGGCCTCCGTGGCACCGGCTGGTGGCGCAGTTGGGGATGATCCAGGCGTCGTGAACCCGCTGCCGGAAGAGGTTCAGGGAGGGGGGTTCGCTCTTGACCTCGATGCGGGGATAGAACTCCCGGGCCTTGAGCTTGAACATGAGATCGACGATCTCCATCGGGTCGGCCCGGAACAGCCTGGTCCGTCCGGAGCTGTCGCCCGGGATCAGGGGACTGGCGCCGTAGGTCTCCAGGAGATCGCGGATGACCTGGGGAGCGACGTGGACCCGGGGCGGTGGTGATCGGAAGTCGATCTCGTACACCCGCATGAGATTGACGTCGTCTCCGGAGATCACCTCGCTCGGCAGCATGTCCTTCAGGTCGACCGTTCCCGAATCCCGCATGGATGGGGGGCGTTCGATCGAGCGGCCTTCGGGCCGGGTCCCCTCTTCGAGGGCGATCTGTGCCTTCACCATGCGCAGAAGCTCGATCGCCTCGGGCAGCTGTGATTCGGCGACGATCTCGACCAGTTCCCGCTCGGAAAGCTTGTAGGCCTTCTCATCGCAGAGCCACCTGGCCAGGTCGAGGCGACGGAGATACTGATCGGGCTCGATGCTCTCCCGGAAACGCCGGTACTTCTCCTCGAGCGAGAGATCGAAGCGGGTCCTCACCACCGATTCACGGGGAAGCGTGGTGAGCACGCCCTCGATCCGGAGCACGACCGTCTCGTAGCCGTCCTCGATCAGTTCACCCGAGAGCACGGAGCCGTCCCGGAGTTCGACCAGACCCGAACGGGGTTCGGGCAGCTCGAGCAGAGGGATGACGTAGATGAGCCGGGACTTGGTGAACGTCCTGATCTGGTCGTCGGGAGTCCGGATGCTCAGGAGGACGTCGTCCTCCTCGACCACCTCGCCGCCGATCTCCTCGTAGCGATCCACCCAGATGTGGACGCGTCGAGGGGGGGCCTCCGCCGCGGGGGGTGTCGACGAGGGGGCGGCGTCGTCGGCCTCGACCGGCGATGGCGAGGGGGGCTCGGGGGGTTCCTCGGCGGGGGCGGCCTGACCCCCGAGGATCAGAGCCACCATCGTGCCCGTCAGGCAGACCCCCAGGCGGGGGAGAAGCCGGGGGCGGTTGGACGCGGAGGCGTGCATTCCCGCAGTCTCTCCCAACCGGGCCCTCGGGGCAAGGACCGATGGCGCGGTAGGCTCCCCCCCCGGCAGCCCGCAGGGGACGTTTCCCGGGCCTCGCCCTGGTCCGAAATCACTCGTCTGGAGATGCATCATGAAACTGGGTGTCATGGCGGCGCTTTTCGCAGGCCGAACTCTCGAGGATACGCTCGCCTATTGCGCCGAAAGCGGCCTCGATGCGATCGAACTGCCCGTCGGGTCGTATCCCGGTGCCCCCTTCTTCGATCCGGCGAAGGTCCTCGGTTCCACCCGGGAGCAGAATCGGATCAAGAGCCTGGTGGCCGATCACGGTCTGGAGATCTCGGGACTTGCGGTGCACGGGAACCCCGTCCATCCCGTCGCCCGGCACGCCAAGGCCGACCACGCCGCCTTCGAACGGGCGGTCAAGCTCGCTCCGAAGCTCGGCACCGACGTGGTCATCACCTTCAGCGGCTGCCCGGGCGGCTCCAAGGCCGACCGCACTCCGAACTGGGTGACCTGCGCCTGGCCGCCCGACTTCGCCGACATCCTGAAGTACCAGTGGGACGAGGTCCTCGTCCCCTACTGGGCGAAGCAGGCGAAGCTCTGCAGGAAGCACGGCGTGCGGGTCGCCTGGGAGGCCCATCCCGGGTTCTGCGCCTACAACCCCGACACCCTGATCCGCCTCAGCGAGCGGTCGATGAAGGCCTCCGGCCTCAAGGGCAAGCCGGTGCTCGGCGCGAACCTCGACCCATCCCACTTCTTCTGGCAGGGCATCGACCCCGTCGAAGCCGCCCGGGTGCTCGGCGAGGCCGGGCTGCTCTTCTACGTCCACGCCAAGGACACCGAGCTCAACCCGCATCAGGGCCGGATCAACGGCTACAACGACGCCCGGCCCTACACCGATCTCGCCCAGCGCTCCTGGAGCTTCCGGACCTGCGGCTGGGGTCACGGCCACGATTTCTGGAAGCCCTTCGTCTCCATGCTCCGGGTCCAGGGCTACGACCACGTGCTCTCGATCGAGCACGAGGACGCCCTCATGTCGATCGAGGAGGGGCTTCAGCGAGCCATCGAATTCCTCACCGAGTCGATCATCTTCGAGCCGCCGGCCGAACCCTGGTGGACCTGATCTCGAGAAGGTCGATACCGATCCAGAAGCCATCGAAACGGTCGAACGGCGGTCCCCACGGGGCCGCCGTTCGCTGGTTCCGGGGTCGACTAGACTGCTCGCATGGCCCCGAACGCGAGTCCGATGGGACAGGTCTATCTCGGCTTCCGCAGTCTGCTCTTCAAGATCGCGGTGTTCGTGGTGATGGCCGCCCTCCTCGCATGGGCTCTCGGCGGCACGCTCTGGCCGCGGGTCGCGATGCGGACGGTCGGGGACCCGGTCATGGGTGGTTCGGTGGTGCTGGTGGACCAGATCGGCGGCGACCGTTCCAGCTACGGCCTGGCCATCCTCGATTCGGACGGAGAGATCGGAAGTGTGGCCCCATCGGTGACCGATCCGGCTTCGGAGGTCTGGCTCGAGGCTCTCGCTCCGGTCTCGGATCCCCGGGGCGAGGCGGCGGCGGTCGCGTATCGGCGAGACTCGGGATGGGTGGTGTTGCGATTCGAGAGGATCATGGCCACCGATGGTGTCGGCCGGTCCCCGGCATCCTGGCCTCCCGGCAACGATGACCTGGCGTTCCACCTTGAAGTCGACAGCCGACTGGAAGCCGCCCGGATCCTCGACGAGTTCAGGCAGGGGCGGTCGATCGAGTCGAGTTCATCGACGGATCAGTCGACCGGCACCGAGGTCGATGCCACCGGTGACGCCTCGTCCGCCGGTTGATCCGGCCCGAAGCCGACCACGCCGCCCAACCACAAGGCCGCCAGCACGATCGCGAGGGCGATCCGATACCACCCGAATGCGGCGAGGCCGTGGCTGGCGAGGTAGCCGACCAGCCACTTGACCGCGAAGGCGGCGGAGACGGTCGCGACCGCGATGCCCACGATGATCGGCGCGGCGCCAAGGGCGGCGATCTCGTCGCCGCTCTTGAACGCCTTGTAGATGCACGCCCCGCCGAGGGTCGGCAGTCCGAGGAGGAACGAGAACTCCGCGGCCTGCTTCGGTCGCAGGCCGACGAGCATGCCGCCCACGATCGTCATCATCGATCGACTGGTCCCGGGGATCATCGCGACGCATTGAAGCAGCCCGACGATCAGGGCCTGTCTCCAGGAGAGGTGCTCGATCTCGGTGAAGCGGGACTGGGTCCCCTCGGGATCATCATCGTCCGCGGCCGCGAACACGCGATCCTGCCATCGCTTCATGCCGATCAGCAGCAGGCCGCCGAGGGCGAGCGCGGTGATGACCGGCCAGGGCTTGAAGAGCACCGACTCGATGAGATCGTCGAGCATCACTCCGAAGACCGCCGCGGGCAGGAACGCGATCACCAGGTTCGTGAAGAGTCGGCGCCCGTCCGCGTCCTTGCCGAGAATCCCGCGGATCATCGAGAGCACCCGCACCCGGTACAGCCCGAGCACCGCGAGGATCGCCCCTCCCTGGATCACGATGTTGAAGGCGTCGACCGCGGACTTCACGGTCTCGTCGCGATCGAGGCCCAGCAGGCTCGAGGTGATGATCAGGTGGCCGGTCGAGGAGACCGGCAGATACTCGGTGATGCCCTCGACCAGGCCGAGGATGATGGCGTCGAGGATGGTCATCCGGGGGTGGCTCCGTTGCCTCCCTCATCGGCTGTATCCGGGCCCGGGGCCTGCAATCTCGCGTCTTCCTCGGCGAGCCAGGGCATCAGATTCCGAACCGTCTCGCCCGCGGCTTCGATGGGATGATCTCGCTGGGCGTCCCGATGGGCGTGCAGATCGCGGAACCCGTCGCGGGCGTCCCGGCGGAGTCGTTCCGCGAAGCCGCCGTCGCGGATCTCCTGCAGCAGCGCCCGCATCGTGGCCCGGGTCTTCTCGTCGACCAGTCGCGGCCCGGCGTGATCGATGCCGAACTCCGCGGTGTTGCTGATCGCGGCCCGCATGCCCTCGATCCCCCGGTTGTAGACGAGGTCGCCGATCTGCTTGGCTTCGTGACAGCATTCGATGTACGCGATCTCGGGGGGATACCCCGCTTCGACCAGGATCTCGAACGCGGCGAGGAACAGGGCGGTCATCCCGCCGCAGAGAACCGCCTGCTCTCCGAAGAGATCGGTCTCGGTCTCGTCGGCCACGCTGCCCACGATCGATCCCCCGCGGGTGCAGCCGAGTCCGGTCGCCCAGGCCAGGGCGAGATCCGTGGCATCGGTCGCCGGTGCGTCTTCGGTCGCAGGCATCTCGATCTCGCGGTGGACCGCGATGATCGCGGGAATCCCCTGGCCCATGAGGTACCGCTCCCGGACGGTTCGTCCCGGTCCCTTCGGGGCCACGAGGACGGCGCCGACCCCGTCGGGGGGATCGATGTCTCCGTGATGAAGGCTGAACCCGTGCACCACGCCCAGCACCTGGCCCGGCCGGATCACCGACGCGAGGGTCGAGGTCCACACCGGACCGTGCACTTCGTCGGGCAGGGCGATCACCACCAGATCCGCCTTCCGGGCGGCGTCCTCGAGATCGAAGGTCTCGAAGCCTTCGGCCTCCGCTCGGGCCCGGGCGTCCGAGCCGGGGCGGCCGCCCACGAGCACCGCGGCTCCGGAGTCCCGCAGGTTCAGGGCATGGGCCCGGCCCTGGTTGCCGTACCCGAGGATCGAGACGAGACGACCGGAAGCCTGCTCCAGTGGCTGGAAGGGGGCCTCTGAGGCCTTGATGACGGTTCCTCGGGGTGGCAGGGGCATGGAGGCGAGGATAGCGGCCAGGGAGGGTCGTGCGGGTTTTTCCGACTCTCGGGATCTCACTGAAGTCGGGGGTTCGGCGGGTCGAAGACCCCGTTGGCGGGCGGTCCCTCCGATCGGCCCCGTTTCGCACCTTGCCTCGGAAGCCACGGATGCCGACCCTTCTCGAACGCGATCTTCTCGAAACCCCGGTCGATGATCAGGCTCACGATCCCATCTCGATCGTCGAGACCGTTCCCGGCGTCAAGCTGGCCCCCAACGGCCGTGAACGACGTCGTCACCGTCGCTACGCGGTGCGTCCGATGTACGCCCCGGTCCGGGTCCGGGATTCCGAGGATCGGATCGTCGACGGTCATCTGCTCGACATCTCGATCGCAGGAGCCCGCTTCGAGTCGGATCGGCCCTTCGAGGCCGACGAACGGCTTCGTTTCGAGATCGAACTGCCCGGAGGCGCCGCCACCCTTCGTGGCATCGCCAGAGTGGTCCGACAGGTTCCCGAGCACGAGGCCCTGCCCGACATGCTGGTGGCCGTGGAGTTCGAGCGGTTCGAGACCCGCATCGACGGGGCGACGCTCACGCGATACCTCGAACAGGGCTGCCTGATTCGAGCCGCCTGAGTCACCGGTTCATCCACCATCAAGGCGGGGTTCAACCCCGGGTCGCGAGGGCGATGACGGCACCGGCCGTGGTCGCGATCGTCTCTTCCCCCACGTCGATCCTGCGGTCCGCGAGGCGTTCGAAGATCGGGCGACGTCGTCGATCGATCTCGGTCATCTCCTCCAGGGGAGGGAGCTCGGTGAGGGCGGGTCGATCCCCGTCCCCGGCGATGCGGGCGGCCAGGATCCCGGCCGGGGCGTCGAGCCATCCGATCGCATCGCCCCGTTCCTCCCGGGCGATGCGAAGCATGAGCTCCGCCTCCGGTGCGGTGGGGGTGCCTCCTCCCAGAGCCATGATCGAGGCGGTGTTCCGATCGAGGGCTTCCCGAAGGGCGCGGCTCTCCGCCTCGCGCCACGCCGCCTCGCCTCGACGTGCGAAGCACTCCGACGCGGACAGTCCGACGATCGCGGTGGTGCGGTCGTCGAGATCGATGAAGGCCCGGTTCAGGAGCGACGCGGCCACACGGCCCGCGGTCGTCTTGCCGCAGCCGCGAAGCCCGATCAGGATCGTGTTCATGGTGCCGCTTGGTCGGGGCGACCGGATCAGATGGTGGTCAGTCGCTTGCGACCCGCACGGCGTCGGCCGTTGATGATCTTCCGGCCGGCCTTGGTGGCCATCCGGGCGCGAAAGCCCATCTTGCGGACCTTCTTGATGCGGCTCGTCTTGCGTGGGTAGTGGAGGGCCATGGCGGTGCTCGGTCTCGATCTGAGTGGGCGGCGCGGGATCGACCCTCGCCGATCCGGATCGAGAAATCTATCAGAACCCGATCCGACGGTCCATCCCCCGGCCGTCCCGATTCATCGGGTTCCCCCGGGAGGACGTCATCGAGAAGGTCCGATCACACGGAAAAAAGGCCTTTGATGGATCAATACGAGCGTTTCGAAGGGGATTCCGGGTCCCGTGACCCTCTTCACACGCCTCGTCTCCATTCGGCCGCTATTCTCGACCTGGACTCGCATCTTCTCCGGCCGCCGACCAGACACGATCCCGGCCGACTTCCGGAGCAGCTGCTCGTCCGGATTCAAGCCTTGACGTTCTACCCGCGATCCGGCGATCGCGGGGTGGAACTCCATCCGGATCGTGGTGACTCATGGAACTCGTGGACAGACTGGCGGAGGCCGAGCGAAGGATCGGCCACCGATTCACCGACCGTGGACTGCTTGCCCAGGCCCTGAGGCACGCGTCCTCGGCGGACGATCGCCTGGAATCGAACGAACGCCTCGAGTTTCTCGGCGATGCCGTGCTCGGGGTCATCGTGTGCCGCGAGCTCTTCGATCGATTCCCCGATCTCCTCGAGGGCGAGCTGACCAAGATCAAGTCCAACGTGGTCAGTCGGCGGGTCTGCGCCGAGATCGCGGAGGAACTCGAGCTGGGACCGCTGCTCGAGCTGGGCAAGGGCATGAACGGCCGGGGTGAGATGCCGTCGTCGTTGCTCGCCGCGGTGCTGGAGTCGGTCATCGGCGCCCTGCACGAGGACGCCGGGTTCGAGCGGGCCCGCCAGTTCGTTCTGGAGCATCTGGAGCCGCGAATCGATCATGCGGCGAAGCTCGGCCATCAGCACAACTTCAAGTCGGTGCTTCAGCAGGTCTTCCAGAGGAAGGGGCTGGGGCCGCCGTCGTACCACGTGCTGGAGGAACGCGGTCCAGACCATGCCAAGTGCTTCGCGGTCTGCGTGGGGGCGGGGGACCGTCGATTCTCGGAGTGCTGGGGTCCCAACAAGAAGCAGGCCGAGCAGCAGGCGGCGCTCTCGGCGCTCATCGATCTGGAGTTCGCACGCACCGACGATTCGGGCGACATCCAGCTCGAGGACGAGTGCTGGACCGAGGAACCGGTCGCCGAGGAGCTTCTCGATCGCATCAGCACCCTGAAGGTCGCCAGTCAGGCCGGAGCCCCGGAGGCCGAGGCGGCCGACCCCGCGCCGGACCTCGAGTCCGAGCCCGAGGTGAATTGAACACCGCCTGCGGGTGGAACGTCTCCCGGCCCAACCGGGTCGTTCGTCTTCAGAGGACGCACGCCACCGGGACCCGGCGGCCCGGCATCGCCTATGTCGCCACCGCGTCGGATTCGGGAGGCTTGGGCGGCTTGCGGAAGTCCAGCTCCTCGATCTTCCCGAACACCGCGGTGGCGATGTTCGCCAGGTGGGAGGCGATCCGCTTGGAGTAGCGGGTCTGGAGCGAGAGGGCGACAGCATCCTGGGTGCTGATCTCCTGGTGGTCGTCCAGGAGCTCCTGACCGATCTGGTCGCAGGTCGCACGGACCGCGTCCGCGGCCTTGATCGCGACCTTGGCCTGCTTGGAGCTGGATTCACCGAACGCGTTTCGGACGAGTCCGAAGATCTCCTCCACGTCGCCGGGAAGGGAGGCGATCCTCTCCCGGTACTTCCCCTCGCCCTTGGCGAGGATGCCGTGTTCGGTGACTTCGAAGAGGTTCTTGCAGTAGTCGCCGATCCGTTCGGCGTCCTTGGCGATCGACATCAGGGCGAGGCATGCGGGGATGTCCGCATTGCTGTTCACGCTCAGATGGGTCACCAGGTTCAGTCTCAGGGACCGCAGGAGCTCGTTGATGTCCTGGTCCCGGGTGTAGAGTTCCTCCCGGCATTCGCTGGGCGGGACACGACCCTCCATGACGCCTTTCACCGTTCCGTACATCCATTGACCAGCGGAGAGCATCTCGTCGAACTCCTTGAACGCCTGGTCGAGGGCGTCGCCGGATCGAAGGGCAGCCAATAGGGTTCCGAGCATGAGTGTTGACTCCGGACTTGGAATCGGTTCGATTCAGTAGATGAATACTTCGGTGATGAAGATGCCGATCGCCGGGACGACCACGAAGACGGTGGTGAGGAAGATGAACGCCCACTTCTTCGATCGGCTCGCCAAGGCACTGTACGCCTTGGAAGTCCTGATTGGAATGCTTCTCAGCGGGTACCAGATCAGGTTGTCACAGCTGTTGAAGATGATGTGGGCCAGGGCGACCGTCACCGCCGCCATGGTCGGATTGGCCAGAGCCGCGATCAGTCCTGTAACCGTCGTGCCGATGTTCGCCCCGAGCATGAAGGGGAAGGCTCGCTTGAGCTTGATCGCTCCGGCCCCGGTGAGCGGAACCATCAGGCTGGTGGTCACCGAACTCGACTGCACCGAGATCGTGGAGAAGATCCCCGAGAGCCAGGCGACGAAGTCGTTTCGGAAGAAGACGGTCGAGAACAGTCCTTCCAGTCGGGTCAGTACCGCCCCCTTGAGATTCTTCACCAGGAAGACGAGGGCGATGAAGAGCAGCAGCAGTCCCAGGATCGCCATGAAGCTGGAGGCGCCGAGGCCGGCTCCGGCAACCGCTTCGGTGAGGGAGTTCAAGGCCGACACGACCGGCTTGGTGATCAGCTTGATCGGGTTCGTTGGCTTGCTGACTTCCTGGAACCCCAGCAAGCCGGCCAGGTAGCCGGCGATGTTGGCCAGGATGCCTCGGCCGTTGCTGAACATCGTGCTGGTGATCCACTCCAGGGGGAAGAGGATCAGCACCGTCATGATGTTCGGGACGGCATGGAGCAGGGCTGCGGCATACGCGCGACGGAACTGCTTCCGGATTCGGATCGTTCCGAGGCTCACGATCAGTCCCGTGACGCTGGTTCCGATGTTGGCTCCCATGACCGCGAAGACCGCGGTTTCGATGGGCATCTGGTTCGCGGCCACCAGCGTGATGATCAGCGAGGTGGTGAACGAGGAGCTTTGCACGATCGAGGTCACCAGCACCGCTCCGAAGAGCGCCACCAGCGGGTTGTCGCCGTGGGCGATGATCGTTTCGAGCCAGTCGGACTGATTCCCGATCCCCTTGAGCCCGCTGCCCATCACGTTGATGGCGCAGAGGAAGAGATAGAGGAACAACGCGGCAAGGACTCCATTGAGCCACGGCAGGGAGCGACGTTCGTGATTCAGCGTGGGTGGTGAGCTCATGAGTTCCCGGCATCTCGCTGGGGGGGGGGGTCGGCTGGGGCGCGGGAGTATCCCAGAGCTCACGAGAAGTTTCAATAGTTGAGGCTTTCCCAGTCAGCGATCACACCGTTTTTCTGGTCGCCAGAATCGTTCCACACGAGTGTTTGGTGACGGGGATCCGACCCACTGGCAGGTTGTCCACGACGCAAGGATCCGGAGCCTGCGCTGGGTGTTTCCCGCGGCCGGGGAAGAAGCGGTCGGCCATGACGGGAGGCGTGTCGGATCGACGCCTCCGGGGCGACCTTCCGGCCGGCGAACGTCAGGTCGAGGGACGACCGCGTCCAGTGATCGGGGATTCACCCCGACCCGGGCATCGGGCGACATCTGTTGGAACGGATGTTCTTCAGTTCCCGGTGGTCAGCCACTGGACGAGGAGGATCGCGGTTCCGATCGCCAACCCGAGGCCGGCGGCACCCACGGTCAACCGAAGATGACGGGCGAGCCAGGTGCGTCCGGGGCTGGTGAACATCGCCAGCGGGCCGGTGAGATCGTCGAGGCCTTCGCCCCGGCGAGCGCGATCCTGGACCACGGCCATCACCAGATGAGCATCGAACTCCCTGATCCCCATCCGGCGTGCTTCCTCGACGAGGATCTCGCGGTCTTCCGGTGCCAGCACCGTTCCCTGGAGTCGAGAGGCGACGTGCGTGACCAGGGCCAGATGAGGGGAAGCCGGTCGAAGCTCACGAACACCCGAGGCATCCCCATTCTCCATCGCGACCCGTCGGCGGGTCCGGTCGAGCTGCCTGATCGCCCGGGTCAACGGCCAGTCGTCATCGACGTGGTCGTTCTCCAGTTTCAGGCTGGTGTCGATGCGTGACACGGCTGCTCGTCCTCTGAGGCTCGTCGTCTGCGGTTCATCCTCTGGATGGACCCCGAAATGGGCGTGGTGCCTCCGGCTCGTACGAAACGAAGTGGGTCACCGTTCGCCGTGACTCGAATCTAGCCGCGGACCTCGTCCATCCCAGCGCAACGAACGGAAATCCACGATGGAGTGGTTTTTCGGACCCCGCGGATTCGCTTTGTAGGGGCTGGAACGGGTGAGGCGTTCCGCTGGTCGATTGAGTCCCGGCCGTGTCGGACGGTGCGGCCTTCGACGAGGTAGATGACCTGTTCCGCCATCGAGGTCGAGAGGTCGCCGATTCCATCGAGATCAGCGCAAGCTTGACGATCGGGTCCACAAGCCGTCGGGAATCCCCGAGGGTCGTCGGCCGGTGCTGCTCGGTGTGGTGATCGAATCGTCGTCCGCGGCCAGGAGACCGAGCACCGCCATCGCCGCGGCCTCCCGAGCCTGAGCGGGGATGCCGGCGGTCGAGGACGATTCGACCGGACCCGGAGGGACCGGGGAGGACGCCTTCAGGGCCTCATCGATCGCCGCGAACAGACCCTGATTGCGGACGCCACCGCCGGCGACGAACGTCCTGCCCAGCGGTGGACATCCATGGGTGTCGAGTCGTTGCTGGACGATGGTCGAGACGCTGCGGGCGACGGCGGCTCCGATCGAGGCCAGGCCGTTTTCGGGGTGGCCCGCCGCCAGCGTCTCGGCGGCGATGCTTCGAGCCGCTTCGGCGTGTTCATCGCCGTCGCCGCCCGATCTCGCTTCCCGGGCGAGGGTGGCGATCAGATCGACCAGCGGCGTCACGATCCTCTCGTCGACCCGACCCGAGGCGGTGGCTCGGCCATCGAGATCGAAAGGGGAGTCCAGGGCGACCCGACTGGCGGCGTCGAGGAGGTGGTTGCACGGACAGCAGTCGAATCCGATCGGTTCCCCATCCCTGCCGGGAAGGAGGGTCGCGTTGGCGAAGCCACCGAGGTTGAGGATCAGGGACGTTCGGTCGGCGGTCCGGTGATCTCGAAACAGGACGGCGTCGGCGAGAGGGGTGATCGGCGCGCCGCGTCCTCCGGACGCCAGGTCGGCCCCCCGCAGATCACAGACCACCGGGCAGGCCGCCTCGAGGGTCACCGGCCAGGGATCGACCAGTTGCCAGGAGATCGGAGGGCGGTGGGTGATGGTCTGGCCATGCAGGGCGATCAGGTCGAGATCCCTTCGGAGGTCCAGTCCGGACTCCTCCGCGACCTTCCGGAGGAGGGAGGCATGCCGCCGACCGAGTTCGTGGGTGATCTCGGCGATGCGAGCGGCCGTCGCCGCGCCACCCCTGGCGAAGGCCCTCAGGTCCGCGATCAGGGGGTCGTCCCCGTCGAAGGTGGTCTCCACATGGGTCAGAATCTCGACCTCGAGGTCGGAGCCGGACCCCGAGGCACGAATGGCCGCGGCATCGAGCCCGTCGAGGCTCGTTCCGGACATGAATCCGATCGCGTGTCGGTGATCCTTCATGGCTTCGGGGGGGATTCGCAGGGGGTGGAGGACGGTCGAGCCGATACGGTACTCGTCCCGTCCCGTTTGTTCGCCCCCGGGACGACTGGAGCTCGACCGATGGCCATGCGAATCCTCGTCACCGGCGGTGCCGGTTTCCTCGGCTCCCACCTCTGCGACCGTCTGGTCGCCCAGGGGCACGACGTCCTCTGCCTGGACAATCTGTTCACGAGCCAGAAGTCCAACATCGTGCACCTGCTCGATCACCACAACTTCGAGTTCATCCGGCACGACGTGATCGATCCCTACAAGGCCGAGGTCGACCAGATCTACAACTTCGCGTGCCCCGCGGCGCCCGGCCACTACCAGTACAACCCCATCAAGACGATCAAGACGTCGGTCATGGGGGCGATGAACATGCTCGGGCTCGCCAAGCGGGTCGGGGCCCGGGTGCTCCACGCCTCCACCAGCGAGGTCTACGGCGATCCCGAGGTGCACCCGCAGACCGAGGACTACCGGGGTTGCGTGAATCCGATCGGCATTCGTGCGTGCTACGACGAAGGCAAGCGGGCGGCCGAGACCCTGATGTTCGACTATCACCGGCAGCATTCGGTGGACGTGCGGGTGGTCCGCATCTTCAACACCTACGGCCCCCGCATGCATCCCTACGACGGACGCGTGGTCAGCAACTTCATCCGCCAGGCGGTGCAGGGCGAACCGATCACGATCTACGGCGACGGGTCGCAGACCCGGTCGTTCTGCTACTGCGACGATCTGCTCGACGCGATGATGGCGATGATGAACGGCCCCGACGACTTCCACGGGCCGGTCAACATCGGCAACCCCGGTGAGTTCACGATCCGCGAGCTCGGTGAGTTGGTGGTGGACATCGCAGGTGGGGGATCGGAGCTGGTCGAGGCCCGGCCCCTGCCCGCGGACGATCCCCTGCAGCGAAAGCCCGACATCTCCCTCGCTCGTCGCCAGCTGGGCTGGGAGCCGAAGATCTCCCTTCGCGAGGGGCTGGAACGGACCATCGCCTGGTTCAAGTCCGCCGACATGAGCCAGTACCGGCCGCCGACTCCGAACTACTGATCCCCGTCGAGCGAGCCCGGCCGAGTCCGGGCCGCCTGAACAGACATCCGACGATCTGTGAGCCCCGGGATTCTGCCTCCCGGGGTTCTTTTGATCAAAATCATCGCTCTCGGGTCCGAAATGGGGCTTGACGGGGGAGGCTCCAGCCGGGATGCTGCTGTTTCCGAACAAAAGCCGAACGGATTTCGGCGGACTTTCCGATGATGTTCGGTCAGCGTTCGGTATCTGCCGCGTCCCCCCGTCATGAACCACACCAAGACACCACTCGAACGTTCTCCATGGCATCCCGCCAACGACCCCGGGGCAGGCTCCCGGTCGTCGGCCGGCGAGGCTGGCCATGGTCCTCGACGAAGGCCGTCGCTCGGGAGAAACCGCCGATTGCCCGGTTTCCCTCAGGCCGGTTCGTACAGTTCGACCAGCGTCGAGGCCCGCCTCACGGTCACCCCGCCCACCGCCCGCCCCAGTGCTCGCGGGGGTCGGAAGCCGTGATCAGAAGTGAAATGCCCCCCGAGGACTCCAACCCCGAGTCCTCATCGAATCCCATCACCGATTCGGATCGACCCTCGGCCGAATCACCCAGCGAACGAACTCGAAACCCCCTCGCAACGGAAGGCGAAGACACCATGGCCAAGGCTGCCACCATCGTGAACGAAGACGCACCGACCAGGACCCCGGCCAAGGCCAAGGGGCGCGGCAAGGCGACCAAGACCGTGGAGACCAAAGACATGAAGACGGATGCCACGAGTGGGATCGAGATGGATCCGGGCCGCAAGCAGGCCCTCGACCGTGCCCTGGGTCAGATCGAGAAGGCGTACGGCAAGGGTTCGATCATGAAGTTGGACGGCGACCGGCTCGCGGGCATTCCCTGCGTGCAGACCGGTGCCATCAGTCTCGACCTTGCCCTGGGAGGCCGCGGGCTTCCCAAGGGACGTGTCGTCGAGGTGTTCGGACCGGAGTCCTCCGGCAAGACCACCCTGGCCCTCACCGTGGCCGCGAATGTCCAGAAGCAGGGTGGCGTGGCCGCCTTCATCGATGCCGAGCATGCTCTGGACCCGACCTGGGCCCGACGCCTCGGTGTCGACATCGATGAGATGCTGGTCAGCCAGCCGGACACCGGCGAGCAGGCTCTGGAGATCTGCGAGCTGCTGGTTCGATCCAATGCGGTCGACGTGATCGTCATCGACTCCGTCGCGGCCCTGATTCCCCGGGCCGAGATCGAGGGTGAGATGGGCGACTCCCATGTCGGCCTTCAGGCCCGACTGATGAGTCAGGCCCTCCGCAAGCTCACCGGCGCGATCGCCAAGAGTGATGTCATCGTGATCTTCATCAACCAGCTTCGCGAGAAGATCGGCGTCATGTTCGGCAGCCCCGAGACCACGACCGGCGGTCGGGCCCTGAAGTTCTACTCCTCGGTCCGGGTGGACATCCGTCGCATCGGGGCGATCAAGGACGGCGAGAACAACGTCGGCAACCGCGTCCGCGCCAAGGTCGTCAAGAACAAGGTGGCTCCGCCCTTCCGGATCGCGGAGTTCGACATCATGTTCAACGAGGGCATCAGCGCAACGGGAGACCTCCTCGACCTGGCCATCAACGACGGCATCGCCCAGAAGGCCGGGGCCTGGTTCAGCTACGGCGACATCCGTCTCGGGCAGGGCCGGGAGAACTCCAAGCAGTTCCTGCGTGAGAACCCGGATCTCTTCGAGGAGATCAAGCAGAAGGTCCTCGCCCACCACCTGGGCACGCCTGCTCCGGAAACCCAGCCTGAGCCACAGGCGGAGTGACGGCGCCCGCCCTTGCGGGTGGCCCGGGAAGGCTGATTTCGGCGCTGGTTTCGGTCGGCCCGGGGATCGGGTAGTCTTTCCCCCCTTGACGCACCGGAAGTCCACTTCCAGTGCCGACCCGCGGATGTGGCGGAATTGGCAGACGCGCTAGATTCAGGTTCTAGTGGGAGTAAAATCCCGTGGAGGTTCGAGCCCTCTCATCCGCATCAAAATCACGCCCCGGCCTTTCGGCCGGGGCGTGTCTCTTTCCGGCTCCCCGGAAGTCGCATCAAGCCGCTGGGAACCGATCGGCGACGCGTTCATCTCGTTACGCCCCCGGTGCGGGGGAGGTTCGTCTCAACCGACTCTTCGGGTGCTGTTCGTCTCGTCCCGGTGCTCGGGGAGGACCGGAAGCGATTCAGTGGGCGTCAGGATCTCGAACCGCTGGACCCAGGCTCGCGGAATCTTGGTCACCCCGCCGGTCTGGTCCATCGCCACGGTGTCGGTGATGGCGATCTGTTCGTCGTCGAGGTGCAGCAGCAGGCCCACGGTGGTGACCGGGGTCAGCGGACGTCGGGCGAACTCGAGCATGTCGTCGGTGTCCTCCCAGGTCGGGCCGCCCTGACTCTCCGCATCCTTCCAGACGACCATCACCATGCGCAGCGCATTGGGGTCGAACTCGAAGGTCTCCTCGGTCGACGTGTGATCCAGCCGGGGGGTCCCGAGTCCGTTGGTCTCTGCAGCGCCGGGGTGGGATGATCGAGTCTGATCCGGATGCTGATCATGCATGGCTGTTCCTTTCTCTGGTCGGATGTCTTCAGGCGGACGTCTCCATGGAAGTACGCCTCTCGACGGTCGAGAGGTCGTTGGAATTCACCGAGGTCGGAGAGCACGGTCGATCCGGCACCATGGGATGCCGATCAACGGTCCGGATGGGGCGCCGAGCGGTTCCATCGGGATCCGGCCGCAATACTGGTTCTCGGGCCTTGACTGGTTGGAACCCCCCGGCTCCTCGGCTCTGAAGGGGGTTCAGAGTCCGTTGCGGCGACGCTCTCGCATCAGGATTTCGATCGCCACGAGGTGGGCGTCAGCCCGGTCGGCATGGTCGGCGAGGGGGAAGGGATCTCGGACTCCCAGCCGCTGCAGGGATTGTCGGGTGGAAGCGGGATCCTCCCGGATGGCACCGAGCAGCTGTCGCTTGACGATGTCGTCCTCCTTGGAAAGCCTGCCCTCCCTCCAGAACGGACCGTGCACGCCCTCCCAGCTGGCGAGAAGTTTCACGGGGACGAATCCACGGGTGTCCGTCGGGTCGATGACCAGCGGTGTCTCCAGGCCGGAACCCGGGGTGGCCGGTGACGCCCGCTCGAGGAGGATGCCGTTGCAGCGAGCCAGCAAGCCGTGGATTCGATCGGGTCCTCGGGCATCGAGGGCCGTGAGCACGGCATCCACGGCCGGGGCGTCCGAGGGGTCGGAAAAGGTCTGGTCGATCCAACGTCCGAGGTCGCCATCGACCGCCTCGCGAATGCCGAGAGCGGGGGGGCGAGCGATGCCGGCGAGGCCGTTGGCGATGAGGTCGCGGCGACGGTCGTCGTCGATCAGCGCGACTCCCTCTTCGGAGTGAAGCAGATCACGCAGTGAACCGAGGAGATCGCCGGCGAGGAGGACGTGGGCGATGGATGGATCCGCGACGAGATCCTCGATCAGGGCGATGACCGCGACGATCTCGATCGTGGCGCGATTCCATTCGACGTCCTCGAGTCCCCGGCCCCCGTCGGGATCCGAAGGGGATTCATCGGCAACCCGAGCGGCCCGGAGTTCGGCGGCGAGGCGGAGCCGGACCGTGGCGTCGACGAGCAGGCCACGACCGGCGCCACGCAATCGATCCAGGTAGCCGCCGGAGAGGTGGAGACGGTCGCGGGTTCCGGTTCCGACGGGGAAGTCGCACTGTCCGATGGCCGCGGCGTCGGCAGCGAGGTTCAGCAGAAAGTCGGTCTCCGGCTCGACCTCGGTGATCCAGGTCGACATCGAGTCACGCCGGACGGCGGCCACCGCCTCGGGATCGATTCGAAGCGATTGTCCACCATCGCGGTCCGCCAGGAGATCGGAGATCGCCGCCTCGCCGGCCTCGGCGAGTCTGCGGGCCAGATCGTCGTCGTCGGGCGCCTCGCCCAGGATCTCCAGGCCGGCCAGCTGGACTCCCGAGGGCAGACGTTCGAACCACTGCCCCAGCTCCTCCCAGAGGACGGCCGCGTTTCGGATCGCCTCCGGGGAGATGCGACCGGAGGCGACCGCCTCGAGTCCACGCACCCGGTCCGCCAGGATCGTCTCCGCCCTCAACCGGGCCCTGGCCAGTTGGGAGATCGTGGGAAGCAGTGCCTGGAGCAGTTCCGGCATGTCCGAAGCCCGGATCTCCGCCTCGATCGCGGCGAGCTCGTCGATGCCTCTTTCCCGGTCGGGATCATCGAAGGCCATCTGCATGCGGTCGAACAGCTCGTGGACCGATCCACGAATCTCCTCCTCTTCACCGGAAATTGACTGGAGGTCGTCGATCGCCTCGTCCCCGAAGGCGGAGCGATAGTCCTCGAGCGTCACCCCGGGTACTTCGGCCAGGCCGAAGATCGCGTCGAGCGACTGATCGAAGAGCAGACGCTCACCGAAGAGCGAGTCGCCGAACTGGAACGGATCGGCCGGATTCATCGGGCTGTCGAGACTCTCGAGAATCATCTTCGCGGCAGCGGCGTCGATCAATCCGTGTCCGATCGCCATCTCCATCCCGGAGTCGGCCTTCATGAACATGGCGGATCCCACCAGCGAGCCGATGGCGGTTCCGTCCTGGCCGGCATGGAACGAGATCTCGTTCATGGTGCCGATCCACTCGACGACACCGTCTCGATCACCCGTCACGATCGCGCGGCGAGCGAGGTTGGATCCGATTCTCGAGACCTCGCGCATCGGCGCGAGGTGAGGAACGAGCAGCATGAAACCCTGCTCGAAGTCGAGCCCGGCATCGAATCGAGGGTTGCTGCGAAGGTTCTTGATCAGAGGCGTGAGCGATTCCGCCTTTTCGAAGTAGGACGCGGCCGCCCCGGTAGGAGGTGCGAGCGGCGCCTGCTGCCACTCCCGGATCGCCTCGTATTCCTCATCGGTGAAGAGTCGGGTGGTCTCCTGCTCCGGATCGTCCCAGTTCGGTGACAGCTGGTCGAAGATCGTCGCCCAGGCGTCGTAGGCGTTCTGGTCCTGGGCCCGGGCGGTTCCCGAAACCACCGTGAGGAGGGCGACGGCCACCGCGACGATCCGGAGCGGGGTGGTCCGAATGCGAAGTCGGTTCGGAGCGCAGTGTGCGGTTCCTGGAATCATCTCGTTCCCTCCGGATGGACATGGCAACGAGCCGGATGCGGCAGGTTCGGCATGCGGACCATGGTATTGGGCGCGGCCTCCCGCCGGGCTCCCGGGGGGCCGGGCACCCTCACCAGCCGGCGGCCCGGCCGCCCTTGCGAGGATCACTCGCCGGCTCGAGACCGTCCTCGTGAACCACGATGGCCTGCACCACGCCGACGCCGCCGGTCGAGGTGGTCTGATGACCGATCGACCGCAGATGCTCGTCGCAGTCCTCCTGGCCCGGCTCCACGCGGACCACGTCGGGGGCCCACTGGTGATGGATCCTTCCCCCGCCCACCGCATCCGCGGTTCCCGCGCCGCCATGAAGCACGCGGAGCATGACCTGGACCGTGCCGGTGATGATCCGCGGGCCTCCGCTGGCTCCCGCGGTCATGAGGGTCCTTCCATCCTTCACGATGATCGACGGGGACATGCTCGACAACGGTCGCTTGCCGGGTTCCGGAAGGTTTCGGTCCGATTGCGAGAGGCCGAACATGTTCGCGGTCCCCGGCACCGTGGTGAAGTCGTTCATCTCGTTGTTGAGGATCACCCCGATCGACGGAACGGACACCAGCGAACCGAAGGTGCCGTTGATGGTCTGGGTGCAGGCGACGGTCATGCCGTCGGGATCGATCACGCTGAAGTGGCTGGTGCCGTGGTCGTCGAGGGCGGTGGCGGGGGCCGGGGGAAGCACTCCGCAGTCGTCCGCGGGGACGATGGTTCCGGGTCGGAGTCGATCCGCGGCGGCATCGACCGCCGCGGGCTCGAGAAGCGCCTCGACCGGCACCGGGGAGAAGTCGGGATCCGCCAGATGGCGGGCGCGATCGGCGAAGGCGTGGCGGAACGCCCCGGTGAGCAGCTCGGAGTAGGCGGGGTCGCCGGGAGAGGGGTCGCCGAAGGCCTCCCGTCGTCGGTCGGTCATGCGGAGGATCTGGGCGATGGCGATGCCGCCGGAGCTGGGAGGCGGCATCAGGATCGCGTCGATGCCGTCCATGGCGTCCTCGACGACCAGTGGTCTGCGCCAGGCGACCTGGTACTCCCTGATGTCCGCGATCGTCATGTCGCCGTCGGCGGCACGATCCGCGCCGACGACCGCGGACGCGACACCCGAGGGCCCGCTCCAGGATTCGAGTCCCTCCCGACCGAATCGTTCGAGGTAGTCGCCGAGAGCCGGCTGTCGAATCACGTCGCCGATCTCGAGCCGACCCTCGTTGCAGAGATCGATCCAGACCCGGTCGCTGATGGGGCGGAGGTCGGGATGCGACCGGCGCACACCGCGCACCCCGTCGACGGCTCTCAGGTAGTCCTCGTCGACGGCGAACCCCTCGCGGGCGGCCCGGACCGCGGGTCCCACCACGGTCTCGAGGGGCAGCGAACCCCAGCGTCGATGGGCCGCGACCATGCCGGGGATCTGGCCCGGGACGCCGACTGCGCGTCCACCGTACCGACTCGGGTCGTAGCCGCTGGCGGTCGGTTCCTGATCGACGTAGTAGCTCGGTCCGACCCCGGCGGGACACGTCTCGCGGTAGTCCAGGGCGATCGACTCTCCGGTCTCCGGATCGAAGACGATCATGAATCCTCCACCCCCGAGTCCGCAGGAGTACGGCCTCGTCACCGAGAGGGTCAGGGCGGTCGCGATCGCGGCGTCGACCGCGTTGCCGCCGGCCTGCATGATCTCGACGCCGGCGAGACTCGCGATGCGGGAGTCCGCGGCGACGGCGGCCTTCGCGAACCGCTCCCCGGAGACCGGGGAGACGGCGACGTCCGCATTCGTGGGCACCCTGCCTTCGACCACCGCTTCGGGGGGAGCCCCCGGTCCGGGCCCGGGGGTCTCGCAGGCCGGGATGGCCAGAAGCAGCAGTCCGGGCAGGAGTCCGCGAAGGGGGACGTTGGAAAGGATGCGCATGGTCACTCCAGTTCGGTCCTAGGGTACCGTCTGGGAGTCGGCTTCCGAGGTCGCCTCGATGTGCAGGACCGGAGTCGAAGCCGATGAGCAGGACATGACCTACCTCGATCACAACGCCACCACGCCACCGCTTCCCGAAGTGCTCGAGGCCGTCGAGTCGTGCCTTCGCGAGGACTGGGCGAATCCCTCGAGCACGCATCGGGCCGGCATCGCCGCCCGGCGTCGCATCGAACTCGCACGGGACCAGGTCGCGCGTCTGATCGGGTGCCGGGCCCGGGACCTCCTCCTCTGCTCCGGGGGCACCGAAGCCGCCAACCTCGCGTTGCGGGGGGTCCTGGCCACCACCGGGGACCGGTCCGCGATCGCGACCAGCCGTCTCGAGCATTCCGCGGTCCGCGACACCGTCGAGCGCCTGGAGAAGGAAGGGGCATCGGTCCACTGGATCCGCCATCGTTCCGACGGGGTGGTCGATCTCGAGGCCTTCGAATCGATGCTGACCGATCACGGCGACGAGATCGCGATCGCGAGCGTGATGTGGGTCAACAACGAGACCGGGGTCATCCAGCCGGTCGCGGAACTCGGCCGTCTCTGCCGGGAGCACGGAGTCCGCTTCCACACCGATGCGGTGCAGGCGGTGGGCCGGATGCCGGTCGACGTCGCGTCGCTCGACGTCGATCTCCTCTCCTTCGCGGCTCACAAGTTTCACGGCACCAAGGGTGCCGGCGGTCTCTTCGTCGGTCGTGGCGTGAAGCTCGAGCCCTCGATCACCGGCGGCGGCCAGGAACGCGATCGTCGCGGGGGCACCGAGAACGTTCCGGCGATCGTGGGCATGGGCATGGCCGCCGAACACGCCGCGGCCTGGCTGAAGCGGGTCTCGGACGATGCCGACGCCCCGGATTCGATCACGACCCTCGAGGCTCGACGAGCTCGTTTCGAGACCGGCGTGCGAACGGCGCTGGAGGGGACCTCCGAAGTGGTGGTCAACGGGGAGGACGCTCCCCGGCTCTGGACCACCTCGAGCGTCGCCTTCCCGCGACTCGCGGCGGAGGGAATGCTCATGGCGATGAGCGAGCGCGACCTCATGGCCAGCGCCGGAGCGGCCTGCTCCAGCGGATCCCTCGAGCCCTCGCCGGTCCTGCTGGCGATGGGGGTGCCGGAACCGCTCGCCCACGGATCGATCCGATTCTCCTACTCGCGATTCACCACCGATGAGGAGATCGATGCCGCGATCGAGGTCGTGAACCGGGTGGTGGAGTCGATCGCCACCTCGGTCACCGGTTGAGCGGATCCGGGGTCAGGATCGTCCGCGAAGACCGCGGTACTTCCGGATCAGGGCGTTGGTCGAACCGTCGTGCTTCAGCCGGGGCCGGTCCTTCGACCGGAGCTCGGGGATGATCGCCTGGGCGAGCTTCTTGCCGAGTTCGACGCCCCACTGATCGAAGCTGTTCACCCTCCAGATCGATCCCTGCACGAAGACCTTGTGCTCGTACATCGCGATGAGACGGCCGAGCATCCGCGGGCTGAGCTTGTCGCAGAGGAAGGTGCTGGTCGGGCGGTCGCCCTCCATCACCTTGTGCGGGGCCACCTTCGGATCCACGCCCTCGGCGAGGATCTCCTCGAGGGTCTTCCCGAAGGCGAGGGCCTCGGTCTGGGCGAAGACGTTCGCCACCAGCTTGTCGTGATGGTCGCCGACCTTGTTGACCGGGTCCGCGAAGACCAGGAAGTCGCAGGGGACGATGCGGGTTCCCTGATGGATCATCTGGTAGAAGGCGTGCTGCCCGTTGGTGCCGGGCTGGCCCCAGATCACCGGGCAGGTGCCCCACGAGACGTGCTTGCCCGCCAGGGTCACGTGCTTGCCGTTGGATTCCATCTCCAGCTGCTGGAGATAGGCGCTGAAGCGATCCAGGTACTGGTCGTAGGGGAGCACCGCGACGGTGTCCGCGTCGAGGAAACAGGCGTTCCAGATGCCGATCAGGGCCTGGATCATCGGGAGATTGCGACGTGGGGGAGCGGTCCGGAAGTGCTCGTCCATGTCGTGGAAGCCGTCGAGCAGCTCGCGGAATCGCTTCGGGCCGACCGCGATCATGGTGCTGAGGCCGATCGCCGAGTCCATGGAGTAGCGGCCGCCCACCCAGTCCCAGAAGCCGAACATGTTGGCGGTGTCGATGCCGAACTTCTCGACTTCCGCGGCATTGGTCGAGACCGCGACGAAGTGACGGGCGGCGGCGGCCTTGTCGCCGTCGAAGGCCTTGAGCACCCAGCGACGGGCGGTGTGGGCGTTGGTCATCGTCTCGAGGGTGGTGAAGGTCTTGCTCGAGACGATGAAGAGCGTCTCCTCCGGATCCAGGTCCCGGGTCTTCTCGACGAAGTCGTTGGCGTCCACGTTGGAGACGAAGCGGACGGTCAGGTCGTCGCTCGCCCACTTGCGCATCGCGTCGTAGGCCATCGCCGGACCGAGATCCGATCCGCCGATGCCGATGTTGATCACGTTCCGGACGGGGCGTCCGGAATGGCCCAGCCAGCGTCCCCCGCGGACCTTGTTCGCGAACCGGCCCATCCTCCCGAGGACCTCGTGCACGTGGGGGACCACGTTCTCGCCGTCGACCTCGATGACCGCGCCCTTCGGCGCCCTCAGCGCGACATGCAGCACGGCCCGGTCCTCGGTGACGTTGATCCGCTCGCCCGCGAACATCGCGTCGCGGTGACCGGTCACGCCGGCCTCCTCGGCGAGGTCGAAGAGGAGGTCCATGGTCTTCGTGTCGATCAGATGCTTGGAGTGGTCGAAGGTGATTCCCAGAGCCTCGACGGTGAATCGCGACGCCCGGCGGGAGTCGGCGGCGAACAGATCCCGGAGGCCGGTCCGTCCCGACCGTCGACTTCGGGCCGCAAGCGCCTTCCAGGCGGGAAGGCGGTTGGTGGCCGGTCGGCTCACGAGTTCACTGACGCTGGGGATCTTCCTGGAAGGCATGGTTTCGGTCGCCGGGGGTGGGTCGGGGGAATGGGCGGTCCGCCACCGCCGTCGTGCGTGATACCCTTCCGGAGGACCGACCGCAAATGCAACCGCCCCCGCCAATCAGATCTGGAACGAGCCATGACCGCCACCGCTGATCTCCACGCCCTCGGCCAGAGCCTCTGGCTCGACAACATCACCCGAGATCTCCTCGACGACGGGACCCTGGCGAGATACATCGCCGATCTGTCGGTCACCGGGCTGACCTCGAATCCCTCCATCTTCCAGAAGGCGATCGCGGGGTCGGCGAGCTACGAGCCTCAGATCCGGGAGCTGGAGGGCAGGGGACTCGACACCGAACAGCTCTTCTTCGAGCTCGCGATGGCCGATCTGCGCCGGGCCGCGGACCTCTTCGCTCCGATCCACAAGGACACCGCGGGCATCGACGGCTGGGTGAGCCTCGAAGTCTCCCCGCTGCTCGCCAACGACACCGACTCCACGGTCGCCCAGGCTCGTGACCTTCATGCACGGGCGGACCGCGACAATCTGTACATCAAGGTCCCCGGCACGCCCGAGGGCGTGCCGGCGATCGAGGCGTTGATCTTCGCGGGCGTGCCGATCAACGTGACGCTGCTGTTCAGCAAGGATCACTACCTCGCGGCCGCCGAGGCGTACACCCGGGGGATCGAGCGGCGGATCGAGGCGGGACTGGATCCGAAGGTCTGCTCGGTCGCCAGCCTGTTCATCAGTCGCTGGGATCGAGCGGTGGGAGATTCGGCCGGAGCGGAACTCAAGGACCGGCTCGGCCTGGCCATCGGCGGCGACTGCTACAAGGCGTTCGTCGACTTCTGCTCCACCGATCGCTGGAAGGGACTGATCGCCGCGGGGGCGACGCCGCAGAGGCTTCTGTTCGCCTCCACCGGCACCAAGGATCCCTCCCTGCCCGACACCATGTACATCGACGGGCTCGCCGCTCCGAACACCGTCAACACCATGCCCGAGAAGACCCTGCTCGCCTTCCATGACCATGGCGATCCCGGCGACCCCCTGCCGCTCGACGGCGGTGACTCGCCGGCCATGCTGGAGAGGTTCACGGCCGCCGGAGTCGATCTCGACGCCCTGGCCGCCAGACTCCAGATCGACGGACGGGATTCGTTCAACGACTCCTGGAACTCGATGATCGCGGACATCGCGGAGAAGGCCCGTTCGCTCGCGGGTGCCTGAACCGGCTCCAGCGAAGGTCCGCGGGGAACCGATGAAGTGCAGGATCCCCGACACGCTCACGCATCCGGACCTCTCTAGACGATGAACGCCTTCCTCGAAGATCTTCGCTGGCGCGGACTCCTCCATCAGGCCACCTCCGATGATCTCGGAGCCCACCTGGATGGGGGATGTCGTGCCGCGTACGTCGGATACGACCCGACCGCCGACAGCCTGACCATCGGCAACCTCGTGAGCATCATCCTGCTCGGACGTCTTCAGCGGGCCGGGCATCGTCCGGTGGCCCTCATGGGCGGGGGCACGGGGATGATCGGGGACCCGAGCGGCAAGAGCGCCGAACGACCTCTGCTGACCATGGAACAGGTCGAGGCCAACGTGCAGTCGATCCGGCCGATCTTCGAACGCATCCTCGACTTCTCCAGCGGCTCGGCGAACTCCGCCGAGCTGGTGGACAACATCGACTGGCTGGGACGGATCGGCTACATCGAACTGCTGCGGGACATCGGGAAGCACTTCTCGGTGAACGTGATGATGCAGAAGGAGTCCGTCTCCGCCCGGCTCAACGAACGTGAGCAGGGGATCAGCTACACCGAGTTCAGCTACCAGGTCCTTCAGGCCTACGACTTCCTCCACCTGTTCCGCACCCGGGGCGTGACCCTCCAGATGGGGGGGAGCGATCAGTACGGGAACATCGTCGCGGGCATCGATCTGGTCCGACGTCTGGAACGGGTCGACGATGGAGCCGACGGCACCGTCGGGGCCGAGACCTTCGGGCTCACCACGCCGCTGGTCACCAAGGCGGACGGCGGCAAGTTCGGCAAGTCCGAGTCCGGGGCGATCTGGCTGACCGAGGCCCGGACCAGTCCGTACCGATTCCACCAGTTCTGGCTGAACTCCTCCGACGCGGATGTCGTGAACTACCTTCGATGGTTCACCTACCTCGAGCGGGAGGAGATCGAGGGGCTGGCGACCGCGACCGAGGAGCGGCCCCAGGAACGCGCCGCCCAGAAGCGACTGGCCGACGAGGTCACCGCCATGCTCCACGGCACCCGGGAGGTCGAGGCAGCCCGACAGGCCGCCGAAGCCCTGTTCAGCGGAGAAGTCCGCGGACTCGCCGCGGCGAGTCTCTCGGCCATCGCCGAGGACATCGGGGTGGTCGAACGACCTCGTGAGGAACTGGCGACCGCAGAGCCTCCCACCATCGGACAGCTTCTCAAGGCCCTCGGGCTCGCCTCCAGCAACCGGGAGGTCCGGGAGTTCATCGGGGGGGGAGCGGTGCGGATCAACGGTGATCAGGTCACCGAGGATCGGGCGCTGGTCACCGACGACCTGCTCGAGGGTGGATTCACCCTCCTGCGTCGGGGTCGGAAGAACTGGGCCGCGATCCGCTGGGTCTGATCCGCTGGGTCTGATCCGCAGGGCCGATCGAGGTCGGGGTCTCAGTCCTTGCGTTCGCCGATCACGAGTCGGATCCGCGGGCTGCTGGTCGCATCGTTGTCGACCGAGGTGACCTCGACACTCTCGGGCAGGCTCCAGAGGGTGACCGGCTTCTCCTCGACCCGGGTCAGCAGGTCGTCGCTGGTCAGATGCACGAACGCGATCACGCCGAGTCCCCCCTGTCGCTGCTCGAGTTGGCGGATCACGTCCCTGGGGCCGCGCAACACCACATTGCGAAGGAACGCGCTGCCGGGATCGATGGTCACCACCCAGTCCTCGAGAGCGGTGGGGGGACCTGCGATCTGCACCGGAACCGGATTCGGAAGGGTGAACTCGACGTCGTTGGAATCCAGGGTCAGGGTCACCTGGGCATTCAGGGGGTCGGGTCGGATCGTCCCGGGGTCGATGCCGAGGCCCTTCAGTCGCTCCGCGAGTTCCGCGGGGACCTGCAGCGGCACCTGGATGCGATGAAGAGCGCCGGGAAGCCGACCCTCGAGGTCGCTCCGTTCGACCCGGGCATCCAGGACCAGTTCTCCGAGGCTGTCGAGTCTGGTCGGGTCACCGGGAAGTTCGATCACCGCCGATGCGGGGGAGACCTCGGTGTTCCCGGTCGTCCGGACCGAATCGGGCAGCAGGGCGGCGACCCGCACATTCCTCCGGGTCAGGGATTCGATGGTGACGTCGAGGGAGGGAGGATCGGCGGAGAGCACGGTCACCGGAAGTCGCCACTCCGCGACCAGGGCCGCGGCGAGGTCCTGCATCCTGATTCGGTGCTCCCCGGGGTCCGCGGGCACCCCATAGGCGCCCACCGGAATGCTGATCAGGGTCCGGAATCGCTCCGTCGCCTTGGCGATCGCCCGCTGCGGCCCTCGGATCTCGAACTCGACGTTGGCGATCTCGGACGGGGTGATGCGAAGACTGCCCTCCGTCGGCGGGATGAAGGACAGGGATGCGAACTCCCGCTCCGTCCGTCGGGTCTCTCCGGCCGCCCACATCCAGATCAGGAGGGTGACCAGGGTCACGGTCAGGATGGTGACGATCCGCTCCCGGGATGACACGCTTCGATCGGTCATGCGGTCTCCTCGAGGCGGGGTTCGGCGGGCTTCTGCGGCGGGGCGCCCAGACGTCGAGCGAGTTCCTCGGCGAGGCGATCTTTGGCGATCGGCGGGCTCAGCTCACCCTGCTCGGCGAGTCTGATGCGACCGTTCTCCTCGCTGACCACCACCACGATGCAGTCGGAATCGAGCGTGACGCCGACCGCGGCTCGATGCCGGCTGCCGAGCTGGCTGGGCACCATGCCCGGCGGAGCGAGGGGAAGCTGCACCTTGGCGGCCACGATCCGCTCGCCGCGAATCACCACCGCCAGATCGTGAAGAGGGTTGTTGGGGTAGAAGATCGCCTGGAGCAGTCTCGAATCGACGGTGGCGTCGATCCGGACGCAGTTCTTCATGAGGCTCTCGAGGCCCAGTCGGCGTTCGAAGACGATGATCGCTCCGAACTGACTCTTGGCCAGGAAGTCCACCGCGTCGGCGACCGCCTCGACCACGGCGTTCCGCGCCGTCGGCCGGCGTCCGAAGAGCTTGGCCTGTCCCAGGGTGATCATGGCCTGGCGGAGTTCGGGCTGGAAGACGACCACCAGCATGATCGCCACCAGACTGATGACCCGGTCGCTGAGGAAGCGGACTCTGGCGAGGGTGTCGTTCTCGTCCCCGGTGAGTCTGAGGACGATCGCGAAGACGATGACCAGCACCGCGAATCCGCGGATCACGCCGGCGCCACTGGACCTCCGGAGGAACCGGAGAATGGTCCACACCACCAGCCAGATGAGCGACAGCTCGACGACCAGCTCCAGTGGGCCGTAGCCTCGGAAAGCGTCGAGTAGGGAGCGGATTCCTTCCATGATCAACAACCAGTATATCGACGGTCGCTCCGGACCCTTGCCGGCCGCGACCCCCGCTAGGATGACGTCATGTCCACACCACTCAAGGGCCTCGTCATCGGTCGTTCGACCGGCCGGTGCGCCGCCACGGATCGAGAGCTCGTCCCCGGGGAACCCTGTTTCACCGCCCTGGTGAGGCCGGTTCCCGATCCCGAGGCACCCGCCTCCGATCGTCCGGTCTTCGATCGGCTGGATTTCGATCCCGATCACTGGGAATCGATCCGGACCTCGGGGGATCTCGAGGACCGCCTCCTCTGCTGGTGGCGGACCGAGGTTCCCGAGCCCGGAGGGCGCAGGAACCTGTTCGTCGACGACGAGACCCTCGTCGATCTCTTCGCCCGGCTCGAGGAGGAGACCGACGAATCCCGTCTGGCCTTCCGCTTCGTGCTGGGGCTGATCCTCCTGCGACGTCGCAAGCTTCGGGTCGTGGATCGATCCCGCGAGGAGGACGACGACGTCTGGCGATTCAAGAAGGTGGGCGGTGGAGACGATGCGCCGATCTGGTCGGTCGCGGATCCCCGTCTCTCCGAGGACGACGCCGAGGCGATCGCGGAGCAGCTCTCGACCATCCTGTCGGACGAGGGATGAGACGCGGATCACGACGATTCCGCCGGGTGCTCCTCTGGTGCCTTCCCGGCATCGCGCTCGGACTGGCGTCCGGCTGTCGCACCGATGATGCCGCCGAGGCGGACTGGGCCCGCGGACGAGAGGTCCGCCCCGGGACGGCCGCGGAATGGGCGGTGTTCGCCGAGGCCCAGGCCGGACGACTCGACACCCTGTCCTCCTTCAGCAGCAATGGCTCGCTCGTGCTGGACTCCCGCGACGAGGAGGGACGCCCCACCACCAATCGACTGAATCACCGGCTCTGGAGAGTCGCACCGGACAAGGCCGCGGTCCGGCTGTCGGTGAGCGGCATCACCATCGGACGACTGGGATGGAACGGGCTGCAGTGGTGGATGCTGAACGAGGATCCGGACCCGCCCGAGCTCATGGTGGTGGACATGGAGGCTTCGCCGGTCGTCTCGACGCGAGCCGAGGAGACGATGTCGCCGCCGGTCATGCTGTTCCTCATCGGACTCATCCCGTTTCCCGCCGAACCGCCCGTGGACTTCATGGTCGCCGGCGACCGGGCGAGCTTCACCCTCGATTCGATTCGCTGGCCGATCGGGGACGGGGCGCTGACCGCCGCGCAGCGACACCGCATCGTGGTCGGGCAGCCCGCCCGAGGTCCGATCGGCATCGAGGTGCTGGATGATGCCGAAGAACCGCTCTCCAGCATCACCCTCGGACGATTCGAGCCGGTGGAGACGCTCGGCAGCCCCCCCGGGGCGTGGCCCGACCTCCCTCACCGGGTCGAGGTGGTCTCCAGGGGGGCGGTCTTCGATCGACTGGTCATCACCTTCGATGGCCCGCTGGCCAGAGGGCGGATCTCCGAACGGCTCTTCAGCCTCCCGTCGCTGATCGAACGGGTCGATCCTGTCGTGCTCGACGATCGGGGATTCACGTCGCAGAAGCTTCTGGATGTCGGAGGTGAACCGAGATGAGAGGTTGTGGTCCGATCCTGCTGGGCTGGCTCCTGTCCCTGGCGACCGCGTCCTTCGCGATGGCCGAGGAGGACGGCGTGCTCGCCGCTTCGTCCGGCCGGCATGTCTTCGTGGTTCGCGCCGATGTCGAGGGGCAGGGCTGGAGCATCGCCCACCTGGACACCGAGGAGGGGCCGGGGCTCATCCGCACCGTCCATCGCCTCAAGTCGCGGCCGGAGGCGATCGCCGCCTCGGGGAACCGATGCTGGGCGGTTCTTCCGCCCCGCGACGCCGAGCGGGTCTCCAGGGTCGTGATCTCACTGGCGGTCGGACAGCATCCGATCAACGGGGTCTGGTTCGCCGATCCCCCGGGGCCTCCGCAGGTGCTTCCGCCGGTGCCTCGAGAGGGACGAGTCGTCGGACTCGCCGCCACCGGCAGTGAACTGCTGCTCGTCTTCGGCCCGAGCCAGCGTCATCAAAGGGGGATCGAACGTCCCGATCGGCCGTCTGCCGAGGGTGACGATCCTTCTGATGCCGAACAGATCTCCGATTCGGTGGCCGATCTCTTCCCCGACTTCGATCCGGATCACGGGGGATTCATGCGACTCGGTCTTCCGGGGTCCGAACGATGGGAGTTCGTCCCCGGCCCCGAGGACTGGGGAACCGCGACCGGCGTCCGTGCCGGACTCGTCGCCCGCGCCTCCGGACTGCAGCCTGCGGTGATCTGGTCCGTGGCGGATCGAGACGGTCGGTCTCTGTCGGTGTTCGATCCGGCCTCGGAAACCCCTCCGCTCACCAGTGGGATCGAGGGGATGGAAGGGGTTCCGCTCGCCCTGGTGTCGTTGTCCGGTCGCACCATGGTGGCTGCCCGGGAGTCGGACGGCAGGCTGGCCATCGGAGACCTTCTTCAGGCGGAGAGCGAGGCGGGTTCGGACCGGATACGGCCTTTCGCGGTCGTGGCCGAGGGTGATCCCGCGCCCCATGTGGGCGTGGTCCTCACTCAGGCGGGGCCCTGGGTGATCGGCGTCTCCGGTTCCGAGGTCGTCACGACCACCCTCGACCGTTCGAACGGGCGGACATCGGATGCCCTCGTCGCCGAGGAGGCGACCGCCGAGGGAACCCTGGTTCCCTACGAGATCGCGTTGTTCATCGTGGTCGCCTCGTTCGTGGTCGTGTTTCTGCTGAGGCCGGCGCTGTCCTCGGCGCCATCGGTCGTGGCACCGGAGCTGAAGGGGCTCGGATTCGCGCGTCGTGCCGCGGGGCTCTGCGTCGATCTTGCACCGGGAGCGATGGCGGTGGTGGTGATCTTCAACCTCGATCCACTGGGCTATGTGGAGCAGCTCCGGGCTGGAGAGATGCAGGCCATTCCTCCTCTCCTCGCGCTGATGGCCATTTCAGGCCTGTTCGCCGGCGTTCTGGAGGTCCTCACCGGTCGCTCGCTCGGGAAGTGGCTGGTGGGTGGCCGGATCCTCCGGCTCGACGGTTCCCCGGCTTCGGCCCTGCAGCGTGGGCTTCGGTCGGCCCTCAGGTTGTCGATTCTCCTGCTGATCCCTCTGGCCTGGCCGATCGCCCTGCTTCCGCTTCTGGATCCCGCAGGGCGGGGAATTCCAGAGCTGATGACCCGTACGGTGGTCGCCAGCGGCTCTCCGCCGGCCTCGGACTGAAAATCTCTCCGGCGCACCAACTGCGCGAACGATCGGCAGCTTTGGAGGATTCTCGATCCTGCAACCGATGATGTTTGCGCCGGCGAATGGAGTCGCCGTGATCGTCTCGTCCATCCGCCCCTCAGGGGGCCAGGAGGGCGAATTGAGAGGATCTCGTGTCTGACGATCGTATGAATCATGGTTCCGAATCCGCCCCCTCCGAGGATGTCTCCTCGGAGGTCGTGAACGAGCAGCCGGTCCAGTACCCGGTGGGGCGATCGGGAGCTGCCTGGCAGTTCCCCGTCATCCTGCTGTCGGCAGCCGCCATCGCGGTGGCCGTCTATCTGCACCGTGAAAGGCAGAGTGTCCCGGTCGATCCGGCGGCTCACCTGGCCGCGGCCAGGGTCGCTCTGGATCAGGGGGGGCTCGACGAGGCCGCCGAGTGGCTGGTCAAGGCGGAGTCCCATCTGCCCGACCACCCGGGCCTCTACGCCGACTACCACCTGCTGGTGGCGGACCACCGGGCGAGAGTGGTGTCGCCGGTTCGCTCGTCGCCGCCGGAACTGGCGGCCCAGGTCGCCGACGCCTACGCCCGGGCGGTGGCGGATGGAGCCACCCTGGGCCACGAGCGGCGTCTGGTGCTGGCGGAATCCCTGGCGGCATCCGGAGACGCCTCCGGAGCCCTGGCTGGTCTGGACGAACTGGTCGCCGAGCTTCCGAGTGATTCGAGGTTCCGAGCTTCCGCGGTGGATCTGCGGCAGGAACTTCAGCAGGAGGTCGTCGAGCGGATGGTCCGGGAGGGAGCCCCGGCCGCTCGGATCCAGGCGGCTCTGCAGTCGCTGCTCTCCGAGGATGTCGGGGTCGAGGTCGATGCGTGGGCCGTGGGCCTCGATGCCCGTCTGAGGCTCGAGACCGGCGATCTGCATGGTCTGGCCAATGCCCTCGTCTTCGAGATGAGACGGCTCGAGGGTCGGATCGCGGACGTCGAGGACCCGATGATCTCGGTCGACTGGGCCGGCCTCTGGGTGTTGCTCGGTCACGCCTACCGGGACGAGCTGCTGCTCTCGGGTCGGGCGATGGAGTGCTACCAGGTCGCCCTCGGCCAGCTGGGTGCCGAGGGCAGCGTCGCCGTGGAGGCGTCGCTCTCGCTGGCCGGGCTCGAGATCGCCGACGCCCGACTGGAGTTGAGGCCCGTCGAGCATGCGGCGGCTCTGGATGCGGCGTTCTCGCACTACACGAAGGCATTGTCGATTCAGGAATCCGGACTCGGACAGCGGGCGTCGGCGGAAATCGGCATGGCACTGGTCGAGGTGCTTCGCGACGATCACCTCTCTGCGATCGGGTATCTGGAGAATGCGGGGGCGACCCTCGTCGCCTCCGGTCCCTCCCTCGGCTCGACCAGGGCCGCGATCCTCGACGAGCTGGTCCTCGTTGCTCTGGAAGGAGCCGAGCGGGCCGATGCCGGGGTCCTGCAGGGGCAGGGCATCGAGGCCGTGGGGCTGTGCGATTCGGTCGTGGAGTACGCCGGCTTCGTGGCTCGATTCTCAGACGACGCGGGGACGCGTCGAAGGGGTCTCGAGCTCGTCGCCGAAGCGAGGGAGAAGTCGGCGGGGCTGATCCTGCTGCCTCATCTGGGTGACGACGATCCCCGGGTCGAGCGGGCGGTGGCGGTGGTGCCGGTCGACGTCCGGCTCGAAGTCGCTCGTCGTTTCGCGGCCGCGGCCGCGGCCATGGACGAGGTCGAGCTCGACATGGCGGGAGACGATCCCGATCGATTCCGGGCGATCTGGCACGCGGCGACCCTGCACGACAAGGCTGGAGCGGTCGAGCCCTCGCTGGCCCGTTACCTCCGGTTCGTGGAGAGCCAGTCCGCCGAATCGAGTCTCTGGCCGGAGGCGGTGTACCGCATCGCGGCCGCTCATCATTCGATGAGAGCCCTCGGGGAGGCCGAGGCTTCCTATCGACGATTGCTCGAGGGCATGGCCGGTGGCCGCGACGAGGTGAGCGAGTTCACCACGCGTGCGAAGGTCGGTCTGGCCCGGGTGCTGATGGAACAGGGAGGCGAGTCTGCGATCCCCGAAGCGGAGTCGCTGCTCAACGGCGTCCTCTCGGGGACGGCCGGGGATGCGATCGAGCCGAGTGTGCCGGAGTATCGCGATGCGTTGCTGCAGCTGGTCAGACTGCTGGCCAGGGCGGATCGCTGGAACGAGGTCGCCGGCCGGGGGGACGAGTGGCTGCAGCGATACGAGGACGACCCCCGCTGGGGCGAGGTCGCGGTCCGCACCGGTCGCGGCTTCCTCAGGCACGCCGACGAGGTCGGAGCTTCGGAGACCGGGTCATCGGTCGATCCGGCCCTTGCGGTGGCCCGGGAGATCGAACGGAACCGCGCCCTGGCGATGGCTTCGATCCGGCTTGGAGAAGCCGTCGAACGACTTGGTGGGCGAGCGGTCGAAGGGCTCGATCCGTTCGAATCGAGGCTGCTTCGAGCCGCCTACGTCGACCGGGCGGTCGTCGCGGATCGGCGAGGCGATCTCGTGGAGGCGATTCGTCTGCATCGCGAGACGGAGCGTCGATTCGCAGGCGAGCCCGTCGCGATCATCGCACTGGTCATGATGGCCGACGTCGCGGATCGCGCGGGTGATGCGGGAACCGCGGAGGCGGCGACCGACCGGGCCCGCAAGCGACTCCAGCACCTCCATCGCAACGGCGATTCGATCATCGACGGCATCGAGGGGCTCGGACCGGAGCTGGTCTTCGGACCGACCGACGAGACCCTGCGTCGATGGATCTCGGCCTTCCCTCCCGGAGTGCCTTCCGGAATGGGGATCGCGACCGGTCGGGAAGGAGATGCGCCTTGAGCATGCCCGGCGAACCGGACAGGGGCGAGGAGCCGGCGATCGGTCGGATCATCGGTCGCCTCGAAGCCAGGGTCGCCCTGCTCAACGAGCTGGAGGCGCTGACCCGTCGACGGGGTGACGCGATCGCCAAGGAGCGTTTCGACGCCCTCGGCCGTCTGGATGACGCCCGTGACGGCGTGGTCCGCCGTCTGGTGGCGACATCCGACGATCTCGAGGCCGCGGCCCGGGAGGCCGCCGGTTCCGCGTCCCCGGAGGCGATCAGGCTGGTGGGGGAGGCGACCGAGCTGCTGAGGAGGATCGAGGAGGCCGACCGCCGGGACGAGGACATCCTTCGGAAGAACAGTCAGCGGCATCGGGAGGAGATCGAGCGGGTCTCGATCGCGGATCGGGCGACTCGGGCCTACCACGGGCCGAAGACGACTTCCGCGATGTCCAGCGGGCACCGAACGGAGCACACGGCATGAGTTCACTGCCCTCCATGGCCGCCGCGACCACGCTGGCCGGCGCTTCCGGCGGCATCGATGCCGACGAGTTCGCGGAACTCGTCCGGGCGTTCAACGAGGTCACCGCACGGCTGGAGTCCACCCATGGATCCCTCCAGCGCGAGGTGGCATCCCTGAAGGACGAACTGGCGGAGGCTCAGTCGCGCCTTCGCCGTTCTCGCCAGCTCGCCGCCCTCGGGGAGATGGCCGCTGGCATCGCGCATGAGATCCGCAATCCCCTCGGGGCCATCGGGCTCACGCTGGAGGCGTTGACCGAGGATCTGGCGGGTCGGCCCGAGCAGCTCGAATTGTGCGGACGGGTCACCCGGGCGGTCACCCGGCTCGACTCGATCGTCGGTGACGTGCTGGCCTTCGCCCGGGACACCCGCGTCCGGCCTGCGGCCTCCGCGGTCGCCGCTCCGGTCCTCGCCGCGGTCGCGGCGAGCGAGGACCTGGTGGACCGGCACGGGATCGACATCGATCTGGACATCGACGAGGACGTCGTCGCGGAGGTCGACGCCGCCCTGCTGGAGCAGGCGATCCTGAACGTGACGCGAAACGCCTGCGAGGCGATGGCCTCCCACGATGGCGTGCGTCGGCTCATGGTCTCGCTCGAGTCCCGGGATCTCCGGGATCCCGATGCCGGGGTCATCGAGCACGCGGTGCTCGAGATCGCCGACACCGGTCTGGGCATTCCGGAGGATGTGCGAAGACGCATGTTCAACCCGTTCTTCACGACCCGGGCCGAAGGCACGGGGCTCGGCCTCGCGATCGTCCATCGCATCATCGATGCTCATGGCGGTCGGCTGGACGTGGAAAGCTCGGCGCAGGGGACGGTCATGCGATGCTCGATTCCGCTCGTGTTCCGAGGGGAGCGTCTCGAGGCCGCCGAGGAGGATGGAACGAGTCTCGGTGGCGCCGTGCGTCGCCGGGTGCGGGACAACGCCGGCACGGCCGCCGGCGAGGAGCCGGATCGCGGAGCTGCGTGACGGCTGATCGGTGGAGGCGGGTTCCGAAGACGGGACCACGCCAGTGACTTTCGTTCGACATGCTCGGCATGGATGCCGCAGGAGACCAAGGATGGCCAAGGTACTGGTGGTCGATGACAAGGAGATGATGAGGGACAGCGTCGCCACGATCCTGGGACGGCGTGGCCATGCGGTCACGGTCGCTCCCGGAGGCGAGCAGGCGATGGCCCGCATCCATGAGGCTCGCCCCGATGCGGTGGTGACCGATCTG
This sequence comes from Phycisphaerae bacterium, assembly GCA_002709295.1. Lineage (GTDB taxonomy): Bacteria > Planctomycetota > Phycisphaerae > Phycisphaerales > SM1A02. Next base: position 121,572 of record PAQL01000029.1, on the reverse strand, counting down.
CAGATGCCCGGCATGAGCGGCCTCGAGCTGCTCGCCGAGATCCGCAAGGTCCACGAGGATCTTCCCGTCGTCTTCATGACCGCCTACGGCTCGGTCGAGACCGCGGTCGAGGCGATGAGGGAGGGGGCCTTCGACTACGTGACCAAGCCCTTCGGGGGCGACGAGCTCGGAATCTCCGTCGAGCGGGCGATCGAGCACGGTCGTCTGCGAAGAGAGAACGAGGTGCTCCGTGCCACGGCGGGAACTCCCGTGGCCTCCGCGGCGGGAACCCGGATGGTCGGGGAGGGACCCGGGATGGTCGCGGTCCGTGAGCGACTCGAGCGGGTCGCCGACAGTCATGGCACGGTCCTGGTCACCGGGGAGAGCGGCACGGGCAAGGAGGTGGCGGCGAGGTTCATTCACGAATCGAGCCCGCGTCGCGACGGACCCTTCCTCGCCATCAACTGTGCCGCGCTGTCGGTGAGCCTCCTGGAGAGCGAGCTCTTCGGACACGAGAAGGGGGCCTTCACCGGGGCGGACAAGCTTCGCAAGGGTCGTTTCGAGCTGGCCGACGGCGGCACCCTGCTCCTCGACGAGATCAGCGAGATTCCGCCCGAGCTTCAGGCCAAGCTGCTCCGGGTGCTTCAGGAGCGGGCCTTCGAACGGGTCGGATCCAGCCAGACCAGGACGGTCGATGTCCGGGTGATCGCGACCACCAACCGTGATCTGGAGTCGGAGGTCGACGCCGGCCGCTTCCGGGGCGATCTCTTCTTCCGTCTGAACGTGCTTCCGATCGAGATGCCGGCCCTTCGGGATCGTCCGGAGGACCTGCCGACCCTCGCCGATCACTTCCTGGCCGCCGTCGGTTCCCGCGAGGGTCGCGACCCGAAGCGGTTCGCCCCCGAGGCACTCGACGTGCTGGCGGGCTACGCATGGCCTGGAAACGTCCGCGAGCTTCAGAACATCTGCGAACGCGCCGCGGTGCTCGCCGCCGGGGACGTCATCCCCGCGTCACTGGTCGCGCCGTGGCTGCCCTCGGTGGATGCGGACTCCCGATCCGCCGCCGGAACCGGTGGGGTCCAGATCGAACTGGCGGGGGGTGCCATCGAATCCAAGCCGGGCGGCTCCACCGATCCGTCCGGGGGTGGGACGACGAGTCACTGGCTCGCCTGCGACGGGAAGCTCACCCTCGCGGACATCGAGCGGGAGACGATCGTCGCCACCCTCCGCAGGAACAGCGGGCACCGGCAGAAGTCCGCCCGGGCCCTCGGCATCGGGGTGCGGACCCTCGGGCTGAAGCTCAAGAAGTGGAAGGAGGAGCAGGTCGTCGAGGCGGATCTCTGATCCGATCCGGCCTCCTCGTTCGAGGCCGAAACTGCGCGTTGGACGGCGCAGGACCTGCACCAGGAAGGCGGAAGTCGCCGAGTGGACGGCTTTCCGGAGGATCCGGACATGACTGATGGTGGAATTTCCAACACGGGCGCCCTGCCCTATCTCAAGCGGATGATGCAGTTCTCCTGGCAGCGCAATGCCCTGCTGGCCGACGCCGCCGCGAACATCGACGATCCCGACCATCGCCGCCGTGATGTCCCCGTCGCGGAGTTCCAGGCGGCCATGAAGGCGGCCCGGGAGCGTGATCAGGGCCTTCCGACCGCGATGCCGATCCCGGGCGGGCAGGGGCCCTTCGCGGACACCGAGGGGATCCGATTCCTTCCCGATGGGATCCGGTTGGACCCCGTCGAAACGGGTGATTTTCGCCAGCATGACGGAAACGACCGCAATCTGGAACGCGTCATGCAGGATCTCGCGGAGAACGCCCTGTCGTTCCGGCTTGCCAGCGAGCTCTTCCGCAAGGAGCACGACATTCTTCGTTCGGCGATTCGCGAACGACCCTGATCTTCCGGGACTTGTCCGGTTCGGAGCCTGATCCATGGCCATCTACGGTGCCTTCGACATCTCGGGAAGCGGCCTCCTGGCCCAGAGGACCCGCATGGACGCCATCAGTGCGAACCTTGCGAACCGGAACACTCCGGGCTTCGAGCTCATCCAGGTCGACTTCGCCCCCGGGGATCCCGCCCGGGGGAGCGATCTCGGGGTGCATGTCTCGGCGATCGACCGGGTGCCGGTCTTCAACGGTCGGTTCGCGACCGTGGGCCACGGGTCCGAGGCCGACCTCGCCGACGGGATCGCCGACGGTCTCGGTCCGATGCCCGACATCAGCTACGAGCGGGCCATGGTCGACGGCATCGAGGCCCTCCGTGCCTATGAAGCGAACATTCAGGCCATCGACACCACGCGGTCGATGATTGATTCGGCGATTCGTGTCCTCGCCTGAACCCCTTGACGGATTGAACAGTCATGAGCGATCCACTCGGTCCCCTCAGCCAGCTCGGAACCCAGGGCCTCAACAAGGTCCAGGGCCCGAAGATAGTCGCGCCCGTGGGGGAGCCCGGGAAGGGATCGCAGGGGGACTTCAAGTCGGCCCTTCTCGAGCAGATCGAGCAGGTCAACCGCCTTCAGCAGGACGCCGAACAGGCCAAGATCGGTGCCGCCACCGGTGAGGCCTCCCTCGAGGAGGTCATCACGGCGACCGAGACCGCGGACACCGCCTTCAGAATGCTGCTGGCGGTCAGGAACAAGCTCGTCGATGCCTACGACGAGGTCAAGAACATCCGCGTCTGATCTTCCTTCGCCGAGTCGGCCTCGGCGGTGAAAGGAGGATGGGGTGCTCCCGCTTGTCAGGATGACTCGCGGAGGCATGGAAGCCCCGGGACGCACAGTGCACGACGGACGGCATGGAGGCCATCCCCGTGATCGAGCGATTCAGAGAATCAGTCAAGGACGTCGCCGCCCGGATCGGTGCGCTGGACGTCTCCGCCCGCCTGCTGGTGGGATCGATCGGCATCATCCTCGTGATGGGCCTCTTTCTGGTCTCGCAGTACGCGGCCAGTCCCTCGATGTCTTCCATCAAGGTGAAGCCCGAGGAGAAGCTGGTCGCCATGCAGGTGATCGAGGAACGGGGCTATCCAGTCGAGGACGGGGGTGCCGACGTCATCCGCGTCCCGCTGGCCAATCGGGCCGCGATCCTCGGCCTCCTCGAGAACCAGGGGCATGCCGCCTCCCTCGACGAGGAGGATCCGGTTCCCGAGGAGGGCTCGATGATGGTCTCCGCGCGGGAGCGCGAGATCCGTCAGCAGGATGCCCGCCGTCGGGATGCCGAGAAGTCCATCCGCATGATCCGAGGCATCGAGGCGGTCAATCTGGTCTACAACCCGGGCGAGGCCCGGTCCCGGATCCTCAAGGGGGCCAAGCCGGCCACCGCCAGCATCACCGTCATGCCTTCGAGCTCGACCCGGATCGATCAGGGCCTCGCCTCCCAGATCGGATCGGTCGCGGCGCATGGTCTCGGTGTCCAGCTCAAGGACATCACGGTCATCGACGGGGTCAACAACAACAGCTTCCGATTCGACGAGGGGGCGGCCGGTGGCCGTCGCAACTATCTCGAATCGACCCGGGCCTGGGAGCTCGAGACCTCTCATCGGCTCCTGCAGCTGGTTCGGGTGGCCTATCCGCAGGCCGAGGTGGCGGTGAACTCGCAGATCCTGCTCGCCGACATCATGGAGGTCGAGACCGATCCCGGAAAGCCGGTCTCGACCGAGACCTACATCGAGTCCGACGAGACCTCGACTCCGGTCGCGGCCGCCAGGGGTGGTCAGCCGGGATTCGCCGCCAACAGCGGGGTCAACGCCCCGGTGGCCATCGGGAACACCGGGGGCTCCGGTCCCGCCACGCGTGAATCCGAGAGGCGGGTCCGGGACGTCCGCTTCCCGCTGAACCAGCGGACCACCGATCAGCTCGCCGACTTCCCGGTCAAGATCGCCGCCTCGGTGGTGATCCCCGAGCAGGCGGTGGTGGCGGAGCTTCGCAGCGAGCTTGGAGAGGACGCAGAGATCGGCGCCGCCCAGATCGATGCCAGGGTCGCCGTGATCCAGTCCAAGTACCTCGGTCTGCTGGTCCCCCTGGTGGACAGCTCGGGGTTCCGTGATGGAACCGTGGGCGAGGTCAACGTGGAGGTCTTCCCGTTCGCCGACTGGCGTTCGTCCGAGGACGTGACCGCTGCGGGCGTCGGCGGATTCGCCGGCTCGATCGGATCGATGGCGGACAGCGGCATGGGGACCGCGCTCAAGAACGCGGGACTCGTCGGGCTCTCGCTGCTCTCGCTGGCGATGATGTTCATGATGATCCGGCGGACCGGTGGGGGCGAGACGCTTCCCACCGCCGAGGATCTCGCGGGCGTCCCGCCGGTGCTCGAGGACGATCATGCCGAGGTGGTGGGCGAGGCCGACGAGGCCGCACCCGCCATGGTCGGGGTCGAACTCGACGACGAGGACCTTCGACGCAAGCAGATGCTGGAACAATTGAACCAGTTGATCAAGAAGGAACCCGCCGAGGTCGCGGTCCTGCTTCGTCGCTGGATGAGGACCGAGTCGTAATCGAGCATTCAGCCGGAGCCGGCCCAGGCCGTCGCTCCGGACCCAATCCCCGCACCTTCGGAATCACCTTCCTCCATGAGCATTCGTCCCGGCCAGAAACTGCCCGACACCGTCGAGGAACTCGACGGAGTCGCTCGCAGCGCGGTGCTCCTGCTCCTGCTCGAGCCGGATGCGGCGGGAGCGATCCTCAGGGAGCTTCCCACCGATTCGGTCGAGGAGGTGACCCGGGCCCTCGCATCCCTCGGTGACGTCCCCCGCAATCTGGGGGAGGGGATCATCTCCGAGTTCTACAGCCTGGCCATGGCCCAGGGCTGGGCTCGGGAGGGAGGCCTCGACTACGCGAAGCGTCTGATCAAGGACTCGCTGGACGGAGGCGTCGCCGACAAGGTGATCTCCCAGATCCAGACCCAGGTGCAGCGCACCCCCTTCGCCTTCCTTCAGAAGGCCGAGACCGACAATCTTCTGACCTTCATCCAGGACGAGCACCCCCAGACCATCGCCCTGATCGTCAGCCATCTTCCTCACCACAAGGCCTCCGAGGTCCTGGGCGGACTTCCCGAGGAGCGCCAGATCGAGGTGGTCCGGCGGGTGGCGAACATGGAGCAGACCAATCCGGAGGTCATCCGGGAGGTCGAGATGGGCCTCGAGGCCAGGCTGAGCTCGATGATCATGCACTCCACCGAGAAGGTCGGAGGCGTGAACACCGTGGCGGAGATCCTCAACCTCTGCGATCGCAACACCGAGAAGTCGATCATGGAGGGCGTCGAGAGCGAGGATCCCGATCTCGTCGAGGAGATCCGGCGGTTGATGTTCGTCTTCGAGGACATCCGCATGCTCGACGACAAGTCGATCCAGCGACTCATGAAGGACATCGACAACAGCGAGGTCGCCCTCGCCCTCAAGATGGCCTCCGACGAGCTCAAGGACAAGTTCCTCTCCAACGTGTCCGCGCGTGGCGCGGAGGTCATCAAGGAGGACATGGAGTTCATGGGGCCGGTCCGGGTGAGCGACGTCGAGGCCGCGCAGCAGCGGATCGTCGACATCGTCCGGCGGCTCGAGGATTCGGGCGAGATCGTCATCACCGGACGTGGTGGTGGTGGCGACGTGGTGGTCTGAGTCGGCGGAGACACGCGTGGCCCTCATCAAGAACCTTCAAGCCAGGGAAATCATCGGAACCGCCGTGGTCATGAACCTCGGTGACGTCCGCCGCGAGGCCGACGAGATCCTCGAACAGGCCCGCAGGGATGCCGAGAGGATCGTCGAGGAGGCCCGCGCCGAGGCCCGGGAGCTCGTCGATGGGGCCGCGGAACGCGGACATGCCGAAGGGTTCGCCCGGGGTGGGAGTGAAGGCCGGGTCGCGGGCATCGAGGAGGGAAGGCGCGAGGGATTCGAGGCCGCCGAGGCGTCCCACTCACCCCGGCTCGCCGCGGTCGCGGAGGGATGGGACCAGGCGCTTCAGGCCTTCCTCGCCGGCCGCGACCAGCTCCGGGAGGAGGCGAGGCGCGATCTGCTTCGACTCTCGATCGCAATCGCGGAACGGGTCCTGGGACGGCTCCCCGAGCACGATCCCTCGATCGTCACCGAGCAGGTCGAGGCCGCGGTGGGCATGCTGTCCGGCGCCACCCGGCTCCGAGTCCGGGTCCATCCGGAGGATCAGTCGATCATCGAGACGCACTTCGCGAGGACGAAGGGGATGATCGGAGCCGCTTCGGACGTCGACGTGGTGATGGAGTCCGATCCGGAGGTCGTGCGCGGCGGATGTCTGGTGTCCGCCGGAGACGGCGAGGTCGATGCGAGACTCGATGCCCAGATGTCCAGGATCGTCAAGGGACTCTTCCCCGAGCTTCTCGAGTCGTCCGATGCTCCGCCGCCGCCGGCCCCGTCGGTCCCGCCCTCGGCGACCGCGGCCGACGTCGCCGCGACCACGGCGCCCGTGGAGGATTCGGCTTCGTCGGCACCCGACGAGACCGTTGCGACCGACCCGACGTCCGATTCCTGGGACGAGATCGCCCCGCAGACCGGGTCCGAACCTCCCGAGGCTGCGCCGGACGGGGATGAGCCGCAGTGACGGTCTTTCAACGAAGCGTGGAGGCGCTCGATGCCTTCGAACCAAGGTGCGTCTCCGGGACCGTCGATGCGGTCCGCGGCATGACGGTCCTCGTCCGCAGGCTGCGGGTCCCGATCGGATCGGTGGTCCGGATCGAGGGTTCGTCCCGACATCGCGAGCCGGTGCTGGGCGAGGTGATCGGATTCAGCGAATCCAACGCGATCGTGATGCTCCTTGCCGGTTCCAACGGCACCGGCCCCGGCGATCGGGTTCATCTGGAGCGGGTGAGCGACGCGATCATGGTGGGGGACTCCTGGCTCGGGCGGGTGCTCGACGGTCTGGGGCGACCCATCGACGGTGGCCCGGCGCCCACGGGGCTCGAGGCCCGGCCGCTGTTCCCTCCGGTCGTGAATCCCATGACCCGGGGCATCGTCAAGGAACCCATCTCCACCGGTCTTCGCGCCATCGACGGACTCACCACCCTCGGCAGGGGGCAGAGGATCGGGATCTTCGCCGGTCCGGGCGTGGGCAAGAGCACCATGATGGCGTCGATCGCCCGCGGCACCTCCGCGGACGTCAACGTCATCGCCCTGGTCGGTGAACGAGGACGAGAGGTCAAGGAGTTCATCGTCGACGCCCTCGGCAGCGAGGGCCTCGCACGTTCCGTGGTGGTGGTCGCCACCGGCGACGAGAGCCCGCTGCTCCGCGTCCGGGCGATGGCGGCCGCGATCACCGCGGCCGAGCACTTCCGTGACACCGGACGGGACGTGATGCTGATGGTCGACTCGATCACCCGCTTCGCCCAGGCGCAGCGACAGATCGGTCTGGCCGCCGGCGAGCAGCCTGCGACCAAGGGATACACCCCGAGCGTGTTCTCCCTGCTTCCCCAGCTCCTGGAGCGGGCGGGAGGCATCGAGGGCGGAGGATCGATCACCGGCGTCTACACCGTCCTGGTCGAGGGCGACGATCTCACCGAACCGGTCGCGGATGCCGCGAAGGGGATTCTCGACGGTCACGTCGTGCTCAGTCGACGCCTGGCCAATCGGGGTCACTTCCCCGCGATCGATCCGCTGGAGTCGATCTCCCGACTCGCGGACCAGGTCTCGGACGCCAACCATGTGACCGCGCGTCGCCGCATCCTCGAGCTGATGGCCTCCCACCGCGAGAGCGAGGAACTCATCAGCATCGGCGCGTACGCGGCCGGCTCCAATCCGATGACCGACGTGGCGATCGCCCTGAAGCCGGCGATCGACGCGTTCCTCAAGCAGGACAAGGACGATCTCACCGACTTCCCGCTGACCTGCCGCACCCTCTGTGAACTCGCCGCCGAGAGCGAACGACTTCGTCAGGCCGCCGGCGGCTGATCCCTCCGTCCCACCGTTGAAACGACCTCATGGCTCGATTTCGATTCCAGCTCCAGGCCCTGCTCGACGCCCGCAAGCGGGCCGAGGATGTCCGCCGCCGCGAGGTGGCGGAACTGGAGGGCGAGCGGAATCGACTGGAGAACGATCTTCGACGAAGGCAGGCCTCGATCGTGAACGCGAGGGAGGAGGCCAGGGACGGCCTGGTGGGCGAGGTCCGGCCCCACCTGCTCCGCGCCGCGGCCAACGCATCGATGTCGTTGATGCGGGACGCTCAGCGATCGGTGCTCGAACTGGCCGGTCTTCATCGACGACTCGATGCCGCGCGGGCGGTCCTGGCGGAGGCCTCCAGGGATCGACGGGCCATCGAGCTGGTCAGGGAACGTCGATACGAGGCATGGAAAATGGAGATCGAGCGTCGTGAACAGTCGGCGCTCGACGAGATCGCGACCAACGCCGGAGCCCGCAGGGCTCGAGAACGGGAGGCCGTCGAAGACGGCGTCCGGGAGACCGCATGATGCGAACCATCTGGAGCACTCTCAGTTTCCTCGCCGTGGTGAACATGCTGGCGATCCTGCTGGCGGTCGGCTGGCTGTACCAGTCCGGAAGGATCGACACCGATCGTCTCGAGCGGGTCCGGGAGCTGTTCGGCTCGACCATCGCGGATGAACGGGCGGCCCGGGAGGCGGCGGCCGCCCGCGAGGCGGAACTCGCCGCGGCGGTGCCGGACGATCCGACGCTTCGCTGGGGTTCGATGCCGCTGACCAATCTCGCGCCGGCGGATGCCGCGGAACGGATCAGGGATCTCGGCGACGAGATCGCGATGGGACTGGGGCGTGATGCCGATGCGATCAACGCTCGCATCGAGGCCAACTACCGGGCTCGCAAGGACGAGATCGACCTTCGGGAACAGGCTCTGGACGCCCGGGAGGCCCGATTCGAGCAGATCGCGAAGCGATCCGGTGACGCGGAGTTCGTCCAGACGGTGACCGATCTCGAGGAGATGAAGCTCGACACGGCCTTCAGCATCATCCAGGCCTGGTACGACGGTGATCGTCGGCATCTGGTGGTCGACGTGCTCGCAGGCATGGGTTCCCAGCGGCGGAGCGAGATCCTCGGGGAGTTCGTGGATCAGGGCAAGACCGATGTGGCAGCGATTTTGCAGTTGGCTCTTCGTGACCGGACCGCGATCGCGGTGACCGGGACGGAGGCCCTCGATGCCAAGCCTGATGACGAACAAGCTTCCAGCCGCAGGAATGGAGCCGATCCGCTTTCCCGGGGCATCAACACCCCGGTCGACGCCTGATCAGCCGCCCTTCGGGCCTGCCCTGACCCGGGCCGATTCTGCAGGCCGTAACGGCGCGACGCGCGAAAACGGCGCGTCCCCCGCCCCGACCTCCGAGCGTAAGCTCGATGTGGAGACCGGGTCCTCCCGTTCGGGAGATGCCGCCGCGGGCGACGATCCGATCACCGAGCGGTCCGAGCCCCGGGGAACCGACGACGCGAGGGACGACCTGCCCGGCTCCGGCACCACGGACACGAACAAGGAGACCGGGGCATCCGGCGACGAGCCGGCCGTCGAGCGTCCGAGTGACGATGATGTGGTTCGATCCGAGGACGAGCCCCGGCCCGAGGATGGGTCCGAGGATGGAACCGGGATCGGCATTCCGCTCGTTCCCGGTCGGTTCGTGACCGATCCCGCCTCCGGTTCGAAGGCCCCGATCGACACGGGCACGATCCCGTCGGGTGATCTGCCAGGTTCGCCGGGCGGCCTCACCGCCGGTTCCGGAGTCACGACGGTGTCCGAGGCCGTCTCGACCGCGGTTCCGACCTCGGTCATCGGGAGTCCGGCGGACGTGAGCGAGGCATCGGGGACGACCATGCCGGTGGAGGCGACGTCGGAGACGGGATCCATGATCGCCGCTGACGACGCCGATTCGATCGCTCTTCGAGGGATGAACGAGCAGACGGCCGTGGGCACCACGGTCCGTGATGGCGGGGAGGTGTCCGGCATCGAATCCAGCACCACCGCCGATCCTCGCCGTGGTGGTGAGGTCGCCGGACGGATCGAGATCCCCGAAGGGGCTTCGACCACCAGGCACCGCGGCGAGGGCCCGACCCCGGAACCTCTGAACGGTCCCCGGGATCGAAAGCGTTCCGATGCGACCGACGAGAAGCGGCCGGCCGCGGTCGCCCGTGCGGACAGGATCAATGAAGCGGTGAGGGAGGCGCGTTCCCAGTCCTCGAACCAGGCATCGACCGCGTCCATGCCGGTGACGGACGTCTCCGGGGCCACCCGGGGATCGAACCGCCATGCCCCCCCGATCGCGCAGACTCTGCCGAACCATCCGGCCGGAGCTGCGCCGGATCCGGCCGACGAGGGACGCACCCGGACCATGCCCGGCGTCGGGCGGGGGCTGGAGACGCTTGCTCGTCAGCGAGGCGGGACCCTCACCATGCGTCTGGATCCGCCTTCTCTGGGCCCTTTGAGGCTCGAAATGAAGATGGAGGCCGGTCGGGTGGCCGTGCTCCTGACCTCGGCCAGCGACTCGGCACGATCGTTGCTTCGTGACAACCTGGGTTCCCTGCGTCAGGCCCTCGAGGACCGAGGACTGGCCGTGGACCGACTGGCGGTCGAATCCGCGGGTCGGACCTCCGAAGGGTCGTCCAACCAGCGGTCCGACAACCGCGGGGACGGGCAGGACACCCGAGGCGGGCAGGAAGCCGCCGACCGGCAGGATGCCGGAGACGGCAGGAGTCGGGGCCGACGCGACGAGGCGTCGGGCCGACGGGCGGATCAGGGAAGTGATCCGCAGCGACCGGAGGTCGCGAACTTCGACGAGGCGATGGTCCAGGCCACCGCATCGGACAACTGACACGGGAGTCGTTCATGAGCGCCATTCAGGGAACAGCAGCCAACGTGGTCGGTGGAGCCGCCGGATCGAACCGCTTCAACGAGCTTTCGTCCGAGGACTTCATGCAGATCATCTTCACCGAGCTGCAGCAGCAGGACCCGTTCGAGCCCAACGACTCCTCGGCGCTGCTCGAGCAGCTGAACTCGATCCGTGCGATCGAGAGCGACATCGAGCTCACCAAGAACCTCGAGGACATCGTCTTCCAGAATCAGCTCGCCACCGCGGGCAACATGATCGGCAAGACGGTCGAGGGCCTCACCGTCACCAACGACCGGGTGGTGGGCAACGTCTTCGCGGTCATTCGTGAAGGCAACGAAGTCACTCTCCAGCTCGACTCGGGCTGGGAGATCCCCGCCAGCAACGTCCAGGTGATCGTCGATCCGGCGAGCCTGCCCGAAGGCTGATCCACCGGAACCTTCCCCCGGGAACCACCGAACGATGCGAGTCGACTCACGCCAGCTTCTCCGACGCCTCGAACCCGCGGTCCGCCCCGCGGGACCGGGACCGTTGCAGGCCGGCTCGACTCCGATCGACCGGGCCGGTTTCGACGAGCTTCTCGCCCGGGCCGCCGACGGCGAGTTCCGGAGCGGACGGGAGCTCGACGACGCCGCCCTCGAGGAACCCCTCGATCCCGCGGTGAAGGAACGCATCTCCCGGATCGCCGACGCCGCGGAAGCGGCGGGCCACGAGCGGATCCTGGTGATCGCGGGCGATCTGCCCCTCGTTCTCGGGGTCGCCGACCGACGCGTCGACGGCGAACTCGAGGCCTCTCCGGAGGACGGTGGGTCGGTGGATCGGCTTCAGACCATCGAAGCCGCCGTCCGGCTCCGAATCGACGACGAATCACGCGGCGACCGGAAGTCGCCGGTCATCCATGTCGTTCCGCCCGCGATCGCCGATGCGATCCTCGCCGGTGACGACCACACCAATCCCCAGCACGCGACCTCAAGTCAGCAAGACACTCGGGACGACGCGGCCTGATCCGCAACTCGTCCGGTTCTGGAAGGAGTCCGAACCATGGCATCGACCACAGCACTCTTCACCGGTCTCTCCGGCCTCATGTCGAACTCGCGTCGTCTCGACGTGATCGGCAACAACATCGCCAACGTGAACACCACGGCGTACAAGTCGAACCGGATGACCTTCTCACCGACCTTCAGTCGGAACTTCTCCCTCGGCACCGCTCCGAGCGACGCCACCGGGGGCACGAACCCCGGTCAGGTCGGTCTCGGTGTCAGCGTCTCGGGGACCCAGCGGAACTTCAACAACGGTGCGATCGGAGTGACCGGTGTCGCCACCGACCTCGCGATCGAGGGTGACGGCTTCTTCATCGTGAACCAGGCCGGCTCGCAGTACTACACCCGTTCCGGCAGCTTCATCCGGAACCCCGAGAACGGCCTGATCACCCAGTCCGGCGCCAAGGTCATGGGCTACGGCGTGGACGAGCAGTTCAACATCGTCGAAGGCAACCTCGTCGATCTGAACATCCCGGTCGGCACCATGACCCTTGCCGAGCAGACCCGCAACGTGGTCTTCAACGGCAACCTGAACGCCTCCGGCGAGGTCGGCACCACCGGTTCCATCCACGAGAGCCGGGTCTTCTACACCGACGCCTCCGGCACTCCGGGGACCGAGGTCACCGGAGCGACCAACCTCAACACCCCGATCTACGTGAGCGACGGAGCCGGCGGATTCGTCCAGGCCTTCGACGGCTCCGCGACCAGCATCACCGTCTCCGGCGTGGAGAAGGGCGGCAAGGACCTCGGCACCGCGATCTTCGAGATCGAGGCGGGAACGACCTTCGACGACTACGTCGCGTTCCTCGACGAGTACATGGGACTCGATTCCAGTGCGATCGGATCCTCCAGCGACCTGGGCGGATCGGTCGCGATGGTCGGCGGAGCCATCGTGGTCACCGGCAACGAGGGCACCGTCCAGCAGCTCGACATCGAGACCGGTGACTTCACCGCGAACGGCACGGGCCTCGGCAACCCCTTCGTGATGACCAAGACCGGCGACGCGACCGGCGAGAGCGTGCAGACCAGCTTCGTGGTCTACGACTCCCTCGGCACGCCGCTGACCATCGATCTCTCCTTCGTCCTCCAGGGCACCACGCCCTCCGGCGGCACGACCTGGGAGTTCGTCGCCGAATCCAGCGACAACGACGCGACCGACCGGCTTCTCGCCCTCGGCGAGGTCACCTTCGACACCAACGGCCGGTTCGTCTCCGCGAGCAACCAGAGCTTCTCGATCCAGAGGACCAACGGCGCGGTCAACCCCCTGACCGTGAACATGGACTTCGACAGCGGCACCGACGCGGTCTCCAGCTTCACGGATTCCGCGAGCAACCTCGCCGCGGTCTTCCAGGACGGTTCCCCCATCGGAACCCTCGGTTCGTTCTCGATCGGCGAGGACGGCGTGATCTCCGGTGCCTTCACCAACGGTCTGACTCGAACCATCGGTCAGGTCGCACTGGCGAAGTTCTCCAACTCCGCGGGTCTGGTCGATGTCGGAGACAACCTCTTCGGCAGCGGACCGAACTCCGGCACCGCGTTGATCGCCAGCCCCCGGGAGTTCGGCACCGGCCGGGTGGTCGGAGGAGCCCTCGAACTGTCCAACGTCGACCTCTCCCAGGAATTCATCAACATGATCCTCGCATCAACCGGCTATTCGGCCGCAAGTCGGGTGATCACAACGACCGATGAACTCATCACCCAGCTGCTGGCGCTCGGTCGCTGACCGCCGACGGCAATCACCAGGCGAGCCCTCCGCGGTCGCAGGCGTTCGAGGGGACGTCCGCGGCCGCGGATACCTTTTGAGCTGCGGGTTCGCCACCCGCTAGGATGAGATGATGCCTTCGCCTTCACGAGGTCCACGCAGAGGGGCGTCGAAGCCCGGGAAGAAGCCGCAGAACCAGGCGGTGAACCGCGCCATCGACCTGCTCCGGGCCGGAAACGTCAAGGCCGCGGCCTCGATCATCGATCCCATGATGAAGAAGGCCCGCAAGGACGCCTCGGTGGTCAGGGTCAAGGGCCTGATCGAGATGAAGAGCGGTCGCTACACCGAGGCCGAGCAGTACCTGAACCGGGCCCGTGATCTGGACCCCGGCCATCCGATGATCTCGGTCGAGCAGGCGATGGTCCACCAGCTCCGAGGTCGGTACGACCGGATGGTCGAGGCCGCACGGAACGCCTACCGGATCACCCCGGGGCGGACGGAGATCCAGACGCTGCTGGCCGAGGCCCTGATCAGTGCGGATCGCTGCGACGAGGCGTACGAACTGCTCCGCGAGCTTGGAAAGGGCGGGTCCCTCGATCCGGCCCTTGCCGATCCCCTCACCAAGGTCCTGGACATCCAGGGACGACGGGAGGAGGCGATCGAGATCTTCGACAGCATCGGCGACGGGGCGGGGCTGGCCCCGAACATCCGCAAGCGGATGAATCTTCGACGGGGCCGCATGCTCGAGAAGCTCGGGGATCACGACGGTGCGCTGGAGGCGTATCGCAAGGGTCATGCACAGTTGAAGTCGGCCTTCGATCCCGACGCGTTCGATCGCCGGGTCGACGAGATCCTCGACGCGATGCGGAAGTCGAGCTTCACCGACCCGGGGACCGAGGCCTCCTCGACCGAACTTCCGGTGATGATCGTCTCCATGCCCCGTTCGGGCACCAGCCTCCTCGAGCGGATCCTCGCCGCCCATCCGTCGGTGACCGGCATCGGGGAGGAATCGGTGATCTCGGAGACCATCCGAGAGCACCGGGATCGCCTGGGCAGGGAACCGGTCCGGGACATGGCCGCCACCGATCCCGCGATTCTGGAGTCGATGAGGACCGACTGCCTCGGCCGCATCAAGGCGCTTTCCGGCGAGGGGACGCGGACGGTCAGCAAGCATCTTCAGAACTGGTCGTATCTGCCGGTCATCGGAACCTGGTACCCGAGGGCGCACGTCGTCCGCATCACCCGCGACCCCTTCGCAACGGGGATCTCGATCTACGGGCAGGACCTGCCGGAGGATCGGATGCCGTGGGTCGGAAGACTGGACTGGATCGGCCGGGTGATGGCGGCGGAACGTCGCTTCGTCGCCGCGGCCCGCGAGATCGTTCCGAATCCCTGGTACGAGGTGGTCTACGAGGATCTGATCGACGAGCCGGAGTCCCGGATTCCGCCCCTCGTCGAATCGATCGGGGTGGACTTCGACGAACGGTGTCTCTCACCGCACAAGGCGGAGTCGACCGGAGGGGGTGGTGACGGGGGCAAGCAGTTCCGTCCCACGCTCTCGCTGCACCAGGTGCGCAAGCCGATCTCACGGGACTCCCGGGATCGTGCGACGGTCTGGGGCGATCGACTCGAGGATCTCCGGCGCGGACTCGAGGAGGGCGGCATCACCTAGCCGCGACGTGGACGTCCACCTCGCGGGGGACGATCACCGTCGGCTCGCGGGCCCGGTCCGGTCGCCCGCGGCTGGCGGGTCGCGGCGCTGCGGAGGGAGTCGCCCGAATCCTCCTCCGGGTCGTTACGGGCAGGGGCGTCCGCGGTGCGGGCGAAGATCATCCGCCCGGCGTTGGTCTGGAGGGCGTTGGTCACCTGGCTGGTCACCACCGAACCGACGTGTGCACCGCCGCCGTCGACCACCACCATCGTTCCATCGTCGAGGTAGCCGACTCCCTGTCCGCTGGACTCGCCGGGCTTGACGATCTCGATCTCGAGGCGGTCGCCGGGGACGGCGCTGGAACGCAGGGCGCCCGCCAGTTCGTTCAGATTGAGCACCGGCAGTCCGTTGATCTCGGCGACGCGTCGGAGGTTCTGGTCGTTGGTGAGGATCCGGAACTCCTGGTCGAGTGCCAGCTGGACCAGCATCGCGTCCACCCCGACCCCATCCGGCTTGGTGTCCTCGATCGCCACGTCGAGATAGGGGTTCTCCTGGAGCTTCGAGACCATGTCCAGGCCGCGGCGGCCGCGGATCCGCTTCTGTCGATCCTGGCTGTCGGCGAGTCGCTGGAGTTCCTCCAGCACGAACGTGGTGATCAGGATCGGAGCATCGACGAAGCCCGCCTGTCCGACGGAGTCGATGCGACCGTCGATCAGGACCGAGGTGTCGATGAGCAGGGGACGAACGCCCCTGACCTGGCGGGCGAACTCGACGTAGGGGATCACCAGCCTGAAGTCGTCCTTGGTGGTGAGCACCACGGAGACCGAGAGGTAGCACAGCACGAGGGCGAGCACGGCCTTGGTGACCCCCAGGTAGACCGATCCGACGGCGTCACGCCCGTCGGCACCGGCGAGGGCCTGGGCGACGACGTCGAGGAGGAATCCCACCGCGATCGCCGCGATCAGGCCGAAGCAGACGCCCAGATAGACCCCGACCACCGAGGAGAGACGCTTGTTGGGCGTCATGGCGTCGAGCACGATCACGATCGTGCCGATCGAGGCGCTGGCGAGGAAGACTCCGATGAAGGTCTGGAGCCGGAAGCTCGCATCCCCGGATCGGCCGGCGATCGTGAGCATCGAGATCGATACCAGGAGCACGAGGAAGAGCAGCCGCACCACCAGGAGCAGCAGATTCCGGGATCCCTCCTGCGTTTCGCCGTTGGATCGGGCGGTCGACGGCGCGGGCATGTCCTCGGGGACGCCCGGTTCGGACTCGGGGGCGGGGGTGGGATCGCTCACATCCGGATTCTACCGCCGCTCCGCCCGTCGGCCGCGTCAGGAGCGGGACACGCTGCTAGGATGCGATCTCCCGTTCGCGGATCGCGACGCGGAGGGCGGTCGGGTCCGTCGGACGGACGGCTCGCCAACCTGGTCAGGGCTTGACGGCAGCAGCCACACGCGTCGTCGTTCGGGCCTTCGGTCGCCTGGCCGCCCTCCGCTTCGCCATCCCGCGTCCGGGAGAACCTCGACCCGCTGTGGTCCTGCCCGCGGACACCCATGCCCGATTCCCCCGATCAGCTCGATTCCGGCTACCAGGTCCTGGCTCGACGCTATCGATCGCGCACCTTCGACGAGGTGGTGGGGCAGGAGCCGATCGCCGACACCCTCCAGCGGGCGATCGATCGTCGACGCACCGCTCACGCCTACCTCTTCTGCGGCACCCGCGGAGTCGGCAAGACCTCGATGGCGAGGATCTTCGCCCGGGCCCTCAACGCCTCCGCCGAGGACGTCGGAGAGGACGATGCCTCGATCCTGCGCGGCGAGGATCTCGACGTCGTCGAGATCGACGGCGCGAGCAACAACAGCGTGCAGGACGCTCGCGATCTGATCGCGAACGCCAGCGTCCTGCCGGCGCGGGCCCCGTACAAGATCTACATCATCGACGAGGTCCACATGCTGTCGACGGCGGCGTTCAACGCCCTGCTGAAGACCATGGAGGAGCCTCCTCCGCATGTGAAGTTCATTCTCTGCACGACCGAGCCGCACAAGGTCCTGCCGACCATCCAGAGCCGCTGTCAGCGATTCGACTTCCGTCCGATCCCGGTCCCCCGGATCGCGGACCATCTGCGAGAGGTCCTCGAAGCCGAGTCGATTCCCGCCGAGGACGCCGCGATCGCCCGGGTCGCGAGGCTGGCCAACGGATCGATGCGGGACGGGCTCAGCATTCTCGAACGTCTGGTCGCGGCCGCGGACGGTTCGATCGACGGTCCGCTGCTGGAGCGGGTGCTCGGGGTGCCTCCCGAGGACCGGGTCGCCGAGGCGGTGCTGGCCATCGGACAGGGGGACGTCGCCGGCGCTCTTCGAGCCACCGCGGGGCTGCTGGGCGAGGGCCTGCCCGCCGAACGCGTGCTCGATGGTTTCGCGGAACGCTTCCGGCAGCTGCTGGTGGCCGCCACCTGCGGTGCCGACCCGGAGGTCCTGGAGACCGCGGAGGACGAGGCCGAGGCGCTTCGGACCGAAGCCGAGGGGTACGACCCCGCCCAGCTCGTGCATCTGGTCGCGTTGTGCGATGCCGCCGCTCAGAGGGTGCGGATGAGCACCGTGCCCCGGGCGATCGTCGATGCGGTGGTCGCCCGCATGGCGATGTCCGAGCGATACCGGGATGCGGCGACCCTGCTGGCCGGTGGGGACGTCGAGGTCCCCACGACGAAAAAAAAAAGCCTGAGCTCGTCTGAGGCGAAGCGTCCCAGGGCCGGCTCGAGCGGCGGTGCCCCGGCCCCGGCGCGTCGACGCACGGTGGAACCCGCGAAGACCGCCCGGCCGACGACGACGGTTCGCGAGAAGACCTCCGGATCGACGTCCCCGAGCCCGAAGTCCGTCGAACCGTCACCCGTCGAACCGGCTCCCGAGTCGAGCGAGCGACCGACGCCGCCGCCGGTGGAGGCGGTGGACGGGCCGGGGGCGTGGGCGCTGCTCGAGGAGGCGGCCCGGAGCCCCCGCCAGCGGGCGGCTCTGGAGGACTTCGAGTTCGAGCGTCTCGAGGGCGAGGTCCTGCATCTGCGACTGAGACCGGACGCCTCTCCGGGGGCCTCGTTCACCATGCAGCGTCCCCAGTCGCTCGAACAACTGGCATCCGAGGCCTTCGGTCGACGAACCCGGATCGTGTTCGTCGATCGTCCGGACGATTCCGGACAGGTTCCGGTACCTGCGACGGATGAAGTGAGGGCGGCTCAGGAGAATCCGACGGTCCGGGAGGCCATGGAACTCTTCGACGCCCATGTCGTTCAGGTCCGTCGAACGTCGACGGACGACACCCCGGTCGAAGACACCAGCACGGAGGCGTGATGTTCGATGCACTGAAGGGCATGGCGGGCCTGGGCAGTCTGATGAAGGATCTGCCTCGTCTGCGGGAGCGGCTCGAGAAGGCCAGAGCGGAGCTCGCCGAGATGACGGTGGAGGCCCAGGTGGGGGGCGGCGCCGTGGTCGCGGTCGCCGACGGTTCGATGCGGATCCGGGAGATCAGGATCGACCCGGCCATGATGACGGCACTGGTCGCCGACGGCGACGAGCAGGACCGTTCGATGGCCGAGGATCTGGTCGCCAGTGCGGTGAATGCGGCGCTCACAAGGGCCCAGGAGATGATCGGAGCGCATCTCCAGGAGGCCGCGACGGAAATGGGTCTTCCGCTTCCCCCCGGCGGCATCCCCGGACTTCTCTGAACATGTCCTACCCCGAGTCCGTCAACACGCTGATCGACGAGTTTTCGCGGATGCCCGGCATCGGGCGCCGCAGCGCGGAGCGTCTCGCGTTCCACGTGCTCAAGAGTTCCACCGACGAGGCGATGGGGCTGTCCGATGCGATCCGCCGGGTGAAGGAGAGCGTCCGACACTGCTCGGTCTGCTGGAATCTCGCCGACGACGATCCGTGTCCGATCTGTCGGGACGAACGTCGGGACGCCTCGGTGGTGCTGGTGGTCGAACAGCCCCGAGATCTGATCAGTCTCGAACAGACCGGCATGCACGGCGGGGTGTACCACGTCCTGCTCGGACGACTCGATCCCCTGGACGGCGTCGGCCCCGAAGGGCTGACCGTCGACGACCTGCTCGCCCGTCTTCGCGATCCCGCCCGAAACGCCCGGGGCGTGGAGGTCAAGGAGATCGTGCTCGGCCTCAACCCCGACATGGAGGGTGACACCACCGCCCTGCACGTCGCTGAGGAGGCTCGAAAGCTCGGCATACGGACCACCAGGCTCGCTCGAGGGCTCCCCAGCGGCAGTCAGATCGAATACGCCAGTCGGGCGGTCCTTGCCGATGCGATCACCGAGCGTCGGCCCCTGGACTGAGGAAACGGGCGAAAGAAGCACTTCTGGCATGGATTGTGCAGGGGGACGCGAATTCGCGGCGATACCATGCCTGAGGCACGGTTCGACGCGGCTGGCCCGCGAGCCAGGACACCGATGGAGTGGTGTCCCGCGAGGCCGATTCGGCTGGAGGCCGAAACCGATCCCGGTCGCGTCCGCATCCAGACATGGAGCCCGTGCCGTGACCGCTGCCGTATCCCCGATGCGATTCGACACCCGCCAGCAAGTGAAGCTAGGCCAGCAGATGAAGCTGGCGCCGAGGATGATCCAGTCCATGGAGATCCTCCAGCTGCCGCTTCCCCTGCTGCAGGAGCGGGTGGAGCAGGAACTGGAGTCCAACGTCGCCCTCGAGCTCTCGGAGCCCGGCGAGGGTGGTGCCGAGACGCAGGAGTCGCCGGTCGACGTGGCGGAGACCGAACGGGAGTTCATCGCAGGGGAGTCCGGCGAGGACTTCCAGCGGCTCGCGGATCTCGAGAACCGGTACCGGGAGGTCTGGGACGGCGGCGAGGAATGGCGGCGGCCGGCGTCCGGCGGGGATCGGGACACCAAGCTCGAGGCGATGGCCAACACCGCGGATCGCGGCAAGAGTCTCGCCGAGCAGCTCGACGATCAGTGGCGACTCGCCGAGGCTCCCGAGAACATGACCGCCTGCGGGCGTCGACTCATCGAGTACGTCGATGACGACGGTTATCTGGGCGCCGATCTGGAGACTGTCCTCGAGCAGGGGACCGGACTCGGGATCGAGGACTGGTCGCTTCCGCTGCTGGAACGGACCCTTCACCGTCTGCAGCTCCTGCTGGAACCGCCGGGACTCCTCGCCCGCACCCGGCAGGAGTGCCTGCTGCTGCAGATCGACGCGATCGTCGAGGTCGAAGGCGACGAGGATGGAAGCTGGACCGATGCGGCGGTGCTGATCGGAGAACACTTCGAGGATCTCGTGCAGAATCGTCTGCCGAGGGTCGCTAAGGAATCCGAGATGTCGCTCGAACGGGTCCAGGAGGCCAAGGAGAGGATGCGACGTCTCACCCTCTGGCCGGGACGGGAGCTTGCGAATCCCGATGCCCAGTTCGTGATGCCGGACGTCATCGTGGAGTACGAGCCCGAGAGCGACCAGTACGTGGCTGCGCTGGCCAACGGGACGATGCCCGTGCTTCGGATCAATCCCCAGGTCGAACGGATGCGCGACGAGCCCGGCCTCGACACCGATGGCAAGGCGTTCATCGACGGGGCGGTGAGGGATGCGAGCTGGCTGATCGATGCGGTGAACCAGCGGTCGAACACCCTGCTGCGGGTGGTGAGGGTGGTGCTCGAACGACAACGTGAGTTCTTCGATCACGGACCTCAGTTCCTCAAGCCGCTGCCGATGACCGAGGTCGCGGACCGGCTCGGGGTCCATGTGGCCACCGTGAGCCGGGCGGTGAGCGAGAAGTGGATCCAGACGCCGCGGGGGATGTATCCCCTTCGTCGCTTCTTCTCCGGCGGTCGGGAGGCCGGCGGTGAAGGGGAGGAGAAGAGCTGGGAGGCGATCAAGGCGATGCTCCAGGAGGTCGTGGATGCCGAGGACAAGGCCCGGCCGCTCAGCGACCAGAAGCTCGCCGACGCCCTGAAGGAGAAGGGGGTCGAGATCGCTCGTCGCACGGTGGTCAAGTACCGCGAACAGCTCGGGATCCCACCGGCGAGGCGTCGCAAGATCCACGTCTGAGGCCGGATCGGCCACCCTGCGAAACCGAGGGTTTCCTCCTAAAATGCCCTCATGTCGCGCATCTGGATGGACGGAAAACTTGTTCCCAGGTCCGAGGCCGTGGTCTCGGTCTACGACCATGGTCTTCTCTACGGGGACGGCTGCTTCGAAGGCATCCGTGCCTATGGCGGTCGGATCCTCAAGCTCAAATCCCACATCGCCCGGATGTACGAGTCGGCGTCGCTGATCCGTCTCAATCCCGCCTTCGACGTCGACGAGATCGAGGATGCGATCCGCCAGACCCTCGCCGCCAACGATCTGGAGGACGCCTACATCCGACTGATCTTCACCCGTGGTGTCGGGACCCTGGGACTTCATCCCTTCCGCTGTCCCACGCCGGGCACGATCATCATCGCGGACACGATCCAGCTCTATCCCGAGGAGCTCTACGAGCAGGGGATGAAGGTGATCGTGGCGGACCGCCCGAGGATTCCGATTCCGTGCCTGGATCCGAGGATCAAGAGCCTCAACTATCTCAACAACATCCTCGCCAAGATCGAGGCGATCGACGCCGGGGTGTTCGAGGCGATCATGCTCAACCTCGAGGGCGAGGTCGCCGAGTGCACGGGTGACAACATCTTCGTCATCAAGGATGGACGGATCAGGACGCCCAGCACCTCGACCGGCATCCTCCACGGTGTCACTCGCCGATTCGTGATGAGGGAGATCGCCCCGGCCTGCGGCCACGAGGTCGAGGAGGCGGTCTTCCCCCTCGAGGACCTTCTGGATGCGGACGAGGTCTTCCTGACCGGAACCGCGGCGGAGGTCATCGGGGTGACCGCGGTCGGAGATCACCGGATCGGTGATGGAAAGGTGGGGCCGGTCACGAAGGCCTGTGTCGCGGAATTCCGGCGGCGAATCGCCGAAGAATGTCCCGAGGACTAGGATTCGAGCGGATTGCTCCCGGCGTCATCGAATCCGGGTCGTCGATTTCCCGGACACGTTCGAGCCCCTTCTCGAAGGTGTCCACCAGATCGGATGATGCCTCTCGATGCGATGCTTGAAATGCCAGTATCCGCTCTGGGACCTCAAGCCGGGCTCGTGTCCGGAGTGCGGCGAGCCGTTCGATCCGACCATGCAACGGTTCAAGCCGGGAGCGGTCCGGTTCTGCTGCCCGCACTGCGATCAGGCCTACTTCGGTGACGGCGAGGACGGACACCTCAATCCTCCCCGGTTCGCCTGCGTCGGCTGCGGCGAGTCGATCGGGGAGTGCGACTGCATCGTCCGACCGCGCGAGGACGGTTCCCACGAGGACCGGACGGTTCCCGACCTCTCGCCCTGGCATGATTCGACCCGCACCCGCTGGAAACGGTTCTGGGGAACCGTGGGCATGTCGATGATCCGGCCGGGATCCCTGGGCCGTGGCTTGCCCGCGGAGGCGACGTTTGGCGGCGCGTTCGTCTTCTTCCTGCTCGCCAACACCCTCTCGCTGGTGATCGGGTTCGGTCCCATCCTGCTGACCTTCATCATCCTGCCCCCGGTCCTTGGAAATGCAGGTCCGCCGCCGACCGCCGTGTGGTTCGCGGGGTTGATCGGCCTGGTCTCCTGGATCCCCGTCATGCTCATCCTGCTCTGCCTCGTGGGGGGGATCATCCACCTCGTCCTGAGGATGACCGGATCGACGGCGGGCGGGTATTCGCGAACCCTGGTCAGTCTCGGATTCGGGAGCGGTCCGCTGATGATCGGAGCGGTCCCGTTCCTGGGGTACTGCCTCCAGACCCCGGCCCAGATCTGGTCGCTCGTCTCCACGATCATCCTCCTCTCCCCGGCCCAGGCGGTGAGCGGGCTCCGGGCGAGCTGCGCGGTGCTGACCCCGGTGTTCCTCGTGATCGCGGCCTACATCGGCCTGGTCCTGTCGGTGGTGCTCGGTGCGGCGGGGAGACCGGTCGGCGTCCCCGGCATCAACGCGGCCCTTGCAGGCGAGGATCCCCTTGTGGTCATGATCGCCGAGGACGACCCGCAGACGGTGGTCCTGAGTTCCCGCGACTTCCTCGAGGCCCTCGTCGAGGCGAAGAACCTGCCCGGACCGGGGGAGATCGGTGGTCTCGATGGAGTGATGTCCACGATTCCGAAGGACGCCGACATCACGCTCGAGAAGACCTGGCGAGGCCGTGGATTCCAGGCGTGGTCGATTCCGGGTCTCTTCGTGGTCAAGGTGGGGGATGCCGCAGGGTATGTCCGGCCGTCCATGGACGGCGGCTACCGGATGAAGTACTTCAGTGACGGCCCGACGGGCAGCAGTCTCTCGACGTCGACCGGTTCGGAGGCGACCATCCATCGCAAGGTGGTGGAGGCCATCGACGAGATGGGTGGCATCGGTGACGATCTCGACGACGACGAGTTCGAGTCTTGGCTTTCCTCGAACCGGGAGGCGTACCTCCATCCTCCCGAATCGGCCGCCACCGCGAGGCCCGACGACACGCCGACCGGAGGCGTGGACGCCGTTTCGAACCCCTGAGCGGGTCCCCGCTCGATCTTCCTTCTCATCGGAGGTGATCCATCCGCTGTCTCAACTGCGAGTATCCGCTCTGGGACCTTGCACCCGGCCAGTGCCCGGAGTGCGGCGAGCCGTTCGATCCGACCGGTCATCGGTTCAAGCCGGGCTCGGTCCGGTTCTGCTGCCCCGGGTGCGACAAGGCCTACTACGGAGACGGGAAGGACGGACACCTTCGTCCCCCTCGCTTCAAGTGCATCGAGTGCGATCGCGTCATCGACGAGTCGGAGTGCATCGTGCGGCCCCGCAAGGATGGTTCCCACGAGGACCGCATC
The DNA here is from genome assembly GCA_002709295.1 of Phycisphaerae bacterium. Taxonomy (GTDB): domain Bacteria; phylum Planctomycetota; class Phycisphaerae; order Phycisphaerales; family SM1A02. The sequence goes on along the minus strand of PAQL01000029.1, from coordinate 97,539 downwards.
GTTCCGGAATCCTCGCCCTGGCATGACGAATCGCGCGGTCGGTGGGTCCGTTTCTGGGGCACCGTCGGGCAGTCGATGACGAGTCCACGGAGGCTCGCCCGGGGTCTGCCGTCACGACTGACTCTCGGAAGTTCGCTGCTGTTCGTGACGACGATCCTTGTTCTGGTGGTCGTCTTCGGATCCTTTCCGATGATCATGATGATGTGGCTGATCACCAGCTCCGGGGGAGGGGCTCCGCCGGCCTTCGCCCAGATCGGCGGATTCACGAGTCTCGCCCTGTACGTCCCGGCCATGCTCCTCGGGCTGCTGGTTCATGGAACGATCACGCACGGGCTTCTCCGGCTGGGAGGTGCGACCACCGGCGGGATCGCTCGCACGATCGCGAGCATGGGGTTCGGCTACGGACCGATGATCTTCGTGATCATCCCCTGCCTGGGGAGCTGCCTGCAGCTTCCGGTCGGCATCTGGGTGCTGGTCTCGATGATCCTGATCGTGGCGAGGACCCAGGCGGTCGGCGGCCTCCGGGCCAGCTTCGCGGTCCTCACTCCGGTGATCCTCGCGATCCTAGGCTACGTGGGCTTCATCGTGTACACGTTCGCGGGCCTCACCAGGGTCATGGCCGTGGCCGCGACTCTTGCGCCTCCCCCTCCTCCCCCTCCTCCGCCTCCGCCGCCGAGGATGCTGGTCCCCGGGAACACCGAACCCGGCCCCCTGGTCGAGACGGGCATACCGGCTTCCTTCCGGTGCTCGATGATCATCGACATCGTCTCGAAGTCCGAGGACCTGCCCACGTTCGAGGCGTTGATGGAGGATCCCCGGGTCCTCCACGCCTCAAGCCAGGTCATTCTTCCGGACACCACCATGAGGCATCTCTTCGAGGGGATCGGATACCGGGGGTGGTGCATTCCGGGACTGATGGTGATCAAGGGCGACGAGGGAGCCCTGGTCGCCACGGCCAGCGATGGCGAGGCCCTCACCCCGACACCCGACGATCTTGTGAGCTGCCGAATCTTCCATGCGGACCGGGTCGAGGCCTTCTACGGCGATGCCACTCCGAACACGGTCCTGCCCTGGGACATTCGTGACGGCCTGCCCGAGGCGGTCGCAGGAATCGGAGGCCGCGATTTCAACGTGTCCACGACCATCCGTTGGCTCGCGATGTCGGACATCGCGATGTCGGACAGCGTCGTATCCGGAAGTGGCGAGTTCATCCTGATGTTCGACGAGCTCACGATCCATCGCTGGGTTGCGGAGGCGGACACCCTGCCGACCTTCAGGCAGCTGGCCCGGAGACGAACCGTCAATCCGCTTCTGCCTCCGATCTCGCCTCCGATCCTGAATCCCTACTCCATCGATCTGGATGACGTGAAGACCCCGGTCACTTTCGAGGGGAGCGGCTTCCAGGGCTGGTGGGTCCCGGATCTGATGGTGCTCAAGGGGGTCTCGGGAGTGGTGCTGATGACCTGTTGCAGGATCCCGGACTCCGATCCGGCGGGGTCGGATGCCGACGAAGGCCCGACCAGGTTCTTCCGGATCACGAACCCGGATGAGACCTTCTCCGCGAACATGGTGGAGTCGGTCGAGGGACGCGAAGGGATCATCGAAGCCCTGAAGGCGGCGCTGGAGTTCGCGGGAGGAGATCCGGACGAACTCCCCAACCGGACCGTCGAAGCCTGGTTCGAGGCTTCCGGAGGAGCGTCCGACTCCGAGTGAACTAGTTGCCCTTGACGGTGATGTCGACGATCGCGCTGGCGTCACCGGAGGTCGTGCCGTAGTGCGAACTGCATCCGGCGCCCTCGCCCTCCCTGGGCTGCTCCTGGTGGAGGCTGCGGGCCCGGAATTTCGACCAGTCCTCGACGTCGAGGTCGGGGGCGGAGGGACCGAAGTGGGCCTTGAGCACCCGGTAGTCGTTGTCGCGCTGGGCGGGCATGAATCCCGCGTCCCGGATGAGGCGGCAGATCATCGGTTCGTTCAGGCAGTGCGTGGTGCCGGCCGAGGAGACGACGTTCTCCTCCATCATCACCGAACCCATGTCGTTGGCCCCGAAGCGAAGGGCGACCTGGCCGATGTGCGGACCCATGGTGACCCAGCTGGATCCGATCGACCAGACGTTGTCGAGGTAGAGCCGGCTCAGAGCCTGGGTTCGGAGATAGGCATTCGCCCCTGCGAGCCTGATGCGACGTCCGAAGAGCGGGTGCAGTTCCCGGGTTCCGGAGCCGTCGAGGAGGCCCACCACGTCGCCGGGGAAGGGTTGTTCGACGTCGTCATCCTCTCCCTCGCCCCAGCACTTCACCCGGCCCAGCGGGGTGTTGTCGGGCTGGAAGGGCCACGAGATGAAGGCGTGATATCGACCGCCGCCGTTCGGTGCGAGATCGGCGATGGCGTCGTCCTGCCAGCGTCTCACCATGTCCAGGTGATGGATCCGGTCGCCGACGCCCTCGATGTGGCCGAACATCATCGTGGCGGAGGTGTTCAGTCCGAGCTCGTGGGCCACCCGCATCACGGTCAGCCACGCCTCGGCGGTGCACTTGCCCAGGCCGATCTTCCTGCGCACGGCATCTGCGAAGATCTCGCCGCCGCCGCCGGGCAGCGAGTCGAGTCCCGCCTCGACCAGCGGTCGCATCACGCTGTGGACCTTCTCCTTGAGCGTCGCGCCGGGAGGATCGAAGAAGTTCACGAACTCGATGAACTCGGGCGGGCTGAAGGCGTGCACGTGGACCCCGGGGAACTCGCTGCAGATGCGGCCGAGGAGTTCCACGTACCAGTCCAGCGGGAGTTCGGGGTTCATGCCGCCCTGCATGAGGATCTGGGTGCCGCCGATCTCGACCAGCTCCCTCACCTTGGTGAGGAGCGTCTCGTATTCCAGGGTGTAGGCGTCCTCGGCGCCGAGACTCCTGCGGAATGCGCAGAACGTGCACTTGGCGGTGCAGACGTTGGTGTAGTTGATGTTGCGATCGATGACGTAGGTGCGGATCGCGTCGCCGTGGATGGCCCGGCAGCGGCGATCCGCGAGCAGGCCCAGATCGGTCAGCGGCATCCGGTTCCACAGATCCAGTGCCTGCTCCGCTGTGATTCTGGCCTCACCGGCGACCATCGCGTCCTGGAACCCCTGATCCATGACGTCGGCCCCCGGAGCGGTGTCCGGTCTCCGGTCGGGGATGTGGGGCTTGGCCTGGTCGATCATCGTGAGTTCCACGGGGTCGGGATCCCTCGATGGTAGCGGCTGACCCCGTGCTTCAGGAGGGATTCGGGCCTCGGAAGGGGGTCAGACCCTGACTTTCGCCCAGCCGCCGTGCAGGAACCTTGCGAGGAAGAGAAGACCCCTGACCACGATTTCGCCCATGAGGCCGATCCAGATGCCGGGAAGTCCCCAGTCCAGATGGACCCCGAGGAACCAGCAGGCGGGCAATCTGAGGCCGTAGCTGGATGCGGTGGTGATGAAGAGGGTCCAACGGGTGTCCCCGACCCCACGGAGCCCCTGGCGGATGACCATCGAGAGCGCGAAGAACGCCTGAACGGTTCCGCAGATGAAGAGGAGGGGGGGCACCTCCTCGAGATGAACGGGATTGTCGCTGATGATCGAGGTGAGCGGACGCCCGAGCGTCATGAAGCCGACGCCCATGAGGGTCATGATCAGCACCCCGACCACGGTGCACGCGCCGACCGCCCGACGGGCCATTCGTGGGTTGGATGCCCCCAGATACTGACCCGCGAGGGCTCCGGCGGCGGTGCCCATCGCGAAGCCGGGCAGGAAGCTGAACGCCTCCCACTGCACGGTGATGATGTGTGCCCCGACCAGCCCGCCGTCGACGAGGGTGGGATCGTCGATGGCGCCTCGCATAGCGATCTCTCCGATGAAGGCCAGGACGAAGAGGCTGACCGCCCACATCGAGAGCCCCTCGAGGAAGCTCGGGATGCCGACCCTGACCACCCGCCATGAGATGCCCGGATCGGGAATCAGTCGTCGCCATTCCAGTCGCAGGTCCTTGACCCCCCGGCCGAGCACCCAGAGGGTCGCCGCGGCACCGAACGCCCAGCTGACCGCGGTGCCGCCCGCGATGCCCATGACACCCCAGGCCGCGGGATCGACGGTGCTGGGATTGGGCACCAGTGCATCGCCGATCCGGAGCTCGATGCCCGACAGAAGCCATGAGGCCACCAGGTTGATCACGTTGACCATCGCCGCGATCACGCTCGGTTTCAAGGTCTCGCCCGCCCCGAAGAGACACATCGAACCGACCATCATCACGCCCGAGAAGGGCATGGCGACCGCCATGACCCGGACGTACTGGATCGCGTATCGCGACGCCTCGGGCGTGAGATCCGTCGCTCTGGCCAGCGGTTCCACCAGGAACCACATCGCCATGCCGACCAGGCTCGCCCATCCGGCGCCGAGAGCGAGGGTCGTGCCGAGACCTCGATGAGCCTCGGTCCGGTCACCACGGCCCATGGCCCGTGCGATCAGGGCCTGGCCGCCGAGTCCCAGTCCGCCGAGGGCGATCGACACGAACCACCCGACGAAGGAACCGATTCCGATGCCGTCCATGGCGGGCACCACGATCGATTCCGGCAGGCTCCCGGAGAGCATCTTGTCGACGAGACCCACGAAGGCGGTCAGGGTCTGCTGGAAGAGCACCGGGATCGCCAGGATGCCGATCGCCGCCCACATCGACTTGCCCGCGAGTCGTCCGGAACGGATCCTGCCGTCCTCGAGGGATGGCGTGGATTCCTCCTGCAACCCGAGGACCGGATCGGGCGGATCATCCGGCGAGAGCCCGGCATCGATCCGTGCCGTCTCGTCGTGATCTGGATGGGCCCCGGAATCCGGCTCGGCTTCGGTCACGGCCCCTCGCCAAGATTCTCGTATTCACGATCCGCCGCCGTTCCGTCCTCGTAGGTCGACCGGGTGTTCGTGGCCATGCCCCTGGGGACGCCGGGCTGTTCGAAGGTCGTCGAGTTCCAGAAGGCGAGCGACTCCCAGAAACCGATCCTCCGCTGGAAGGTGGGGTAGAGGAACGTCTCCCCGCCGGCGAAGGGGTCGTCGCCGGAACTCACCCGGCCCCGATACCAGGAGAGCCAGGTCGGTGCGTCGAGACCGAAGTCCCGACCGGTCATCACCCGAAGGCTGTCCGCCGCCGCGAGATTGATGGACAGCGAGCGGTCGTCCAGGGCCAGGCACAAGGCCTGGAACGAGGCGTCCGAGTCGTACTGACCCAGCGCGATCGCGAGCTCGATACGGATCGACTCCTCCTCGTCGGGCATGATCAGTCGACGCCAGATGCGGTCCTCGATCGGCGGTTCATGAATGCGCTGCAGGGCGATCGCCGATTCGAGCCGGACCTGTGCGGAGTCCTCGTCCAGCTGATCCGCGATCAGCTTCGCATCGCTGCCGTTCCCCCAGCGCCCGAGGGCCCGGATCGCGGCGGCTTGAACCAGTGGATCGGAGCTGTCCTCCACGAGGGTGCGGTAGAGCTCGAGATAGGCCTCCTCGCCACCGAAGTCGGCGTTGGAGAGCAGCACCACACCGCGTCGCTGGCGTCCGGGAGTGTTGAAATCCGCCGCCCAGATCGCGGCTTCGTAGGGTGAGGGTTCGTTGAGACCGGAGGTGAGATCGCCCAGGTCCTCGCTGAAGGTCTGGCATCCGGCGAGAAGCAGGGCCGCGACCACAAGGGGCAGCGATCGGGGCAGGAGGCCGACCGAGGTCGGGAATCGAGGATGCATCGACTGGGGGGTCAAGAGCACCCGGGAAGTATAAGACCGGGGCGGCTCGGGAACCGGCTCAGGTTCCGGAGTCCGGCTCCGAAGCCACGGAGCCGGCCGAGGTCTCCCCCCGTTGACGGAGCACCGGGAGCATCTCCCCGACCTCCTCGGCCATGCGGGTGTTGGGGTAGTCACGGGTGATCGACTCCCCCAGCTGCACGGCGTCGTGCCATCGCTTCTCGCCGACCGCGTCACGGAAACGACGACCGACCAGATCTCGATGGGCAAGGATGATCGACTGTGCGACGTCCACCGCCCGCGAGCTTTCATCACCGACCAGGTGCCGGTCGAGGTCCCGAAGCAGCGTCATCGCCTCCTCGATGCGACCCTCGGCGTGGGCGTCCCGCATCCTCGTCTCGACCTCGATGGCGTGTCGAAGCCGGGCCGATGCGATCTGGTTCACCAGCCCGTCCAGACCCGGTGTGTCGGGCAGCAGGCGATGGAGTCGATCCGCGGCCCCGGTCGCTGCGTTCCAGTCGCCGCTGGCCAGATGACGTCGGATCGTCTGCTTCGCCTCGGTGATCCGCTGTTCGACTTCGGCCATCCGGATGGAGTCGATCCGGCTGCGATGTCGTTCGGCCTCCTCGAGTCTGCCGAATTCGCTTCCCAGTTCCTCCACGAGCCGGAGGGCCGCATCATGGTCGCCGCCCGCGATGTCCTGTTCGAGGATCATCCGGAGCAGATCGAGTTCACGGTCGCGGTACAGCAGCCGCTTCGCGCCGTCGGAGAGCATCACATGCTCCTCGATGCGTGCGAGACGTTCGTCGGTGGAGGGGGTGTCCGGGACACCGCCCCGGCGGAGGCGCATCAGCGTCGAGCCGGTCATGGCGATGCACACGATGCCTCCGGCGACCGCGCCGGTGAGCACGGGGCCCGACCATGTGGCGGCGGGTTCGAGAACCGCCCAGATCGTCAGTCCGATGGAGATCACCAGACCGAGAACGGGAGTGAGTCGAGGGATCATGAGCCCGGCACCTCGCCGCCACCGTCCCGTTCGCGGGGGACCAGGCAGAGGAACTCCAGCGGTTCGTCCCCGAGGTTGCGGAACTGGTGCATGGCGTCCGCGGCGACGTACATGACGTCCCCCTTACCGATCGGAGCGGTCTCACCGGCATGCTCGGCCTCGCCGTGCCCGGAGAGCACCACGACCTCGTGTTCGTAGTCGTGGCGGTGTCGGGGGGTGTGCCCACCCGGTTCGACCACGAAATGACGCATCGAGAAGTGGGGCATGCCGTGTTCGGCTCCGAGCAGCACCCGCATCGAGACGTTCTTCACGCCGTCCATCTCGACCGGTGCGGTCTGCTCGGCGTCGATTCGTGTTCTGATCATCCTGGCTCCTCGCTGGCGGATCGGGGGGCGGAGATCGCCCCACGCCCGTACTGTACGGCTCATGAAGCAGACGGATTCGAATCCTCCGGACTCGCCGGTCCTGGCCATGGTGCCGCTGGGCGGCTACCAGACCAACGCCTTCATCGTCGCCGACGAACAGGACGAGGGGGCCGCGTGGATCGTGGACTGCGGGGAACGGCCCGATCCACTTCTGGACCTGCTCGAGAGCTCGGGGAGAACACCACGGGGGATCCTCCTCACGCATTGCCATCACGATCACATCGCAGGCATCGATCGGGCTCTGAACCGTTTCGGCACCCTGCCGATCCGCTGTCACCGGCTGGAGGCGGAGTGGAACCAGGAACCCCTGTTGAACCTCTCCGCCCTGCTGGGCGATCCCACCCGGGTGACCCCTCCGGACGAGACCTTCGACGAGGGTGATGCCTGCCCGATCGGACCCGGATGGCGGATGCTCCACCTGCCGGGCCACAGTCCGGGGTCGGTCGGCTTCCTGCACGAGCCCAGCGGTACTCTGATCGCGGGAGACACCCTCTTCGCCGGATCGATGGGGCGAGTCGACTTTCCGACCTCCGATCCCGAGGCTATGAAGGTGTCCCTTGGGCGTCTGCTCGAGCTTCCGGACCACGTGGTGGTGCTTCCGGGGCATGGTCCCGGAACCACGATCGGGGATGAGCGGGCCTCCAACCCGTTTCTGCAGGGTGGCCCGGATCGATTCTGAGCTCTGAATCGGCCCGTTGCGGGGCCCGCGTCGTCGGCCAAAAAAGCCCAACTGACCGTCTTCGGGGTGGATTTCCGCCCCAGGCTGGTACCGTGGAAACGTCGTTTCCCCCGTTCGGGGGTGGTCGATCGAGCGATCGGCGGCCATCCTCCAGACGGTTCGACGTCCCTTCCCACCCGATTGCTGGTCCATCCCGCCTTCGGCAGCCATCGATCGACACCAAAGAGATCAGGAGAAGTCACTCATGCGTCAAGTCGCCATTTCCTCGGCCATCGCCGGGTTCTTGGTTGCCGCTTCGCCGGCATTCGCGGATGCCACGGCGGAAATCACCGTCGACGAGGGTTCCATCGCCACGGTCGAGCTGGTGGTGTCCATCACCACCCCGCTGGGAACCGACACCGACGCGGCCAGCGTCTCCCAGACCTTCACCGGTCAGGGTGTCGCCGTCGTCGATTCCGACGTCCCGCCCTTCCTGAGTCTCGACCTCCCGTCCCTCAGCTTCGACCTTGGTTCGGCGTCCTTCAGCTACGAGTTCTTCTGCCTGCCGATCATCGGCTGCCAGAACCTCAACGTCAGCGTCGACAACTTCATGATCGGCCTCGACAAGGGTGGCGTCTCGGGTGGGGTGGACAGCGGCACCGCCAGCTACCCCGACGCTCCGTTCGTCTCCAGCTTCGATTACAGCGTGAGCGGCATCGCGGACATCAATGGATCGAACGTGGTCCCCGAGATCTATCCGTTCTCCATCGATGTGGGGATGACCGGTCCCGATCTCCTGCTCACCAACATCGCTCTCGAGCCGATCGTCTTCGAGATTCCGCCCGAGGATCTTCCCGACCTGATCGGCCCGGTCGTCATCACCGCGAACGTGGACCTCTCCGCCGCGAGCATGAGCGGTCTCCTTGTCCCCGGTGAGGATGACTGCGACGGCGACTTCAACGGCGACGGTGCCGTCAACGGTGCCGACTTCGGTGCGATGCTGTCCGCCTGGGGTCCCTGCAAGGGATGCCCCGAGGATCTGAATGGTGACGGCGTGGTCAGTGGTGCCGACGTGGGCGCCTTTCTCGCCCTCTGGGGTCCCTGCCCCTGAGCCGGATCGGGACTCACCCGATGTCAGACCGCATTTCGCCCGCCGCCCGAACCCTCCGGTTCGGGCGGCGGTTCTTTCCCCCGGGGATCCGCTCCGAGGCCGGTGGGAGTGCTAGCATCCTGCCCCGATGACCAGTACCGAACCCATCGTGCTTCGCCTCGGCCACAGCCCCGATCCCGACGACGCCTTCATGTGGTGGCCCCTCTTCGGAATCGACGGTGGCGCACCGGACGTGGCCTCCGACCGTTTTCGCTTCGAGCAGGTCGAGATCGACATCGAGGCGGCGAACCGGCGGGCCGAGGCGGGCGAGGACCTGCTCGAGATCACCGCCCTGAGCTGCGGCCAGTTCCCAAGGGTGGCGGATCGATATGCGATCACCGCGTGTGGGAGCTCGATGGGGGAGGGATACGGTCCCAAGCTCGTCGCCCGCCAGCCGGTCACGATCGAATCGCTGAACGGTCGCACGCCGCGGGTCGCGATTCCGGGACGGCGAACCACCGCTGCGCTGACCCTCGGACTCCGGTTGCGAGGGATCGACTGGACGCCGGTCGAGGTGCCTTTCGACACGGTTCCGGACGTGGTGCTCGCCGGCGATGTCGATGCCGGGGTGGTGATCCACGAGGGGCAGCTGACCTATGCCGACGACGGCCTTCATCTCGTGGAGGATCTCGGAGCATGGTGGACGGAGAGGACCGGCGGTCCGCTTCCTCTGGGACTCAATCTGGTGCGTCGGGACCTCGAGGATCTGCACGGGCCCGGGACGCTCGTCGAGATCGCCGGCCTTCTGGAGGCGAGCGTCCGCCACGCGCTGGAGCACCGCTCGACCTCGATCGAGTACGCGATGCGATTCGGACGCGGGATTCCGGCCGAGGTCGCGGACCGCTTCGTGGAGCTCTACGTGAATCGCCTGACCATCGATGCGGGCGAATCGGGCCGGGACGCCATCCGGAGGTTGTTCGCGGAGGCGGCCGAGGCGGACCTGCTGCCGGTCGCCGAAGAGGTTTCGTTCCTCCGCGGCGGCTGAGAAGCTCCGGCGGGGGGGTATACTCGACCCCCTCAAGCGACCGGTTGGATCCGGACGCGGGCGGGGTGCGGTTTCCGACCCCATAACTTCAGATCGGAGACGGCATGTCGAGCATGCCCGAGACGGAGCGTGGGTACGCCCCGCCAATCGTCCGACAATTCAGCGTGTTCCTCGACAACCGGGTCGGGAAGCTCCTCGAGCTTCTGGAAGTGATGGAGACCGCGGCGGACGTCCACGTCCGTGCGATCTGCGTCCTCGACTCCAGCGACCACGCGGTGGTCCGGGTGATCTGCGGCAATGCCGACGGGGCCCGGTTCGCACTGCGGCAGAAGGGCTTCACCTTCTCGGAGACCGACATCCTCGTGTTCGAGGTGCCGGACGACGGCACCCTTCGCGAGGCGTGTCGTTCGTTGCTGGCCGCGGAGGTGAACATCGCGTTCACCTATCCGATCACCCGGGTGGGGGATGTGGAGCCTGCGGTCGCGATCGCCGTGGACGACCACACCTTCGCGGGTCAGATCCTGATCCGCAAGGGTTTCACCCTGCTGGGCGAGCTCGACCTCACCTGAGCGGCGAACCGATTCCCCTCGATGATCAGCCGCCGGCGGGAGCCGGTTCGGCGGGCTTGTCCGCGCCGCCTTCGATGCCGGTGGGCGGGATGGTGGTTCCGGGCTCCGGCACCCCGGGGATGGCCAGGGTCTCGGCGGAGTAGTCGCGCTCCGGGCGGGAGATGGTCGCGACCTCGAGCAGATCGTCGTTCTTCCGGATCGCCTCGATGATCTCGATGCCGTCGATGACGCGTCCGAACACCGTGTACTCCTCGTTGAGATTCTCGGCGGGCTCGATGACCACGTAGAACTGGGAGCTGGCGCTGTTGGGAATGGTGCTACCCGGCTTCGTCTGGTCGGGGCTCTTGGCCATCGCCAGACTTCCGGCGAAGTGGAATCGCTTGTCGGGGCGGTCCGCCTCGTCGGGGATCCACTGGCCGCGACCTCCGGATCCGGGAGCGATGGTGGAACCGGGACGGGAGTTGGGATCCCCGCCCTGGACCACGAAGTTCGGTTCCACCCGATGGAAACGGGTTCCATCGAAGAAGTCCCGTTCCGCGAGCTCGATGAAGTTGGCCACGGTGTTCGGAGCCTGGGTCTCGTAGAGGAGGATGGTCACCGGACCCCGGCTGGTGATCAGCTGCATGACCGGTGAGGTGCCGGCGGCCTCCTCGGCCTCCCGGAGCCCGACCTCGTCCTGCCACAGAGCGAGCCATCGCTCCGCCTGGCCACGGACCCGGTTCGCATTGACCCGGATGCTCGGCTTCTGCAGGCCTTCCTCGGGGATCGCGTCGATCGCATCGATCGCATCCTGGAACTGGTTCCTCGCCATGTAGCTTCTGGCCAGCAGCACGTTGGCCTCGGGCTCGTCCGCCAGATCGACCGGGTCGGACAGGATGATCCCCGGGATGGATCCGTATCCGTTCATGCCGAGACGGTGCTTCGCCCACGCCACCTGGATGCGATCGAGATCCGAGATCGCGGCCAGCTGCTCGTAGTCCTCGTCGATCCGGGCGTCGTCTCCGAGCCACGTAGACACCTGGATGTCCATGGCGAGGGGACGGGGATCCTCGGGGTTCCCCTCCCGGAAGGCGTCGATCCTCTCCTGCAGCGCGATCAGCGAGGCCTTCTCGTCCGCGCCGATGCGTCGCTTCGCGGCCATGTACCGCTTCAGCTGATCGTAGTTGTCGCGGATGTCCGACCAGTCCTCGGCGACGGCGACCCCCGAGGTGGTCAGCACGAGGGAGGAGACCCCTAGAAGAAGGAGTCTGCGGAGGGTCTTTCCGGTTCGGATCTCGGCCATGGAGATGAGGGGCATTCGGACGCTCCGGGTGGAGGGACGACTTCAGGGGGAGGAATTGGACGCGGTGCAAGCGGTTCGCGGAGTCTCCCAGACGGTGACGGCGTCGAGTCTGGGGGTTCCGGGAAGGGTGTGGATCGGATCACGAAGAAGCTCGACGCATCGAGCGGCGATGTTCTCGACGCTGGCGACCCGGTCACGGAAGTCGTCGACGTCGAGGTTGAGATGCTTGTGGTCGAAGCGGTCGATGATCACGCGGTCCACGACCTCGTCGAGGCGGTGCACGGAGATCGTCTCGCCTTCCCGGTCGCAGGCGACCTGGACCTCCACCTCGTAGTTGTGGCCGTGGCCGTTGAGGTTGCTGCACTTTCCGAAGAGTTCGGCATTGGCCGCCTCGTCGAGCTCCGGGAGATGGAGCCGGTGCGACGCGGAGAACTCGTAACGACGTCTGAGGATCAGCGTGGACATGGAAGAGGACTCTATACGCCACCAGGTCATGGGTTCGATGCTGAGCATCGTTGCCGAGGGTCGGGGATCCAGGTTCTCGCTCACCGCCTGATGGACGATGTCCAGGGCCTCGCTCATGTCCAGGCCGGAGGACGACTGCCGTTCGAGCAGCCGCGGCAGGGCGTGAGCACGAACCGCGGCGTCGATGCGATCGATCCCCACCAGATAACCGGTTCGGTGATTCGGGATCCCTTCCACCTCGATGACGGCTCGCCAGGCCGTACCGCCCGGGCTGCTCATCGTGGGCCAGCCCACGTGGGTGTTCGACCTGGGAGAGTTCAGCGTGCTCTCGATCCCACCCCCCGGGCAGAGGGAAAATCGGACTTCCCGGGAGAGTCTGGTGGCGGCGGTCATCTCGAGGGTTCCAGGTGCCCTGTACGGTGCGAAAACGAAGGTGGAAGGTCCGAAGACGCCCAGATGGGTGATGCAAAGGCGTAATTTGCCTGTTTCAGCTGGTACGTCGGTTGCGACTGAACCGATGCATGCTAGCATCTGCACGTCGTCGTTCGCGGCGACCCAACCTTACCCCCGGAAGGGCTCGGTTCGAGGCTTGCCTCAGCCGGGCCTTTTTTTCGTCACACTCCACCATCTCGTTTCACATCGTCTCGGCTTTGATCACCGTGCCGCCCGGCGGGTGGGTGTCGGGGTCGCATCCGGGGTCGGAAAGGACCCCGCGACCGGGACGGCTAGGCTGTGTCTCCCATGCACACCATGGCTCCTCTCACATCTCCTGTGATCTTCGCTCTCGCCCTGGCTGCGGTGGTCGGCTGCCGATCGAGTCCGATGGACGCCCGGGTGTCCGAGGCCGTGATCCTCACGGTGTCCGAGGCGGAGCCGCAGGTCGTTCCGCCCCCGCGCGAGGTTGCATTGGAAGGGGGGGTGATCGCCATGGTCGATGCGGGGGTGGTCTCGATGCCGGGATGGATCGAGCTTCAGGAAGGCTGGCTGGAGGTCGGGGTCTGTCGCCAGGGGACGCGGGAGCATGAGACCGTGGTGGCGACCACCTGTCGGCCCTCGGTCGTTCATGCGGCGATGCTGCTGGCGGGCTTCGAACCCGGATCGCCGGCGTGGTACCGGGCCGATGGTTCATCCGGACCCGCCACCGGGGATCCGGTCGCGGTCGAGATCCACATCGAGGACGAGTCCGGATCGATCCGCGTGCTGCCGTTGGCTGCGGCGATCGATGACGCGCGAGGCGCCGGAGACCTGAGCTGGGTGTTCGCGGGATCGGCGTTCCAGCCCAATCCTCCGCAGATGGGACCCGGCGAGTTCTACGTCGCCGACTACGCCGGGACGATCGTGGGATTGACGACCTTCGGAGACGAGGTCGTCGCCGCGGTGGAGGTTCGATCACCGGAGATCGGCATCGATCCGGCGGTCTGGAAGATCCGCCCCGGGGTGCTTCCGCCTCCGGGCAGTCAGGTCACTCTGGTGCTGCGTCGTCCCCGGGAGGATCGAATCGGGGATTGATCCGGGGACGTCGTTCAGGACGCCCGGGTTCCGGAGAGGGGATCCTCGAGCCGATTGGCGGCGCAGAGCGCGATCGCCAGGGCGTCAGCGACGTCCGAGGGTTCCGGCGGCGCGTCGAGTCCGCACCGGGCGGCGATCGCCAGCTGCATGCGGGACTTGTCCGCGGAACCATCGCCGGTCAGGGATTTCTTCACCTGGGCGGGAGCGTGTTCCGCGACCTTCAGGCCCTTCTGGGCCGCGGCCAGCAGCAGCACGCCGCGGGCGTGGGCCATGCGGACGCCGGTCGAGGCCCGGTCGGGATGGGTGAACACGGATTCGACCGCGACCATCTCGGGTTCCAGCTCGTCCAGCACCTCGCGAATCTCCTCGTGCAGGCGATGAAGCCTTGCGGGAAGAGGGAGGTCCTCGGGGATCCGCAGGACACCTCCCTCGACGATCCGGGGCGTGGCGCCGGGCGAGTCGGGATCGACGTCGACCACGCCGTAGCCGGTGACTCGAAGACCGGGATCGATGCCGAGAATCCGCACGGTCACGCCTCCCAGGGGAAGTCCGTCCAGTCGAGGTCCGCGTCCGAAGGACTCACGACGCCGTGCCGCCCGTCGTGTCGCTCTCGATCAGGCCGTCCGCGAGTCTGATCACCCGCTGGCAGCGTCGGGCCACGTTGTCGTCGTGGGTCACCATGATCACGGTGAGTCCCTCGGCGTGGAAGCGATCGAACAGATCGAGGATCGAATGGCCGGTCCGACTGTCGAGGTTGCCGGTCGGCTCATCCGCCATCAGGATCGCGGGATTCGTGACCAGGGATCGTGCGATCGCCACCCGCTGCTGCTGGCCTCCGGAGAGTTCGTTCGGCCGGTGGTCGAGTCGATCCGCGAGGCCGACGAGCTCGAGTCTGGAGATGGCGAGCTCATGTCGCTTCGATCGGGACACACCCTGGTAGAAGAGGGGGACCTCGACGTTCTCGACGATGGTGAGCTCGCTGATCAGATTGAACGCCTGGAACACGAATCCGATGCGTCGGCCCCGGGCCTGGCTCAGGGAGTCGTCGTCGAGGGTCGACACGTCGAGCCCCTCGAGTCGGTAGCTGCCGGAGGTCGGCCGGTCCAGGCAGCCCAGCAGGTTCATCAGGGTGCTCTTCCCACTGCCGCTCGAGCCCATGATGGCGAGGTACTGGCCGGTGGGGATGGTGAGATCGATGCCTCGGAGGGCCTCCACGAGGATCGAGCCGTCCGGCTTGAGGTAGTGCTTGGTGATCGCCTCGAGCTCGACGGTGGGGACCCCGGCCCGGCCGACTCCGCCCCCCCCGGCGGTCGAATCGATGGTCGTTTCGGTGTTCACGCCTCGAGTGTAGCCGGTGGGCGACGTGGGACGTCGCTCTGGTCTCGCTAGACTCCGAGTCGACGGGACACCTTCCCGTCGGGAGACTCGCCCTGTCGGATTCCCAGCAGAACTCGCACCCCGGCCCGCACCGTGCCGTGCAGGTGATCAGACGGATCTTCGCGGACCAGCTGACACCGGTCCTGGCGTATCGCCGGCTGGTGGCACCGGACGATCGAACGGCTCCGAGCTTCCTCTTCGAGTCGGTCGAGCAGGACGGCGGCGTGGGACGGCACTCGATCGTGGGGGTCCGGCCCAGGCTCGAGATCCTCGCCGGGGGCGCCGAGCTTTCGGTGCTCGATCATGATCCGGGCGAGGGCGTCGTGGAGCGACGGCACGATGGAAGGGATCCCTTCGAGCTGATCAGGGAGATCCGGAGCGAGGCGATGCCGGTCCTCACTCGCGGCGAAGTGGCGCCCCCGGGCGCCTTCAACGCCGGCTTCGTCGGTTTCGCGGGCTACGACTCGGCTCGCTGGGCGGAGCCGGAGAAGCTTCCCTTCGCCGACGCTCCCGAAGACGACCGGTCGCTGCCCGACCTGCATCTCGGCCTCTACGGTCGGGTGCTGGTCTTCGACCACGTCGCCAAGACGGTCTTCGTGGTCGCCACCGAACTCGTCCGGGATCATCCGGACCTCGACGCGGCCGCGGATGCGGCGACCCGGGAGGCCGAGGAGCTCGTCCGCGCGGTGACCGATGATTCGGTGCACCTCGCCCCCGGGGCCATCGACCTGGATCTGGATCTTCCCCCTGATCCGCCCGCGAGATCGACCATGGCTCGGGAGGAGTTCGAATCCGCGGTGGAACGAACCCGCGAGTACATCGCGGCGGGCGACGCCTTCCAGGTGGTGCTCAGTCAGCGATTCGAGCGTTCTACCGACGTCGATCCCTTCGACCTCTACCGGGCCCTTCGGGTGGTGAACCCGTCGCCCTATCAGATCTACCTGCAGGCCCGGGGCTGCATGCTGGTGGCCGCCAGTCCGGAGATCCTCTGCCGGGTCCGCGACCGCGAGGTGGTGAATCGTCCGCTGGCCGGAACCCGGCCGCGAGGCCGCGACGAGGCGGAGGACCTCTCGCTCGAGCACGAACTGCTCGGCGACGAGAAGGAGCGGGCCGAGCACGTCATGCTGGTCGATCTCGGTCGCAACGATCTCGGCCGAATCTGCGATCCGGGGTCGATCACCCTCGATCAGGTGATGCAGGTGGAGCGCTACAGCCACGTGATGCACATCGGTTCGGTGGTGAGCGGCACGCTCCGCCCGGACCTCGACGATCTCGACGCCCTTCGGGCGACCCTGCCGGTCGGCACGGTCAGTGGCGCTCCGAAGATCCGCGCGATGCAGATCATCGACGAGCTCGAGCCGGTGCGACGGGGGCCGTACGCGGGCGGGATCGGTGCGATCGATCTTGCCGGCGATCTGGACATCGCCATCGCCCTCAGGACGATGGTGGTGCCCACCGGTGATGGGGAGGGACCCTGGACCGTCCACCTGCAGGCCGGAGCGGGCGTGGTCCTGGATTCGGATCCCGGTGCGGAGTGGCAGGAGACGGTCAACAAGGCCGCGGCGCTCGGTCGCGCGATCGATCTCGCGGAACGTGCCTTCGGATCTCGGGCGGACTGATCCGCGATCGGATGATCAGCGTCCCTCGGAACGGCCGCGGCGGCGTCGCGGCGGTTTTCGCGGTGAGAGCGGGATCGGATCCGATTCGACCGCATCCGGAGGCGGGGTGCGGCGACGGCCGGTTCGAGCCGGGATCCAGGCTCCGCCGATCCTCGCCCCCTCCTCGTGATCCGACTGGTCGTCGATGAATCGCTCCAGCAGCACTGACTGGATCCCGAGGATCGCTACGCGCCCGAAATGGGCGGCGATGGCGGTGAAGAGGAGCGTGCCTGCGAGGAGACCGTTGAACACCATGGTCTCCGCGCCGCTGGGCGGCGTCGCCCTCGCCTGCAGCCCGAAGGAGACGAAGAGGCCCGCAAGGCTCGTGACGCAGGAGACGAGACCCGCGATCGCGGAGACGATCCCGACGCTCACCAGCATCGGATCCTCGACCTGCCGCCCGAGGATGCTCGCCGCGATCGATGGTGCGGCGATGTCGACGGCGCCGATCACGATCCCCACCGCGGCGACCAGCCACCACACGGTGATGTGAACGGACCAGGGACCGAACCACAGGACCACCAGGGTCAGCATGAAGGCGAGTTCGAGGAAGGTGACGCCGCGAACGAAGAGTTCGAATCCCGTGGAGTCGTGTCGATGAAGCGGACCCCGGTGCAGACGCAGCCAGCCCTGAAGCCTGGCAAGGGCGCCGAGGGTGAACGCCACGATGATCATCGCCCCGATGTACGGCTTGAGCATGAGACCGGAGAGCGGCAGGGCGGAGCACCAGGTGCAGGCCGCGATGATCCACAATCCGCTTCCCTCGACCGCATCGCCCGCGTCGAGTTCCCGCGGGACGACCGGCACGAGCATGGATGGGGTGATGGGGATGCCGCATTCCGGGCATCGCTCCGGGTCTATCAGCCCCTGCAGGTCGTACCCGCATTCAGGACATCGAGGTCCATTGTTCGACCGATCACGACTCATCTTCCGTGCCTTCCGGGGGGTGGGTGGCATTCCAATGGTCTCATAAGAATCCCATGGATCCCGACGATCCGAACATTCCACGGCCGCTAGGGTATGGAGGAGTGGCCCGCGGGTCAGGACTGGACTCGGAATCGAGATGGGTCGATTCCCTCGAGGTCCGGACCCCATGCCCCGTTTTCAGCCCCACCGGGGGAAACGGTTTGCAAGATTCCTGCGAATCCATGGATTCACGACACATGCCGATCGACCTTCAGAAGCCTCTTCTCCGATTCCTGCGTCCCGCTCTCCTCGGGATCGGAGCCGTCGTGCTCCTGCCCGTGTCCACGGCCGCCCCGGCACCCCAGGACGAAGTCGTGGTCGTCGGCTCCGACCGGGAGGTCGCCGATGAAGTCGCCGCCTGGCGCGACGATCTCTGGCAGGCCGCTCTCGAGGGTCGGCTGGACGATGTCGACGCCCATTTCGCGAGCATCCCCGCGGGAGCTGATGCCGACCGGGCCGCGTCCCTGCGCATGGCTCTCGAGGCGAGGACCGATCACGAGGCCGCCACGATCGAGGATCGCGAGGAAGGTCGCCGGAAGGCCGCGGAAGAGATCCGGGAGGCGCTCGACGAGCAGGACCTCACCGAGGCGCTGACCGCGGCGATCGAACTGCAGACCCTGTCCGACGACTGGAACGCGGTGCTCGAGGAGCCCGTGATCCAGGAGCTGGTCCGAACCGCCGAGGAGGCGGAGGAAGGCGCCCGCGAGCAGCGTGACTGGCTCTTCGTCCAGGAGATCCTCTTCCGGCTGCGGACCCTCCACGAGGACACGGACCGCAAGGACGGTCACGAGCGATACGACCAGCGACTGGACGAGGTCAACCGCCGCATCGGACTGCTGGCGCGGTACGCGCCCCGATCCCTGCACGAGCTTCGAAGGATGCAGGTCGACCGGATCGATCCCGAGACCGAATTCCCAGAGTTCAACGAGGCCTTCGCCGAGGACTGGAAGGTCCCCCTGCAGGGCATCACCGAGAAGATGGTCAACGACTCCCTGCGACGGGCCGCTTCGATGCACATCTCGGCCTGCGGCTGGAAGCCCCTGCTGGACGGCGGCCTGGAGGCTCTCGAGATCTTCGCGTCGACCGAGCAGCTCGGGGAGAACTTCCCGAATCTGTCCGAATCCGAGCGGACCGAGGCCTGGCTGGACGTGGTTCGTCGCGAACGGACCCGACTGGCGGAGATCCCCGCCGACGAGACCGGGCGTCGGGACTACAACCGGATCATGAGAGAGCTGTTCGTCGCCAACGGCGAGACCATCGACGTGCAGCCCGAGGTGATCTATCGCGAGTTCGGCGAAGGCGCCACCTACCGACTCGAGGATCAGTACGAGGACCAGTACACCCAGATCATCTGGCCCGAGCAGCTTCGTCGCTTCCAGCAGCAGGTCCAGGGGGACTTCGTCGGGGTCGGGATTCTGATCCGCCACAACGACAAGCGCGAGTTGATGGTGCAGAACCCCCTCGAGGGTTCCCCCGCATCCCGGGCCGGGGTGGAGGAGAAGGACCTGATCATCTCGGTCAGCGGCGTGCCCACCACCGGATGGAGTCTGAACCGGGCCGTCGACGAGATCACCGGGCCTCGAGGCGAGGAGGTCGTCCTCACCGTCTCCAGGGAGGACGAGGAGGAGCCCATCGACATTCCGATCGTGCGCGACCGGATCAAGATCCGATCCGTCAACGGCTGGTACAAGACCTCCCTCGAGGACGACGGCACTCCGCAGTGGGACTGGTTCATCGATGAATCGGACGGGATCGGATACGTCCGTCTGACGTCCTTCAACGACGAGAGCTACGAGGACTTCCTCTCCGCGGTGGCCCAGATGCGGGAGGTGCGTCCGCTCGAGGGTCTCATCCTCGATCTGCGGTTCAACCCCGGCGGGCTGCTTGACAGCGCGATCCGGTTCTCGAACCACTTCGTGAGCGAGGGTGGCATCGTCTCCTGCGAGGACCGTGACGGTCGCACCGTCTGGGAGCGACCGGCCCGCGGCGAGGCCCCGCTCGAGGGACTGCCGCTGGTGGTGCTGGTCAACCAGGGCTCCGCGAGTGCCAGCGAGATCGTCAGCGGATGTCTTCAGGCCCACTCGGCGGCGGTGGTCATCGGCGAACGCACCTTCGGGAAGGGCAGCGTCCAGACGGTTCACGATGTGAGCGATCGACGCGGCGGTCCCGCGGCATTCAAGCTCACCAACCAGTACTACGCCCTGCCACCGGCCCCCGGCGAGGAGCGGGGCAGGCTGGTCCACAAGATGCCCGGAGCCGAGGACTGGGGAGTCAACCCCGATCTTGTCGTGGAGATGACCCCCGATCAGACCCAGGACGCCTACGAGCTGCGTCGCAAGAGCGACCTGATCGCCGACTGGGACGAGGACCGGGACCCGGCCGACCGCCCGCGGCCCGATGCCCTGGTCGGCGAGGGCATCGATGCCCAGCTCGAGACCGCGGTTCTCCTGCTCAAGGCCAGGCTTCTGCTCGCTGCGGACGATCCCCGGATGGTGGGGGGTTGACCCCGATCGGGGCCATAACCCCCTGCAGACCCTGATATCAGGGCTGGAACCCGGCATTTCGGAAGACCGTGTCTGCGGTGGCCATGCCCAGTGGTTGCCCTTGAAGCCCCGGACCGCCATAATCCCGGATTGGCGCCTTGGACACCGGAGTCCGGGCGACCCTCGTGTCCCGGAGCTACGGATGTCTGCTGTGACCGATACCGCACGAGCCTCCTCTGGTGGCCGTCGGCCGCTGGCCGATCGCACTTCCGCCACCCCCGATCAACTGGGGCACTGGCTTCGTCAGATGCTGCTGATTCGTGAATTCGAGGTGCGCACCATGCAGGCGTACCAGGACAAGAAGATCGGCGGCTTCTGCCACATCTACATCGGACAGGAGGCGGTCGCGGTCGGTTGCACGGCGGCGGTCAGGCCCGAGGATCCGATCGTCACGGCCTACCGCGACCACGGTCATGCCCTCGCCCGGGGGATGGCCCCGAAGTACTGCATGGCGGAGATGTTCGGTCGCATCGGGGGATGTGCGAAGGGCAAGGGCGGGTCGATGCACATGTTCGACAAGCCCAACAACCTCTTCGGCGGCCACGGCATCGTCGGGGCCCAGACCCCGCTGGGGACCGGGCTCGGCTTCGCGACCAAGTACATCGACGAGGTGATCGAGGGTGGATCCAACCGGCACGTCACGCTCTGCTTCCTCGGCGACGGCGCCCTGAACCAGGGTGCGTTCTACGAGGCGATGAACCTCGCCGGCCTGTTCGACATCCCCGTGATCTTCGTGGTCGAGAACAACGGCTACTCGATGGGCACCTCGATCGACCGCGGCACGACGATGGCCAACCGCATCATCGCCAAGGGCGAGGGATGCGGGATCGCCGGCCACGAACTCGAGGGCATGGACGTGATCGACGTCTACGAGGGCATGAAGGCGATCGCCGACGGCTGCCGGGCGGAGAGTCGCCCCGCGATGGTCGACATCCGGACCTACCGGTTCAAGGGCCACTCGATGTCCGATCCCCGGAAGTACCGCACCCGCGAGGAGGAGGAGCACTGGGAGACCGACGATCCCATCACCCGGCTTCGCGACGCGATGATCGAGGGCGGAATGATCGACGAGGACGGCTTCAAGGCGCTGAACCGCGAGATCAAGGGCGAGGTCCGCGAGTCCATCAAGTGGGCCGAGGCCTCCCCCGAGCCCGATCTCTCCGAGCTCTACACCGACGTCTACGTGGAGCGGTTCGGACCGTACCTCGGGACCAGCATGCCCCAGATCGTCACCGATGCGGAGGAGAACCGATGAGCGATCGAGTCATCGAGTTTCGTGAGGCTCTTCGCGAGGCGATGAGTCAGGAGATGCGGCGGGACGAGAAGGTCTTCCTTCTCGGCGAGGAGGTCGCCCAGTACGACGGCGCCTACAAGGTCAGCCGCGGCATGCTCGAGGAGTTCGGCCCGCGCAGGATCATCGACACGCCGATCAGCGAGAGCGGTTTCGCCGGCATGGCGATCGGTGCCGCGATGATGGGACTGCGTCCGATCGTCGAGTTCATGAGCTGGTCCTTCAGTCTCGTGGCCGCCGACCCGATCCTCAACAACGCTCCCAAGATGCTCTACATGTCCGGCGGCCAGTTCGGCTGTCCGATCGTCTTTCGAGGCAACGACGGCGCCGGCGGACAGCTGGGTTCGACCCACTCCTGGTGCGTCGAGGGGATGTTCTCCAACGTCCCCGGCCTGAAGATGGCCATCCCCGCGTTCCCCGACGACGCCAAGGGGCTGCTGGCCAGCGCCATCCGGGACGACGACCCCGTCTTCTTCCTCGAGAGCGAGCGGCTCCTCGCCATGAAGGGCCACGTGCCGGAGGGCGATCACTACGTCCCCTTCGGCAAGGCACTGGTGAGGAAGCCCGGAACCGACGTGACCATCATCAGCTTCGGCCGACCGGTCCACTTCTGCCTCGAGGCGGCGGAGGAGCTCGAGAAGGAGGGCATCTCCTGCGAGGTCATCGACGGCCGGACGATCCGGCCTCTCGATCTCGACACCATCGTGGCCAGCGTGAAGAAGACCAACTCGTGCGTGGTGGTCGACCAGTCCTGGAGCTTCGGCTCGCCGGGATCCGAGGTCGCCGCCCAGGTGCACGCCGCGTGCTTCGACGACCTGGACAACCACGTCATGAGGGTCCACAGCGCCGATGTTCCGACGCCCTACGCCTCGAATCTCGAGCAGGAATATCTGCCCAACGCACGTCGGATCGCCGAGGCGGTCCGCAGCGCCCTCTATGTCGCCTGAGCGGCGATGATCTCCGCTTCTCGCAGTCTCTCCTCCGAATCGACGACTTCACGGACCCCGACATGTCCATCACCCTGACGATGCCTCGCCTGTCCGACACCATGGAACAGGGCACCATCATCAAGTGGAACATCAAGGAAGGCGACGAGGTCGCCTCCGGCGCGGTCGTGGCCGATGTCGAGACCGACAAGGCGACGATGGAGATGCAGGTCTACGACGACGGCGTCGTGGCGAGGATCCTCGTGGACGAGGGGACCCAGGTCCCGGTCGGCACGGCGATCGCTCTGATCGCCGAGGAAGGCGAGGACCCATCCAGCGTCGACGACGCCCCCGCAGCGGCGGAGCCCGCTCCCACGGAAGCCCCCGCGGCGGAGGCTCCGGTGTCGGCCGAGCCCGTCACCGCCGCCCCCGAGACCCCGGCCGCTCCCGCGGCGCCTCCCGCGTCGACCGCGACCGGGGACGGACGGAGGATCAAGGTCAGTCCCGTCGCCAGGAGACTGGCGGAGGAACACCGGGTCGATCTCGCCGCGATCGCCGGCAGCGGGCCGGGCGGCCGGATCATCAAGCGGGACATTCTCGAGCACGTGGAGCGAGCGGCCTCCGCCGGAGCGGTCGGAGGAACGGTTCCGGTTCCGCTTCCGAGCGTCGAGCCCGGCGCGATCGCCGTCCCGGTGATTCGCGAGGTTCCGGCTCTCGAGAGCACCGAGGTCGAGGTCAGCGGCATGCGACAGACCATCGCCCGCCGACTGGTCGAGAGCAAGCAGACGATTCCGCACTACCAGGTGAAGATGTGCTTCGCGATGGACGCGATCCTCGACCTGCGGGCCTCGATGAACGAGAAGCTGGCCGCCGAAGGCGTGAAGCTCAGCGTCAACGACTTCATCGTGAGGGCGTCCGCCCTGGCCATGGCCGAACATCCGATGTTCAACGCGAGCTGGGCCGGAGACCGGATCCTCGTTCACAATCGGGTGAACATCGGGGTCGCGGTGTCGCTTTCCGAGGAGCGGGGCGGCGGACTCGTGGTCGCCACGATCCGCGATGCCAACCTGAAGAGCCTGCGGATGATCTCCGCGGAGACCAAGTCGCTGGCCGGGAAGGCCCGGGATCGCGGTCTCGCCACGGAGGAGATGTCCGACGCCACCTTCACCATCTCGAATCTCGGGATGTTCGGTGTCGACGACTTCACCGCGATCATCAATCCCCCCAACAGCGCGATCCTCGCCTGCGGTGCGGCGATCGAGAAGCCGGTGGTCCGCGACCACCAGCTCGCAGTGGGCTGGGAGATGGCGGCGAACCTCAGTCTCGATCACCGCGTGATCGACGGGGCGATGGCGGCTCGATACCTCGCGACCCTCAAGTCGATGATCGAGGAGCCGATGCGGCTTCTGGCCTGACGAGGCCTTCGATAACGCCCCGGCGACCGGAGTGTCGATCGATCGAATCGTCGGACGGGTCTCACGGGCGCAGGCGACTGAATCCGCGGAGGGGATGAGGACGACGTCGGCGTCGGTCCTGCGTATCCGGCCCCCGATCACCGACAGCTCATGGGCACCGCCACCTTCGGTCAGCGGACTGAACCCCGATGGAATCGCCGCGAGATCGCGCCGGACCTCGAGCCTGCCCGCCACCTCCGCCTCGGCCAGTTCCGGGATGCCTCCGGTCTCCTCGGGACCGCACCGGGTGAGCGAGAGGGTCACCGAGGCTCCGGTCTCCTCGAGCGAGGTCGCCGCAGGGCCGCGAACATGGGGTGGTGCCCGGTCCACTTCGGCTCGAGGATGAGGATCTTCCGTGGGGGCGTCATTGGGGGGGCCTGGAGGTCGGAATTCCGATCCGTCTCGTGATCGATGCTCGCGGGAACGACCCATGAGTCGTGACGACGAGGATTGATATCGTATTCGCATGAACCGAACCTCAAGAAGCATGTCGTGCCTTGCGATCCTCTCCGGACTGATGATCGGAGGACCGGTCACGAACGCCCAGGATCCTTCGCCCGCGAAGGCGGACGATCTCCCCGGTCATCGCTACGGACGGTCGACCCCGCTGGCGAAGCCGGACGGTGGAGTGCGGGTCGCCGCGTACAACGTGCTCAATCTCTTCGATCCCGCGGACGATCCGACGCTCGACGGGGAGTACGACGATCTTCCGATGGCGACGTCGCGGGATCGCTGTGAGAGCATCGCCCGGGCGATCAAGGCGATCGATGCCGACATCCTCTGCCTGCAGGAGGTCGAGAGCGAGGCCGCGCTGCGCTGGTTCCGGGACGAGTTCCTCGCCGACATGGGCTACGACCACATCGCGAGCCTGGACGTCGGCTACTACCGGGGGGTGGAGCAGAGCGTCCTCAGCCGTCACCCGCTCTCCAACGCGACGGTGTGGCCGGAGGAGGATCTCTCCGACATGGAGTCGCGCAAGACCGGTGACGGATGGACGAGCGACGGGGACCAGCCGACCCGTTTTCAGCGCAGTCCGCTCATGGTCGACGTCGAGATTCCGGCCGAGGGTGGCCGTGACGTCTACGAGATGACCGTCGTCGTCGTGCACCACAAGTCGGGCCGGTACCGGAGGCAGCGGGAGAGCGAGGCACTCCAGCTCGTGGACCTGCTCGCCGCCAGAATGAAGAAGCAGAAGGACCTCAATCTCGTCGTCCTGGGCGATTTCAACGCCGGGCCGTTCGACAAGTCGCTCGCGGTCTACAAGGACGCCGGGTACGTCAATGCCTACGAACATCGATGGAGTCGCGAGGGCGACACCCGCGACCTGTTCAGGACCCACGAGTCAGACCGGGTCATCGACTACATCATGCTGCACCCCAACCTCGACTCGGAAGTGATCGACAAGACCTTCCAGGTGGTGGGGACGCTTCATCCCGGCGACAAGTACGACTGGCGGAAGGACGACCCGCCCTCGGGATACGCCGCCGATCACTATCCGCTGGTGATCGACATCCGTCCGGTCGACGTCAGGCGTTCGCGGTCCCGCTGAGTTCGTCGGGCTTCCGCTCATCCTCGACCAGGCCGATGAAGTTCATCTTGGTGGCCTGGACGTCGACGAACCGGGTCGAATCCAACCACGGGCACCTGCCTCGAAGTGAATCCACCATTTGCGGGGACTCCCGGCTGTGGGGCCACATGACGACCCGCCCGTTCGTGCGCAGACCCGCCACGCCACCCATGCCCCGGGCGAGGGTGATGAACCGCTCACCGAGGGGAGCCTCGGTCGGGAGATCGCCCCATCCGTGGAGGATTCCGTCCTCGTCCAGGCCCAGTGAACAGACCGGATGGAGGAAGATCCTCCGCAACGGCGTCCCCGGTCCCTTCACCTCCCGAGGGGGCCCGGGAGCAGTCCACCAGACCCAGCTGCCATCCTCGCGTCGGGCGGAGACGTGGTCCGGTTGATTCGCGAGTTCGGTGAAGGTCTCGTCGCTCAGGTGGGAAGTCTCCGAATTCCAGCTCCAGGTCCGGACGCGACCGTCCTCTCGAAGGGCGGCATCACAGTCCGTGCTGCTGGCGATGTCGATGTATCGCTCGGCGGCGGGAGGCCATGGATTCACGAACCCCGCCTGTCCGAGGGTTCCGTCCCGTTTCAGGGCGAGCACTCCCGTGAACTTGCCCCATCGTCGGCACGAGATCCTGACCCAGTCGCATCCCTCGATCCCTTCCCGCGCCCTCTCCTCGGCGTTGCGAGGTCCCTGGCTGGTGAACTGATATCCCCAGCAGATGATCGTTCCGTCGGTGTTGATTCCCGCGGCCCCGAAGTTGCCCGCAGCCACGCTTCTGAATCGAAACGCCTGGGGGACGTCCTCCCGTTTCATTCCGGACTCGGGTTCCGTGTACACACTGGCTTCGGGACGCCATTCACCGGGGAAGTCGAACCGTCTCCAGCCCCACCAGGCGCACCGGTGACCGGTGGTTCGATGGGGCTCCTCGGATGGATGCGCGTCGCTTTGCGGCACGGGGCTCTCTCAGTCCTCGAGAAGGCGCATCGCCTCCTGGACGTCCTTGTCGCCGCGACCGGAGCAGTTCAGCACCAGATGGGCGTCGGAGGGCATTCCGGAGGCGAGCTTCACCGCGGCGGAGATGGCGTGCGCGGTCTCGAGGGCGGGGATCACACCCTCCAGACGGGAGAGCAGCTGAAAGGCGTCGAGGGCCTCCGTGTCGTCCGCCGTGACGTACCGCACGCGTCCGGTGTCCTTCCACCGGGCGTGTTCCGGCCCGACGCCGGGATAGTCAAGGCCGGCGGAGCAGGAGTGGACGGGCGAGGTCTGTCCCTCCGGGTCCTGGAGGACGTAGCTCAGCGATCCGTGAAGGACGCCGGGTGATCCGTGGCTGAGCGGTGCCGCGTGCCCGCCGGGCTCGTCTCCTCGGCCGCCCGCCTCGACCCCGACGAGGTCGACCTCCTCGTCGTCCACGAACGGTGCGAAGATGCCCGCGGCGTTGGATCCGCCACCGACGCAGGCCACGACGCAGTCGGGCAGGCGTCCGAGCGTCTCGAGGCACTGGGCCCGGCATTCGACCCCGATCACCGACTGGAGTTCGCGGACGATGGTCGGGAAGGGATGCGGACCGACCACCGAACCTAGGATGTAGTGGGTCTCGCCCACCGACCCCATCCAGTCCCGCATGGCCTCGTTGGTGGCATCCTTCAGCGTGCGGCTCCCGGAGTCGACCTCGTGCACCGTCGCGCCCATGAGGCGCATCCGGAAGACGTTCAAGGCCTGCCGACGGGCGTCCTCTGCGCCCATGTAGACCTCGCAACGAAGACCGAATCGCGCACAGGCGGTGGCGGTCGCCACGCCATGCTGTCCGGCGCCCGTCTCGGCGATGATCCGCTTCTTGCCCATCCGCCCGGCGAGGATCACCTGGCCGATGGTGTTGTTGATCTTGTGGGCCCCGGTGTGGGCGAGGTCCTCCCGCTTCAGCCAGATCCGGGCGCCCCCGGCGTGGCTGGACAGCCTCGGCGCCTCCGTGAGTGCGGTCGGGCGTCCGACGAAGTCCTTCAGACAGGCGTCGATCTCGGCCTGGAAGGTCGGGTCGGCGCGGGCCTCCTGCCAGGCCGTCTCCAGCTCCTCGAGCGCGGCGACCAGGGTCTCGGGGACGTAGCGGCCGCCGTAGGGGCCGAAACGACCGCTCGTCGTGACGCCCTCCTCAATCCTGCTCATGGGAATCTCCAGTCTCCGTTGCCGTGTCCGGCTGGCGGTCCCGGGGGTGGAGGAGTCCGAGCGGTCCCGAGATCGCGTACAGCGTGCAGGCCGCGGCCAGGGTCTCCTGGAGGAACCAGATCGCCGCCATCACCGGCAGGGCGATCCTCACCAGCGAGCCGAAGTCACGGCCCCGTCGCAGGTAGCGGTTGACCACGTGGGCGTAGCGGAGGTTCGAGACCATGCCGATGGCGCAGAGCAGTGCGATCAACGGGATGAAGAGTGCCGCCACCTTCGCGAAGGTCGAAGAGTCCGCCGCGCCATCGCTGGTGTGGAGCAGGTGCTGCTGGAGCACGATGAGGCTGGCGACCGCACCGGCGGCGCCGGGGGTCGGCAGCCCTCGGAAGAACTGGTGGGAATCCTCGTCCGGTGAGTCCGTCTCCGCGTTGAAGCGGGCGAGTCTGAGGCCGGCGCCGCACACGTAGAGCGCGGCGATCGCCCAGACGGCCTTGCCGTAGACGCTGTCCACGCCGGGGCCGATGAAGGCGGGAGCTCCTCCCGACGCCCGGTAGTAGTGGTCGACGAGGCCGAGCATCAGGAACGCGGGAGCGACTCCGAAGGTCACGATGTCCGCGATCGAGTCCAGCTGGGCACCGAGGTCGGAGGTCGAACGGGTCAGGCGTGCGACCGATCCGTCGATCGCATCGAAGAACATGCCGAGGAAGACGAGCGTGCCGCCGACGGTGATCGTGGTCCAGCCGAACACCGCGGTCTCGGCGAGAGGCCTGGTCGCGTAGTGGATCGCCGCGAATCCGCAGACGAGGTTCGCCAGCGTCAGCATGGTCGGAACCACGGAGACCGGACCGACGGTCCGTTGTCGAAGACGGTCTCCCATGGCGCGGCGCCGGGCGCGAAGTCCTTGTCGGTCCACTTGTGGAAGGCGGGGCATCGACTGAGGATAGCCCACTTCCGGACTCCTCAGCGGTCAGCGGTCATCGGAGGGGGGCTGAAAGGCCGGATGGGGTCGACCGTGGATCAGAAGCACCCCCCGATCCCCGGAGATCGGGTCGTCCAGCAGCCAGCCGGCCGCGGTCGGGGGCAGGGCGACCACCGGGCCGTCGAAGGGGCCGTCGTCCTGACCGGTCTCCTCCGTCTCCGTGGCTTCCGCATCCTCGGAACTCCCGGTCTCCAGATCGCTGGCGGAGATCAGCAGCAGGCACTCGTCGGGCTCGAGGCTGCAGGTGAGCACGTCGCAGAGCATGGTTCCCCGCAGCTCGCCGATCTGACGCGGGGCCTGGAGGAGATTGAGTCTGCCGCCTTCGAGGTGGGGGACGATCTCCACGTAGAGCTCCGAGCCGTCGATCGTCGGTATCGACCACCCGCGGATCGCGAGGGTCAGGATCTGATCGGAGATCCGGCGTGACCGACCCTCGATGAGCATTGCGCTCCCCTCGGAGAGCCTGCGATTCGCGGTGGACCGCCAGCCGGTGGCTTCACCATGCCAGGTGCGGCCCGCGAAGGCGGACGGGGCGAGGTTCGATTCCAGCCGGGCGAGCTCCGCAGCGGAGATCACCATCGCGAGGAAGCCCTGGCTCCGGAAGCCGGGGACGCCGTCGATGTCGGAATCGAGCGACTCCAGGCTGGCGACGATCGGGTCCGGCCCGGTCTGACCGGGAAGGATGCGCAGCCTCTCCACGATGAGGCCGGGTTCATCGTTGACCGACCTCGTCTCCGCGGGGGTGGGTGGCATCGGACCGCCCGCACCTTCGGTCGCGAGGTCGGGATCACCGACGCACCCGAGGAGCATCATGCAGAGTCCGGGCGGGATCAGGCGGTGGATCACGTCTCGGGCTCCACGGTGCCCGTCGGATCGTCGTCCCGGACCGGGACCTCGTTCAGACGGTCGATCAGCCTCCGCACCGTGCCGAAGTCCCGACGCCGGGAGTGGTAGTGGAATCTCGGCAGGTGCAGGTCGATGGTCTCCCGGGGGAGGGCTCCGCCGACCTTGAACCGACCGTCGGTGGTCAGGTCGCCGAACTCCTCCTCCAGACGGCGGACGAAGTCCGCGTCCGGAGCCCGTCGAAGTCTGATCACGAATTCGTCGCCGACGTAGCGGCTGGACTGGTAGTTGCGATAGAAGCCGAGGACCCGGTCGCGTGCATCGGCCGGACTCTTCGCGATCTCGACGAGGTCCAGGTCGTTATCGCTGATCCAGCCGTTGTCCAGGAGCTCCTCCCGCACGAAGGACAGCCAGCGGGGCCAGTACGTCCCACCATCCCCCTCGAGCAGGATCACCGGCATCGGATGCGACTTCCCGGTCTGGATGAGGGTCAGGGCCTCGAACAGCTCGTCCATCGTCCCGAAGCCGCCGGGCAGGGCGGCGATCGCCCGGGAATGGGAGACGAACATGACCTTGCGGGTGAAGAAGTAGCGGAAGTTGATGAGCTTGGGATCGCTGGCGATCACCTCGTTCGCGGTGGTCTCGAACGGCAGCCGGATCCGCAGTCCGAAACTCCTCTCCTGTCCGGGCCCCTCGTGGCCGGCCTTCATGATGCCGTCCCCGGCGCCGGTGATCGCCATCCAGCCCGCCTCGCCCATCAGGCGTCCGAACTCCCTCGCGGCCTCGTAGTCGGGGTGATCCTCGGGCGTCCGCGCCGAACCGAAGATCGAGATCTTCGGGCGGTTCTTCCAGGGGCGGAAGACCCGGTAGGAATAGCGAAGCTCCTTGATCGCGGACGAGATCAGCTTGAGTTCGCTGGTGTCCGCCTCGTCGCGGCCGAGTCGAAGGGCGGTCGCGATCATGGCCTCGATCAGGCTGAGATCCCGAGGGTCGTCGCAGTCGGCATGCTTGAGGGCGAGCGCCCGGATCGCTTCATCGCGATCGTGGGCGTCCGAACGCCGGGATGGCGGCTGGTCGGTCAAGAGTCGTTCTCCGGGGAGGGAGTCGTGGGGAGAGGGGGATCGGATGGTTCCGCCGGCGCCGGCAGATCCTCAGCGGGGACGAGGATGGGAAGCGGCACCACCTCCATCACCGGTTCGGCGGGGGTTCCACCCACGTCGATGGCGGCGATGGTGCCGGAGATCGCGGAGACGAGGTCGCTCCAGCCCGGGACTCTTCCGCGGGGCCGGAGGCGGAGGGACCACATCCAGTCATCGAGTCGCATCCGACCCGAGCCTTCCAGGGTCAGGGCATCGGACTCGAGCATGATGGGTTCGAGCAGGACCTCCTCGCCGTCGATCCAGAGTTCCGTGGAGGCGATGGCCAGCTCATCCCGGATCGGCGGCAGCAGCTGTCCGAGCTGGAGCAGGGCGAGGGTCCCGCCTTCCGCGAAGCTGGCGTCCCGGACGGTGACGCGTCCGTGTCCCACCCGGCTGTCGGGTTCGTCGTAGCGGCCTTCCATGGACATCCTCGCGAAGAGTCGTCCCGGGGTCGGGCCGGCCTTCTTCACGGTCGTCATGGTGGTCTGATCGGCGGTCTCCAGAGCGTCCAGATCGACGTCCGCCATGGTGGCATCGAAGCGGTAGCGATCGATGGTCGGTTCGATTTCGATGTCGAACCGCACCTCGCCGCGTCCGATCGTTCCATGCTCTCCGGTGATGAGGAACGTCGGCGATGCGGACTCCGTCTCGGTGGCGAGACGCCCCCGGGCGATCACGCCCAGAACCGGTCGTCCCACCACGTCGATGACCGGGATGTCACCGCGAAGATCGAAGTCGGTGGGAACGCCGTCCAGAGCCTCGAGGGAGAGGGCCAGACCGTCGCGGGGTGGTTCGATCACCACGGGTGATCCGCCGAGATCCCAGGTGAGTTCGTCGTAGTCCAGAACGCCAGACGCACGGTAGAGGCGGGGGATGTCCGGATCCTCGGGTTCCGGGGCGTTCTCCGGCCGCCAGTAGACCGCGAGGGCGCTTCCTTCCAGTTCGATCGACTTCCCCGACACCGACTCGGTTTCCAGCACCGAGGAGAACGGGGGCGGTGCGAAGCCCGCCTCGGGCAGGTCGGTGTGCGGCAGGGTGAGACCGAATCGGGCCGCGAGTTCGGGCTTCTCGACATCCTCGACGATCAGTTCGAAACGCGCCTCCGCACCGTTCCCGGCCTCGAGCCGGACGGGGCCGATCTCCACGCGACGATCATGGATGGCGACGGCTCCATCGCCGACGACCCTGCCTCCGCCCCGGCTCGCGGGGTCGCCGACCCTCGAGAGCAGGGTGAAGCTGGTGGGGAGGAGATCCACGTCGAAGTCGACGGCCTCGCCGCCGCCGGTGCCCACGCCGAACCGGCCGTCGAATCGACCGCGAGGAGCTCGATCGAGCCACCAGTCGGCGACCGCCTCGCCGGCGGTCATTCGAAGAACCTCCTCCATGACCGGAGCTTCGAAGACCGCCGTGTCGACCACCCCGGACAATCTCCGGTGGGTTCCCTCCTCCTCGTATCCGTACCCACCGTCCAGTCGGACCGCGGCATCCAGCCGATCGTCGGTGGAGAGTTCGGCCGCGAGTCCGTCGATCTCGAGCCAGCCTTCGTGAAAACGAAGTCGACCACGTTCCCGTTCGAGCCGGGTTCGACCACTGGTGGTGTCGATCTCGGCCCACAGCGGTTCCGCGGTGATGTCGAGGCCGGTCTCGGATCGACGACGGGACCATCCAAGATCGGCGTTGAATCGTCCGGTGGGATTCCATCGTTCCCAGAGTCTGCGGGCCTCGGCCTGCGAACCGGGGGCGATGAGATCCAGCAGGTACTCCCCGACGTCCATGTTGCGAAGCCTGGCGATCCCGCGTCCTCGCTCGAGTTCGAAGTCGTAGTGTCCGCGGGCCCGGATCCCGCCTTCACCGCGTCGTCCGGTGAAGCTCACGAGTTCGACTCCATCGTCGTCGATGGTGAGATTCGCATCGACCTCGGACAGGCTGAATCCACGTGGCCAGAGGAAGTCCGCCTCGTCCACGCCGAACCGGGAGTCCTCGTGGGGCAGGGTGCGGCCGTCGATCAGATCTCCAGCGACGTCGAAGAGCGCGTCCCCCTCCTCGTCGGTCCGGATCCTGACCACGTAGTCCAGTCGTCCTACCAGTCCCATCGCGAGCACCGGTTTCACCGCTTCGGCCAGCACCTCTCCGGGCCATCCGGGAATCGCCTCGGCCGAGGGACGGCCCTCGAGTTCCGGAGGCACCGCGGCGAGCAGGCAGGTCGAGAGGTTGTCGTCCCGCACCCTCAGTTCGAGCGTGGGATGGACGTCGCGCCCCCCCCGACCGTCCCGGGGCAGATCGACTCGTCCGCTCACGAATCCGGTGCCGCCCCGGGTGGTGGCGATCTCGAGACCCCGGCCGGCGATGATCACCGCAAGATCCTCGAGGATGATCTCGCCCCGGGTGACGATCAGCGGGTACGGGAACCGGGAGAAGATGGCGCCCACCCCCTCCAGTCGTATGGGTCCCTCGACCGCCACCGGATGTCCGAGGACCCGCGGGCGGTGGATCTTGAGATCGATGGCTCCTCGACCGCCGAGCTCGAAGAGACCCTGCTTCACGAGGATCTCGGTCCGCCGGATCTGCGAATCGACCGAGGACCATTCCCGTGAGTCCGGTTCGAGACCCGCGAGCCGTTCGCGAAGCTCGGGGAGCAGACGCTGTCGTTCCGCGATCCACGCCTTGTTCGGGAGCAGTTCCGCCGCCTCGAGACGGCGGGCGGCTTCCTTGTCGAAGAGGGTGCGGAGGCCGCGTTCGGTCGATTCGGGCAGGGCGGCCAGAAGCGGGTCGTCGAGGGCGATCGAATCGGAGCTGAGTCGGAGATCGACTCCGGCGTCGTCGCCGGTGCCGTCGATCTCGCCCTCGAGCCGGATGAGGTCTCCACCCGGCCCCGATCCCTCGAGGCGGAGGATCCTGATCAGTTCGTTCTCGACGACCAGTCTGGCCTTCACGTCGTGAAGGGGGTAGCGGAATTCCTCGTACATCCCGACGCCGTCGACGAGATCCAGGACCGCACCGGCCTCGATCCTCGCGGCCGCGCCGTCCGGGGCGTCCGGGGCGTCGGGCCCTCCGCCCTCCCTGCGGATGAAGGCGGTCGCGGCGAGATCCCAGCTGCGGGCGGTGAGCAGTTCGAGGGCGGAGGCCACGACCCGCGGGAGATCGACGGGCACGTCGACCGCCGGTCCCTGTCGGACGAACCGATCGAGTTCCACCTCGAGGGAGAAGGGGGCGGTCTCCAGCAGGGCGTCGCCCCAGTCGGTGACGCTCGAGTCCTCGAGTTCGCCGACCAGTCCGGGGAGCTCGATCCTGAAGACCGCCGCGAGGTCGAAGTCCGGAAGCGACTCCGGATCCGTCGCCCGGTCCAGGCGGCCTCCGCGTCCACTGATCTCCAGCATGTCCCCCTGCAGCCTGATGGCGCCGCGGGCCAGCTCGATCCGGGGCAGGGGGGGGGATTCATCGGTGATCCGACCGTCTGCGAATCGAACCCACTCCGATTCGAGTCCGTCGAAGGACGGGGGATTGAAGGCGAGGTCGTCGATCTGCAGTTCGGCGCTGGGCAGGCCACCGGGGGTCCACGTCACGTTCGCGGTGCGCAACGTGCCGCCGATCTCCATCGCGGAGACCACCGCCCGGGCACTGGCGGAGAGCGCGAGGGAGGTGCCGCGACTCAGATCGACGTCGTCGGTTCTCAGGGTGAAGCCGCCGGTGCGCGAGTCGAGGGTGCCGGTCGCGATGTCGAAGCTGGCCTCGTCGTCCACCGAGGCGAGGACGAAGGTGTGGGTTCCGGTCTCGGAGGTCTCGGCATCGATCCTCGCCCGGAAGACCGCGATGTTCGCGAGCTTCCACTCGTCGTCCCTCGCGATGCCGGTCTCGATCTCGAGGTGATCGATCACGATCGAACCCAGACCCTCGAGCCCGGTCGATTCGTCATCCCTCTCATCCTCGTCGTCGTCCCTCTCCGAGTCCTCCTCTTCGGGGCCCAGCGAGGCGATGTTGATGTCCGTCGGGTCGTCGTGTCGTTCGGCCACCCGGATCCGCGCCGATTCCACGTTGATCCGGTCGAAGCCGAATCCCATGCCCAGCAGGGTCGAGGGAAGGAGATCCGCGACCACCTTCTCGACGTGGATCACATCCCCGGAGGGGCCCTTCCACTTCGGGGCGCGGATGTCGATCCCCTCGATCAGGACCCGGGTCAGTCCCTCGAAGCGTGCGTCGGTCACCGTCACCTCGCCGCCGGTCATGCGGGTCAGTTCGGAACCGAGGATCCGGGAGAGGATCGGATTGCGAAGCAGGATGATGATCGAGAACAGGAGCCCCGTGCCCACCAGCACGTGGCCGACGAGACGTCGCCACGACCTTCGTCGCGGCCGTGGTGAAGCCCGGGAGTTCGAACTGGACGTCTTCGGCACGAGAACTCGCTTCCCTGTCCGGACTCCGGAGGCTCACGAACCGGCAAGGCGTCCGCAACCCCGGAACCGTCCCTCATTCTATGGCCCGATCCCTCTCGTCGGGGCCGTAGACTGCCCCCATGACCAGCCTTCCAGCCCAATCGGACGCTTCGGAACCCGGGGGCTCCTCCGGGGAGACCGCGACCGTCGGCAGCACCTCGGCCCCTTCGGACCTGACGCCCCGGGAACGGGATCTGAAGGAGATGGATGCGGGCGTGGTCCTCTTCGGGATCGTTCTGCTGCTCCTCCTGGGAATCCCGTTCACGGTGGCGATGTTCCGATTCCGTATGGCACGGCGATCCGGTGATCTCGGTCGAGGCACCGGCCTTCAGTCGAGAATCGTCAGCGAGTCGCGGGAGTCCCGCGACTTCGGTGCCTCCGATCCCTGGGAGGAATCGGCCCGTCGGGTCGAGGTCGATCCCGGCGAGGACGAGGTCCGTTGATGTCGACGCTCCCCCGGACCGGCGAGGCCGTGATCATCGGCGTCACCTCCCGCACCGGACGGGAGACCGCACGTCGCCTGCTGCGCGAGGGATGGAATCTCGCACTGACCGCCCGCCGTACCGAGGATGCCTCGGAGGTGGCGGACTCGCTGCTTGCCGAACCCGATGCGGTCGGTGCCGTGACCGGGGTCGCGGCGGTCGATCTGTGCGACGAGGGGACGATCGATTCGTTCCTGTCGAATCGTGGGGAGAAGGGGGTGCTTGATCTGCTGGTGGTGGCGGGAGCGCCGTTCAAGGAACAGTCGATCGAGTCGTGGACGATGAACGACTTCAAGGAGCAGGCCGCGGCCCAGGCCGCGGGGCCGGCGCTGCTGGCCGCGGGACTGAAGGACGAGCTGGCCCGCTCGACCCGGCCCGGAGGTGCGACCGTGGTGCTCTTCGGAGACGTCCACGCCAGGCTCCGACCGCGTGCGGGCGCGACTCCGTATCTCCTGGGCAAGGCCTCCCTCGAGTCGCTGGTCCCCATCCTCGCCATCGATCTCGCCCCGACCCGGGTGTTCGGAATCTCCCCGGGGGTGATCGCGTGGGCGGACTCCTTCGAGCAGTCCAGGCGGGATCGCTACCTGGAACGCGTGCCCCTGGGGCGGGCGGGCACGGTGGAGGAGGCGGCCGACCTGGTCATGGCCCTTGCCGAGGCGGCGACCTACACCACGGGGATCGTGATCCCCATCGACGGTGGGCGACACCTTCGATGAAGACCGTCCGCGGTCGAAGGACATGACGCCTTCGATGCATCCGGATCAGGGGGAGGTCCGGGCGGCACGGATCTCGTCGATGCGCCGTGCCGCTGCGTCGATCCGCGGATCCGACGGGTCGAGATCCAGTGCGATCTCCAGCCAGGTCGAGGACTCGTCGTCCCGACCGGCGAGGGCGTAGAGCTCCGAGGCCCGGAGGCCGGCCCCGATCGATGCCGATGCGTCTTCGCGTCGGGCTCTGGAGAGGGCGGCCCATGCATCAGCGGCGGCATCGGGGCGATCCAGGGCGAGGCATCCCTCGGTGAGCTCCTCCAGCAGGGGGATCTCCAGTCGCGAGGACTCGTCCATGGCGAGAAGCGATTCGACGGCCGCTCGGGGGTCACCGGTTCGTCGGAGGATCGATGCCCTTCGGACCCGGATCGGCCATGATTCGCCATCCAATCGGACCGCTTGCCCGGCGAGCTGGCGAGCCTCCTCCGGTTCCTCCAGCATCAAGGCCGCTTCGGCTCGAGCCGAGACCACGAACGGATCGTCGGGACGCCTCGCCTCGACCTCGATCAACACGGTGCGGGCGTCCTGCGGACGACCGGCCCTCAGCAGGGCCAGTCCCAGATGAAGTCTGGACACGGGGTCCACCTCGACATCCGCTTCGCGGTAGATCTCGATCGCGTCCTCGAGTCGATCCGATCCCTCGAGGGCGAGGCCGAGGCTGAGCCGGGCCTCGGAAGCCTCGGCCCCTCTGGAACGCCAGGCCTGGTACACCGGGCTGATCGCCACCACGGCCTCGCAGGAGAGGATCTCCGCCCGCTCGGCACCACGGACCGGATCCCGCCGGGCTTCACTGCCGAGGGCGATCAGGGATCGTCCGAGGGCGAGGCCGACGTGCGGGTCGTCGGGAAGCCTTCGCGCGAGGGTTCGAGCCACGGTGGTCGCAGCATCGGCCCGTCCCGCGGTCAGCAGTCGATCGATCGCGTTCAGACTCGTATCGCGATCCGCGGCCGAGAGGTCCGGGTCGTTTCGACTGGTGGAGGTCGATCCGGCGTCGGGTTCGGGATCCGCGCCCTCCCGCCCGCATCCCGGAAGCAGGAGGAGGGTTCCCAGGACGATCAGCCGTGCGAGGGTCTCCGGACGGCGGGAGGCGGCACCGGGTCCGGGGTGATGATCGCTGGTCTCGTAGGATGTAGGCATCATGTCCGCCACAGCTTCCGATCGTTCCGTCGCCGACGAGGCGCTTCCCAGATCCTACTCGCCCCACGAGGCCGAGCCCCTGGTTCGAGCCGAGTGGGCGAAGCACGCCGATTTCCACGCCGATCCGGACGGGTCCGGCGACGCCTTCGGCATGCTGATCCCTCCGCCCAACGTCACGGCGGCCCTGCACCTCGGGCATGCCTTCAACAACACGCTCCAGGACATTCTCACCCGGTTCCACCGCATGCGGGGTGATCGCACTCTCTGGATGCCCGGCACCGATCACGCCGGCATCGCGACCCAGACCGTGGTCGAGAAGAGGCTTCTCCGCGATGGACGACGTCGTTCCGACTTCACCCGGGAGGCCTTCGTCGAGCAGGTCCAGGGGTGGAAGGACGAATACGAGGCCACCATCCTCGGTCAGCTCGAGGAGATGGGGTGCTCCTGCGACTTCGAACGGACCCGGTTCACCATGGATCCGGTCTGCGCCGATGCGGTCCGTGAGGCGTTTCATCGTCTGTTCTGCGACGACCTGATCTACCGGGGCAAGCGGCTGGTCAACTGGGATCCCGCGACCCGGACCGCGCTGGCCGACGACGAGGTGGAGATGCGGACGGTTCCGGGGCACATGTGGTACCTCCGCTATCCGCTGGCCGACGGCGACGGTCACGTCACGGTCGCGACGACCAGGCCCGAGACGATGCTCGGCGACACCGCGGTGGCGGTGAATCCCCGGGATCCCCGAGCGGCGGCGCTTCGCGGGCGTTCCGTCCTGCTGCCGATCGTGGGTCGCGAGATCCCGATCGTGGAGGACGACTACGTGGTGCTGCCGTCCGCGATCGCGGAGGATCTCGGTCTGGGGGCCGAGGCCATCAACGATCCCAAGGCGGCTCTTGCCACCGGGTTCCTCAAGGTCACGCCCGCTCACGACCCCAACGACTGGGACATCGGTCTCCGGCACGAGCTCGAGGCGATCAACGTGATGGCGCCGGACGGGACCATCTCCGACGTCCACGGCTGGGACGACGCCTCCGAGGCGTGTGCCGAGTTCATCGGCCTCTCCCGGGAGGATGCCCGGAAGGCGGTCGTCGCGTGGTTCAAGCGAAACGACCTGCTCGAGGACATCCGGGATCACGAACATGCGGTCGGGCACAGCTACCGAAGCCACGTGCCGGTCGAGCCGTATCTCTCGGACCAGTGGTACGTGCGGGTGACCGACGACCGGTTCGCCGGTTCCGCACTCCGGGCGATGGACGACGGGCAGCGGGGCGATGCCGCCCCCGCGGGGCCGGCGCGGGAGGGTGACGGCGATCTCGTCTTCTTCCCCGACCGCTATGCGAAGACCTTCCAGAACTGGCACGAGAACATCCGCGACTGGTGCATCTCCCGGCAGCTGTGGTGGGGACACCGGATCCCCGTCTGGTCGAGGATCGTGTCGGCCGCGGATGCCGAGGGCGACGTGGCGTCCCTGGCCACCGACGATTCGATGACCGAGGTCTCCGGCGACTGGACGGCACGCGGGGCCGCCCATCGCGTCCGACGACTCTCCGACGGTTCGATCGAGGAATCGATCTGTCTTCCGCGGGCGGCCGCCCTCGGGGGGGAGGACGCGGAGTCGTCGCTCCGGGCCGATCTGGAGTCGGCGGGGTTCGAACAGGATCCCGACGTGCTGGACACCTGGTTCTCCAGCGCCCTCTGGCCGCTCTCGACCATGGGATGGCCCGATCCCGCGGCGCATCCGGATGCGATTCCGGAGGGCGACCGGCTGCTCGAGGCGTTCAACCCCGGCAACGTCCTCTGCACCGCGCGCGAGATCATCACCCTCTGGGTGAGTCGCATGGTGATGTTCAACCGATACTTCCTCGGACGGCTGCCCTTCGACCAGGTCTTCATCCACGCGATGATCCAGGACGGGCACGGCCAGAAGATGTCCAAGAGCCTCGGAAACGGCGTGGACCCGCGCGACATCATCCGCAGTCACGGATCCGACGCGATGCGATTCACGCTCGCCCAGCTCGCGACCGGAAGCCAGGATGTCCGAATGCCGGTCGATCTGGTGTGTCCCCATACCGAGGAGACCTTCACACCGGCCTTCATCCGCAACTCCTCTGGACATCAGGTCGCGGCTCCGCTTCAGAAGTCGCCCGGCGACCCCTCGCGGGAGATGGTCACCGCGTACGGAGTCGCGGTGGGCGAGGTCGAGCCCTCGGCGGACCGTCCCCTTGCGAGGAACACCTCCAGCCGGTTCGACCTGGGTCGCAACTTCTGCAACAAGCTCTGGAACGCCACCCGGTTCGCGCTGGGGAATCTCGAGCCTCCGGCGGTGGAGGACGGGGCCCCGTCGCTCGCCGACCGCTGGATCGTCTCCCGGCTTCGTCGCACGCTCCGGGAGGTCGAGGACTCGCTCGCCGTGTATCAGTTCAACCGCTACGCGGAGGCGATGTACGACTTCATCTGGCGTGACTTCTGCGACTGGTACCTCGAGGCCGTCAAGCCCACGGTCCGCGACCGGCTCGACCAGCAGCGCCGGCTTCATGCCGTGCTCGACGCCACCCTTCGAATGCTGCATCCGGTGTGTCCGTTCGTCACCGAGACCCTCTGGCCGCACGTCCGCGGACTCGATGCGATCCGGCCGTCCCTCGAGGACACCGGGATCGAGGGAGTCGGTCTTCCGCCCGCGGATCGCTGCATCATCGCGGCGTGGCCGGAGCTCGGGGAGACGACGCACGACGAGGATGCCGAGGCGATGTTCGAGCGGGTGCGCACCCTCGTCTCGGCGATTCGCAATCTTCGCGGGGAACGACAGGTCCCCCCGAAGCGGCGCATCACCCTGCATGCGCCCGCCGGGGTTCTGGAACTGGTGTCGGCGGCCGGAGGCGCCGTCGAGACCCTCGCCGGTCTCGAGGCGGTGCACGCCGACGAGGGTGCTCCGGCTGGAGCGATGGCCCTTCCCTTCGAGGGCGGGCAGGTCCTGCTCTCGAATCTCGTCGATGCCGTGGACGTGGACGCCGAACGGGAACGACTGACCCGGACGATCGAGGCCAAGCGGAAGCAGGTGGCGGGATTCAAGGGCAAGCTCGGCAACGCGGGGTACGTGCAGAACGCACCGCCTCACCTGGTCGAGGAGACCCGTCGCATGCTCGAGGCCGCCGAGGCGGATCTGGCGGCCGCCGAAG
The DNA here is from genome assembly GCA_002709295.1 of Phycisphaerae bacterium. Taxonomy (GTDB): domain Bacteria; phylum Planctomycetota; class Phycisphaerae; order Phycisphaerales; family SM1A02. The sequence continues at coordinate 56,882 of PAQL01000029.1, read as the reverse complement.
CCGGCCTTGAATCGCTCTGAAGCCCCTCCGAGCGTCGAATCGCCCGGTCTGGACCATCCGGCCGCTAGGATGACCTCATGCGGATCGGATCCGTCACCTCGATGCGTCGTCTCGTTCGTTCGTGGCTCACGATCGGACTGCTTCCCCTCGCGGTGACGGTGTCCTGCACGCCGCAGGAGCCACCTCGGCCTGCGGCACGAGCCGCGATCCCCACCCTCGGAGCCGACGGCATCGGGGCGTCGCTGGATCCCGAGGAGATCCGAAGCGAACCGTGGGCCTTCGGACGGTACGAAGGCGAGATGATCACGACCCCGACTCATCTCCTTCATGTCACGCTGCCGGAGGGTTCGACCCGCGACGTGCTGCCGATCTTCACCGCCCGCGCCCTCGATCACTACCGGTCGATGATCCCGCTGTCCGACAAGCCACTGCCTCCCGATTCGGCGATCGGGGAGCGGCTCGGGGAGGCCGGGACGACGTTCGTGCCCGATGTGGGACCGCTTCCGGCACCCACCGAGCGCATGAGCACGTTCGTGTTCGACGACCGACCGCAGTGGGCGGCCTGGACCCAGCGTCGTCTGGGTCGGAGCGCCGGCACCTATCTCGCGATCGAACGAGGCGGCTACACCATCGACGCCGAGAGCGTCCTCTGGGACATCGGTCGCTACGACACGCTGTGCATGCTCGCCCATGAAGGCTGGCACCAGTACACCCAGACGGTGTTCCGGCACCCGCTGCCGACGTTCCTCGAGGAGGGCCTGGCCGCCTACGCGGAAGGTCATTCGTTCCGGCGACGCGACGAGGAACCCCGCTTCATGCCCTGGCGGAACCTCGAGCGCTACGGTCAGCTTCGGGGTGCCAACTATCGAGGACGGCTGATCGATCTCGACGAGCTCGTCACCCGACCGCCCCAGGCGTTCGTCTCATCGGGCGAGCGTTCCCTGCTGACCTACTACGCCCAGGTCTGGGTGCTCGTCCACTACCTGGTGGAGGGCGCCGACGGTCGCTATCTGCCCGGCCTTCGACGTCTGCTCCGTGATGCCTCCGAGGGTCGGATCGCCACCAGCCTCTACGACGCCGATCGATCCGCCGGCCGTCGAGGGCGACTGCTGGGCCCCAATGCGGGGCGGGCGATCATCGCGACCTACTTCGATCGCGACTATTCCCGCTTCAAGGCCGGATACGAGGCCTTCATCAAGCAGCTGGTGGCCAGGGGCAACGGGACCCGGATCTGGCAGGGTCGGTCGCCTATTCGCCCCGAATGACGAAAAACTCATGAATCCGGGCTCCGGAATCGGCGAAGATAGGTTCCATACCCTCCTCGGAGCCTTCAGATCATGAGTCGCACCCTCCTCGCCGTCGCTGTCGCCTTCACCACCCAGTCAGCCCTGCTCGCCGACGTCGTCTACGACGAGACGGTCTCCGGTGATCTCTCCGGAAATGCGGTGGCCCCGACCTCGCTTGGCACGATCGAGGATGCGGTCCTCCTGGTGAAGGGCTCGGTTCGAACCCCGATCGACACCCGCGACTACTTCACGCTCACCATTCCCAAGGGTGTGACCCTCGATTCCATGCGGCTGATCGACTACTACGACGGTTCGACCGGGGGCTTCGGCAACACCAGCTATGTGATGATCGACGATGGACCGACCTCGGTCATTCCCGCCAACTCGACCTCGGGCGACTTCCTCGGAGGATCGCACCTCAATCGAGTCCGCTTCCCCAACGCCACGACGAACATGCTCGACCGTCTCTCCGGCGCTCCGCAGGGCGGTTCCGGTTTCAGCTATCCGCTCGGTCCCGGCACCTACACCTTCAACGTGCAGCAGACCGGGTCGCAGGAGAACGTCTACGAGATCCAGTTCGAGTTCGGCGGGTTCGCCGAACCCTGCACCGGTGATCTCAACGGCGACGGATCGGTGAACGGTGGCGACCTCGGCGTGTTCCTCGGTTCATGGGGCGAATCACCCTGCGATCTCGATCTCAACGGCGACGGCGTGTGCAACGGGGGCGACCTCGGAGTGCTTCTCGGCGCCTGGGGACCGTGCTGATCCGGACCGGACGCCTCAACGTCCGCCGAGCAGGTGGGTGCGAAGAAACTCGACCTCCCGGATCTTGACCTCGTTGGTCCGGTGTCCGAACCCCAGATGTTCATGAGGGGCTCCGGTCTCCTCGAGCGCCATCACCTCGATCCATTCCGGATGGGACACCGTCGCCCGCAGTCCGTCGAGGAAGGCGACCTGGCCCTCGAATTCGACCCATTCGTCCCGCCTGGAGTGCACGGCCAGCACCGGAAGCTCCCGCCAGCGATCGAGGTGCTGGATCGGATCGAGCCGATCCGCAGATTCATGGTCGAAGAACTGACGCTGGTGCTGGACCCGCCAGTTTCCGCTGGTGGCCTCGAGGATCGCGGCCCGGAACCGGTGGGCCCGCTGGAGTCGCACCAGAGCGACCATGCCGCCCATGGACATGCCGCCGATCGCCATTCGATCGAGGTCGAACCCCATCCGGCCCATCGCGGTGACCACGTCGTCCACCTCCGAGGCGGCCTGTTCCACGTTGTCCAGCAGGGCCTCGGGCCTCATGCCCGCTTCGGAGCCTCGTTCACCGTGGCCGGGGAGGTCGATCGCGCAGCTGCCGATCCCGGCCCGGGCCAGGCGGAGGTATCGCCCCGGATCGAGCTCCTTGGTCGCGGTCCGACCATGCATCCAGAGCAGGAACGGAGGGGCGCCGGCGTTCTCGGAGACGGCTCCGGGGTCCGGTCGGACCACCAGGCAGGGGACGTCCGGACCCAGCCGGACGTGCTCCGAGATCGCTCGCAGGCTGCTCGGGAGGGTGGCATCGAGATCGGGCATGGAGGGCAACGATAGCCGAGCGACCTCCTGGCGGCGATACTGTCGGCATGCTCAAGATCCTCAGCGGCCTGTATCGCTCACGCATTCTCGAAAGTCCTCCCGACTCCGACGTCACCCGACCCATCACCGCACGGGTGAAGGAGTCGGTCTTCAACCTGCTGCGAGGCTGGTTCGAGGAGGCGTCGGTGCTCGATCTCTTCGCCGGCGTCGGAACCATCGGCCTCGAGGCGGTGAGTCGCGGGGCCACCGACGTGGTGATGGTCGAGCAGGATCGACGCACTGCGGCGATTCTTCGATTCAACGTCGAGGAACTCGGCTGCGGTTCGCGGGCCACCGTCGTCCAGGCCGACGCGTTCGGTCCGGCGGCCCTCGCTCAGGCGCCCCGGGACTGCGACCTCGTCTTCCTCGATCCCCCGTACCCCCTGTGGAGGGAGGAGGCGACGCGGGTCCGACTGCTGGAGCTCGCGGCCCGATGTCGTTCGGTCATGAAGGATCGATCGTTCCTCGTGCTTCGCACCCCCGAGAACCTGGCCGACGACTTCGAGGGCCTGCCCGGTTTCGACGGTCCCGAGACCCATCGTTACGCCGAGGACATGTACGTACACCTCTTCATGCCCGCATCCGATGACGCGAAGGGCGATGAAGAGACCGATTCCGGGGATTGACGCTCGTCGGCGATCGCAGGCGGTACCTTGGAGGCATGAAGACATCACTGTCAGCCGCGATCCTCGCCCTGTCGGCCCTGCCTGCAGCGGTTCACGGATTCCACCAGGACGCCGACGCCGTCGACGAGGCGGTCGAGGCGGAGGCCGAGGTCCGCGGAGAGGACCGGATCGAGGCCGAGGACATCGAGGCCGCGGTGAGCGAGGCTCTCGGGATCCTGCTGGCTCGGCAGGAGGGAGCGAACAAGGACGAGTGGCCTTACCAGGGCGTGTATCGCGTCCGTGCCGAGGCCGACGACCCCGATTCACTCATCGAAGGTCGCGGTCGGCGTCGAACCGTCATTCCGATCGGCTACCGGGTCGGTGGCACGTCGATCGCCTCGCGGGCGGTGATGAGACCGTCGGGGGTCGCGGAAGACGAGGCCCGGCGGGACGCGCTCGAGCGGTCGAGGCGTTTCGTGGTGAAGTCGACGTCGCATCCCCGGATGACCCCCGACTACGCCGGCGGCTACGACGTGCGCGGCTGGGGCTACATCTACGCCCTCGGATTCCTGCTCGAGCTACGGGAGCGGGGGCTGGTCGCCGAGGACGATGCCGCCGCGACCGACCAGGCCATCCGTTTCTACATCGATGCGCTGGACCGGATCGAGATTCCCGGGGTGGGTGGTTGGAACTACGCCAGACGCGGTCCCCTTGACCGCCCCGACGCGACCAGTCCCTTCATGACCCCGCCGGCCATCCAGGCCTTGAGGGAGGCGGCTCGCCAGGGCTTCGAGGTCCCTGACGGCATGGTGGATCGGGCCGCCGCGGGTCTCGAGCTGACTCGAGGTCGGGACGGTTACGTCGCCTACGCGTCTCGACGAAAGACCACCGATCCACCGAGCCAGATCCCCGGCGCCATCGGGCGGATGGCGGCGGTGGTCACGGTGCGTTCGGAGCTCGGCCTGTCGGAGCCCGAGGAGATCCGGAACGCCTGCGAGGCGTTCTTCGAACACTGGAACGAACTGCTCAAGCGCAAGGGGCAGTCCGGGACCCACGTTCCACCCTACGGAGTGGCTCCCTACTACTTCATGTACGCCCACGGATGCATGGCGGAGGCGATCGAGCATCTGCCCGAGGAGGAGCGCGAGGCCGAGCGTGGACGCCTTGCGGCGCTCCTCATGTCGGTGCGTGACGAGGCCGGCGGGTGGAACGACCGCGTGTTCGACCGTTCGACCGCGTACGGGACCTCGATCGCGATCCTCGCCCTCACCCAGCCCGCGGAATCGGCCCGGGAGCGGGGGACTCCCGGCCCTCCGACGGAGCCTCCGGTCGAGAAGGCCCCGGAACCCGGGGACGAGCCGGGGTCCACGACCTCCGACGATGCCGCTTCCGGCGAATGACCCCTCTCCGGCGGCATGACCGTACGATCCTGGCATGAGAGTCGCCGTCATCGTTCCAGCCGCCGGTTCCGGACATCGCTTCGGGGCGGGTGACAAGCTCGCGTCCGACTTCGGAGGACGTCCGGTCCTGCTTCGTTCGGTCGAACCCTTCACCAAGCGAGACGAGGTCGACGCGATCATCGTCGCCGGACCTCCCGACGATCTGGAGAGCTTCCGCGATCGATACGGCGCGCCCCTGGGGTTCCTCGGTGGCACCGTCGTCGAAGGCGGACGGCGGGATCGATGGGAGACCGTGCTGCGAGCTCTGGAGGCGGTGCCCGAGGGCTGCACCCACGTCGCGATCCACGACGGGGCTCGTCCGCTGCTCGATGATGAACTCGTGGATCGGGTGTTCGAGGCGGGACGGACTCGTGCCGCCGTGATTCCGGGCGTGCCGCTTCGGGACACCCTGAAGAAGTGCGGTGCGGAGCTCTTCGAGGCCGCGGAGCGGGATGCGACCGTGGATGCGATTCTCGGTCTCGATGACGACGGCGCTGCCGGGGACATCCTCGGCGGCGAGGATGACGGAGAGTCCCAGGCTCCGCCCCCGGGCCATCAGGTCGCGGCTCGCGAGGTGCAGGAGACCGTCTCCCGGGAATCGTTGTACCGCGTGCAGACTCCGCAGCTCTTCGAGATCGAATTGCTTCGACGCGCCTACGCCCAGTCGGACCTCGAAGGCGCCACTGACGACGCGATGCTCGTCGAGCGACTCGGCGAACCGGTGACGCTGGTGGAGGGGGACGAGCGGAATCTGAAGATCACCACCCAGCAGGATCTGGAGATCGCAAGGGCGCTGGGGGGGATCCGAGGTGACGGCGGCCGACCCTCTCACAAGCGGTTCTAGCCCCGATAACGGCGTCCCAAGGGGAGCGGGATCTTGCGAGTGCTGCGGCTCGTGACTACGATGCTTCGTCCAATTGAGAACCAGTCTCATCCAACCGGAGCCCATCGTCATGACCTTCAGACTGCTCGTCTGTGCCCTCGTCGCCTGCTTCCTCCACGCCACCCCGAGCATGGCCGAGGAAGTCGTCAACGTCTATTCCGCGCGTCACTACGACACCGACGATGCACTCATCAAGCGGTTCACCGACGAGACCGGGATCAAGGTCAACATCATCGAGGGGAAGTCCGACACCCTCCTCGCCCGCATCAAGCAGGAGGGTGATCTCTCTCCCGCCGACGTCTTCATCACCGTCGATGCCGGGCGACTGCGGATGGCCGAGGACCAGGGCATCTTTCAGCCCACCCGTTCCGAGGTGCTCGAGGCCAGGCTGCCCGAATCGGTTCGTCATCCCGAGGGACTCTGGTTCGGCCTCACCAAGCGGGCGAGGGTGATCGTCGCCTCGAAGGACCGGGTCCCCGCGGACCTGCAGCTCGACTACGAGGACCTTGCGGATCCGAGCTGGAAGGGCCGGGTGCTCATCCGAAGCTCCTCCAACATCTACAACCAGTCGCTGGTCGCCTCCCTGATCGAGGCCAACGGCGAGAGTGGTGCCGAGGAGTGGTGTCGAGCCATCGTCTCCAACATGGCTCGAGCCCCCCAGGGCGGCGACACCGATCAGATCCGCGCGGTCGCGGCCGGCGAGGGTGACGTGGCGGTCGTGAACCACTACTACCTGGCCCGCCTGATCGGCAGCCAGAAGCAGGCTGACAATGACGTGGCCTCGAAGGTCCGCGTGATCTTCCCCAACCAGGACGGCCGTGGCACGCATGTGAACGTCTGCGGTGGAGGCGTGGTCAAGACCGCCCCCAACCGCGAGAACGCGGTCAGGTTCCTCGAGTTCCTCGCCAGCGACGCCGCCCAGACGAAGTTCGCCGAAGGCAACTACGAGTATCCTTCGGTCGTGGACATCCCGACCAGCAAGGTTCTGATGGGATTCGGCCCGTACAAGACGGATTCGCTGAACGCGTCGAAGCTCGGGGCGAACAACAAGAAGGCGGTCCGCACGATGGATCGTGCCGGCTGGCGTTGATTGAGAACGGATCGACAACGGAGTTTCAAGCCATGAACCGACGAGACATGCTCGCTCTTTCCATCGCCGGTGGTGCCGGGATGGCCGCCGTGGTCCGACCCGCCTCGGCACGGGCCCGACGATCGGGGGCCGACGACTCCCCCGAACAACAGGCCGCGGTCGCCGGAGGCGTCGCCTACTTCAGCAGGCAGTGCGATGCCCAGGCGAAGCTCTGCAAGCAGCTGGAGGCCGCGATCCGATCCGGTGACCTCGCCGCGGCTCGACAGGCCTACATCGTGGCCAGGCCTCCCTACGAGGAGATCGAGACCCTCGCCTACGCCTTCGAGGAGGTCGATGCGGACATCGATGCCCGTCCCTACGCCTTCGATGCGGGGGAGACCGACGAGAACTTCCGAGGTTTCCACAAGATCGAGGCCCTGCTCTTCGGATACGGCGATGTCGAGGCGGCCCTGCCGTATGCGGTCCGGCTGAACCAGAGCATCGGTGAGCTCAAGACCCAGCTGGGTGAGCGGGATCGATTCGACGCCGCCGGCCAGTTCGGCGGGATGTACGCCCTCACCAACGAGGTCGCGGCCAAGAAGATCTCCAGCGAGGAGGAGGCCTGGAGCGACCAGACCCTTCTGATCTTCAAGCACAACTGGATCGGGGCCTACAGCCAGTACCAGCCCTTCGACGCCCTCGTGGTTCGAGCGAACCCCGCGGCGGCCCGGAAGGTTCACGAAGCCCAGGCCATGGCTCAGGAGACCCTGAAGCCGTACTTCCGTTCCGGTGTGGTGGCCGCCACTCCGTACACGAAGGTGCCCATGGCGGACCGACGTCGGATGGCGGATGCGAGCAACCGCTTCCGTGACGCCCTCGGCAACGCCAGTGTGGTCATTGGAGTCGACGCGGGCATTTCATGACATCCATCGGCGCGCGAACCGGGCGTCCGTGGGTTCTGGGTGGGGCACTCGCCTCCCTCGTGGTGGTGGTGCCGGTCCTCGTCATCTTCTCGAGCATCCTTCGTTCCTCCGACGGAGTCTGGGCGCACCTGGTCGAGACCCGTCTGTCGGTCTACGCGGGAAACACCGTGATCCTCGCGGTGGGGGTCTGCCTGCTCGCGGGCGTGATCGGCGTCTCGACGGCGTGGATCCTCGCGACCTACCGATTCCCCGGGTCGAGGCTCCTTGGCTGGGCGCAGCTGCTGCCGCTCGCGGTCCCCGCCTATCTCTCGGCGTACGCCCTCTCGGATCTGCTGCAGTTCAGCGGACCGGTGCAGACCTGGATCCGGGACCACTTCGATCTCGTCGCCGGCGAGTACTGGTTTCCCAGGATCCGTTCCCTGGGCGGGGCGATCGTCGTCCTGTCGTTCGCGCTCTATCCCTACGTCTACTTCGCGGCCCGCGTGGCGTTCCTCGAGCAGTCCCGGGCGGCCCTGGAGGCGAGTCGGACGCTGGGACGAGGTCCCCTGGCGACCTTCGCCCTGGTCGGACTGCCTCTGGCCAGGCCGGCGATCGCGGGCGGACTGATGCTGGTTCTGATGGAGACCGTCGCGGATTTCGGCGCAGTGGACCACCTGGCGGTCGACACCTTCGCGACCGGGATCTACCGCACCCGGTTCGCTCTCGAGTCCCCGATGGGTGCCTCTCAGCTCTCCGCCGTGCTCCTCTCGGCGCTCTTCATGCTGATCGGCCTGGAATGGCTGCTGCGGCGGGGGCGTCGGTATCACCGCACCGGCACCCGTTGCTACCGGGCGGAGGGGATCGTGATGGGTCGGGTCGCCTCGGTCGCGGCCACCGTGCTGTGTGCGACGCCGGTGCTGATGGGGTTCGCCCTGCCGGCGGCCCGGCTCGGGCAGCTGGCGATCGAGGGCGGGGACACCCGAGGGGGCGGGATGCTTGCCGGACTCGCCTTCGACACCGCCTGGCTGGCGCTGCTGGCGGCGGTGATCGCGGTGGTCCTCGCCGTGGTCATCGGCTACGCCGCCCGGGTCCGACCGGGTGCCTCCACGGCGATTCCGGCCGGGATCGCCCGGGCGGGCTACGCGATCCCCGGTCCGGTCATCGCCCTCGGGCTGCTCATCCCCCTGGGATGGCTGGATCACCGGATCAACGACGCCTGGACCGGGGTCTTCGGGGACGGATGGAGGCCGGGACTGATCCTCACGGGTTCGGTGGTCGCGATGCTGATCGGGTACCAGACCCGCTTCCTGGCGGTGAGTCTCTCCTTCGTCCAGGCAGGGTTCTCGCGGGTGCACCGGAATCTCGATGATGCCGCCCGGACCCTCGGATCCGGAGCGAGTCGGAGTTTTCTGGGTGTCCATCTCCCCCTGCTGCGTCGAAGTCTGATCGCGGCGGGGCTCCTGGTCTTCGTGGACGTGGCGAAGGAGCTTCCGATGACGCTGATGCTCCGGCCATTCAACTTCGATACGCTGGCGGTGAGGGTCTACGAGCTCGCGTCGGATGAACGGCTCGAAGAGGCCTCCACCGCAGCCCTGCTGATCGTGCTCGTCGGCATGATCCCGGTGATCCTGCTCGCCAGACAGGTCGAGTCCGGGCTCGGCTCGGACACGGAGATCGAGCGTCGATGACCAGTCTTCCCCAGTACGACCCGCCCTCGGTGCTCGAGATCGTGGATCTCGAGTTCGGTTACGGTCGTCAGCCCTCGGTCATCGAGTCGTGCCGTCTCTCGGTGGCCAGTGGTGAGGTCCACTGTGTCCTTGGATGTTCCGGTGGAGGGAAGACGACGCTGCTGCGGTTGATCGCGGGACTCGAGCGTTCCCGGGGCGGGACCATCACGATCGATGGGGAGGTCATCGAAGGGCCGGGAGTCCATCAACCTCCGGAACGACGACCGGTGGGCATCGTCTTCCAGGATTTCGCGTTGTTTCCGAACCGCTCGGTGCAAGGCAATGTGATGTTCGGCATGCGGGGCATCCCAAGACGGGAGCGGGCCGCCCGGGCCGAGGAGCACCTGGACCGGGTCGGCATGCTGGAGTTCGCCTCCCGGATGCCGCATACGCTCAGTGGTGGTCAGCAGCAGCGGGTCGCGATCGCTCGGGCGATGGCCCGGCAGCCCCGGGTCATGCTGCTCGACGAGTCCTTCAGCAGCCTGGACACCGAGACTCGGACCGAGATTCGGGCCGAGACCATGACCCTGCTCCGCGAGGCGAGGGTGGCCACGGTCATGGTCACCCATGATCCCGCCGAGGCCGAATCGGTCGGGGACCGGGTCTCCTGGCTCGATGCCTGTTGTCGCCGGGACGACCCGGATGGCAAGGCCTGTATTCGGGACTAGAAGATCGCCGGTACGGGGGATTCAGTCCTTGGATTCAATCTCAAGGGCATGTCAAAACCGCACTTATGACAGGGCCGGCTCGTGGACGGTCGCGGTTTGAAGGAATTTGTTCAGGGTCTGCAAGAATTGCTCGATTCGTCGATTCCGTGCTTCTAATCGGCGACTTCAACTCATACATTATGAGCAACCGGACTTCTCCCCGTCCGGCTTTCCCCAGACTGTTCCTCTCCCTTTTCCCCCCTCGATAGACAGGAAGAAGAGACACCATGATTCGTTCCACGACAGCTGTGGCTGCAGCACTGCTCTGCGCCACCCCCGCTCTTGCGGGATTCGCCAACCAGGCCAGCTATGGCTGGGAAGACGGCGGCACCATCCTCGGCGGATACAACAACGACGGCATGTTCTACGAGAACAGCAGCTCGGAGGCCTACGGAGGCACCCAATCGCTGTTCCTGCAGGAAGTCGACCTCGGCGGCACCCCGCAGACCTTCGTCGCTCACATCACCGGCCTCACTGATGGCGACATCATCGACGGCAGCTTCTGGGCCTGGGACGACTCGCTGGGCGCGAGCTCATCGCTTCGCATCTGGGGCAGCTACACCAGTGGTGGCGACATCACCGCGTACTCCGGCAGCGCCGGTGGCAACAGCACCTACTCCGGAGATGCGGACAACGGCGAACTGTGGCAGCAGCTCTCCCACACCTGGACCTTCGACTCCGACGGTGGCGAGCGTGACGGCCTCGTGATCCAGATCCGCATGTACGCCAACTCCGGTGGCGACCCGGGCCTCTACGTCGACGACCTGTTCGTCGGGGTCAGCTCCGACACCGCGGTGATCACCCTCGTCCCCGCGCCGGGTGCTCTCGCCCTCCTCGGCCTCGCCGGCATCGCCGGTCGCCGTCGACGCGCCTGAGATCAAGCCGATTCCCTCCCTTCGAGGCCCATGAGGCCGAGATGGAGATGAACAGGCTGAGAACAGAGATGAAACCGGACCCCGCCGAAAGGTGGGGTCCGGTTCTTTTCGATGGTCCCGTCCCTGCGGCATCACCGGGTACCTGATCCGCTCGAGGACGGGCGTGGACCTCCGCAGGCGGTCTTCCGCCATTGGAACGGGGTGGGCATTGAAAACCGGCCCCCGCGCCTTCGGGCGGGAGCCGGTGTCGTTCGGACGACGCCGGGCGTCGGTTCAATCCTCGGCGGATTCGCTGTTCTCGGCGGCTTCGGCCTTGGCGACCTCCTCGGCCTCCTCGGCGACCTTGGGGTCCTTCTCCTCGGTCGCCTTGCCCTCGGCCTCCATCTTCCGACGGTAGGCCTCGATCTTCCGCTTGTCGGGCCCGATGATCACGCTCATCCGGCGACCCGCCATGCGGGGATCGGTCTCGAGCTTTCCGATCTCCTCGAGTTCCGCGATGATGTCCCGCATGCGTTCGTCACCGCGGTGCCGGTGGGCCATCTCCCGGCCCCGGAACTGCTGGACGATCTGGACCTTGTGGCCCTCGAGCAGGAACTTCCGGGCCTGTCGCATTCGGATGGCGATGTCGTGGGGATCGATCTTCATCGATCGCCCCAGACGGACCTCCTTGAGCTCCGAGGTCTTGGTCTTGGCCTTGTTCGCCTTCTCCTTCTTCGACTGTTCGTACTTGTACCGGCCGTAGTCCATGATCCGGCAGACCGGGGGGCGGCTGTCGGCCGCCATCTCCACGAGGTCCATGCCCAGATCCCTGGCTCGTCGAAGGGCATCCGGCGTCTCGACGACCCCGGCCTGCTCGCCGTTCTCGTCGATGAGTCGAATGGGGGTGATCCGGATCCGCTCGTTCATGCGGGGGCCGGTGGGACGCATGTCGTCGCGTCCGAATCCTCTGCGTCGAATGGCGATGGTCAGGTTCCTCTCAGGCGGCGGTGATGGGGAAGGATGCACAGCGACGTCCCCCGGATCCGCCGTGGGTCCGGAGGGGGGTCGAGTCGGTCGGGGGGGGTGCGACGAGGGCCGGCATGGGGTGGACGCTGGGCGTCCTCATGATGCGGGCCAGGCGGAAACGTGCATGCGGCAGCAGGTCCGGGGGAGCGGCTTCGCTCCCGACTCGTCGACGACCGGTGAACGCCACCGGTCGACAGTTCATGACGGTATATCGACCGACTCCCTGGTTCAAGCCGAGTTCCAGCCGCCGAGTCGTTCGGGTGGTGCTCGGAGCGGTCTTTTTGCCGGATCGGGCTTTTGGGTTTCTGCGGTCGGGGAGGTGTCTGGTACGATCCGGTGGTCGAAGATGGCCCGCACCCGCAGGTCCGGAGTTCCCGCTCCGCGGATCGACAGGAGGTTCCCGCCTCCGATCCCGTTCGTTCCCGTTCCCGCACCAGTTCCCGTACCAAGAGAATGTCATGCTCGGAAGATGTCGCCACCTCATGTGGTCATCCATCATCGTCGCCAGTCCGGCAATGGCCGGGGTGACCTTCACCTTCGACGCCGATGTCCACGGCCGGACCGCGACCAGCGGCGAGCTTCCGGCCGGGCACGGTTCGCACACGGTGCTCGACCTCTATCTCGCCAACGACAGTGGTGACGACCTCAGGCTGCTGAACGTCTACGACATCAACATCTCCCTCGGCCAGGGCAGCTTCATCCACAACGATGCGGATCCCTCGGGGAACTGGTCGGCGGCATGGTCCTCGCTCGGAGGCAACGTGGCGATCGACAGTTTCGTCACGATGGGTGCGATGAGCGGATCCGACCCGTTCTTCGCCACGCTCGACCCCAACTTCGACGGCGCGATCGCCGGCAGCGTCACCACGGATGCCGGTTGGTACAACAACGATCCGTTCAACGGCCAGGGCAACGTGGCGGCCGGAGACCGGGTGATGATCGGCCGCTTCGTGGTCATGAACGATTTCGCGACGGAGACCACGTTCTCCGTCTCCGGCAACCTGTCCTACAACCACCAGTACCCCGGCGTGCATTTCGACGGCGACGCGCAGGTCTTCACGCTTCCCAGCGTGGTCCCGGGCCCCGTCGGCGCCTTCGCCTTCGCGGCGTTCGGCCTTGCCGGCCGGAGACGACGACGCTGAGAATCACTCGATCCTCCAGTTCGATCGGATGATTCCGGTGGAGCGACGCCACCCCCGTCTGGGCAGAACGGGGGTGGCGTTCTCGTCATGGCGGCCGTGTTTCGAGGGGTGCCGTCGACTCCTCGAATGGAGTCGGTCGGTCGACTCAGCCCGTCTCGACCGTCTCGAAGCGATCGACGAGTCGGGTCTCCCCACGAGTCGAGCTCTCGGTGGCGACGGTCTCCAGGAACTCCTCGAGGCCCATCGAGCCGAGGTTCCGCTCGATGCCGAAGGCTCGGATCGAGACCTCGCGGTTCTCCGCGTCCCGAGGTCCGACGACCGCCAGATAGGGCACCTTCATGTCGGTCGCGACCTTCACCTTGGCCTGGATCCGCTCCGAACCGTCGTCGACCGTCGCCCGGATCCCCAGGGCCTTCAGCCTGCCGAGGACCTCGTGAGCGTAGTCGGCGCTCTTGTCGCTGATCGGAAGCACGCGGACCTGCTCGGGCGCGAGCCAGCAGGGGAAGGCGCCGGCGAAGTGCTCGATGAGCACGCCGACGAACCGTTCCATCGAGCCGAAGGGGGCGCGGTGGATCATGACCGGCCGGTGCCGGGCGTTGTCGGCCCCGATGTACTCCAGGCCGAACCGCTCGGGCAGGTTGTAGTCGACCTGCACCGTGCCCAGCTGCCATTCCCGGCCGATCACGTCCTTGACCACGAAGTCGATCTTGGGGCCGTAGAAGGCCGCCTCGCCCGGCTCCTCGCTGAAGGGGGCTCCGAGGGCTCGGGCGGCCTCGCGGCACGCCTCCTCGGCCTTGTCCCAGTTCTCGGGGTCCCCGACGTACTTGGTCGAATCGGGATCACGCAGCCCGACCCGCACCCGGTAGTCGGTCATGCCGAGGGTGTTGAAGATCAGCTTCACGATCGAGAGGCAGCCCTGGACCTCCTCCGCGATCTGATCCTCTCGGCAGAAGAGGTGGGCGTCGTCCTGGGTGAAGCCGCGGACCCGGGTGAGCCCGCCGATCTCTCCGGACTGTTCCCACCGGTACACGGTGCCGAACTCCGCGAGCCGCACCGGGAGATCGCGATAGCTCCGCTGCTCGCTCGCGTAGATCCGGATGTGGTGGGGGCAGTTCATGGGCTTCAGCAGGTAGCCCTCGATCTCGCCCTCGTCGAGGCGGTTGGCGAGTTCGCCGCACGAGCAGCCCTCGGTCGCCAGTTCGTGGATCTGCGCTCGATCGATGACCGGCGTGTACTGGCTCTCCTGGTAGTAGGGGAAGTGGCCGCTGGTGCGATAGAGGTCGAGCTTGCCGATGTGCGGGGTGAAGACCTGGTCGTAGCCCTGCTTGCGAAGTTCCTCGCCGATGAAGTCCTGGAGCTGCTGGCGGACCACGGCCCCGTTGGGGGTCCAGAGGACGAGGCCCTGTCCGACCTGGTCGTCGATGTGGAAGAGCCGAAGCTGCCTGCCGAGCACGCGGTGATCCCGCTTCTTCGCCTCCTCCAGCAGCTGGAGGTGATGCTTGAGCTGCTTCTTGTCGGCGAAGGCGATCCCGTAGACGCGGGTGAGCCGGTCGCTGTTCTCGTCGCCGTGCCAGTAGCTGGAGGCAAGGTTCATCACCTTGAAGGCGCCGATGCGGCCGGTGGACGGCACGTGCGGTCCCCGGCAGAGATCCTCCCAGTCGGTGCCCGGCTCGCCGGTGGCGTACCAGGAGAGCTCGTCCGAGCCCGCCTCGGCGGCTCGTTCGGCGTTGTCGATCTTGTACTTGGAGCCTTCGGCCAGGAGCTTCTCCATGCCTTCGGCGAGCGGCATCCCGTAGCGGGTGAAGGGGCGGTCCTCCTTCACGATCCGCTTCATCTCCGCCTCGATCCGTTCGAAGTCGTCGCTGGAGATCGCGGCACCTTCGGGGAACGCCATGTCGTAGTAGAAGCCCTGCTCGACCGGGGGACCGTAGACCAGCTGGACGCCGGGGAAGAGGTTGGTGATCGCCTCCGCCATGACGTGGGCCGCGGAGTGACGCAGGAGGAACAGGGCGTTCTCGTCGAGATCGCCCTCCCGGGTCTTCGGGGTCACCAGCGACAGTTCGCAGTCGGCGTCGATCCGGGTGGACAGGTCGCACAGGACGCCGTCGATGGTCGCTCCCAGGGCACTCTTGGCCAGTCCCGGACCGATGTCGGCCGCGACCTGGGCGGGGGTGGTGGGGGCGTCGTAGCTGCGTTCGCTCCCATCGGGAAGCGTGATGCGGGGCATGGCTGGGCCTCGTGGGGGGGCTGGGTACCGAAGGGTGGGCCTGATTGTACGGGGTCGATCACGCTCCGATGGCCAGCGGGGCCGTTGCGGCCCGATCGGCCGATTCGGCTCGAAACCCGATGGGCCGCGTCACCCCTCCTCGAAGAGGGGTTCCTGGTTCGGGGGCGGTGGCGGTTTTCGCTTCAGCTCGTCCAGGAGTGCCGCGAAGTCCTCGGCCCCCACGAACTGCTCCTGCTCGCTGGCGAACCGGATGTAGGCCACCGCATCGATCCCCCGCAGGGCGGTCGAGACCCGCTTGCCGATCTCCGAGGTCGACACCTCCCGATCGAACTCGCGGTGAAGCTGGTCCTCCAGCATCCGGACCAGATCCTCCTTGGCCTCCTCGCTGATCGGACGCTTGCCGCAGGCCGCATGGAGACCCTTGAGGATCTTGTCTGAGTCGAAGGGCACCCGGGTGGCGTCGCGCTTGACCACCACGAGCTTCCGGACCTGTTCGACCCGTTCGTAGGTCGTGAAGCGCTTGCCGCAGTCACCGTCCTCGCATTCCCGACGGCGACGGATGGAGGCTCCATCGTCACTGGGTCGGGAATCGACCACGCGGATCTTGTCTGATTCACAGAAGGGGCAGCGCACGACTTCTCCCGGCGGAGGATATCGGTGGGTGCATGGTCCCCCAGGTCGGCCCCGTGGTCAAACCGGAGGCCGGGGCCCGGTGGCGATCGGTTCGATTTCGAGCTCGAGAGCCTCGTGACCGCCGATTCCGACGTCGCCGTCGGTCCGGGAGGCCCCTCCGGCTTCGGGCGGACGGGTCAGACGTCCTCGACCTCGGCCACCTTCCGGGTGACCATCTCGTCGATCCTGGACACGTGCTGCCTGGTCGCGTCCTCGACCTCGCTCTTGGCGCGATCGACGTCGTCGTCGGAGAGCTTCTGCTCGCTGCCGGTCGCCTCGATGTTCTTGATCGCGTCGCGTCGGGCGTTGCGGCAGGAGACCTTGGCGTCCTCGCCCATCTTCTTGACCTGGGAGACGAGCTGCTTGCGACGATCCGCGGAGGGGGCGGGGACCGTCACGCGGATGGCGTTGCCCTCGGCCATCGGGTTGAGGCCGAGTTCCGCGGCCTCGATCGCCTTGATGATGTCGTTCTTGGCGGCGGGGTCGAACGGCTTCACCAGGAGCTGCTGGCTCTCCGCGACCGAGATGGCGGCGAGCTCCCTCAGGTCGGTGTTCGAGCCGTAGTACTCGACCTTCACGTATTCGAGGAGGGCGGTGTTGGCGCGACCGGTCCGGATGCCGCGAAGCTCCTTCTGGAGGTACTCCAGCGACTTGTCCATGGTGTCGCCGCACTCGAGCAGGGTCTCATCGATGTCCATCGGTCTTCTCCTCGTCGCGGACGTCGCCGCGCGGTGGCTGGGGAGGCGATTGTAGGGGATACGGTGCCGCCGCGATCCATCCTTTCGGGCGGGATCCGGGCGGGGGACGAGGGATCAGGATCGATTGTCGACCAGGGTTCCGATGGTCTCGCCCCCGACCACCTTGGCGATGTTGCCGGGCACCTGGAAGTCGAAGACCTGGACGGGAAGATCGTGCTCCCGGCACATGGTCAGCGCGGTCATGTCCATGACGCCGAGCTGCTTCTCGATCGCCTCGGCGAAGGTGAGGTGGTCGTATCGGGTGGCGTCGGGATCGGTCTTGGGATCGGCGGTGTAGATGCCGTCGACCTTGGTGGCCTTCAGGAGACGATCCGCGCCGATCTCGATCCCTCGAAGGCTCGCGCAGGTGTCGGTGGTGAAGAACGGATTGCCGGTGCCCGCGACGAGAACGACCACCCGGCCCCGCTCGAGGTGGCGAAGGGCTCGAAGCCTGATGAAGGGTTCCGCGACCGCGGTGATGTTGATCGCGGACATGCACCGCGCCTCGATGCCCTGTCGCTCCAGGGCCTCCTTGAGGGCGACGCCGTTGATCACCGTTCCCAGCATGCCCATGTAGTCGGCGGTCGACTGGTCGATGGTGCCGTCCCCGGCCAGGGTGGCCCCGCGGATGATGTTCCCTCCTCCGCAGACCACCGCCACCTGGACCCCGAGCCGGCAGGCCGCGGCCACCTCGGTGGCGATGTGGGTGAGCTGCCCGGAATCGATGCCCAGGGCGTTCGGGGCGGAGAAGCTCTCGCCGCTGATCTTGAGGATGACCCGTTTGGGGGCTTGACTCATCGGTGTGTCGCTCGCCAGAGGGGAGTGGCTGGAATGGCCCGGTCGGAGGAGCCTCGCCCGGACGATACCAGCGAGGCCCCGGGCTCGACCCCCTTGGAAGGCCCCTCAACAGGGAGGATCCCGTATTCGTAGGATGAGCGGTTGAATCCATCGCCGGGTCGCGTAGGTCTCTTCCGAGGGCCAGCCACCCCAGGATCGCATCGTCGAGGAGTCGGTTCCGCATGAGCATGTCCGCACCACCATCCAGCTCCGATCCGGACGGCAGGTCGACCCTTGCCGCCCGGATCGAGTCCCTGGAGGAGGAACGCCGGCGGCTGCTCCGACAGCGACGGATCCACCTCGCTCTGCTGGCGGTCGCGGTCAGTCTTCCGATCCACATCGCGATCATGATCTGGCTTCATTTCACGGAGCTCGAGGCTCCTCCCGGGCCGCCGGCACCGACTCCGGTGGTGCTGGATCTCTCGGTCCTTCCCGACGAGATCCTGACCGAGATGCTCGAACCGCTGGAGACCGAGGACGTCCTCACGCCGGAGCTCAACACCGACAGCGGCGACGATTCGCTCGCCCTGGAGGCCAGCGACTCGATGGAGCTTCCGAAGCTCGAGCTCGATGCCGCGACCACCGGTCTGGACACCGACATGGGGACCGAGGGAGAGGGCCTGGGAACCGGTCTGGGCACCGGATCGGGTGCCGGTGCGGAATTCTTCGGGATCCGGGCCCGCGGTCAGCGTTTCGCCTACGTCGTGGACATCAGCGGCTCGATGGGACAGAACGGCCGGATCGAGCTGGCCCTCGGCGAGCTCATCCGCTCCCTGGCGGCGCTGCCCGACTTCGCCGAGTTCAAGATCGCGCTGTATTCGAGCGGGGTCCAGGTGCCCGACTTCCAGAAGTCCTGGCTGCGAGCCACCGGAGGCACGGTCAATTCCGTCAAGGTCTGGATCGACAACGTCATCCGGGCCGGAGGCGGCACCGAACCGATGCCCGCCTTTCAGTACCTGTTCAAGTCCGGCGACGATCCTCCCGACACCATCTTCTTCCTCACCGACGGGATCATCCCCCCGGAGACCGAGGAGGAGGTCATCCTTCTCAACGGCAGCTCCCGCCGTCGACCGTCGATCATCAACACGATCGCCTTCAGCGCCGATGCGAGTCAGAAGGCCCTGCGAAGCATCGCGTCACGAACCGACGGCGTGTTCCGCTTCGTGCCGGAAGGAGCGGGAAGACGATGAGCCGTCCTCGCCTCCGACTTCTCCTGCCGGTCCTCACGAGTCTGCTCGTGGCGATGCCGGGATCGTCCGACGCCCCGCTCGCCGAGCGGCTGGTGCATCGTCGCGGAGGACTTGGCTCGTTCCCCATCGAGCGGGCGGCCGCGACCCGGGACGGTCTCCGGGTGGTTCGCACCGATCGAGGCCTGGATCGTGAGGAGCTGGTGCCCTGGGACCGCCTGGCGGCCGTCGATCCACGTCCCTCCGACGGCAACCTGGAGGTCGGGATCGACCGGGGACTGGCTCTCGGCGACCGCCTCTGGCGCGGTCGCATCCGCCTGCGAAGAGGGGACGCTCGACTGGCGAGGGAGGCGTTCCTCGAGGCGATGGACATGAACGCCGACCGGGAGGGGGCGATGTTCGCTCTCGCTCTGGAGGGTCTGGTTTCCTCCGCGATTCTCGAGGGACGCGTCGATGACGTGCAGGCCCAGGCGGTGATCCTCGGTGAGCTCGCACTGTCCGAGGCCCGGACCGATCGATTCACCGGAGCCGCCTACTTCGGCGACGTGGTCGATGAGAGGACCCGGCTGGTGCCGATGGTGCCTCCGGTCAGTGGCGAAGGAGCGGGACTCGAGGTGCGCGAGCGTCTTCGCAGTCAACCCGGGATTCACGAGTCGTCCGCTCTTCGCAGGGATCTCTGGAATCGACTGCTCGACGGGTCGGGACCTCCCGAGGTCTCCCCGCGGGGACTCGACCCGGGGACCATCTATCTCTTCGATCTCGCCAGCGCCGATTCCCCGGATCGCCGGATCCGGGAGCAGGCCAGACGCCGACTGCTCGAGCAGGTCCGCACCGCCCCGAACTGGCAGGTGGGATGGACCCGGCACCGGATCGGTCGCGCCTCCCTGCGTCACGCCGAGAACGACGAGGAACGCCTGCGGGGCGTCCTCGATCTCGTCCAGGTCATGGCCCTGGAGGAGGCTGTGCCCCCGGCTCTGAGACTCGATGCGGGACGCCACCTCGTCGAGGGTCTCGAGGCGATCGGGCGGGACGAGGAGGCCGGAGCCATGCGGACCATGATCATGATCGAGTTTCCAGACCAGCAACCGACGGAGAACGCGCCGTGAATTCATTCAGCTCAGCCCTCCTGTTCGCCCAGGAGGCGGCGGACTCCGCGGAGTCCGTCGAATCCGCCGGATCCCTGATGGTCTACATCACCGCGGGAGGGGTGATCGGATGGATCATCATCGCCCTGAGCATGGTCGCGGTGGGGCTGGTCGTGGTCCACGCGGTGCAGATCCGACGCACCGCCCTGCTTCCTCCGACCCAGGTGCTCGCGATCCGCGACTTCCTCGGTGACGGACGGGTGCAGGAGGCCCTCGACTACTGCAGCAACGGATCCAACGACACCTTCCTGACCCGGATCCTCGCTCCAGGTCTGACCCGCTTCATCCGTTCGCCGTTCGGGGCGTTCGAGATCAAGCAGGTGCTCGAGGAGGCCGGTCAGGAGCAGGCGGCGAGGCTCTACCGAACCACCGACGGGCTGGGCATCATCGGGACCGTCGCTCCGCTGCTGGGTCTGCTCGGCACCGTGCAGGGCATGATCGGCGCCTTCGACACCGTGGAACTCAGTGCGGTCAACGATGCCAACTACTACGCCGCGCTGGCGGGGAACATCAAGCTCGCACTGGTGACCACGATGCTCGGTCTCATCGTGGCGATTCCCTGCGTCACGCTCTTCACCGTCTTCCGGAACCGCATCGACGGGATCGCGGCCGAGGCGGGGCAGGAACTCGACCGGATGGTGCTCATGCTGGAGGCCAGTGGAGCCAGTTCCGGCGGTCCCGCCGGATTCGCCCGTCCGGGCGGAGGACCGACCTCGCCCGCCGCGCCGCAGCCCGGTGGAGCCGGTTCATGAGATTCAACGCCCGCAGGCCACGCGAGAGACAGCTGCCGCTGGACATGACGCCGATGATCGACATCGTGTTCCAGTTGCTGATCTTCTTCCTCGTGACCGCACAGCTCTCGCAGTACTCCAGGGCCGATCTGGATCTGCCCGAGGAGGCGGGGGAGAAGACCGATGCCGCGACCGAGGCGGGACTGATCATCAACGTGCTCGCCGACGGGACCTACGAGATCGCCTCCGGAGCGGTCGGAATCGACGAGATCCGGAGTCTCGCCTCCGATCTGGCGCGGGAGTCCGAAGCCCGGGGCGAGACCGCTCGACCGCTGGTGCGGGCGGATCGAAACGCCCCCACGTCAGCCTTGAACCTGATCCTCTCCACGCTCCAGAAGGCAGGGATTCCCGCCGTCCGGATCGCCACCGCCCCCGGGAACTGACTGAACGATGCGACTGGCACCCCGACATCGACAATCGGCACGACGAGTGACGCTCTCGCTCTCGTCGATGATCGATGTCGTGTTCCTGCTGCTCGCCTACTTCATCGTCACCACCGTGATCACCCAGCGCGAGGACCGGTTGAGTCCGAATCTCTCGATCGAGGATCAGGCGGGGGGAACCGCTCAGCAGGACTTCGAACCGCAGGTGCTCGAGGTCAAGCTCGTTGATGGAAGCGTCGAGTACTCGATCGGCGATCGGCGATTCGCGGATCGAGGTCCCCTGGTCGAGGCGTTGTCGAAGCTTCCGCAGGGCCCGGGTCTGTTCGTCCGGGTCCATGACGGGCCGACGGTCTCCGCCGCCGCCGCCGCGATCCAGTGCGGACGGGATGCCGGTTTCAAGGAGGTGACCTATGTCCCCGTGGTGGAATGAGTCGGGACATCCCGTCCGCCTCGTTCTCGCGGGGCTTCTGATGGTGCTGCTGCAGGGTCTCTCCCCGACGGCCTCCGCCCAGGATCGCACCGCCCGCTGGCTGGAGGCCCGGGGATTCTCCGATCTTCTGGCGATCCATCTCGAGGAGCGTCTCGAGGAGGCGGCCGGCGACCTCGAGGCCCGGCGTCGTGCCGCCGGTCGACTCGCCGAGGTCTACGCGCTCCTTCTTCGATCCGAGGACGATCCGGAGCGTCGGGAGGAACTGGTCGAGCGCAGTCGCCGGCTTCTGGAGATCGTGCCCGACGAGGAGAGCCTGAGTCTTCGAGTGGCACTGGCGCGGAACCGGTACCTGAATGCCTCCCGCATCATGGAGGACGACCGGATCGAGCTGGCCGATCCCGGGGATGTGAACCCGGCGGTCGCCGAACTGGAGGTGCTCTCCGAGGAGCTCGAGACGATTCGTCGCACCATGACCCGGCGGATCGAGAATCTCTCCCGCTCGAGTTCGCGGCGGGTGGAACGACGGCTCGACGACGCCCTGCAGTGGCAGGCGATGGCGGCCCTGCTCGAAGGCTGGAGTCGGTACTACGTCGGGCGTGCCCGGGGGGACGAGGCGGAGATGCAGAAGGCGCAGCTCGCCTTCGGCGTGGTGCTCCAGGGTGACGAACCGATTCCATCCCCTTCGGACGTCTCGGTCGATCTTCAGGCGGTGGAGGGATTCGCCCGGGCGTTGCTCGGCATGGGGATGACCACCGCCTCGCTCATCTCGGCGAAGGCGGCAGATGCCTGGTTCGATCGTCTGATGTATCCGGAGACCCATGCCGCCACCCGTCAGGCGATTCCCGGCTGGTGGATCGCCGCCCTCGGGGACTCCGGGGACTTCGAGGCGATGCTCGAGGAGCTCGATCGGCTCGACGACCGTGCCGCTCGCGAGGGCGACCAGTCGCTTCCGGTCGCGTGGCTGCGTCTTGCGGCGGTGAACGGACTGCGGGGTGTGAGCTCCGGTGACCCCGCCGCCCGCCGGGTGGCGGCCACCGCGCTTGCGGCCCTCGCGGGTCGGGGCGAACTCGCCCAGGTCCAGGATCTGGCCGGGCGTTTCGGGACCGATGCCTTCGGGGGGGAGGGCTTCGTGTTCCGCTACGTTCGCGGGATCGAGCAGTACCGCATGGCGCTCGAGGCGCGGGAGGCGGGGGACGAGACCGCGGCAAGGGCGTTCTTCTCGCAGGCCATCGATGATCTCCGGGCCGCGATCGAGGAACCCGATGCCGACGTCTTCGGCACCGCCCGGGCCGGGTGCCTGGCGCTGGTCGGCTGGAGTCTGCTGGAGCTTGATCGACCAGCGGAAGCCGCGGATGCGTTCGAGTTCGCGGCCGAGCGAACCAGCGGCGACCGTCGAGCGGATGCCCTGTGGGGGGCGATCGTAGCCCTCGACCGCATCGTGCAGGCTGGGGGGGAGGAGGCCGCGGAGGCCGCGGCTCGACGCGACGGACTCTCGACCCGGTTCGTCGACGCCTTCCCCGCCGACGATCGGGCCCCGTCCCTGCTGGTCCGGAGGATCGCGGTGTCGGAGAATCCCGGCGAGGAGGATCTCGCGGTGCTTCTCGGGGTGCCTCCTTCGCATCCGACCTGGGAGCTCGCCAGGCGACGGGCGTCGCAGGCGCTCTATCGCCAGTTCCGAGCCGCCCGCACCGGGGAGCGCGGTGAGCCCGGGCGACGAATGCTGGAGGTCGCCGACGAACTCTTCGATCGACCGGATCGGACCGAGGGGATCTTCACGGATCTCCGGGGTCTCGACGGCATGCTTCTGCGTCAGGCGGCCGAGGTCGCCACCGACATCGACGTGCACGATGCCGCACGGGCGGCTCGCTACCTGGCTCAGATCGAACTCGCGGTCGAACGGGGAGGATTCGACGATCTGCCCGACATGCTCAACGAGGTCGAGTATCGGCGGATCGGGTTGTCGCTCGGGGCCGGCGACTTCGAGGACGCGAGCAACCGCATGGAGGCGATGCCGGTGGTGGAGGACTCGCCCGAGGCGGCCCGCTGGACCCGGCTCTCCGCCCAGCGAGTGCACCGTGCGGCGGTGCAGCGGATGCGTGACGGCAGCGTGGAGGTCTCGACCGCCAGGGCGGCGGTCCGGGCGGGACGCGGCTATCTCGAACTGCTCGCGGCCGACGAAGGGGCCGAGGTCTTCGACGTGCTCGATCGTCAGCGGATGCTTCCGATCGCGGCCAGCGTCGCCTCGTCCCTCGACGCCCTCCACCGGGCGACCGGGGACCGGCAGGATGCCGAGGAGGCGATCGTCTGGTACCGGCAGATCCTGGAACGTCGCCCCAACGACGGTTCGGTGCTGGAGGCCGCCGGGGATCTGGCGACTCTGCTCGAGGACCGGGAGTTCGCGCTCGACTGCTGGCGACGCCTGCTTCGAGGCGCTCCCGACGGAAGCGAGCTCTGGTGGAAGGCCCGGACCCGGCAGATCCAGGCGTTGCTGCTGGAGGATCCCCTGAAGGCCTCCGAGGTGTTCCAGCAGCTCGAGGTCCTCTATCCGGATCTGGGCCCCGATCCCTGGGCGGAACAGCTTCGATCCCTCGATGTCGAGATCGAGATCGCTCTCCGCGAGTTGGAGACCACCGCCCCCGACGAGGGAGGTGGATCATGACCGATGCCTCGATCCAGTCGAAGGTGGATGCCCTGCTCGGATGCAGTCGAGCGGCCGGACCGCGGGCCGTTCTCGGTCTTGGCGAGGGGCCGATCGACGCCGCGACGCTCGAGGCGGCGCTGACCACCCGACTGCGATTGATCGACGGTCCGGGGGTCCCTCCCACGGTGAAGGACGCTGCCGCGGGCCGACTCCGCGCCGCCGCCGCGGCGCTTCGCGCCTCGGATGTCCGGGCCGTCCCGAAGCGACCCCAGCGTCCCTCCACGATGCGGGTGCCGCCTCGCCGCCCGAACCATCCGACCGCTTCGGCGCCGCCTCCGGAGGGACCGATCGCCGGAAAGCCGAAGCCGGTCCGACCGACTCCTCGGATCACCGTGGAGCATCTCACGCCGTTCGATCGCCTCGTGCTGTCGATTCTCGTGGCCGGTGGTGGTTGGAACGCGAGGACCCGGGTGCTCGTCGCCGGTCTGGCCGAACAGGCCGGTCTTGATTCCGCGAAGCTGCGGCACATCGTGGTCGGTCTCGCCGGGTTCATGCGCGAGCAGGGGGTCAGCGGCACGCTGGACCAGATGTCGATGGCCCAGCCGATGCCCGCCGCTCCCACGCCGCTGCCCGAGCCGGGACGCGTCGAGGCGATGATCGGCAGGGTCAGTGACGGGGTGGGTCGCGAGTTCCGCGGCGACACCACGGCTTCGAGAAATCGCCTGGTCGCGATCTTCGCGATCATCGCGGTCTCCTTCGGGGCGATCCTGGTCATCGCCCTCACTGCGCCTTCCCCCCAGGTCCGACGGATCGAGACGGAACGACTCGCCCGGGAGGAGGCTCGGGAGGCGGCTCTGGCCGCCCAGGGCCCGATCGATCCCGATCATGTGGTCACCCCGAGCGTGCGGGCCGGACTGGTCCGGCCCGCCCAGTGGGAACGACCTCCGATGTTCCGGGGCGAGGCGGTGCCGGGCACCATGGTGATGGAGGTCGAGCGTCTGCCCGTCGTCGAGGAGGATCTGGTCCGACTCGCCCGGGACCTCGAGCTCGATCCCGGACGCCCCTCCGCGGCCCGCCTCGCGCAGTGGGGCCATGCGATCGAGACGATGTCCGCGGTCTGGCCGCTGCTCGACCCGGGGCGTCGTGCGAACCTGGTGCGCGGTCTGCTCGACGTGCTCCGCTGGGCCGAACCGCCGGAGACCGCGGAACGTCTGGTGGCCGATCTGAACATCGAGCCGGAGGGTGCGATCGCCGATCCCGCGGACACCTGGCGTCGGAGCTTCCGGGCGGGGGTGCTCGGGGTCGTCGTGCTGGACGAGTCGCTTCCCGACACGGTCCGCGCCCAGGCGCGTCGGATCGTCCAGAGGGGGCTCGCGGGTTCCAACGGGCGTCATGCCCGAGGGGGTCCCTTCGCGGCGCTGGCGGGCCGGGCCCTCGATGCCGCGGTGCCGCCGTTGATCGCGATCACCGACGTCGAGGATGCAGCCTCGGTCGCGAACGCCTGGGAGCGGTGGTTCGAGGCCCAGCAGGCGGTTCGTTCGGACGCCGGTCTTCAGCAGGCCCTGCTGCTTGCGGTCGGACGGATGCTCACGGACGGGCGCGGTCTCGCCGTCTCGAGCATGTCCGCGGACGTGCTCGGCCGGCTGGTGGGTGAGATCGACTGGGCCTCGACCGGACCCGATCCCCGATCGGTCCGCGAGGCCTACCGGAACTGGTTCGAGGATCCGGCGATCGGATCCGAGTCGACGTGGGTGCTCGCCAGTCTGCTGGAGGGACCGAGGGGCATCGGGTGGTATCGACCGGAGTTCGTGCCGGATCCTGCCCTCGGACTCGATGGTCGCGCCGCGGCGCTGGGACGGGCGGTGGCCGGATGGCCCGAGTCGCGTCTCACCGTCGCCAGCGGGGAGGTGGTGCCGGTCGATCCGGAGCTGCTGGAACAGTTCGATCGTCTGCTTCCGGAAGTCGGACTGCTGATCGAGACGGCTCGGACCCCGATCGATCGACTGGCCGCCGCCCTTGCCGCCGAACGGCTCGCCATGGCCTCGACGCTGCTGGCCGACGAGCGGTGGCGGGAGGCGGAAGCCGAGTTCGGCCGCGTCGAGCTCCAGGTGAACAGTGGTGATGCCGGCATCGATCGCGAGGTTCTGACCAGTCCGATCCGGCGCTCCAACGACGGGGCCTGGGCGGACCAGTGGAAGAGGGCGGGACGGGACGGAACCCAGCGGATGACGACCCTCGATCAGCTTCGGAACGACCTGTCCGCCGGTGATCTCGGCCCGCTCGACGCGGCCGCCCTGGTCACCGAGGTCTGGCGGGGACGCAGCGGGGTGAGGGAGGCTGCTCGGAGCATCGCTTTGCAGCAGTTCCAGCGCGGTTCGACGGTGGCCATGCAGCTGCTCGACACCGTCGGTCAGGCTCCGATGAATGCGGACACTCTCGAGTTCATCGAGCAGTACACCGGCACCCCGCTGCCGGAGCGGTCCAGCGAGGAGCTCGACTCGATGGTCCGTCTGGCCCTTGCATCGCATGCGGCCTCGCTTCTGGACCCCGAGGCCGGAATCGTCGACCGGTTCGTGCGCGAACTGGGCGAGTCGATCCACGCCCGCGCCCGAGCCCGGATCCGGACCATCGGTGGGGAGCCGGGACGGTGGGACGGTCGTCCCGAGAACGCGGCCGCCATCGCGGCGGATGCGATGCGTCGCGAGGCATCGGGACTCTTCCTCGCGATCGGAAGCGAATCGACCATCGAGAGCATCGATCGTCGTCGCGCCGCCCGACGCCGACTCGCCGGCGACGACGTGCTTCTTCTGGTCGCCGCTCATGCCGCCGAGGTCGACTACCTCGCCTTCGCCCTCGAGGCACGGGTGCCGGGTCAGCGTCGTGCGATCGCGGAAGTGATCGAACGCGCCGGTGCCGCCCGGGCCGAGGCTTCCAGCGGCCTGCAGCAGATCGGACTGTCGGCACTGTCCCTCGCGGAACTCGAACGGGTCAGGATGGTCCCCCGGGACGTCGACCCGCTGGGAGGTTTCGGATGATCGACCGCTGGCGAGTGATCACCCTCGTACTGTCCGCGATGGCGCTGGGCTCCGCCTCCGCCTCGCACCCGGGGTCGGCAGGCGGCGCCTCGACCACCCTCGAGCAACGACTCGAGGCGCTGGATCCGACCGACCCCCGGGCGTACTTCGAGCTTGCCGAGGACCTCGCCGACGGCGACTCCGAGGAGGAGCGTCGCGTGGCTCGGAGACTCTTCGGGCTGGCGGGGCGGCTCGATCGGGAGAAGTACTCCGCTTCCGCGGCGCTGGGCATCGCGGAGCTCGCCTCCGATGCCCGGACCAGGAAACGACTGCGGGCGGCCGCGACCATGCTGCCCGGCGGATCGCCGATGCTGATCGCCTCGTGGCGGCGGCAGGCCGATCCCCAGACCGCCTTCCAGGTCTCCGAGGCGTTCGGAGAGTTTCGAACCGGTCGGATGGTGAAGCTTTGTCGGCTGTTCGAGGATCCGGTGGTGCGCAGGCTCTTCGAGACCTCGGACGACGTCCTCCCGGGTGGGGTGAACTGGCTGGAGGAGGCTTCGGAGGGCGGGCGCCGGATTCCCGAACTGTCCCGGACCGATCAACTCGCCCTGCTCCGGTTCGAACTGATGCTGCTGGAGAGCGGTCGACCGAGCTGGTCGACGCTCCTCGCGGTCGAACGGGATCCGCCGCTTCTGGAGGTGGACGCCGAGGGGCTGGATCGTCTGCTGCTGGACGAGGAGACGATCCGTCCGCTGCGACGCGACGGACGCTGGGTCGCCCGGTGAACTCGATCAGGATTCGTAGGAAGGCCAGTCGATCCCCTCGAGGTGCCGTTCGTAGTGGCGGTGTCTCGAGACGCTCGAGGTGTAGAGCGGCTGGTTGACCTGGTCGAAGCTGAGGGTCCGGATCGGGGACGACTTCTCATGGAAGCGGCGGCAGTCGTCGTCCCACTCGAGTCCGAGGAACTCGATGATCCTCGGGAACTCGTGGTCGGGATCCTTCACAAGGCGTTCGTAGCGGACCTCGAGGATCGGAATGTCCAGCACCGACTTCCAGTGCTCCATGAGTCGCCTTGATTCCCGCCATGCGGTCGCGATCCCTTCGAGGGTGGTGGTCCAGGGGAGACGGTGGTCCTGGAAGCGGCCGAGGAAGCAGGAGACCGCGACATCGCGGGGATCCCGGATCACGTGGAGCACCCGGCAGCCCGGCAGCAGCCTCGAGGCGATCCCCAGCATGCGGTCGTTGGCCAGCGACTTGTCGACGATCCGATCCGCGTCTCCGCCCTGTTCCTCGAGCTGACGCAACGCGGTCGCGGCGCCCTCCCGCCAGGCGGGCTCCTGCATCTCGCCGAAGCATCCCGGCGGCGGTCCGGGGCGACGAGCCTTGTGCAGTCGGTCCGCGAAACGCTCGAGCACCGGAAGTTCACCCACTCCGGCGGCACGGGGATGAGCATCGATGAGTCGATCGACGAGGGTCGTCCCGGATCGAGGCATGCCTGCGACGAACACCGGGCGTGGATCCTCGAGTCCCTTCGGCCACCTCGCCAGGGAGTCGCGATCGGTGCCCGAGATGATGGCGTCGGTCTGACGGACGAGGCTCCCGGGATCGACCCGCGTGTCCGCCTCGCGGTTGCGGATGGCGGCCGACTCGAAGGCGCGGTCGTACCGTCCGCTTCGATCGCACGCCTTGGCGAGCAGGTCGAGGGCCCCGTGTCTCTCCATCTTCGGGGGATCCTCGGCCATCACCGCATCGAGGCGGGCGATGGCGGCGTCCGGATCCTTCTGCTGGATCTCGATCGATGCGAGAGTGATCTGGAGTCGCCGGGACATCCTCGCGTCGAGGCGCGGGGAATCGACCGCCGGAGCGATGGCTTCAGCCGCCTCGTCGATGTGACCGGTCTCGATCATGATCGCCGCATGCTCGACCCGAGGCTCCGGATCGTCGGGGTCGAGTTCCATGGAGGCCCGGGAGGCCGCGATCGCGGCCTCGTCCTCGACCATGAGCAGGTGGTAGTGGGCCAGAAGGCGGTAGGCGTCGTGCGTGGGCCGGATCCGGATCGACTTCTCCAGCAGGCTCCTGGCCTCGCCCACCCGTCCGGCGACGATCGCGAGCCGCCCTCGGAAGGCGAGCCCCTCGACATCCTTCGCCGGCTTCGAGACGCTTCTGCGCACGAGGGCGTCGGCCTCCTCGTAGCGCCGCGAGGCCGCTAGTTCGAGGGCCTGTGAGAATATGGAGGATCGATCGGATGACACGTGAGGGTCAGACGGCGTCGAGGCCGCGTTCAAGGTCCGCGATCAGATCGTCGGAATGTTCGATGCCGACGGAGAGACGGATCAGTCCGTCGGAGATGCCCAGGGCGGCGCGCTGTTCGGCCGGCACCGAGGCGTGGGTCATGATCGCGGGATGCTCGATCAGACTCTCGACTCCGCCGAGGCTTTCAGCCAGCGTGAACATGTTCACGTTCTCGAGCATGCGCCGGCTTTCGTCGAGGCCGCCCTTCAGATACATGGTGATCATCCCGCCGCCGGCGTGTTCGCCGTCGAGTCGCATCTGTCTTGCAGCGACCTCGTGCTGGGGATGGGAGGGGAGGCCCGGATAGACCACGCGCTCCACCCGGGGGTGGGACTCGAGCCAGGTGGCGATCTTCAGCGAGCTCTCGCAGTGACGCTGCATGCGGATCGCGAGGGTCTTGACCCCGCGGAGTCCCAGATAGGCGTCGAAGGGACCGAGGATCGATCCCACCGAGTTCTGCAGGAACCGGATCCGCTCCGCGAGTGCGGGATCCTTCGCGACCAGGGCGCCGCCGACCACGTCGGAATGGCCGCCGAGGTACTTGGTGATCGAGTGCATCACGATGTCGGCGCCGTGTTCCAGCGGTCGCTGCAGGGCGGGGGTGGCGAAGGTGTTGTCGACCACGACGATGGCCCCGTGCTCGTGGGCGATCGCGGCCACAGCCGCGATGTCGGTCACCTTGAGCGTCGGATTGGTCGGGGTCTCGATCCAGACCATCGGGGTCGCATCCCCGCGCTCCGCGAGGGCTTCCGCGACGTTGGTCGGGTCGGTGGTGTCCACGTAGCGGACCCGAAGACCCTGCGTCCGTTCACGAACCCGGGAGAAGAGGCGGTTGGTGCCGCCGTAGAGATCGTCTCCCGCCACGAGGAGGGCGCCCTTGTCGAGCAGCTCCAGGGCGGTGCCGATGGCGGCGAGTCCGGAACCGAAGGCGAACCCGCCGTGGGAGGCGTCGTCCGACTCGTCGAGGCCGGAGCCCTCGAGGGAGGCGAGGGCCCGTTCGAAGGAGTAGCGGGTCAGGTTGTGACTGCGCGAGTACTCGAAGCCTCGATGGACCCCGGGCGACTCCTGCCCGTAGGTCGACGAGGTGTAGATGGCGGGCATGACTGCACCGGTGACGGCGCACTGCTGCTGGCCGCCGTGGATGCACTTCGAGTCGAAGTGGAGGTCGTGGTCGTTCACGTCGTTGTCCGTCGGGGCTCGGCCCGAGTCAGGGAAGCTGCTTTCGCAGGAAGTTGATGAGGTCGATCTTGGTGATCAGGCCGTAGTACTGGTCGTCGTCCATCACGATGGCGACCCGGTCCGACTTGAAGACGGGGATCAGATCGTTCACGCTCGCATCCGGAGACACGGTCTCGAGACGTCGGGTCATGAAGTCGCTCACCGGCCGGTTCGCGTTCTCCCGGTCGTGGACCATGGCCATCAGGATGTCGCTCTCGTCGATGATGCCCTCGACCCGGTTTCCGTTCATGACCACCATCTGGCTGACCGCATACATCGCCATGCGCTTGATCGCCTGACTCAGCGGGATCCCCGGCTCGAGCACGTAGTCCTCCCGGTCGAGATGCCGCCGTCCGATGAGGTCCCGGAGGTTTCCGTAGCTCGTCCGCTCGATGAAGCCGTGGTCCATCATCCAGTGGTCGTTGAACATCTTGGACAGGTACTTCGCGCCGTGATCGCAGATCACGGTGACAACCCTCCTGGGCTCGGTCTGGGCCCGGCAGTACTTGATGGCGGCTCCCAGCAGGGTGCCGACGCTGGAGCCGGCGAGCACGCCCTCCTTCATGAGGAGCTCGCGGGCGGTCTCGAACGCCTCGCTGTCCGGAACGGTGATCGCACTGTCCACCAGATCGAGATCCAGGATGGAGGGCACGAAGTCCTCGCCGACGCCCTCCACCAGCCAGGAGCCCGCCTTGATGTCGCGTCCCTCGTTCACCTTGGGAGCGAGGATCGAACCGTCGGGGTCCGCGAGGACGATCTCGATCGAATCGTCACGGGACTTCAGATAGGAACCGATGCCGCTGACCGTGCCGCCCGAACCGACTCCGGCGACGAAGGCGTCGATCCGGTGCTCCATCTGGGCCCAGATCTCCGGTCCGGTCGTGTCGTGATGGGCGGCGACGTTGGCCTCGTTGTTGAACTGGTCGATGTACAGCGCCTCGGGGTCCTCGGCGGCAAGACGGGCGGCGATGTCCTGGTAGTACTCGGGATCACCCTTCTCGACGTCGCTTCGAGTCAGCACGACCTCGGCGCCCATCGCCCGGACATGGGAGATCTTCTCGTCACTGACCTTGTCGGGGATCACCAGGGTGCACTTGTATCCCTTCTGGGCGGCGATCAGGGCGAGGGCGAGGCCGGTGTTGCCCGCGGTCGCCTCGATGATCCGGCCACCCGGCTTGAGGGTTCCCTCCCGCTCCGCCGCCTCGACCATCCGGATCGCGATGCGGTCCTTGATCGAGCTTCCGGGGTTGGCGGACTCCATCTTCACGAACAGTCGGCAGGGACCCGTGTCCATCCGCTGCAGTTCGAGCATCGGTGTGTTTCCGACCATCTCGAGGATGTTGCCGAAGACGGGGGCGAGGGCGGGTGAGGTGGCGTCGGACACGATTGGCTCCGTACTTCCGGCCTCGGGGGACCGGACGGGCGATTGGCGAAGGCGTGGAAGGCATATGGTACCGGGGAAGGCGGGCTGGTCCGTCCCTTCATCGGCCGATCGAGCCCGTCAGGATGGGGATTCGACGCTTGGCAGATCCGGAACCCGAACGTACTGAAGCAGCTCCCCCGGGCCGACTTGCGGAGGCCGCCGGCATGGTCCTGGAGTCGGGGCCCTCCGGGCTCGAACTCCGGGTGCCCCAGGAGCGTCCCGGCGGTGGCGTCCGGGGTGAGATCGAGACCGCACTGGATCGCCGTGTGGACTCCGGCCACCCGCTTCGGAGGATCATCTCGGGATTGGGCGGGTCCTCCGGCCCGCTCGTGGATGCCACGGCGGGCCTCGGGGGGGACGCGGCCGTCGCGGCGGCGTCCACGAACCGACGGGTGATCGCCTGCGAACGCCATCCGGTGGTGGCCGGGCTGCTGGAGGACTCGAGGCGGCGGGCGGTCGACGCGGGGCACGAACCGGCGACGCGGATCGACCTCCACCGAGGGGACGCGATCGATATCCTCGAGGGGGCGGCCGTGGCTCCCGCGATGGTCATGATCGATCCGATGTTCCCGCCGCGTCGGAGATCGTCGGCGCTGCCTCCCAAACCCATGCAGCGTCTTCGGGCGCTTCTGGAGAACGAGGACGTCGATGTGGTCTCCGAGGTGGTGTCGCTGCTGACGGCCGCGGATCGGGCCGGCGCCTCGCGCATCGTGCTCAAGCGGCCGCCGGACGCGGACACTCCGGCATCGCCGCTGGGAGCGCCGACCTTCGAGATCTCGACGAAGCTCCTCCGGTGGTCCGTCTGGCAGCGCGATCGCTGATCGGCAGTTGGATGCCGGCAGGTCCCGAAGCCGAGGGGCGATCGACTACCGTGCAGGCATGCCGATCCCATGGTTCCATGTCGAGACCCTGCCTGAACCCGGTGAAGCCGTGTCCCTTGACCGTCAGGAGGCGAAGCATGCCTCCGGACCCCGCCGTCTCGGTCCCGGGGACGAGGTGATCGTCTTCGACGGTCATGGCCGTCGGGCGGCCGGTCGGATCGCCGGCCGCGACGACCGCGGGGATCTCGAAGTGGAGGTCGGGGGGGCGGAGCTCGATCCCGTGGACGCCCCCTGCATCGAGCTGGCGGCAAGCCTTCCCAAGGGTGATCGGCTCTCGACGATGCTCGACATGGCGACCCAGCTCGGCATCACCTCGTTCACGCCGCTCAAGTGCGACTTCAGCGTGGTGACCCTGGAGCGCAAGCGTCAGGATCCGACCGACCGATGGAAGCGCATCATGCTCGAGGCGTGCAAGCAGAGCCGCCGGGCGGGTCTGCCCGAGATCCGGGAGCAGGCGACGCCCGCGGAGGTGATCGAGCGGGCGGCGGACCGCAACGCGACGATCGTGGTGGGGGATGCCGGTGGGGAATCGCCTTCGAAGGTCCTCTCCGGGGTCGAGCAGGTCGTGGTCCTGGTCGGTCCGGAAGGAGGCTTCAGTCCCGCCGAGGAGGGGATGCTGAGCGAGGCGACGGACACCGGGCGGGTTCACCGGATCGCCATCGGTCGGGGCGTGCTCCGGGTCGAGACCGCCACCACCGCGATCCTCGCGGCGATCCGTTCCCACGCCTGAGGCCGGAGGGTTCGATTCCGATCCGGTGTCCACCTTCTCGAGGGGTGGCGGCCCGGGTTGGAGATAGGATTGGGGTCGTCTCTTTCATGTCCGGAGCCTTCGCCATGACGTCGAAACCATCCATCGAGATCTCCCGTCGCCAGGTGCTGGGCACCGGGATCGCGGGTCTCGCCGCCACGCCGGCCCTCGCCTCGTCGGGGATCTCCGTCGACGATTCACCGAGAGTCCTGCGGATGGCCTTTCTGACCGACACCCACGTGCAGCCCGAACGACGCGGCGAGGAGGGATTCGCCGCCTGTCTGGCCCACGTCCAGGGCCGGCCCGATCCCCCGGACCTCATCGTCTTCGGGGGCGACAACGTGATGAACGTCGACGGCGAGGAGGGCCGCACGCGGGCCGCCGAACAGCTCGCCTGCTGGAATCGGGTGACCTCGAAGGATCTCTCCACGCCGCATCGCACGGTGGTGGGCAATCACGACATCCTCGCTCTGGATCCGGTCGATGGTCGCCGGTGGGCCTGCGACGCCTTCGGTCTCGAGCGGACCCACCACGCCTGGGACCAGGCCGGCTGGCGGTTCGTGGTGCTCGACTCCACGAGCCCGAACGTGCTTCGAGGTGGCGGTGGCGGTTACAAGGGACTGCTCGACGAGGCCCAGTTCGACTGGCTCGAACGGACGCTGAGGGACACTCCGAAGGAGACTCCGGTCTGCATCCTGAGCCACATCCCGATCCTCTCGGCCTGCGTCTTCTTCGACGGGGAGAACGAGAAGACCGGAGACTGGACGGTCCCCGGGGCATGGATGCACCTGGACGCCCGCCGTATCAAGGATCTCCTTCACAAGCACCGCAACGTGAAGCTCTGCCTCTCGGGTCACCTGCATCTGGCGGAGGTCGTCGACTATCTCGGAGTCCGCTACGCCTGCGGAGGGGCGGTCTGCGGCGGCTGGTGGGATGGTCCTTATCACGAGTTCGACCCCGGTTACCTGATGGTCGATCTGCATGCCGACGGCACCAACGACATCTCCTTTCACAACTACGGCTGGAAGCCCGCGGGCGGCTGACACCTCTTCTCCTTCTCCCGGGATCCGCCATGTCGCTTCCGATCTTCGTCGTCGACGCCTTCGTCACCGACGCTCCCTTCACCGGCAATCCGGCCGCGGTCTGCGTGATGCCGGCGGGGGAATCCGAGTCCGCCGGCATCGAACCTCGCCTGCAGGGCATCGCCGCGGAGATGAACCTCTCGGAGACCGCCTTCGTCTCTCCGCTCGAGGATGGTGAACGGCCCTCGGCGTGGTCGCTTCGCTGGTTCACTCCCGGGGACGAGGTCGAGCTCTGCGGTCACGCCACGATCGCCGCCGCCCACGCGCTGCGTGAGCGAGGGCTCGCTCCATCGGATGATCCGATCGCCTTCCACACCCGTCACCGGGGTCGGATCATCCAGAACCGTATCGACGGTCTCGAGGAGGTCGGGCTGCCCGCGACGCCGCTCGAGGAGGTGTCGGCTCCGGATCGTCGATTGTTCGAGGGGCTCGGCATCGAGGACGCCCGCGTGGTCCGGACCATGGAGGATGATCTCGTGCTGGTGCTCGATGATCCGAAGCGGATCGAGACGATGCATCCCGACATGCGGGTGCTCGGCGGGATCGAGGCCAGGGGCATCGCGGTGACCTCCCTGATGGACGGTGATCCCGACGGAGCCTCGGTGATCAGCCGTTACTTCGCGCCCGGGGTCTCGGTCGACGAGGATCCGGTGACCGGATCGCTGCATGCCAGTCTCGGCCTGCTCTGGCGTGAGGAGATCGGCTCGACGTTCCTCGCCCGGCAGGCGTCCGCCCGCGGCGGACTGGTGCGGGTCGATGCCGCGCGGGGCGACGAAGGGGTGGTGTCGATCGCGGGTAAGGCCCGCATGGTGCTGGTGGGGGCGTTCCTGGGTTGACCGGTCGGGATGAAGCGGCGATCCGGGATCTCAGCCCGGAGGATCGGCATCATCCGACATCCGCCGGCAGAGCTGGGCCAGCAGCACGTAGGGTTCTTGAGCGACGTTGTCCAGGGCCGCGTACTGGATCCAGTACCGGTCGTTCTCGTCGATGGTCCAGATCATGACGACCCTCGGCGACCCGGAGGCGTCGAGGCAGTTCGCCCGGACGGAGCGGTAGCCGTACTTGTTCAGATAGGAGGTCCACTGGATCTCCTCGTGCCCGTGGCCGAGGAGTTCGGGGATCGTGCGTCCCGGACAGATGTCCTCATAGTCGCCTTGCTGGACGATCATGACGTCGTCCGGGAGAATCGAATCCCTCATCCTCGCCCATGCCATGAAGGTCAGCACGCCGGCGAGGCCCGTGGCGAACACCAGGAGAGGGATCGTCCTCGGCCCGTGCGGTCCTTTCGCGGTGACGACCAGCCAGATGCCGAAGGCACCGATGAAGAACGACGGGAGCCACATTCCTCCGTTCGGGATGTTCTGGATCCAGCCGACGGCGGTCAGCAGGATGAGCAGGGCCCCGAGGGCGCGAGAGAGGTTCCTGACGAGAGCATTCCCGCTCTGATCTGATCTCGGGGTCTCGTCGATTTCGGTCTGGTTCGATGTCATCCGGGTTTCGGCGGTGTCGGCGACGGATCCGGACGTCACGGTCGTCCGGTGGAGAGCGTCCGGGCACGTTCCGGAGCGACCATGGTGTCACGAGGGTCAGGGTACCAGTCCCCGATCGACCCGTTCCCGTCGGCGGCCGGATCGGGTCGCCGGTTCAGGCGGTCTTCGCAGACGGGACCAGCAGGCTGCAGACCGGCCCGAGCACCGTGAACAGGACGAGTGCGTAGAGACCGGTCTCCGGCACCGGCATGGTGAGACCCAGCGTGCTCGCCACGATCAGGATCAGGATCACGCCGATGCGTCTGGCTCGGGTGTTCCGCATCGAGGCGGGGTCTTCCGGAAGCGAGTCCCGGGACGTCTGTCGGCGGCCCTGGATCTCCATCACCATCTGGGTGAGCGTCGCTGCCGACAGGACGGACAGGTAGAGCAGGATCGCCGTGCGTCCCCCGGGCTGGGTGGTGAGTTCGGTGGCGAAGGGCATGAACGCGACGAACATCAGGAACACGAGATTGAGCCACATCATGCGGGTGTCCGCGAACACCTCTCGATCGAACAGTCGGACATGACGCATCCACTGTTCGGAAAGCACGTAGAAGGTGATGAAGTACGCGATCAACGCCCCCGAGTTCGCCGACAGCATCGACATCAGGTCGGACTCCGACCGCAGGGCGTCCTGCGGAGGCGCGAGCCGCAGGGCGAGGATGGTGAACGCCACCGCGAAGACCCCGTCGGTGAAGACGGTGAGTCGTTCGCTGCGTGCCCCGTCCATCAGGCGTGAGACCATTCCGCGGGCGATTCCATCGCGATCCGAAGCCATGGCGGTCTCGATCTCGCGTTCGATGATCCCGACCGAGGGCGGGCGGAACCGTCTCGACGCCGCCCAGCAGAGAAGCACCATGAGCAGGACCAGGCCGATCAGATCGTGTTCCCATCCGATCATTCCGGCAACCATGGCCGAGATCATGATCAGCAGGAAGGAGCCGGGCATGACCATGAGCCGGACTCTCATGTTCAGGACGAGGTCCCGATCGAGATCCGGAATGGTGAGGCCATGACGCACCGCGTACTCCCAGATGCCCCAGAGCATCGTGCCGATGCAGAACATGAGTCCGGCGAAGAAGGTCAGGTTGACGGGCGATCCGATTCCATGACCGAGGACCTCGGTGCCGAACGGGGTGAGGGCCACGAAGGCGAGCAGGGTGGTGTTCAGGAGAAGAAGCGT
Source organism: Phycisphaerae bacterium (assembly GCA_002709295.1). GTDB lineage: Bacteria > Planctomycetota > Phycisphaerae > Phycisphaerales > SM1A02. The sequence goes on along the minus strand of PAQL01000029.1, from coordinate 19,214 downwards.
GTTGTTCCGTTGCTTGATGAAGCGGAACACCCAGTGGTGCCTCCACCACTGGAATCCGACCACGAGGAAGGCGAAGACGTAGGCCAGGTATCCGGTGATGTTGTCCAGCAGGTAGCCATCGACCTTGTCGACGGAGGTCGGGACCTCCGAACCGAAGTCCAGAGCCAGAAAGGTGATCGCGATTCCGAACAGGGCGTCGCTGAGGCCGAGCATGCGCTCGGTCGCCTGGGTGACGGGATCGGCGCTGGAGACGGTTCGGCGATCGCTCAAGAGGCTTCTCCGGTATTCGCTTCCGCTCCGGGTCGGGACGTGCCCGACCTGAATCTACCACCGGAGCAGGAGCGACGGAGGTCCCTGGCGTTCCGCGACCACCGGGATCTCCCTGGTCGCGAGCGGGGGGGCTCGAAGGAGGAGGGATGGGGTCGCAGGTCGTGGGCCCGGTCGGGCAAGCAGCCGAGCGGGACCGTTCACGTGCAACCGATGGATGCTCAGGGGCAGTCGCCCCAGGCGCCGATCAGGAGGCCGAGATCGGCGGCATCGACCGCACCGTCCTCGTTCAGATCGTATCGGGGGGCCCTGGTGTTCCAGGCCGCGATCAGGAGGCCGAGGTCGGCGGAGTCGACTCGGCCGTTGAGGTCGAAGTCGCCGGGGCATCCGGGATCGACGCCGGGACCGCTCAGGATGGTGTGCCCGTTGTCGTAGATGCGCACGTAGTCCACGAGGTACGCCGCGGGAAGCGATGCGGTGATGCCGGAGGGGTTCGTGATGCCGGGAAACCATCCCCCCACCGCGAGGTTGATGATCAGGAAGTGGGGGGCATGGAACTCGTGCCCGCTCATCGCATCCTGATTGGAGATGTCCATCACCCAGATCTGCTGTCCGTCCAGGAACGTCCGGATGGCGGTGGGGGTCCACTCGAGCCGGTAGACATGGAAGTCCTCGTCGAGCTCCGCGGCGTCGGTCAGGTTCTGTCCGTAGCTGGCGTGGTCTCCGTTGAAGTCCCAGTGTGCGGTCGAATAGACCCTTCGATTCACCACCCCGTCCGCGATCGCGTCTCCCGCGCCCATCTCGAGGATGTCGATCTCCCCGCACCTCGGCCATCCGACGCTCGAGATGTCGTTGCCGAGGGTCCAGAAGGCCGGCCACAGCCCGTTCGCCAGATCGGGGATCCGGATCCTCGCCTCGACCGTCCCGTACTGGAACATGACCTTGTCCTTGGTCTTGATCCGACCGGACGTGAATCGGCCGTCGGCCTCCCGCCGGGCCTGGATCACGAGGTTGCCCCCGGCGACCCGGACGTTCAGAGGATCGTCGGTGTAGATCTGAAGCTCGTTGTTGACGCCGAGGTCTCCGAGATCATTCGTCCAGACGACGGGGTCCGGGGCCCCGGTCCCGTCGAACTCCTCGCTCCAGAGCAGGGTGTCCCCGGCGACCGTGCTCGAGACCGGGACGCAGCAGAGGGCGGCGATGAGGAGACGGGTGCTTCGTTCGATGATCATGACGGTCTTCCGATTCGTTCGGGGGAGCGNGANCCTGTCGTCCGGGTGGNCACCNTCAGNGTAGGNGACCCCNTGTCGGATGGCCCCCGGGGGGATGCCGAAAATGACNNAGATTCACCANCTGCGCAGAAATGTGATGCATCGAACCCGGAGATATGGGGCCTCGGGAGTCCGCAGGGAGTCGGGGTCNCGACGGGGTCGACATCCCGACGATTCGCGGCTTCATCCGGGNGGCGATCCTTCNTCCGTGATCGCGAGGTGTTCGAAGCGCGAGTTGAGCTCGAGAAGTTCCTCCGCGGTGATCTGCGGATCGGTCATCAGAGGTCTGCGCTCGCGGTAGGCGGCGAGGATCAGTCCGGCATGTTCGGCGAGCCGTCGGTCGGTCGCGGTCGGGACATGATCGAGCGGCACCGCATAGGTGAATCGCCCGGTGTCGGAGGCATGGGTCGGGATCTGGACGAACTCACGGTCCTTGCCCGGCCCGATCTCCCGGCCGTCGTCGGCGGCCACCCCGGCCTCGACGAAGAAGTCGACGGCATCGTCGGGATACCCGAAGAGATGGCCGTACCCTCTCCAGCGGTCCTCTCGAGGCAGGCGATCGACGATCGCGACGATCTCGGCGGGGGGGGTGGCGGGCGTGATCCCGTGCACGCTCCAGAACGACTCGAGGCGCTCGATCATCTGCGCCAGCGACTCCCGGTGGACGACGTACGCGTGTGCGGACCGCCTTCCCTCGCGAGCCTTGTCGAAGACCTGTACGTCGGCGTACCAGACATCGTTTCTCAGGATCCCGAGGATCCGTTCGACCCTCTCGATCTCGCGGAGATCGGGATCATCGACGTCGATTCCCCCTCGCCAGAACCCGCTGCTCATCGGCTTGAGCCCTCCGGCAAGCGTGTAGAGGGCCTCGTGGTCCGCGGCCTCCTGAAGCAGCTCGAGGGGTTCGACCGGTGCGGCGGCGTCCGCGGATCGACTCGTCTCCGTGGTGCCGGGCCGTGCGGTGGCGCATCCGCCGGACGCGAATGCGGCGAGGGTGAGGGCGATCACGCCCACGACCAGGGACCGCACGCCTCCCTCGCGGGTGATCGAGGTCGGTGCGGTGCCGGTCCAGGTCGGGTGATTCATCCGGTTCATGTCGTGCTCGCCCGGGGGTCTCATCGATGGCGGGAGTGGACGGCTGCGGAGATGTTCGCGACCAGCCATGCCGACGCGGCCATCAGCTGCAGCACGTCGCCGGGACCGTCGATCCCGTAGACGAAGACGCTGACGATCCAGCAGATGCTGGCCGCGGTCTGGCCGAACCATTCGATTCCGAGCGGCCTTCTCGGGACGGCCGACGGCATCTCCGACGCTTCTGAATCCGGACTCAACAGATGCACTCCTCGCCGCAGCATGAAAGATCGTCGAGGTACATGCCCCAGTGGCGATATTCCTCGAGTCGCTTCGCCGGCAGTCCGAGGGAGGTCGCGATCGCCTTGGCGACCACCGCGAACCGCATGCGGAACTTGAAGATGAAGCAGAAGATGTGGTCTCCATGTCGGACCGCGGGTCCGCAGAGGAAGACGCCGGGAACGCGGGTCGACTGATCGTTGTCGTCGAGAAGCGGGAAACCGTCGTCCCGCTGTTCGAAGAGATCCATCACCAGGCCGTGGCTTCCCACGAAACCCGTGGCGAGGATCGGCTGCACCGGGGTCACGTATCGGCGGTCGTCCATGGTCAGGACCTCGTATCCCTCGTCCGAGCGGGCCACGGACCGGATGGGCGTCTCGGAATGAAGCCTCACGTGCTCGGTGAAGCACTCCTCCCGCATCCGTTCGATCGAATACGTCGAGAGCGCGATGCTGGGATCGGAGGTGCTCTCCTCCCACGGGCATCCGCGATCGAAGATCCGGACGTTCCGACCCTCTCTGGAGAGGTGGTACGCGGCGTCGATTCCGCTTTCGAATCCGCCGATGACGATGAAGTCGTCGCCTTCGAGGTTCTCGTAGCGGTCGACCATGGAGGTGTGCCGGCAGTACTTGCTGCCCACGAAACCCTTGAGCCGGGGGTACTGGAACTCGCCTGCGGCCCAGACCACGTGCTTCGCCCGCAGGGTGTCCTCCTCGGTGTCGATCACGAACTCGTCGGCGATCCTCGTGATCCGCAGCACGATGGTCTGTTCGCGCACGGGCACCTGGAAGACCCTGGCCACCTGTCGCAGATAGAACGCGTAGTCCCTGCCGGTCGGATGCTCGACCTCGAGACTGAATCCCGGGGAGGTGCCGATGGTGATCGAATTGAGATCGAGCATGCCGACGGAATTGGTCGGGAACGAGGGGGTCAGAAACCTGGTCTCGCCGGGCCATCCCGAGAACGAGGATCCGACCCGGCGACCCTCGAGGACGAGGATGTCGTCGACGCCCGCATCCTTCAGAGCGACGGCGACGCCGATGCCGGCGGCGCCGCCTCCGACGATGATCGTGTCGTGGACCTGGCGGGTCATGATGCTCGGCCCGGGGGGTCGGGGTGGGTTGGGCTCATCGGAAGCGGGTATCCTTAATGGCAATGAATTGCCAACAGCATACCGAGGTGTTCGAGGTATCGGGGGTCGGGACCGAGGTCGGGGTGCCGGAGGGGAGGACCTCGTGGGCTATGCTCCATTCGATGCAGCATCGGATTCCATTTTCGGCGGCCTTGTTCGTCGCGGTCGCATGGTTCATCTGCTGCCCAGCGGGCGCGCAGGACGATCCGCCCCCGCTGGACGCCAAGGCGGGTGACTTCGCCCGCTTTCCGCTCGGACCGATCGGGGGGCGTGGAGAGGTCTTCGCCGATCAGTCGGGAATCGTCGTGCTCGGCCTGGAGGATGCGGGTCCAGGGGACGAATCCGGACTTCAGGTGGGAGACGTCATCATCGCGGCCGGGGGCGAGGCGTTTCCGGCGCACAGTCGGGACATCAACACCCTCGAGGGACCGATGGCGGTGCTCGGCGAAGCGATCGAGGCCGCGGAGGCGGACGAGGGCGGGCTCCGGCTCCGGGTCCGCAGGGACGAGGAGGAGCTGGTGCTCGACCTCGAACTCCCGGCCCTCGGGCCCATCGATCTGCATGATCCCGGGAACGACGAGAAGGCCCTCGCGTTCTACGACGGCATCTGCAGGGACCTTCTCCGCACGCGGCGGAAGGACGGGGCGTGGAGATCGAACACCGGCGAGGACGCGACTCGCTACACCACCGCGTTGTGCGGGCTTGCGCTGCTCGGCCGGGGCGATCCCCGACACCGACCGGCCCTCGACGCGATCGCCGAGTATCTCGCCGGGCCGGATCGCCGCGGGCATGTCAGCGAGGATCTGATGGAGCCCGCCGGGCTCTCCAACTGGTTCATCACGATGTCCGGGATCTACCTCTGCGAACACGTGCTGGCGACCGGGGACGAGCAGTGGCTGCCCACCATCCAGCATCTCTGCGACTGCCTCGTCGCACGCCAGACCGAGGAGGGGCGTTACGGACACGGCGTGATCGTCGGCTACGGCGGCAAGGGCTTCAACATCATCAACACCCACGCCCATCTGCTCTGGGCCCTGGCGGACCGGGCGGGATGCGACATCGACGAGGATGCCTGGCGGCGTTCCCTGCTCGAGATCGAGAAGTCGACGGGTGACAATGGAGGGGTGCGCTACTGGACCCTGAACACCGGATACTGGGACGCCTGCGCCCGAACCGGGCAGATGGCCCTGGCCCTGTCGCTCGCGGACAGCGAACCGGAACTCCGATCCCGCATGGGGGAGTATCTCGGCCGGCATCGCAACCGGATGCGCGAGGCGCACGCGATGAGTTCGATCGGGATGATCTTCGGCACCACCGCTCTGCGGCGGGTGAACCCCGAGGGCTGGCGGGCGCACATGGACTCCTGGCGCTGGTATCTGGCCCTGATGCGACAGCCCGACGGATCGGCCGAGTACATCGGTGGCAAGCGCAACAACGGGGGGGACAGCTATCTGGGACCGCCGCACGTCGCCAACGCGATGGCGGGCGTGATGCTGGCCAGCGGTCTCGGGAAGCTGCACATCTGCGGCAACGATGAAGAGGGCTGGCTCGAGCCGAAGCCCGGGCCCTGAAGACGGGGATCAGGGCCTGGAACCGGAGCACGTACGTGACCTGCACGGGATCGACTTCATGACGACGGAACAGAACCCGACCGATTCGCCGGACCGGATCCCGGTGCTGGTTCTCAACGGATTCCTCGGATCGGGGAAGACCACGCTGCTGAGAAGCCTGCTCGTGCAGTCCCGCCGAGACGACATCGATCTCGGTGTGATCGTGAACGACATGAGCGAGCTGGATGTCGACGGCCAGATCGTCGCCCAGACCGAGTTCTTCGAGGAGGGGGACCGCCGGTTCCAGTCCATCCACGCCTGCGTGCTGAGCAGCAGGAGGGGTGTCGAGGCGCTCGGAAACGCTCTCGAGGCGATCACCTCCGAGGGCCCTCCGGAACTGATCATCATCGAGACCAGCGGCAGCTGCCATCCGATGCCGCTGGTGGAGTTCTTCTCCACCCGGCCGCGGTACCGGCTGACCGGCCTGCTCACCCTCGTGGATGCCGCGATGATCGAGCAGGACTACGAGGGTGGAGATCGGATCGTGCCCGAGCTGCAGCACAACCTTCGAAACCGGCGACGGGACACCACGAATCTCCTGGTCGAGCAGATACTGTTCTCCACCCACGTCCTGCTCACCAAGGCCGACCGGATCGGCGACGATCGGATCCGGGTGATCGCCGAAGGAGTTCACGACCTGAACCGATTCGTGCCCGTCCTCGCTCTGCCCTGGGGCAATCTTCCGCTCGACGATCTCCGGTCCCTTCCCGAGTACGACTACCACCGGGTGCGGCCGTTGATCGAGGAGCTGTCGCCGGACTTCGATTCCGAACGTGGCGAGGATCGTCCCTACGATCTGGCGACCCGGGTGATCAAGGATGACCGGCCGTTCCATCCGCAGCGACTCTGGGAGACCTGCACCCGGCACCTGGGGCAGCACATCCATCGCAGCAAGGGCTTCTTCTATCTGTGCACACGGGACGACGTGTCGCTGCTCTGGAATCAGGCGGCCGCCGGAATCGATCTCGAGCTGGTCGGACACTGGCGGGCGGGGATCCTGGAGGATGAGAACAGCAATCTGGACGAGATGGAGCGGGAGGGACTGAGGGAGCGTCTGGCGAAGGAGCCGGGCCGCTTCGGTGATCGACAGTGCCACCTCACGGTGATCGGGGATCGGAGCCAGGTGGACCGGTTCACCGAATCGCTCATGGACTGCTTCCTGACCGAGGACGAGATCGTCCGCTGGCGGGCCGGCGAGACGTTCCCCGATCCCTGGCCGAAGGAACACGTCACCCGGACCCACTGACCGGAGGAGTCCGGCGGCTTCCGCGACATCGCCTCTCGATGCCGGCGTGACAGCCCGCTCCGACTCGAGGTCGAAGCGGGCCGGGGTTGCCCATGGAATGGTGATGTCTCCTCAGGGACAGACGCCCCAGGCGGCGATCAGCAGGCCGAGGTCCCCGGCGTCGACGATGCCGTCGCCGTTGAGATCGCCCGTGCATCCCGGACGGGGGGGATCAGGGGGATACTGGTACTCGTCCCGGATGTGGTCCCTGACCATGTCGTTCGTCCGGACCAGGACATGGTCGCCGATCATCCTCGCCGAGCATCCGCTGTTGCTCGGGAAGTTGAGAGCCCCGTTGAAGGCATGCGTGATCCGCCATTCGCCCTCATCGTTGCTCTCGTACAGCAGGGCGGCTCCGTCCGAGGGAAGGCCGAGCGTGAAGACCTGCGTCACGAGGAGCTTCGAGGTCCAGAGTTGGACGGTCGATCCGAAGAAGCCCTTCTCCTCGCCGCCGCCCAGGATGGTGGTGCGTCGATTCCATTCGTCCTCGGAGCCCTCCCAGATCTCGACGATGCCGGGAAGTCCGTACTGGTTAGAGGCACTGACCGCCATCCTCCCGCCGGCGATGTCGATGTCGGTGGGCCAGCCGAGCTCGCCGGGGCCTTCCAGCAGATCCGGCTGGGGCACCCAGTTGCCGCTCTCGTCGCGAATGAAGAACTCGATGGTTCCGTTGGCGTCCGGCATCTCCAGCTGGCTGGCTCCGACGGCGCAGAGGTCGACGAGCCCGCTCTGGATGTCAACGGAGGCGCCGAAGCGGTCCTCGTCAGCAAGACCGAAGAAGGTGTTCCTCTCGACCCAGGTGCCGGGAGCGGTGCGTTCGAAGAATCTCGCGTAGCCACGGTCCTCCAGTGCCCTCTTGTCGGTGATGACGGCCAGCCCGTCGTCGAGGGAGACCCGGTAGCCGAAGGTGAACCCCCCGAGTCCCGCGGAATCCGGATCGATGTCGTACGGCTCGAAGGTGTAGGTGAGGTTCCATTCGCCGCTCTTCGGATCGCGTTCATACGCGTAGGCCCGTCCGCGTTCGACGCCGTCGTCGTCGACCCAGCCCGGTGCGGTGACGATCGCGATGTCTTCGTCGATGCATCCCTGAAAGCCGAAGTCGATGCCCGGTTCGGGTGCCGCGATGTCCGCTTCAAGCGTCCAGGTGTCGTCGGATTCAAGACGGTTGATGCACACGCCGTTGCCCCTCTTGAGCAGGGCACGACTGCCACCGGTGTCGAGGACTCCGGTGGTGAACGAGAACCTGCCGTGGTTGACGAAGTCGTTCTGGTACGGGAGGGGAAGCCATGACTGTGCGTTCGCCACCGCGGTGCAGGCGGTCAGGACTCCGAGGCACAGGGTGGCGAGTGTTCCGCGATTCTTCAGTTGCATGTCGATCTCCGTGGGTGGGGCGATGGTCGGTCCGGAACGCCTTTGAAGCGGGACTCATCCTAGTTGGCGGGGGGGGCGGATCCAAAAGAACCGGTACGGGAGCCGGATTCAGGGCCTGGATCCGGATCGATCGGTCCGTCGTGCCTCGTGATGATCAGGCATCCGCGGCTCCCGAAGGTCATGCACGGGGCCTCTCATCCTCGCGGCGGGTGGAGAAGACATGCGATGAATGGCAGGGAGGGACTGCTAGAATCCGGTCTCGCGTGCTTCCGGGGACGGTCAGGTGCATCCCATGCTTCAGGAGAAATGAATCTCATGTTCGACAAGGAAAGAATCATCTATCAGCTCGAGCGGACCAGGGTCTTCACGCTCCAGATGATCGAAAGAATCCCGCAGGACCGCTGGTTCGATATGCCCATGGGCATCACTCATGTCGCATGGAACGTCGGCCACATCGCGGTCGCGCAATACTTCCTGGGCATGGTCTTCGTGAGGGGGGCGCGGGAGGAGGATGCCGGAATGATCGCCGGAAACTACGCGGAACTGTTCGGGTACGGCTCCGTGCCTCAGGCCGATCCCGCCCTGTATCCCAGTCCCGAAGAGCTCATGCAGACTCTCGGTGCCGTGCACCGGCAGCTTCTGGTCGAGGCCGGGGCGATGCCCGCGGAAGAGCTGGAAGAACCCTGTCTGTTCCTTGAAGGGGAGTTCGACCACCATCCCATCTTCAAGCAGAAGGGCGGAGCTCTGGAATGGATCGCCTTCCACGAGCACGTGCACGTCGGAACCATCGGGCTCCTCAGGCGTGAGCTGGGTTCCGTTCCCATCGACTACTTCAAGGAGTCACGCGAGGGAAGGGTGTTCGTCTGACCGTCGGGGCCGCCAACCCGCACACGCCCGATCGTCGGACGGGGAACATGAGCGAACGATCGTCGCTTCGCGATCCCCGATGAAGTGATGCACCGCGGGAAGTGCGTTCGATGAACCGGCATGGCAGGCGGAGGCCTGCGGATCTCGTCGGGGCCGCGTTGGATCATCGTTTTTGAGGTTGAGATCCCGAGCCCCGGGCTACCATGGGCACTGCGGGGCCGAAGCCGACGACCCCCGAATCGAGCCTGGTGGATCATGACGAGACAGACACGACACGAATCGCCGCCCGGGCGAAGCGGGGGCATCGACAGGGTGGTCATCATGGGAGGAGGGAGCGCGGCTCTTCTCGCAGCCGCGGCCTTCGCCCGTCATCTGCCGGACATCGAGGTCGTGGTCGTCCGCTCGACGAAGATCGGAATCATCGGTGTTGGTGAAGGCACCATCGCCACGATCGGGCGATTCCTCCACGAGTATCTGGGCATCGATCCTCTCCGGTTTCATGCGGAGGTCCATCCCAGCATCAAGCTCGGCATCCAGTTCGACTGGGGCGCCGAGACTCCGTACCACTACTCCTTCGCGCCTCAGTTCTCCTCGGGCAATCCCGCCCAGGCCGGGTTCTCCCATCCTTTGGGGGACTTCTGCGACGAGGATGCGACCTACGCCAACCTCTCCTCGTCGCTCATGTATCACGGCAAGGTGTCGGTCGCCGATCCCAAGGGAAGACCCGTTCAAAGCCCTCGCTTCGCCTATCACCTGGAGAACGGCCGATTCGTGGGGTTCCTTGAGTCATGGGTCCGGGAGCACGGCATCGAATCGGTGGACGCCGTCGTCGAACGGGTCGAGGTGGACGAGCAAGGAGTGAAGTCGCTGCACCTGGACGATGGTCGGGAGATCACCGCGGACCTGTACCTGGATTGTTCGGGGTTCCGGTCCGAACTGCTGGGGGCGGCGCTCGAGGAGCCCTTCGTCTCGTTCAAGGATGCCCTGCCCTGCGACCGGGCCGTGGTCGGTGGCTGGCATCGGACCGACGAGACCTACCACGCCTTCACCACCGCCCAGGCGATGGACTCCGGCTGGTCGTGGCGGATCGAGCATGACGAGATCATCAATCGCGGCTATGTGTTCGCCAGCGACTTCATCTCGGACGACGCCGCCGAGGCGGAGTTTCGTCGCGTGAATCCGAACCTGACCGACACCCGGATCATCCGCTTTCGAAGCGGCTTCCATCGTCGATCGTGGGTGAAGAACGTCGTCGCGATCGGCAACTCGGCCGGATTCGTGGAGCCCCTCGAGGCCACCGCGATCGGTTTCATGTCGACCGCGATCGATCACCTCGTCGCCTTCATCCGCACCGGCGGGGGAGCCGTGGCCGATGTCCACCGCGATCTCTACAACCGGCACCAGGAGGGGAACTGGCTGCAGACCAGGGACTTCCTGGCCATGCACTACAAGGTGAATCGTCTCGACCAGTCCGAGTTCTGGGATGCATGCCGTCGGGATCAGCCCCTCGGCGATGCCCAGGAGATCCTCGACTACTACACCGCCGTCGGGCCCGATTTCCGTGCCCTCCAGTCGAGACTGCGGACGGATGTCTTCGGGGCCGAGGGCTATCTCTCCATCCTCGTCGGCCAGCGGGTTCCTCATCGGCGTGAGAGGGGGCCCGGTCGAACCGAACGGGAGAACTGGACCCGCTGGAAGGGGGAGTGCGGCCTCCGGGGCAGGGGAGGCGTCGGGATGACGGACTACCTCGCGAGCATCCGCCGGGGTGACCTTCGTCTCCGCTTCGGCCGGACGGCCTGACGGAGGGACATCGTCCGCGATGTCCGTCGGTCCGACGTCCATGAAGAAAGACCGCCCCCGGCTCGGGCCGGGGACGGTCTCTGTTCCTGCAGATGATCGGAAGGTCAGCCGGCGGTGGCTCGCTGGCGTCGTCCGCGAAGGCCGGCGGCGCCGACCGCGAGGGCGGCGAGACCGCCGAGGCCGGGGACCGGCGGCGGGGCCGAGTTGCCGACCACGAGGGATTCGCCCTCGGTGCCGTACTGGCCGCCTTCAACGTTGAAGATGATGTCGCCGCTCGTGCCACCGAGGTCGGCGCTGACCCAGCCGATGTTGCCGGTGCTCGACTTGAAGGCGATGTAGACGGTGGTGTCGGCTCCGGTCGTGAAGTAGAAGCCGCTGGAGGTTCCTCCACCGATGTCGCCGGTGGAGATCTGCTCACCGGCAGCCGCGATCGCCCAGGAGCTCATCATGTCGCCGTTGAAGGAGAACGACTTGCCGATGGAGTCGTTCCACACGCTGAACCCGCCGACCTTCTGGTTGCCGGCGGTGCTGAACATGCTGATGCTGTTGAGGGTGCTCGCGGAGGTGAAGAAGACCGTGCCGGGGCTGAAGGTCAGGTTCACGACGTCAGCCTGCAGCTCCGGGGTGGCATGCAGGGCCGCGGCGGCGGCACCGAAGCCGGCGGTGATCTTGCCGACGTTCTTGTGGGTGATCATCTGGATCTCATCCTTCTCTTGGCGGGTTTCAGAACCGACTTTCGGGGCCCTTCATGGCTGACCGTTCCTTACGGGAAGGTCTCTGAAAGGTCCTCGCAGAAACACTTGAAGGCCATGATAACGGGTTTCGGACGGTAAAGCCCCTTTTTTGCGCGTCAGGCCGTGTTTCGGCTGCGGTGCGGTGGGACAAGTCCATGCCGGACAGGTGCTTAAGGGTCCCCGGCCTCTGGTTCGGAAGAGCTCTTCTCGCGATGCAGGGTGGGATCCACCACCCTGGCCATGGCCGTTTCGTCGAGTTCGGACTCGAGGAACCGACCGATCGCCGAGGCCGCCGCGGTGGGGTCCGCCACGACGTCCGCGTAGTCGAGGCCGAGGACGGGATGCCGGTGCATCTCGAGCAGGCGAAGGGCGGTTCGCACATCGGCACGCATCACCCTCCCCATCTGCTCGTCGCTCAGATCCGAGCTCGCCTTGCCCAGTCGCTCCAGCATTCTCGACTGCGACCGGACGATCTCCTCGATCGGGCGCTGCATGTGGATCACCTTGTAGTCCACGGAGGATGGCAGGAACCGAATCAGGGGAGCCACCACCTTGAGGACCTTGCCGTCGCATTCACGCACCCAGGTGTTCCTCTTCGAGAGGCTCCTGGCGAGGTCGACCTCGTAATAGCCCTTCGGGTTGTTCTCGTCGGGGGTCCGTCGGCCGTCGGTGAAGATGGGAAGGCCGCCGGCTTCGAGCATCTGCATCATCATCGAGGTGCCGGATCGCGGCAGGCCCGAGACGACGATGACCCGGGGTCGTCGCGCGGGCGACGAATCGTCCTCGCCGGTGACCGGAAGGGATTCGACGAGTGCCGGCTCCATCTCGGGGTCGGTCGTGTGAGCGGCGATGCGGGGCAGCATTTCGGTCAGCTGTCCGGTGCTCAGGGACTCGAAGGCGATGTCCGCGATGCTCTCCATCTGACGACGGTTCTCGGCGGCCAGGGCGGCCGCGGCCGATCGATGTTCCGCGGCGCGGGCGACGTCGCCCCGGTCCGTCTCGTGGATCTCCGCCAGTGCGGCATGGGCCTCCTCGAAGTTCGGATTCTGCTCGATCGCCGTCTCCAGTGCGGCCACCGCGGCGTCGATCTCTCCGGTTCCGCGATGAGCGAGGCCGGCGTGGTAGTGGGCCAGCGGGAACTGGTACTGGAGGTCGACGGCCCGCAGGCTCGACTCGAGGGCCTCCCGGTGTCGCCCCATCTCGACCCGGCAGCGACCGAGGCCCATGTGGCATTTCGGATGGCAGTCGTCGAAGGACAGCCCGGCGAGGAAGCTCTTCTCCGCCTCCTCGTCGCGGCCCAGCGAGACGAGGGTGTTTCCCAGATGGAAGTGGTAGGTGGGATCCCCTGCATGCGTGGGGCGGGCTCTCTTCAGGAGGTCGAGCGCCTCTTCGAAGTCGCCTTCACCGGCGGCAGCCGACGACGAGAGGAAGTCGAGCGAACGAGGATTGGTTGCGGAGAGGGAACGCAGCTTGCGGATGACGAGCAGCTCGTCCTCCTCGAAGAGCATGGGTCGTCCCTCCCGGTCGACCTTCGCCATCCTCTCGGATTCCTCGGTGTTCTCCGCGTCGTCCTGCTTCTTGAACTCCTCCCAGAGCTTCCGGCGGACCTCGGTGAGCTCCTCGACCTCGATGACTCTCTCGCGGGCGATCTTCGCGATCCTGCCCCATCGGTCCGTCATGTCCCTCAGGAGGGATCTGAGGTTCCGATGGTCACCCATCATCTGCATGCAGGTGGCCAGCTGGATGCCGAAGCGCAGCTCCACCGGATGTTCCCGATAGAGCTTGAGCAGGACTGGGGCCGCTTCGCCGTGCAGGTCGGCGTCCATGTAGGACAGTGAGAGGTTGTAGTCGAGCTCGCGCAGGCATTTCACGACGGCCAGGGAGGAATCCGCCTCGGGGGGATCGATGTAGCCCAGGGCGACCAGCTGGTCGATCGCCGCCTTCGATTCCTCGGACGAGATGGTGAATCCGGGGGGATGTTCGCCCGTCTCGCCATCGACGTCCTCCCAGCTCTCGATGGTCCCGACCTCGGGGGTTCCGGTGAACAACTCCTCGAGGACGCGTCCATCCATGTCCTCGCCGACCGGCAGTCCGCAGCAGGCGAGGATCGTCGGCGTGATGTCGAGCAGGCTGGCCCCGTGGACGACCCCGCCCGCCCTGATGTCGGGCCCGGTGGCCACGATGATCCCGAGGTCGTTGTGTTCTCTGGCGGGGCCGGCGGGTTCGTTGGGCAGCTTCTCCGGACGAAGGTGGTCCGAGTGGAAACCGTGATCGGAGATGAGCATGACCGTGGTGTTCTCGTCCGTGGACTCCAGCAGCTGCTTCAACATCATGTCGTGGAAGACGTAGCCCATGTCAACGACATGCCGGTACATCCTGTGATCGTGATCCGAGATGAAATTCTGCTGCGGGGCCCGGTACCTCATGTATCCATGGCTGTAGTGGTCGATCGCGTCGTAGTAGATCGCGGCGAAGTCCCAGGGTTCGTTCTGCAGGAGGTGCGTGGCGGCGGCGTGCACCGTGGAGCATTCCGCGGTGATCTTCATGATCCCGGACACGCGTTGGTCGATGGTCTGATCGATGTCCGCACCGTCCGGGACGAAGGGCAGGATGTCCTCGCCGGTCAGTTCGAGCGGATGGACCCGGAGGTCGGCGATGTCCCGGAGCCTCTCCGGCGGATGAACGCAGTTCTCACGCAGGGGCCAGGGGGCTCCGGGCTTGTCGGGGGCCTTGTGGAAGAAGTCCGAGACCATGGTCCCCCGGATGGGCTCGGCCGGATGGCTCGGCCACCAGCCCACCACCACCGATCGCCTGCCCTCCTGGTTGAGGATGTTCCAGATCGCCTTGCTGGTCCGGGACACGTTGGTCACCGGCTGGACCGCGTCCCCCTTGGGGGTCGGCTCGGTGAAGCCGTAGATGCCATGCTTGAAGGGGCGCTTGCCGGTGGAGATCGACGTCCAGAGCATGGGGGAGAAGGGTGGTTGCAGTGTTCGAAGGTTGCCCGAGACGCCCTGCTCGACCATGCGTTGAAGCGTCGGCATCCTGCCTTCACTCATCAATTCGTTGATGACCTTCCAGTCCGCGGCGTCCCAGCCGATCAGTAGGAGCTTGTTCTTCATTGATTCGAGTTCGGAATGGCGGTCTGGTGGTGTCCTGCAAACGGTCTGCCATGCTAACGGCCACGGGACGCACGATTACGGCATTCGCAATGGATTGGACCACAGCGGGTGGGGGGTGGTCCTGAAGACGTCGCCCGGTGTGGTTCTCGGCTGTAGGTCGGAACCGAAGACCGGGAATCGGACGCTTGACGACGAGGCGGTCCAGGGACGGAGGCCCCGGAATGAGCCTTCTGATCAATGGTCGCCGGCGGGGACGGCACCGTGATCCCGGCGACATCATCGCGAGTCGGTGGATGTCGGCATCGGATCGGGCTCGACGGGTCGCTCGACCGTCCAGTCGAACGCCAGACGCAGCCAGTCCTCCATGCCGTCGGTCAGTTCGGGATGCGGTGAGAACAGGAGCACCCGTCCCTCTCCGAACTCCACGCGAACGATCGCGGGCGTGTCGATCATCGTGGCGGGATCGGCCCCATTCCGTCCGACCCCGGTCCGAAACCACGCAAGGACCTCCACCTCGGCGTTGTTGTCGGGTTCTTCGCTCGGGTGCATCAAGGGACCCTGGCGGAAGGAGATCTCCCGGACCGATTCGGATTCCTGAAACATCTCCATGCCTTCCGCGGTCAGCTCGATCTGCAGCGAGGCGTTGCCGCGACGCCAGTGCCTTCGATCGTGGCTGTCCATGGGGACCAGCCGCAGGCCCCATGTGTAGTCGTCCAGGGCGAGATACGAGCCCGCGCAGACTCCGATGTACCCGCCGCCCTCATCGACGAAGGCACGCACCTTCTCCCGTCCCGACACCCCGATCGCCTCGGCCTGCCCGCTGCCTGAACCCCCGGGGAAGATGACCGCGTCGAACGCGTCCAGACAGCCGGCCCGTATGTCATCGGGTCCCAGTCGTTCGACCCGGCAGCCCGGCAACAGTCCTTCGAAGCGACGCCCCTGACTGACGCTGCCCGCGCCGGGACCGTCGAACAGCGCGACGCGCGGTCTGGCATCCTCCGGATCGACGAGCACGTCGACCATGGATTCGGAATCGGCATGCATCCCCAGGTCGGCCAGTCGGGCGGCCACCATTCGGCGATGCTGGCGGCATCGTCGCGAGAGGGGCTGGCCCTTCCAGGTCGTCTCGAGGATGTGGGCTTCGACTCCCAGGGCGACCGCCGCGGCCCGGGCGAGGCTTCCCCTCACGATCCCGTTCAACTCCACGAACCGACGTTCGGGGTCTTCATTGCCGCGGTTGACCTCGGCGAGCATCAGCTGCTGGGCCGTATCGTCGACCTCGCGATGAGTGATGATGCTCGTGCCCACGCTCTTCGAGCCCGCAGCCCGGAAGCCGTAGCCCTCATGCAGGTCGAGGATCACGTCGGGCTTGACCGACTCGACGAATCTCCAGATCGCCGGAGCGGCCGGGCCGGTCGGTCTGACCTCGCCGTCGATCACCTCGAAGTGTCGATTGAGATCACCGGCATCCCCGTCAAGTCCCGGGATACGGCGGTTGCGGGCTTCAAGAGCGGGTGGATTGGCGGCTGGAAGCACCACCAGTCGGCCCCGGTTCACCGGCCAGGTCGCGATCTGCCGCGCCGCCCGATGGCCCGCCGGCTCATTCCCGTGCACTCCCCCGATCACCAGCACCGTCGGGCCCTCGACGTCGCTGTCCCAGGCACGCCACCTGGTTTCAAAAGGGGTGCCGGTGGCGATCACGCCTTCCTCGATCTCGCCGGCATGGGCAGCAACCTGGAGAAGCAACCCAAGTGAGATGATTTGAGCCAGGCGAATCGCCGTGATCATGATGGTCTCCGGTCGCTTCTGGAAACTGGTGGGGCGGTGGATCGAGCAATGGAAAATACCGCATTTGCCTGCGTGTCCTGTCCAATTGATGGATGGGCGACCGCAGTCTGATGATCATGTTGAGAGCATCAGGGCTCCGAAGCGAGTGATCTGCATCGTCGTGCGCCTCCGCCATGCCGGGAATCCAGGGGCCTCGCCCCGACGCAGGGCTTCCGCACGCTCGGTGAAGAGTCCGCCTTCAAGCCTTTCGTTCGTCATCGTGAAGCTCCACGATCCGACCTGCGATACCTCCGGGGGCGATCCGCCGAGGGCCACCTCTGCTCGACAATCGGGCCTGCCTGCGCTACCGTGCTGGCATGCCTGGATTCACCACCATCCTTTCCCCCGCCAAGAGCCTCGAGATGGAGGCCCCCGACATCCCGACGGACATGGAGACGACGACCCCGCGATTCGCCGGACAGACACGGGAACTCGCCGGGGTTCTGGCCGGTTTCACTCCCGCGAAACTGGCATCGCTCATGTCGATCTCGCCCCGGCTTGCGGATCTGAACCAGGAACGGTGGTCGGCATTCGGCACCCGGGGCAACCCCCGCGGTCCGGCCGCGATGTGTTTTCGGGGCGACGTCTATCAAGGACTCGAAGCATGGACGATGAGCACCCGGTCGAGACGATGGGCCCAGGAACACGTGCGGATCCTCAGCGGACTCTACGGTATTCTGCGTCCCCTCGATCGGATCCAGCCCTACCGACTGGAGATGGGAACCAGACTCAGGACCCGGAACGATTCGGACCTGTATGGATTCTGGGGTGATCGAATCATGAAGACGCTGCGAAGGGACATGGCGGCCAGCAGATCCGAGATGCTCGTCAACCTCGCCAGCGACGAGTACTCCAGGGCGGCTCGCCTCTCGGAGATCGGGGTGCCCGTGATCGACGTGAAGTTCCTCCAGATCGACGCCGGCAAGGAGAAGTTCATCTCCTTTCACGCCAAGAAGGCCCGCGGGCTCATGGCTCGATGGATGGCCGATCATCGCCCGAGGACCCTCGCCGATCTCCGCGGCTTCGATGCCGAGGGATACCGGATCTCGCAGGCCGGATCCGATGACACCATGGTGTTCACTCGTCCCCGCCCCGGGGTCTAGGTCGGTGACAGGCGATGGCGTCTCAGGTGATGCCGATGTGGTCACCGTCGATTCGATTCTCTTGACGTGATCGTGTCGAGTCGCACCCCGGAGCCGATCCGGAGCATCCCTCAAGTGGGGGATCCCGAGGTCGGTGGACCGGCGGGTGCCGCGCGGGGAGGGTTCCGAGCGCCCGCGGTCGGTGACTTCCAGAGCGTGGTTCCGATGCCTCGCTCGAGGGACTCCTCTTCCGCATCCGGCAGGGAGGTGAGGAAGTCGAGTCCGGTGAGTGCCTCGACGGTGTCCACGCTGGTCAGGTACGGACGAACGTCGGCCGTGCTGCGCGAGTGGTTCCGGTCCCCATGCATCGGGACCAGGAACGCCAGCACATGAAGGTCCGAGCCGTCATCACGAATCGCGATCTTGAAGAAGGCATCCGGGACGGCCACGGGAACTTCACCCGGGTCCCCGATCCACTTCAGGGTGTCACCGGTGAACACGGGGCCGGCGACGATCCAGACGGCACCGTGCTGGTCGGCCCACCGACCGGTCAGGTTCTCGATGGCGAGCCAGACGCCGGCGTTCATGCTCTGCATCTGAGGGCAGGCGTTCAGGACGGTGTGGGTCTCGCGGTCGGCGGTTGGTCCCATGCGGCCGGCGTGGGACTTCATGCACATGTGGCCGCGGGAATAGCCGGAGTTTCGATACGAGGAATCATCAGGTGCGATCCTCCGCTGGTGAAGCTCGGGATCGGTCGACCATCGTGATGGCCGCGAAGCGGACTTCCGACCGGGTTCCGGATCCCGTCTCAGCTCGTAGGCGACCCAGTCCGGCACACCCAGGGCGATCCCGTCGGCATCGGTGTCGAAGCTCACCTTGAAGGCCTGGAACTCTCGCACCGCTTCCGTCGGCTGGGTGACGAAACGGTCGTGCCGACGGCCGTCATGGCCGGTCTCATCCGTCGCCGAAGCGGCGGTCGGTGTCGGAGCGTTGAGCAGGACGGCCCCGAGGAGGGCGACGAATCCCGAGTATCGATGGCTTCGCGGCATGAATCCCATGGGATTCTCATCGGTCAGGGGCCGGGATGTTCATCGATTGCGGCCCGGATGGAAGGCGATGCGCCGGGGTCGTTCGTGATCTGAGGTGGGTGGAGCCGAGCGGGGGCCGGGTTCTGGAACCGTCCACGCCGCTGACACCCCTGATGTCGGTTTTCGGGGGATGTGCCGCAGGCGGATCCTGTCGTCACTCGTTCATGCCTTCAATCCTGCCGCCGTTCATCACCAGCACGCAATGGTTTGTTATCGCGCCGGGACGATCGTTCGCCCTCATGAACACCCGGCTGCAATCGGTGCCCCCGGCCGCGCTGCTCAACTCATCATCCGACAGGTCCCCGTGCCCGTCGGGCGGGGCAGGCAGGGTGATGTGCACGCAGTCGTCCGCGTTCTCCACCACCTTCACATCCAGGTTGTCAGGCACATCCAGGCCGTGCTCCTTCAGGA
>PAQL01000028.1 GCA_002709295.1 Phycisphaerae bacterium | reverse complement strand
CCGTTGCGCCGTCGGCATCCGCATCCCCGAGACATCGTGGGCGGAGCATCCCGCCGGTACCGATCATGCATCTTGCCGGGCGAAACGACGCCCTGGTGAAGATGAGGTGGCAGCAGCGGACGATCGACGAGATCCGTCGCCAGTTCGAGTGCGGCCCGCCTCGAGCGTGGGGCGACCATCCCGGATGCCGGTTCCATCCCTCCGAAACCGACGGTCTTCTGGTCACCTTCATTCACGACGACGGCCATCGCATGCCCGACGAGACTGGTGCACTCGTCGCCAGATTCTTCAGGGAACAGGCCGCATCGGCCGTCTCCGATCGAACGGATTAGGGGTTGGAGATCCAGTCTCGTCACCCACCGATGGACTGACCGGGGAACGGAGCAATGAGCCCGATGCCGGTCGGGACCGGGAAGTCAGGCACGACTATGCTGACATGCCCACCGGCCCGAAGCGACTCGATTGAAGGGAGCGAACCAGTGTCCGAGCATTCCGCGGTGATTCGATGGCGTAGAACGGATGACGACTTCGAATACGCGACGTACAGCCGAGAGCACACGTGGTCATTCGATGGAGGCGAATCGGTCAAGGCCTCGTCGGCACCCGTCTTCAAGGGCGATCCCTCGTGCGTGGATCCCGAGGAGGCGTTCGTCGCGTCTCTTTCCTCCTGCCACATGCTGACGTTCCTCGGCCTTTGCACGAAGCGGAGGATCGTCGTGGACTCCTACGTGGATGCCGCGGTCGGCAGCATGCAGAGGACGAGCGAGGGTGCGATGGCGGTCACGCGGGTCGTGCTGAGACCGAGGATCGAGTTCGGGGGCGACGGGGCGCCGGACGAGGGCGTGATCGCCGAATTGCATCACGATGCCCACAAGTACTGCTTCATCGCCAATTCCGTGACGACGGAGGTCGTGGTCGAGGCGCCCGAGGACGAGATCGCCGGGAGCGACGGCTGAGGGACACCCGTCCCCGCCATCCGCCGCGAGCATTGGCAGAAAGCGGTGGCACCAACCCGATTCGAATCGTGAAGCGGATCGGCGGTGGCCGGGGATCAGAATCGGAAGGTGATGCCGGTGAACAGATTCACGTCGTCGACATCTCCGGTCAGGCCGATGTTGATCCCGGCGTCGAGGACGATGTTCTCGGAGATTCCGTAGGTGCCGCCGATCCCGAGGATGCCTCGGAAATCAGCATCGGCATCGGTGCTCCAGATCGCGATCCCCTCGACGTAGGCCCCCATTCGATCGGTCAGGTCGATGCCGATCGCCGAGGTGCCGATGAAGTCGGTGTCGTAGCCCGCATCCGATTCGTCGTGAAGGAAGTCCGTTTCAAACATGAGGCCGAGGCCGATGCCGTCGGCGAGGTTGGCCGAGAATGGGAAGATCAGACCTCCCTCGACGTGATCGCTGCCAAGTCCGTCCGAGGCAGTCGGCAGCTGGATGAACGGCATGAACGCGAATGCCGTGTCCCCACCGTCATTGCCCCAGAGATTCATCTTGAGCCGGAACTGGATGTCGCCGAAACCGTCCCGGGTCTCGGCCGGCCCCTGCACCCGGACATGGGGATCGAAGGCGAATTGAAGGTCCACGTCGTTGAGCAGGCCCACCTTGAGATTGGCCGGAGCCACCGCCCACGACTGCGTGCCCTCGTCGCCCCTGCCCTGTCGTGCCCAGTCGATGAAACTGGCTTCGACCTGGACCGCGCCTGCGTCGACGGTGTAGGGGCTCTCGGTGAAGTCGGGGCGATCCGCGATCATGGGTCGCCAGAACTCTCGTGGAGTCGGGTTGCAGATGGAAAATCCGCTCTTGTCGATGGTCGTCATGGTCGACGGTTCGGTTTCGGAGATTCCGGTGAGGCTGGAATCCTCCTGACCGAAGGCGACGAGAGGTGAGCCGAGAACGGCGAGGACGGTGGCAACGGCGACGGAAGTTGACGACTGCAAGACATGCTCCATTTCCGGGCGATCACGAACAATTCGTAGCTCCAGCTACATCCCGGGATCATAGCGATTCCGTGCTTCTGCGGACCGGCGGAACGGGAGGCTCCTGAACCAAGTGATGAACGACCTGTGAAACCGATCGAGACGACGCGCCTCGGACGATGATCGGGTGGTGACGTGCGGTCGGCATGATCGCCATGATCCAAAAGGTGACATCGCGGAGCCCGCGCCCGGGTCTCATCCTCCATGACCGAACAGAAATCCCGGAATCGCCTTCCCATGGCCCCGAAGTCCCCCATCACCCCGAGCGGATCCGCGATCTATTCCAATCCTCGCGATCAGGGCCGGACGGCACTGGCCGACAGGCTCCTGTCCGTGGTCCCGAGCTGGAGCATCCGGGTCGGCAGTGCAGCCCGTCGCATCACGATGCAAGTCGCTTGTGCCGGGTTGAACCGACACCACGAAAGAACCGCGTCGGATCGGATCCGACGCGGTCTTCAATAGCGGGGACAGGATTCGAACCTGCGACCTCCGGGTTATGAGCCCGACGAGCTACCAGACTGCTCTACCCCGCAGCAAGGTTTTGGAACNCCGGACTGTAGATCCATCCNCCGAAGCTGTCAAGGCATCTTGACGCNTGNCCGACGTCCGGNCGTTCGAACCGNGGTGATGGACCGAAAACGGGCTGTCGGACGCGGCTCAGATCCTCAGGAGCAGCAGATCGGAGTCATGCTCGTCGAGCATGGACAACCCCGTCCACACCGCCCCTGCGTGTCCCTGGAACAGACCGGGTCCGTGCAGACCGAATTCGCCCTTGGTGTCGATCGTGTCGATGGCGCGAGCCATCATGGCCACCTGCCTCATCGGGTCGACGATGTCCGCTTCCGGAACCAGCCGGCGAAGACTCGCGAGCGCCAGGGCCCGACCCGAACTCCCGCAGCAGATGTGATGACGACCGCTCCGGTGCACCTGGTTGGTCATGTGCACTGCGACATCGAGGTCCTCCCGAACGATGGGATCGTCGACGATCTTCAGAGCGGATGCGTAGGCGAGGGCGATTCCCTCCGCCCCATTGCACCAGAGGGTGGATCCGTAATAGAGCTTCTCCCTGCTCCCCTGTTTCACCGAGCGGAGATCGGGCCAGCCTTCATCCGGATGGTCGCCACGACAACGATGCTCGGCATGGAACGCGGCCAGACCGAACTCGACCAGATCCTCTCGTCCCACGGCCCTGCCCGCGGCGACCAGGGCCAGTCCGATGCCCGATCGGCCATGACCGAAGCCACAGATTCCACGGCCCCCCTTCTGCAACGCCCATCCGGGTCCGTCGTCGTCGATCGCACCTCTCACCAGATGATCGGCCATGGCCTCGATGACGGGGTTCAGCCCCGGGATCCGCTCCTCCTCGTCGAGCCCGATAAGCATGAGAATGTGACCGGCCGATCCTGCGATGACGTCGTACCCCTCGTCCTTGTCGATCAACCTCTGATCGAGATCCGCCACCATGACTCGAGCAAGATCCCGGCAGTCACCCATCCCCTCGTGCCGACCGATCGCCCAGAGTGCGGCGAGAAGACCCCCACGCACCCCCATCCCGTCGGGAGAATTCAGATGCAGGGGAGCCTGCTTGTGCCGTCTGCTCACAGCAAGCTCCAGCTCGATCGAGGATCGGGCCACCTCCAACCAGCGTGAATCACCGAGGACCCGGTACGCCTTCTCGAAGAGAAGCGCAATGCCGCCTCGACCGCTGTACATGTCGGAGTTCAGGGACGTGGGCGTGATCACCTCGCGATTCAGATCGATCTCCAACCCGATCCAGTTTGCGATGCCCTCGTTGATGAAACGCTGGTCATCCAGGATCTCCAGACCGGCGATCACACGTTCCCGAAGCGATTGTTCATCCACCTNGGCATCGGCCTCCGCGTCTTCGGGCACCTCCAGCGTCGAACCATGCATGGTTCGGGACAGGCTGATGGATGTCGACGTGTAGGCTTCACCCTGCAGACGAAGCTGGATCTCGAGATCGGATTCGCTCATCCGTTCGAGCTGTTCCTCGGCCCGTCTGCGGGCGGACCTGCCCAGATCGACGCCCTCCAGCATCCGATGCTCTCCCGAGGCGGGATCGGTGGTCGCGTACTGCATGCCGGCACCGCGGGCGGAGAAGTAGGCGACATCACCGTCGAAGAGGGATTCCCCCTCCGCATCGATCAGATGCAGCAGCATCTTCCGCACGTTTTCATCGGGTTCGCTCTCGACCGAGAGCCCGAGTCGCCGGAGGTGGATCCACCGGTCGACGCCCGAGGACATGTGGGACGAACCACAGGACTCGAGGATCAGTCGGTAGTAGACGTTCGTGGCACGATTCAGAACACGGACCCACGCATCATCAAGAACCGAAAATGCGTCCCCGACGACAGTGCGCCCGCCCTGAACCGCCTCGTAGAAGATCCGATACCCCCTCCGGGTCTCGTCGAGGTACCTCATTGCATCGTTCCGCTCTCCACCCTCGATCCAGGGCTCGGAGTTCGGACGTTCCGTCGAATCCGCCTTCGAAGCGACCCATCTCTGAAAATCGGTGTTGACCATGGCCAGCTTGCGGAGAGCGGCTTGATTCACCGCATTCGGGACCTCGATTCGGAGGGCCCCGAGCTGACGAAGATCCATATGCTTTCCCATGGCCATCGCGGATGGAAGCAACAGTGTGCCGAGGACGGAGTTGGAGACGATCGTCCTGGCCGGATCGATCAGATCCTCCATCTCGCNATCCTCGTCCACGATGGTGCCGGAGGGGACGCTGATGGTCTCGAGATCGATCGGAACCGGCATCGCCCCCCTGGCGATCACGTTCTCAAGATGAAAGTCGTTCCCCTGCATCAGGTGGATGACCCCGAGCAGGACCCCCATTCTGAGATGAAAGAGACGAAGATCGTCCTCGTCGGCGCAGGGTTCCGAATCGATGTGCTCGACCCACCCGTACAGACCACGATCCAGAGCCTTGGGAACCCTGATCCGACACTGCTCCTCGAGAAGCGGATTGATCGTTCCGAACAGCGACTCGCTGGCCACGTCGATCGACAGGGAACGGGGCTTGTAGACGAGCTTCAGACCGGATTCGAACTCGAGCATGGCCACGGTCCGACCGCCGTTGTGGCTGTCCCCGCGACCGAAACTCGCCTTCTTCAGGGATTCCAGAGGAGCACCCTGGTTGAAATGCCTCGCGATCAGATCACCATCGAGCTCGAGTCGCTCGAGCATCTCCCCCACCGCTCTCGCCCAGGCCTCGACTCGAACCGCAAGGAGCCTGGCCAGAGCCGGATATCGCCCCATCCACTCCGCCATCCCTCGAGGATCGGTCATGCTGCGGACGGTGTTCCGATAGACCTCGCGAGGGGGTTCCTTCATGAACATGCCCATCGCCATGTCGTTGGCGTCGTAGGCACCGAGCCGGGCCCTGCTGAAATCGGTGACATTGCAGTCCCGCGCGAAGGTGGCCAGACCTTCGACCAGTCCCCGCTGTTCCTCGCGAAGCAGACTCTCGGAGAGTTCCTCGTCGAGACGGGGCCTTCGACTCCGAAGCCTCATGGTGGCGACATCCACCCACGGGACCAGGGCATGCTCGAAGGGGATCTGCTCCTCCTCACCGGTGCTCAGGTATCCGGCCGTGGGGATGCCGTGCTCGTCGCGGGATCCGTCCCAGGCAAGGACCTCCTCGCAGGCCTCGACCCAGGGCATCCCGGCATGCCGTTCGAGAACCTCTCCCTCGATGGATCCGACCGCCGACGCGAATTCCTCCATGGAGAACCCGTGGTGGTCGAGCAGATCGTCGATTCCCGCGTCGGCCTCCCGACCGAGAAGCCCCTTCCATCGCTCGACCACGTCGGCAGCCCTCCGGGGATCCGGAGTGAAGCAGGATGCATCGATTCGCAGGAGTTCGAACCGCTCCGGAAGATCAAGGGCGTCGGCGATCACCCGCCTGTCAAGTTCGACCCTCGGCATGACGCTCATCATGTTCTCCTCAGAAACGTAATCACGGGCTGCGGTCCGGCGATCCGGGCATTCCATCCTAACCCGCCCCATGCGCAAACGGGATCCTCACCGGGATCGAGGCATCCTCACTTCGACGCACGGGAACGGAACGAGGACGGCCAGTCCGGATCCGCCATCCGCGGCAGTCCGTCTCCGGCGAGAAGCACCAGCCTTCGCAGCCGCAGAAGCGGATCCTCGACGGTCATCAGATCGGCGACCACCTCGAGGTTCCTCGCCACGGCCTCCACCACCGGAAGGAGTGCCGGAACATCCTCGCTTCGGAGCGAACCGATGTAGGCATGCAGCCTGGCACCGGGAAGGACGCGACCGTCCTCGATCCCCAGACCGAGCAGGAAGAGGTCCGCATCCCACCGGCCGATCGCCCGAGTGAACCCCATGAGATCCGCGAGCACCTCGTCATGAACGTGGAGTCGATAGCTTCCGAGGATCCTGTGGGTCGCATGATGCGTGAACTCGTGCTCGAGACGAAGCGCCTGGGAATCCTCGATCCATCCGGCCTCGTCCAGGGTTGCAGAGATCCTCTCCGAAGGGATCCCCGAATACGGAGCCGGATGCAGCAGGATCAATCGATCGTGGAACGCCGTGGGATCCGATGCACGCAGTCTCTTCATCTCCTGCGGCCAGGCGGCCGGATCTCCCCCCTCGCCGCACCATGCCTCTCGAAGCTCCCGGGCCCGAACCGCGTTCNGAAGACCCGAGACGTAGAGCGCATGCACGGAAGGTGATATCTCCACCGGCTCGCATCGCGATCCAAGGGCGCGAAACGCCCTTTCGAAGTCCTCGCGCTCCACGAACTCGACGACCGGAAGATCCCCGGCCGGATGCTCGCGAATGGTCGTGCGGACACCGGCGGGATCCTTGAAGATCCGATCCACGGAATCCGCATCGTGGGCCTCGGTCTCCCCGGCAAGCACCAGTCGCCGATAGATCTCCGACTTCGAGGCCCCCTCGGCCACGGGAACGCGGAGATGCGGCAGCGCCTTCACCAGATCCTCGGCCGTGGATCCCTCGCCGGCGGCTCCACGTCGCCACCAGGCGACATGGCCTTCGTCCTCGAGAACCCGCGGGTCGAAGACCTGATCGAGAGGCTTGAACGCGGATTCCAGGTAGGAATCGAGGGGCATCGGGTCGGATTCCGGCATCTCAGTCGACCTTCGGCGCAGGAAGCCGCGGTGTCGTATCCCGCTCCTCCTCGTCGGCGGGCACCGGCGGAGATAGGGAATCGGAATCCGTCTCGGAAACGGGGTCGGACTTCGGATTCATCGACCCCTTGAACATCGACTCCAGAGTGGGCCCGTCGCCGTCGAGCTTCTCCGAGTCCGGAGTGATGCCCCGTTCGGGCGGATATCTGGCCGGACCCTCGAACCGCTCGAGATCCAGCTCCGATGCCCAGTCCACGCCCGCATGCCCGAGAAGACAGCCGGTCGCCTGGGCCAGTTTCGCGAACTGGATCTGGTAGTCGACCTCGGCCTGGACCTCCTGGATCTGCGCGGAGGAGAGCGACTGGAGGGCCTGGGTGAGGTTGCTGCTGGGAATCTCCCCACGTTCGAAGAGGAGCTTGTAGGCCTGATAGAACCGCTCCGCGGCCCGGACCCGGAATCTCGAGGTCAGGATGCGGTCCCATCCCGTCTCCAGGGCATCGATCGCATCGAGCACGTCGGCGGTCACCGTGATGCGTCGCTGGCGGAGATCCGCGATGGACCTGATCCTGGCCAGCAGCGCCGCCTGCAGGTTGGCGATGGCGATCTCGTTCCCGATCGGCACGCTCATGTTCACGCCGACCATCCAACCCGCCGGCTCGGAACCCTCCCCAAGATCCCGGTTCGCCTTCCGGTAGGAGTTGAAGGAGCTGGAGAAGCCGTTCGCGTTCCAACTCGCAAGGACGTCGAGCTGCGGAAGGACCTCGTTGTCCCGCATGAGGACCTCGAGGGACCGGGAGACCGTCTCGTATTCAAGTTCGAGAAGATCCGCACGATTCTCGATCGCGTGCTTGACGAGCTTCTCGGCATCGAACTCGTATCCGATGAGACGCGGCTCCGTGGTCGGAAGCAGGGTCATCGCGGAATCGAGTTCGATGTCGGGATTCTGCATGGACAGCTTGAGGTCCCGGATCGCCGTGCGGAACCGGAGCTCCGACTGGAGCACGGTCTCCGCGGAGACCGCCAGCGCGACCTCGAAGTTGTAGACGTTGGCGATCGAGGAGTTCCGGAGATCCGTCTGTCGACGCTGGTTCTCGAGGAGCTCGCGTGACGTCCCGTACAGCTGGAGATTCACCTGCAGCATCTTCCAGGCGCTGTAGAGATTCCAGTAGGAGGTCTCGGACCTGACCAGCTCGTTGATGACCGCGACCTNGGCCTGACTCCTCTGCTGTCCGAGATTCGATTCCGCGAGGACGATGGAGGCCTCGTTGTAGGCGATCCCACCCCCCTGAAGAAGTGGCTGCTCGAGACGGATGCCCGGAGCGCTGCTGCTGAACGCCTGGTTCTCCAGACCGGGGACCTCGCTTCTGGTGGACTGGAGAGTCCAGTCGAGATCGATGCTCCCCCCGGTTCGAAGCGGGACGTTCACCGAAGGCTGGATCGAGACCCGGTCCGTCCTGGTGTCGCTCAGGGGCGGTGGATAGGCGATCGGGCTCACCATCCGCCGGGCGGTCACGCTCGCATTGAAGGTGCCCTGGAACTTCGCCTGCTCGGCGAGGAGCTGCTGGGCGGCGATCTCGGGAAGGATCAGCACCGACTGCAGATCGAGATTGTTGGCCAGTGTCGATCTTCGGGTCTCCGGCAGTCCGATCGGTCGAGTTCGACCTTCCGAGAGGGATCCGATGATCTTCTCGATCGATGCGGTATCGGGAGCATTCGATTCCCTGGATCGACCGGCATCGTCGGCGATGTCGCTCTCGCCCCGAACTCCATCGACCGACTGCAGAGTGGAGATCGTTCCGATCCTCCGGTCGAGATCCGACACGTCCAGACGCTCGCGATCGAGACCGTCGGTGCATGCAGCGACGAGCGTGCAGGAGACCAGCAATGCGAAGGTCGTTCGGTGGTTCACGAGACCTGCCCCGCCATGAGTTCCATGAAATGCCCGCCTTCGGCCTCGAGCTCCTCGAATCGTCCCGACTGCACCACGACTCCGTCCTTGAGCACGTAGATCCGATCGGCGTTTCGAATCGTGCTGAGGCGGTGGGCGATCACGACCCGGGTGGATCCGAGGGACTCGATCGTGCTGGTGATCGAGGCCTGGGTCCTGTTGTCCAGAGCACTCGTCGCCTCGTCGAGGAACAGGACCTCGGGGCGGTTGATCAGAGCCCTCGCGATGAGCAGTCGCTGCAGCTGACTCTGGGACATCGAGGTCGGGGTGACCATCGTGAGCATGCCCATCGGCATGGAATCGATCTCGTCACCCATGCCGACCAGTCTTGCCGCGGCCCATGCGTCATCCATGGTCTTCTGCGAACCCGCACCGAGGATCGTGGACATCACGTTGCCGGTGATCACCTCGTTGGACTGCATGACCACGCCCAGCTGCGACCGGACCATGGTCGGATCCAGACTGTCCATCGGCACGTCGTCGTAGAGCACGGACCCGGAGTCGGGCTTCTCGAGGCCGAGCATGATCCGCATCAGGGTCGACTTTCCACAGCCGGTCCGACCGACGATGGCCACGAACTCGCCGGGCGACACGTCGATGTCCACCCCCGAAAGCACCGCGGGCATGTTCTGGTCGTAGGAGAAGTCGATGCCCCTGGTGGCGATGCCTCCGGCGAGAGCGATCACCTCGCCGCCATCTTCGGCGACCTCGGTCTCGCTCTTCAGAAGCGGTCGCACACGGTGATACTGGGGAACGATGCGAGCGATGCTCTGGATCGCGGGTCCGACCGTCGCGATCGCACCGAGGAAGGCGGTCAATGCCGTGGTGAAGGCGACGAAACCACCCGGATCGAGCGGACCCGTTCCATCAGTGGACATCGCCGAGACGAACTCCATGAACACGAAGACGAGGGCGATGGTCGTGAAACCGTGGACCATGACCCCGATCCAGACCCCCACCAGTCCGCTCTGGTAGGTGCAGGCGCCGACCTTTCCAAGCTTCTCGAGCAGCTGGGCCATCACCCGCTTGGCCGATCCCTGGATGCGGACCTGCCGGATTCCCATCAACATGTCGATGCCGAATCCATCCAGCTCCCCCTTGGAGACCGAGAGCCTGTAGTCCAGTCGGGCGAGCCAGATCGAGGCTCCGATGACCAGCAGGAACTCCACTGCGATCACCGCGATCGCGGTCATCGACATCTTCCAGTCGTAATAGACCAGGATCCCCAGGTTCGAAAGGCCGGCGATCACCGACATCAGGATCGAGAGCGTCGACTGGGTGAGCGCCGACCTCACCTGCTCCACCGCCATCACTCTCTGGGTGAGATCGCCGGCCGAGGTGCTCCTGAAGAACGCCGCCGGCAGCCGGAGAACCCGGTCCACGAGGGCCGCCATCACATTGACGCTGGCCCTGGTCTCGACTCTGAGGAAGGCGATGCCGGCCACGACATGGGTGACCGCCTTCGCGACGGCCAGTCCGCCGAGCAGGCATCCGATGAAGAGAAGCTGATTCTCCTGGAACATCGGGATCGTCGTGCCCACCACGTATCCGGTGAGGATCGGCACCAGCGCCCCGAGTCCGGAGGTGACCAGNACCGTCAGGATGATCGTGCCCGCATCCCAGAGGTTGCCGTCGAAGATCTCCTTGACGATGTCCCGCAGTCCGAGCGGCCGGCTCGGGAAGGGCCGGTAGAACATCCTCGCATGCAGATCGATCGTGGCGGCATACGCCTCATCGACCTTCCGGATCTCCCGCTCTCCACCCTCGTGGTCGAACTCGATGGCCCGGTATCCCCCCCGGCATGGAATCAGGGCGACGGAACCCCCGTTCTCGAGAAGACGGCCCAGCAACGGTCCCCCGTCCTGGACCCACCAGCGGTCGTCGAGGATCACCTCTCGATACTGGGTTCTCACCCGACGAACGACCTGCTCGACGACATCGATCCCCTGCTTCGAGTCCACGGAGAGACCTTCGGGAATCCTGATGCCGCGAGCGGCAAGGACCCGCACGCAGGCCCGGAATTCCGCCTGCTCCTCGGACGTCCCCCCGGAGAGCTCGGCGGCGGCCCTGGTGGTGGACGGCCTGACCATCGATCGCACCGCCGTGTCGAGCATGGCGTCGTCGAGGGAGTCGAGCCTCTCCAGCCTCTTCAGAAAGCGTTCATCCGCACCGTCCACGAGATTACGGGCACGATCGACCGTGGTCCGGCCGAGGGCCTCGGCGAGGGCGTTCCAGTCCTCGAGTCGTGCCGGTTCCTCGTCGATCCATTCCTGAAGCTCGACATGATCGGGAATCGACTCCCGGACGACCTCCATCATCCCGGCCTCCGGATCGATCTTCCCCTGCGGTCGGGCGACGAGCCGGACCGTGGTCGTCTCGGGAATCCTCGCCTCGAGGATGATCCCGNACGGATCGGGCGGGATCACCAGCATGCCGGGGTTCCCGACGGTCACCACGTGTTCCGCCGGACCGAGAATCCCGTCGGCTCGAACGGCCCGGGCCACCAGGGAGGCTTCGCCNTCCTCCAAGCCGAGGATGAGGAACTCGGACCGGTCGACCGGAATCGAGACCTCGGATCCGGCCATGGAATCTCCGGCCATGGCCAGCCACGGTGCTGCGGTGCCCGACGACGTCATGAGGCACCTCCGAACTCGGAGGCGAACCATTCGTTTCGGGAGAGAAGGTCCTCGTACGAACCTCGATCCACGATCGCTCCTTCGTCCATGATCGCGACATCGTCCACGAGGTCGAGCGAGGATCGGCGTGAACTGATGAGGACGACGGTGCAGCCGCGCAGTCGAAGACGGTCGAGAAGACGCTGCTCGGTCGCTCCATCAAGAGCCGAGGTCGCTCCGTCGAGCACGATGATGCCGGGCCGTCGGGACAGACATCGGGCGATCTCCAGTCGCTGCCGCTGACCGCCACTCAGATTCCGCCCCCCTTCCTCGATCCGGAAGTCCATGCCTCCCGGACGTTCCAGCAGCTCCAGACAATCCGCATCGCGAAGCGCGGCCGACACGTCCGGATCCGAGACCGTCGGATCCCACATCGAGACGTTGTCCCGAAGGGATCCCGCGAAGGCGGTCACGGAGCCGGATGCTCCAGCCACGCTCTCGACGAGCACCGGCTCGGGGATCCCGGCTCTCGGCATTCCATCGAATTCGATCGTTCCATCCCACGGTTTCTCGAGTCCGAGGACCAGGTCCGCGAGCACGGTCTTCCCGCTCCCTGCAGGCCCGACCACCGCGAGCAGGGAGCCGGGTTCGAGAGAGAGTGAGAGACCGTCGATGAAGGCGGGCTTGTTGGGATCGAATCCGAAACTGAGGTCGCGGACGTCCAGTCGTCCTCCCAGACGTCGGATGGGTGCATCCCGGCCTTCATCCGAGGGGCCGGAATCCTCCGTCTCGACGGGAGCGGCATCCTCGCTCTCCCGGTAGTCCAGAACGTCCAGTACCCGGTTCATCTCGGCCTGGGTCGTCTGAAGGGTTCGTGCGAGCAGGACCAGCTGGCTGATCGGAGCGAGCATCAGACCCGCCAGAAGCTGCATCGCCACCAGCTCACCGATGGTGAGCCGACCGGCCATGACCTCCCAGCCGCCCAGGGTCAGAACGATTCCGTAGATGATCACGCCGCTGACGAAGATCGGCCCTGCATCGAGCCATGCGTTGATCCGCGAGGCCGACTGCTGGGCGTTCACCCCCTTGGCCTGATAGCCCGACCACTGACCGAACGCCTCCGTCTCCCGACTGGTCGCCTTGATCTCGGGGATGGAACGAAGAATCCCCATCAACGCCCCGTACTGACGACCGACCTCCCGCTGCAGGGCGGTGGTGCGGTCCAGCACCCGTGCGTTCGTGTATCTCACCGACACCACGAGAGTCAGCGCGGCCACCACCGTGCATGCACCGATGAGCGGGTTCATGAGGATCAGAACCAGGGCGTAGACCATGACGGTTCCGATGCTCACCAGCTGCATCATGATCTGATTGCCCAGCTGGGCCGCGATCATCTGGTTCGAGGTCAGCCTCTGCACGAGGTCGCCCGGCGACCTCTGCAGATAGAAGCGCATGGGCAGATTCAGAAGATGGGTCGCGAGCCTGGTCGCCTGCATCAGGAACATGCGCAGCACCAGACGATTCAGGGCGTATCCCTGGATGATGGTCACCAGCAGCGTGATCGCGAGCATCACGGTCATGCCGGTGATCAACCACACCCCGGACGAGGAATCGCCCGCCTCCACGACCTGATTGATGAAGGCCGAGGTGAATCCGGGGATGATCACCCCGGGAACCGCGAGGAAGAGACCGCAGATCACCGCGAAGGCCGCGGCCATCCGGTTCCCCGTCATCCACGCCTTGATGCCGCGGAGCAGGCTGGGGGGCGACCCGCTCGGCTCATGGTCAGGGCCGACGTCGAACTGGAGGGCGATGCCGGTGAACGACTTGGAGAACTCCTGCTCGTCGACAAGCCTCCGCCCGCCGGCCGGGTCGTTGATCCGATAGCGACCGTTCTGCATCCCCTCGAAGACGACGAAGTGCCCGAATCCCCAGAAGAGGATCAACGGCCGCCCGGCCTCCTCGCGAACGCTTTCAGGTTCCAGGCGTCGTCCCTTCGCCTCGAGACCGTAGCTTCGGGCGACCTTGGCGATCTGACCGGCGTTGGATCCATCGCGGGTGACTCCGCACTCCATGCGAAGCCGGGAGAGCGGAACCCAGGTGCCGTAGTAGGCCAGAACCATCGCGAGGCTCGCGGCTCCGCATTCGACCGCCTCCATCTGGAGGATCGATGGAACCCGGGCGACCCCACCCGGCCCTTTCATGGTCCTGCCGACCTTCATTCAGAATCATCCCCCGAATCGAGGACACCCGGGACGGGGTCCAGGCCGAGCACGTTCTTCAACCATGGGATCACGAGGTCGATCGGACGATCCTCCCCGGTGATCACCCGGACACCGCACAGGCTGGGGAACTCGATCGGCTTTCCGTATCCGGTGCTGCTGGTCCAGGCGAGACCGGTCGGAGTGTCGGGGTCGGCCTGCATGGTGATCACGACCTCGAGCATCGGCCCCATGGACCGGGCCATGGACTGCGCGAGATCGCTGCTGCCGAGATGGATCTCGGTGGTCGAACCGGCGACGAACTCACCGACCCGATCGACCTTCCCCTTGAGATATCCGTATCGCGTGGGCTTCGCATATTCGAGGGAGACCTGCACCTCCATCCCCGCCTTGATCTGCTTTCCCTTGCCGAACGGTACGTACGAGATGACTTCGATCCNCTCCTCCTTCGAAGAGGCTGCGGGCCTGATCGAGGTGACCAGCATGCCGGCCCGAATGGAGGAACCCAGATCCACCGCGTGTTCCAGAACTCTTCCCGAGACGGGGGCATGGACGACGGTGGAGGCCCGGATCTTCGATTCCGCGGCCTTGACGCCGTCCGAGGCGGTGGCGATCTCCTGCATGCGGGCGAGACGCGACTGCTCGGTGGTGCTCACGACGGTCTGATATTCGATGTCGGCCTGGGACTCCTGGGTCTGCTGCTCGATGACCTGCTGCATCGAGGAGAAAAGAGTCGACCTCGTGCTGACCAGCTGCGACCTCGGAACCAGACGATCCTTGACCAGCGACTCGATGTCCGCGACCTCGTCCTTGAGCATCTTCACGAGTTCGCCGGTCTGATCGATGATCGTCTTCGACATCGCGATCTGTGCGTCGCGCGCAGCCTTTCTCCGCTCGAGGATCCCATCCTCCGATTCGGTCAGCTTGCGGTCCTGGTCCTGCAGATCCGAAAGCTGCCGGCGGGCGTTGGCCAGAGCGATCTCGAGTTCCTCGTTGTGGAGCCTGACAAGCGGATCTCCGGCCTTGACGTCCTCGAACTCCGGAACCATGAGCTCGACCACGCCACCGAATGCCGACGGACTCATCACCTCGACCGGCCTGGTGTCCTTCGGAATGATGATGCCGTTGCCCTCGACGGTTCGCGACACCCGGCCGAGGAATCCCCAGGCCAGGGCGAGGACGAGGAAGGCCATGGCAAGGACGAGAAGAAGCCATGCCGAGCCTCGGACGACCACCAGCCGCTGATCAAGCTGCTCGGTCGATGAGAACTGCGACATCGCTTCGGATCTGGCGATGTTCGCGATGTTTCGCTGGGACACGACTTTCTCTCCAGATGATGAAATCGATCCTCGGTCTCAACCTGAATGAATCGAGCGGCCTGCGAGGGTCATCAAAATCTATCAAACGGCGGATCGAGGGTCACTCTACCGGAGCCGGGTCAGAATCCCGAAGGGGCGAGCCAGTCGGGCAGCCCGGGGGCTGTGACGCCGGTGACTTCGGGGGCTCCGGAGAGCGACTCCTGACGCCCCGTGATCCGAAGCAACCCGTTCTTCACGAGATTCCGACACAGGGTCAGCTTGGCGGAGTCCTTGAGGATCCCGGGGGCGTCCCCGACCCGGAAACAACGAGTGTTCTCGAGGAAGTCGATCACCGGCTCGAGCTTGAGCGGCAGGGCCATGCGGCCCCCGCAGACGGCCCGGAAGTCGTGGGGCGTGCGCCGGGTCGTCCAGGTGACTCCTTCCGGCCATTCGACGACCGAATCGAGATCCATGCCCTCGATGGCGATCGCGGTCTGGAACATGCCCGGGGTGCCGGGCTGCGGCTGGTACTCCTCGTTCGTCGCCGCCAGCAGCCTCGAAACGTCGAGCGGCTCCTCGAGCTCGTCGCAGAATCCCGCGACCTCCCGAAGAAGATCACCCGCCGAGGCGGCCGGGATCTCTCCTCGAATCAGCTCGGCATCGACCCGGCGACGAAGGCGGACGTCGGCGAAGGCCGCGAGGTCGATGATCTTTCCGATGAACTCATGGGTTCGCAGCGGATAGAGGCCGATCGTGAGATGCACCGAATGCTCGGTGGTGGAAGCCGCGGAATGCGGCACCCCGCGCGGGAGGTAGAGCAGATCGCCCGGACGGAGAACGACTTCCCGGGTCGGTTCTCCATGGTCGGGCATCGAACCCGCAAGCCGAGGGAACATCTCCGCCATCAGGGTGGAGCTTTCGACCGGAAGCTCCGTCTGCACGTCGTGGATCCTCCAGGTCTTCGACCCGCTGGTCTGCAGGACGAGGACGTCGTGGGCATCGACATGCGTGTCGAAACCCTGCGACTCGGGCGGCGTGCAGTAGACGTTGCACCTGACATCGGATGCGAGAGCCCGCCGAAGGTCCGTGACGATGTCGGAGACCGGAGGCCAGTAGGTCTCGGCCATGTTGAAGGTGAGCGTGCTTCCCTCGCCGAACTCGGCGACGAAGTGGGACAGGCCGTGATCATCCGCGCCCTTCGCGACCGCATTGGATGCGGCGGTCTTCTCGGAAGCATCACCTCGGGGGATGACCCTGATCAGATCCCGCAACTGAGGCGACATGAACCGAAGGCAGTGGGACATCGAATCGAGGTCGAAGATCCCCTCGACCAGGTCGGCATCGTCCCGCTCGAGATGCAGAACCTCCTTCTCGAGGTGCCGGTCGACGAAATCTCGAACGCTCAGCGGAGCCATGAGTGCGTCGGCGGAATTGATGGACATCTTCATCCTCTCGTTCGGATCTCAATGACCCCTGCCTCGGCGAAGAGCAGAGTCGGGAGAGACTACGATATCAACCCGATGTTCGATCGAGAGAACATGATCCCGCTCGAGACCGCGGAGGATCGGATCCGCAATGGAAGCCGGTTCATGCCGAGCGCCCTGGTTCCGGCCCGTGCCGACGGCTCGGCGCCCGATCGACTTCTCTGGGGCGAATTCGACGAGACTCCGTTCTCCTCGCCCTTCACGGACGAGGACATGCACCGCCGGGCTTCGCAGGCCGACTGGTTCATGTCGCGTCTCGAGGACGTCGATCGAATCCGGTTCCTCTCGAACCCGCTCCCGCTCCGCGGAGTCGTCTTCCACATGTCGAGATGCGGCAGCACCCTGAGTCGCAGACTTCTCGGCGAGGTGGACGGAGCCTTCACCCTCTCCGAACCGGGCATCGTCAATTCGACGATCGTGGGGTCGGCCGCCCCCCGCTTCGGAGGGATCTTCAGTGCGGTGCTGGCCGGGAAGTCGGGGCGTTTCGAAGGCGCCTATCTGAAGTGCACGAGCTGGAACCTGCTCCATGGCAGGACCCTGCTCGATGCCCTTGACGGCCCCCCGGCGATCTTCATCCACCGGGATCCGGTCGAGGTCCTCGCCTCTCTCAAGCGGTCGAACAGCGACTGGCACTCCCGACTGTTCATCGGCGGTGCGAATCCCGAACTCGACACCGATCCACCTCCGGACCCCGACACCGGAAACGCACGCTTCCTCGCCGGACTTATCGAATCGGCCCTGGAGCTCGAGAAGGCCGGACGTCTTCGCTTCGTCGCCTACGAGGACATCCTCGAACGCTTCATCGCTGGTGACATGCCGGAACACTTCGGATACGAGGTCGACGAGGCGACTCGCACCCGCATGTACGACGTGGCGGGAATGGACAGCAAGAAACCCGGAAGCAGATTCACATCCGATCGCGA
The DNA here is from genome assembly GCA_002709295.1 of Phycisphaerae bacterium. GTDB lineage: Bacteria > Planctomycetota > Phycisphaerae > Phycisphaerales > SM1A02. The sequence goes on along the minus strand of PAQL01000028.1, from coordinate 126,979 downwards.
GGAGAAACGGAGAATCGCCGAGGAACACCCGGCCATTCGAAGCGCCGCGGCGGAACTCGAGGAACTCCACGCCGAGGCGTGTCGCAGATCGGGCCACTCGGGCACCGGGGCCTGAACGTCGAGGATGATGAACGACGACCCGCGGTGCCGGAACGCCGCGGGTCGTCATGCCTCCTCTTCGATGAACGGGCCTCAGGCCTTGCCGTCGCCCTCGGCCATCATCGTGATCATGTCGAGACAGCGGTTGGCGTAGCCGGCCTCGTTGTCGTACCAGCTGACGACCTTGAAGAACCGGTCGTTGAGCTCGATGCCGGCCCCGGCGTCGAAGATCGAACTGTGGCTGTCGCCCATGAAGTCGCTGGAGACNACATCGTCCTCNGTGTAGCCGAGATANCCCTTCATGGAGCCTTCGGAAGCGGCCTTCATCGCGGCGTTGATCGCCGCGAGGTTCGTGCTCTTCGAGGTCCGGAAGGTGAGGTCGACGCAACTGACGTTCGCGGTGGGGACCCGGAAGGCCATCCCCGTCAGCCTGCCCTTGATCTCGGGGATGCAGAGGGCGACGGCCTTGGCCGCACCGGTGCTGGCGGGAATGATGTTCATGTAGCCGTTGCGACCGCCGCGCCAGTCCTTCCTGCTCGGACCGTCCTGGGTGGGCTGGGTCGCGGTGACCGCGTGAACCGTGGTCATCAGGCCCTCTTCGATGCCGAACTCGTCGTTGAGCACCTTGGTGATCGGAGCGAGACAGTTCGTCGTGCAGCTGGCGTTGGAGACCACGGTGTCGGTGGCCGGGTCGTACTGGTCGTGGTTCACCCCGAAGACCATCGTCTTCACGGTGTCGGGAGACTTGGTGGGCGCGGAGATGACCACGCGACGGCAACCGGCGGCCACATGCCTGGCCGCGTCCTCGCCGCTGGTGAACAGCCCCGTCGATTCGAGCACGTAGTCCACCCCGAGATCTCCCCAGGGAAGATTCGAGGGATCACGCTCCGCGGAGCAGAGCGTCGTCTGCCCGTTGCACACGAATCCGTCGGCGTTCGACGATGCGGGATGCTCGAATCGGCCGTGCATCGAGTCATGGTTCAGGAGATAGGCGAGGTTGTCGCTCGGGACGAGGTCGTTGACCCCGAGGAACTCGAAGCCTCCGCGGCGGATGCCCGCCCGGTAGACGAGACGACCGATGCGACCGAAACCGTTGATGCCGACCCGAATGGCCATCGCTGCTTTCCTTGTNACTGGAAAAAAGGTCCGCCGACCCGGGGCTCCACGAGCCTCTNTGGGGAGCGGATGGACGGAACAGGATAGCCGTGGAGCCCCNCTCCTGCAGTCGCGGCAATCAGGGCTTTCCCGCACTCCTGAGTACGTGGTCGTAGATGGGCGGAAACAGCTCGAAGACCCCGTTGGCCAGCCGACCGGTGACGCTCGTCCAGACTTCCGCCCGGGGGCGGCGAAGGCATCGAACCACCGCATCCGCCACCCGCTCCGGGGGCTGGATGAAGATCCGGGGGGCGTGCAGGGGAGTGCCGTCCTCGCGAAGGGCGGGACCGTGGCCCGCCCCGCTGCGTCGACTCGCGACGTCGAAGAACTCGGTCCGGGTGGTGACCGGGTGGACGGTCGAGACCGCGATTCCGGTCCCGACGAGTTCCGCTCTCATCGAGCGACAGACATGAGTGAGCGCCGCCTTGGTCGAGGAATACAGACCGTACCGAGGCAGGGTGAACTTCCCGAGGATGCTCGAGCAACCGAGAAGATGACCGCGAACGCCCTCCTCGAGCATCATCCTTCCGCTGCACCTCAGGAGATCGACCGCCGCGAAGACGTTCACTTCGTAGATCCGCCGCAGATCTTCGTCGTCGGACTCGAGCACCGGCTTCTCGATTCCGAAGCCGGCGTTGGCGAANACCGCATCGACCCCTCCCCAGAGGGATCGAACCGCCCCGAGAATCGCCTCGCTGGCTCCCTCTCCGGCCACGTCACCCACGTGGTGGGCGGCCTCGCCACCGTCGGAGCGGATCCGTTCGACCACCGCCTCCAGCGGCTCGGGACGACGACCGGTCACCATCACCTTCATCCCCCTGCTCGCGGCTCGAACCGCGGTGGCCGCCCCGATCCCGGTCCCCCCCCCGGTGATCAGAAGACGCCTGCCTCGAAGATCTCCGCCGATTCCATCCCGTGCCATCAGTGGTCTCCATCCTCAAGGATCCGGATCGTGAAGGATGCCTCGAGCGGCCGACCGGGCTCGACGACCAGGGGATGGCCGTCGGAGAGGGCCGCGGTCGGGGCGAGCATCGGTTCGATGCAGACGAAATCCGATCCTTCGGGGGCGTACACCTGGAGCCATGGCCATGAACCGTCCGTCCGCAGTTCGATGGTCGACGCTCCGTCGCTCACCGTCGCGTTCCAGGCTTCATCGGGGGCGCGGTAGAGATCGTCGAAGACTCGATCTCCGAGCGGCCCGTCGAGAAGGGGCGAGGCCTGAAGGCGGGGCGTGCCATCAGCCTCGATCTCCGGCAGTCCATCCTCGTCGAGCGCCGCATGCCGGACCGGGGGCATTCGAAGTTCGAGGCGGCCACGATCGATTCCGGCACGCGGTCGCAGGTAGGGATGCCAGCCCGACGCCACCGGCACCATGTCCCCATGCGATTCGACCCGCAGGTCGCAGCGGGCGGTGACGACCGCGTCTCCTCCGACGCTCAGGCTCCAGCGGACCGCGAGTCGATGCGGAAACGGAAACGCCTCGAATCCGGGTCGGGCGTCGCTCCAGTCGATCGACCCCTCGATGATCGCGGCCCCGCCATCGGATGCCTCCGAGGTCTCGAGGCCCCAGTCGTCGGCGCGGAGCAGGAGCCCGTGCATCGGTAGTCCGTTTCCATCCCGCTTCAGGTCCGGAATCCCCGAGAGATCGACCCGACGGCCCCCCGCCTCGTACCGATCCCCGCGAAGTCGATTGGCCCAGGGATGGAGCAGCGGGACGCCACCGGTGCGGGGTGCCGCCATGAACTTCTCGAGCGGGGCCGGCAGCACCAGACGATCCTCGCCATCGACGGACAGCGAGACCAGATTCATGCCCGCAGACGGGACAAGCATCGCCGAAACCCGGTCTTCCGAGGCCGTCCAACGCTCCGGAAGGCCCTCTCGAGCCGAGCATCGATCGAATCGCACCGCTACGCTCCAGGGGTCGTCGAATCCGGCCGATCCCCTTCGCGAGCATGCGTCGAGTGACCAACCTTCCACGAGAATGGTACGAGGACCTCTCTCCCGGCGTGCGCCGCCTCCACCCGCCGGGGATCGATTTCAAGTGGATCGACATCGTCCTCGCCGAAGCCCCGGCGAAGGAGACGAGATCCCTCCTTGCCGGCATGCACTTCAACTCGGAGATGGTCACCGCGGCCCTCGACCTCGACGGCGAGAGCATGCGGTACCGACATCTCGGGTCCTCCCTGCTCCGGTTGGAGCTCCCCGCCGGGGTCCTGGTCGATTCCGGGGACGACTACCTGCTCTCGATCCTCCAGAACAAGGAGCAGCTGGTCACGATCCGGAAACGACCGATGGGGATCGTCGAGGATGCCTGTGCGGGGATCGGCGACCAGGATGCCGAGTCGACGAGCATGCTGGCGGTGACCGTGTAACTGGGCGACGAGTTCATGGACCGACTGGCCCCCTCCCTGAGAAGGATCGCGGACGAACTCGACGACATCGAGTCGGAACTCGAGGAGCACCGTCCGGATCGCGTCAACCGACTGGCGGAGATCCGGAGACTCCTCCTCGGAATCGATCGACACCTCGATCCGCTGCAGAGCGCGATCCAGCGATCCATGCTGGACATGACCACCCGCAACGACGGGATGGTGATGGATGCCCTGCGCGGCCTCCAGGACCGGGCCAACTGGTTCGAACATCGCATCCACGGCCATCTCGACCGGGTGAGGGTGCTCACCGACCGCGAACACATGCTGACCATGGACGACATGTCCACCTCGATGTATCGATTGAGCTGGATCGCGACCATCTTCCTTCCCCTCACCTTCGTCACCGGACTGCTCGGCATCAACGTCGGCGGCATCCCCTTCGCCTCGGCGGCCTCGGGGTTCTGGCTGGTCTGCGGGGCGCTCGCCCTGATCGCCCTGGTGACCAGCATCACTCTCGGCCTGGTGGTCCGATTCGGACGACGTCGTGCGAGGAGACCGGCCGCGGACACCGGAAGGAACCATGAGGAGACCGGTTCATGAATCGCTGGAGCCCCACCCCCGGATCCCTCGTCGGCATGGTGCATCTTTCCGCACTTCCGGGCACTCCCGCCGCTCGAGGCTCGGTGCGCGAGATGATCTCGAGAGCGGCAGCCGAGACCGACATCCTCGTGTCCGCGGGCTTCGATGCGATCCTGGTCGAGAACATGCACGACGTTCCGTACATGCGACGCACGGTCGGTTCCGAGATCGTCGCCGCGATGACCGCCGCGGTCGGGACCGTGGTCCGGACGGCGGGTGACGTGCCGGTGGGAGTCCAGGTCCTCGCGGGTGCGAACCGCGAGGCGGTGTCGATCGCCCACGCGACCGGCGCCCGCTTCGTGCGGGCCGAGGGTTTCGCCTACGCCGCGGTCGCCGACGAGGGTCTCCTCGAGGAGGCGGATGCCGGGCCGCTGCTCCGGCATCGCAAGGCGATCAGGGCCGAGGATGTGGCGATCTGGAGCGATGTCCGCAAGAAGCACTCCGCACATGCGATCACCGGCGATCTCGTCCTCGCCGACCTCGTCGCAGGTCACGAGTTCATGGGCGCCGACGCCGTGATCATCACCGGAAGCCACACCGGTCAGGCGGTGTCGGTCCACGACCTCGAGGCCGCCCGCCAGGCGGGAGGTCTTCCGGTCGTGGTGGGCAGCGGGGCGACCGCGGACAGCCTTCCCGATCTGCTCGGACATGCGGATGCGGTGATCGTGGGCAGCGCGATCAAGAAGGACGGCCACTGGGCGAACGAACTCGATCCCGAACGCATCCGGTCGTTCGTGGAGGCCCGTGGATGAGCGATCGGGGGCCGTGGATGGAGTGTCTCTTCGATAGCATGGTCCACTCGATCGCCCGTCCGGGCGATGTTCCGAACACCTCACCCTGAAAAGCCACGGACGCCTCCAGCATGCCGACCGCAGCCGCCATCTCGATCGGGAACTCCACCCTCCAGGCCGGACACCTCGTGGAGGGCGAGATCGACGGCTTCGTGACCGTCCCCTCCGATCGTCCGGACGAACTCGTCGACGCGATCGAACCCTGGTTCGCGGAGGTGGATCGCGAGGAACGGGCCGTGCTGATGGCATCGGTGAACCGGAGCGCCGAGACCGCCCTGCGAACGGTGCTTGCGGATCGGATCGGCGGCGAGATCGTGGAGATGGAGAAGGATCTCTCCGCCCCCATCGGCCGGGGGCTCGATCCCGAATCGGTGGTCGGTGTGGATCGTCTCCTCGCCGCGGCCGCGGCATGGGACGAACTGAAGCAGGCCTGCATCGTGATCGATGCCGGCACCGCGGTCACCGTGGATTTCATCGATGGCGAAGGCGTCTTCCAGGGCGGTTCGATCATGCCGGGAATCGCCGCCATGCTTCGCACCATGGCGATGTCCACCGATCTCCTTCCCGACGAGGGGTTCGAGGTGCCGACCGGTGAACCCTGGGGACGGAACACCATCGACGCCATGCGACGCGGGGTGCACGCCGCGGTCTCCGGTGGAGCCTGGAAGCTCGTCGAGCGGTACGCCCTGCACTACGGCGGCTTTCCCCTGGTGGTCGCGACCGGAGGAGACGCCCCGGTGCTCTTCGAGGATGATGAACTGGTCAGCCGGGTGGTCCCCGACCTCGTCCTGCGAGGCATGGCGCTCGCCTGGAGGACCGCGAACGAGACCACGGAGGACGCCGAGGCGTGAGCACCCTCGGAGTCCGCGCCTGGCTGGCCTCTCCACCCGGTCGCGGCGGCATCGCCGTCATCGACCTCGAGGGGGAGGCGAAGCCGCTGGAGAAGCTCCTCGGGAGCCTCGCACCGGGAGCTCCCGTCGCCCCCGGTGAAGCGGTGCATCGGAGAATCGCGGACATCGACGACGGCATGGTCCTGAGACCGGGCTCGTGCCACGCCCAGCTGATGCCTCACGGCGGCATCGCGATCGTGCGCCGGATCGCCGAAGCGCTGCAGCAGGCCGGGGCGAGCTGGTCGCCGGCCCCGCCCCCGGGGGCGAGGTTCGAAGCCCGCGACCGCGTCGAGGCCCTGGCTCTGGACACCATCTCCATCGCCTTAAGCCCGGCGGCGATCGGTCCTCTGCTTCGTCAGTCCCGGGCATGGCGTGATGCGTCCGGCCCCCTCGACGCCGAGGATCTGGCGAGAGGCCGACGTCTGGATCGCATGGTGCGTCCGGCCTCGATCGCCTGCGTCGGCAGCCCCAACGCGGGCAAGAGCTCGTTGCTGAACGCCCTGCTGGCCATCGACGCCGCCATCGTGACCGATCGACCGGGCACCACCCGGGACCGGGTCTCCCGACACCTCGATCTCGCAGGCGTGGTCGTGGAATGGATCGACACCCCCGGACTCCGGCGGACCGACGACCCGATCGAGGAGCGGGCGATCGAGGCCAGCCTCGAGGCGATCCGGGAGGCGACCCTCGTCGTGCGGCTCCTCGCTCCCGACGTGCCGGATCCAGAACTTCCCGACGACCTCTCCCCCGAGGAGGGGATCCTCGACGTCCGCTCCAAGATCGATCTGCAGCCGGAATCGGCTCCCGGCATCAGCGCCGTCACCGGCGAGGGCATCCCGGAGCTGGCGATGGAGCTGCGAGACCGCATCGTCCGACCGGAGGACCTGTCGTCGAACGGTCGCTGGTGCTTCTGCGACGAACTCCGTCCGGAGTCGGGTCCCGGGAATCAGAGCCCGACGTTGGCGAAGCCGGAATCCACGTAGAGGCACTGTCCGGTCATGCCGCTGGCGAGACCGCTCAGCAGGAAGGCGGCGCAGTCGCCGACCTCGCGCCCCTCGATGTTCCGCTTGAGCGGAGCCTTCTGCTCGACCCAGTCGAGGATCTCACCGAAACCACCGACCGCCATCGCACTCATGGTCCGAAGCGGTCCACCGGAGATGCAGTTGACCCGGATGTTCCTCTCGCCCAGTTCGAGGGCGAGGTAACGGGTCGTCGCCTCGAGTGCCGCCTTCGCGACTCCCATGACGTTGTAACCGGGAACCGCCTTCTCGGAACCGTAGTAGGAGAGGGAGATCATCGATCCGCCATCGGTCATCAGCGGGGCGGCGTGGTTGGCCATCGCGGCGTAGGTGTAGGCGGAGATGTCCATCGCCTCGGTGAACACCTCACGAGGCGTCGAGGTGAACTTCCCCGGCTGCAGCCAGTCCTTGTCCGCGTAGGCGATCGAGTGCACCAGGAAGTCGATCTTCCCGAACTCGTCGCCGATCACCTTGAAGGTTTCGGCGATGTCCTCGTCGCTGGCGGCGTTCATGGGACGAAGCCATGGATCGGAGACCCCGAGGGAATCGATCGATCGCCTCACCCGGCGTTCCATCTTGTCCCCGGGAAGGTGGGTGAAGAGGCATTCCGCCCCCTCCCGAAGGAGGCTCTCGGCGATCGAATATCCGAACGACCGCTCGTTGGCGATGCCCACGATCAGCCCACGCTTGCCTTCCATGAAGCCCATGTCGATCTGCTCCTAGACGAACCATGCCGCCCGGCCCGGCCTTCGAACCGGATTCCGGGGGCGACGGGGCCGTGAACGGTAGCCGACCGGAGGCATCCCCGCCGAGCGGGGCGGATCGCGATACAATCCCGGATCGTTCGAGCGCGCGTAGCTCAATTGGATAGAGCATCGGCCTTCGAAGCCGAGGGTTGCAGGTTCGAGTCCTGCCGCGCGTGTTGACACCGCCCCGACGTCCAGCGTCGGGGCGGTTCTCTTCCGGTGATCCGGATCGATCGGAGAATCAGGACCCCTGGTCGAGGAGCTTCCACACCGCATACCCCTTCATGGTCGCGACCAGATCCAGGTCGCCGTCCCCTTCCACGGGCTCGACGGCATGCCGGACCGGTCTCAGATCGACGGGATCGACGATCTGATGCCCCCGAAGGGGTGGACCCGAGCCCGGATTCGACACCTCTTCAAAGGGTGAGGCATTCATGGACCAGGGGGCTGGGATCCGTCCTCTGGCGACGGGACATGCCGCTTCAGGGTCGATCACGCCTCGAGATCAGTCGCCGTCGGCACCACGTTGCAGTCGCCCCTGCTCCCAGCGAAGGGTCAGGTCCGCTTCGCCGCGGATGAACGACTCGAGCCATGCTCCGGCGGCATCATGACGCCATGAGTCGGCGGAAAAGAGCGCCCGATCGGACTCGCCGGAGGTTCGAGCGAGATACCAGGCTCCGAGATCCGAACGACTGGTCAGGATCGAAGGGGCGATCCCGTCGGCCAGACTCCTCAGACTGAGGGCGGACCACAGGGCGTCGATCCGCATCCGGTCCTCGGCGGTCTCGTCGCGGGCCTTGTTCCCCTTGAGGACCCGGGGCGGTCCCTCGAGGGCGGATGCGATCCGGGCGGCGATCCGTTCACCGAAATCCGATGCGGTCCGCTTGCCGATGTTTCGACAGGCCGCGACCGCCGCCGCATCCGCGGGCTGGGTCTTCGCGAGCTCGTTGAGCCCCTCGTCGCTCATCGCGACGCGATGAGGCAGATCGAGCTCCTGGGCGATCTCGTTGCGCAGTTCCACCAGGGCGAAGAGCACGGTGGAGGTTCGAGGCTTGACCCTCGAACCCCGGACGATGCGACGAACCTGCTTCTCGGCGTCGAAGCGACCCACGTGTCGGCGTCTGGATTCATCGCACTCCCGCATGGCCCAGTCCAACCGACCCGCGGATTCCAGGTCCGGACGCATTCGGCTCCAGGCCAGGGGCAGGAACCGGACGTCGTCGGCGGCGTAGCGGATCTGCCGATCGGTCAGGGGGCGGGCATCCCAGTCGGTGAAGGTGTGCCCCTTCGCGAGGCGATGACCGGCGAAGCGGTCGACGAGCTTGGCGAGGGAACTCGGCCAGGGCATGTCCAGAAACGCGGCGCAGACCTGAGTGTCGACGATGCCTCCCGGATCCACATCGAGCGCCCTTCGAACGGGTTCGAGATCCTGGGCACCATCGTGCACCAGCGTCTCCACCGAGGGGTCCGCGACCACCTCGAAGATCGGTCCCAGTCCAGGGACCTTGACCGGATCGATCAGCGCCAGACGTTCCGCGGTCGCGATCTGGACCAGGCAGATCCTCGGAACGAAGGTCTCCTCGCCGATGAACTCGGTGTCGTAGGCGAAACTGCCCACTTCGCGGACATGAGCCGCGATCGACTCCAGACCGGCCTCGTCCTCGACGATCTCCGGTCTTCCGCTGACGATCATCGGATGGTCGTCGATGCTGTCGAGCTGGACCGCCTCGGCCTCCGCCTCCGCATGCATCTGCGACCTCTTGCGGCGGCGAAAGCTCGAACGTCCATCCTTGGGTCGGCTTGACATGCTTTGATCCGGCTGAAGGCCGCCGGATCGTCTCCATGAGGCCCCGGAACGCCTGGAACGATGTGAGGACACGGGACTGGCCCGGTCACGAACGACTAGTGTAGACCACCGGCAGACCCCCCACCAGAGCGGATTCCATCCGGAGAATCGGAATGTTCGCCCGACTACTGATCGCCCTCACCGTTTCCATCGCCCTCCCCTCCTTCGTCCATGGAGAGGAACCCCTTCGCTTCCTCACCATTCCGATCATGGGAACGGTCGGCTCCGACTGCACACCGGATGGAGTCGACAACGCCCTCCTGCTCGCGGTCGCGGGCAACGAGGAGGTCGATGCCGTGCTGATCGAGATCGATGCCCTCGATGGCAGCATCGCGGCCGGCCGAAGCATCGCCGAATCGATCCGCAAGGTGCCCTCCCGGATCCGGACGATCGCGGTGGTCCGGAATGCCGGAGGGGCGGCGCTCCCCGTGCTCAACGCCTGCTCGACGTGGATCGTGCTCGATTCGACTCCGACGATGGTCGACGACGGCGAGGGACGCCGGACCACCCGTCGGGCCGGGCCCGATCGTCGGGTGCTGCGGACCCTTGCGCCTTTGGCCACCCGGGCGGAGACCATGAAGAACGAACTCGAGACCCTTCGCCGCGCGATGGTCGAGTCGATCCCCGATTCCCTGGACGACGCCGTCGTGCAGGCCCGTACCGCACTCGCCGGAGCCCTCTGCGATCCGGAACTCGATCTTCGAATCGGTGACGGCCTCGAGGCGGTGCCCGCCCTCGGACGCCGGGATGGTGGCGGGGATGAGGGCCGGGTTCGCATCCGGACCAGTCGCCAGGGGCCGGGGATCTCCGGCACGCAGCTGCAGGCGACCGGACTCGGCGTCATCGCCATGGAGGGAATCGATCCGCTCGCGGCCGCCCTCGGGGTCGAGGCGGTCGAATCGCTCGGCGATCCGGGCGTGCTTCTGGTGGTCGACGCGGCCGATGAAAGCTTCAGCGAACGAGGCCGGATCAACTCGAGGATCGATGCGATGATCGGAGCCCTCGATTCCGCGGACTCCCTCGTGGCCGCGATGCCCTGGACCCTCGCCCGCGCACGGCTCTCCCTTCCGACCTCCGAACGACTCCGTGGAAACTTCCCCATGGAGCATGTCGATGGACGCTGGATCATCTCCTCCGACTTCCGACCCGCCTGGATCGCCGCCTGCAAGGACTCGATCCGCCGCTGGTCCGGCGTGATCGAGATCGATGCCTCCGTCGTCTCGATCCTGAAGAGGGCCACCGAGCTGAGAAGGGAACTCGGCGACACGAATCCGGGCATCAAGGAGGATGATCGGTATTCGAGCGCTCTCGCGGTGTTCGATGAACGGGTGACGAGGCTTCTGACGGTCCCCGAAGCATGGGCCTCGGAGGTGGAGGAGGCCGGAAGGACGATCTCGATGATCGAGTCCTGGCAGGAGACTCCTCCCGGTCCCGACGCCTGACCGACCTCCCCGAGCGGATCACGTCGACAACAGCAGTCGCCTGCAGTAGGTGATCTCCTCGCTGCTCAGCCAGTAGTCGTCGGAGATGGAGATGATGTACTCGGCGACCATCCGGCACTTCCTGGTCGGCCAGGTGCCGAGTTCGACGCCCTTGCTCAGGCGTTCGAGAATCCCGGTGACTCCGGCCATCCCGAAGGGCAGTTCCCCCTGATCGAAGTCCTCGGCATCCGCGTGATCCTCGAAGAAGTCCTCATGACCCTCCGGTTCCCGATCGTTCGTGAAGTCCTCTGGATCGTTCATGACCACCTCCAGTCGTGATCATGCTGCTACGCCCCCGTGACCATGAGGTTCGAACCTCGAGGGCGAATCCTCATCCAGGCACGTCGATCGACCGTCAAAGGCCGTTTTCAGTCGATGAACCGGCTTCGAACCAGTCTCATCTCGTCGATGTTCGCCAACAGGAGATCGACCAGTTCCGGATCGAAATGGGCCCCGGAATCACGGCGCAGATTCTCCAGGACCTGATCCTCGGGCCATGCATCCTTGTAGGCGCGACGCGTCGAGAGGGCGTCGTAGACGTCGACCAGACCGACGATCCGTGCGAAGAGAGGGATCTCGATTCCCGCGAGTCCCCGATGAACGGGAACCGTCGGCTCGAGCAGATCCGAATCCAGCTCGACCGGTCCGGGATACCCCCTGCCGTCCCATCGTTCGTGATGATGCAGGGCCACCACGCTGGCCACCTCGTCGAAGTCGGTGCGCATCCCCTTGAACAGTCTCGCCCCGATCACGGTGTGCTGCTGCATGATCGCCAGTTCGTGATCGTCCAGCGGACCGGGCTTCTTCAGGATCGCATCGGGTATCGCGATCTTCCCGACGTCGTGAAGCATCGCCGCGGTGCGGAGTCGATCCCGGTTCAGGATGCGTTCGTGTTCCGGGACCCCGTTGGCCCTCGCCCACGCCTCGTACAGCACGGTCGAGCAGCCGGCCACCCTCTGGACATGAGGTCCGGTCTCGGTGGGATCCCTGACCTCCGCCATCGAGATCATCCTGAGGACCAGCGTCTCGGTCATCGCGGTGCGCTCGATCGCGACCGCGGCCAGATTCGCGAAGTGCTCGACGAGCTTCTCGTCCTCGAGACTGAAGGTCCGCCCCGAGGACTCGCCTCCGGGATTGGCGAGCTGGAGAACGCCGCGGACCACCCGGTCGCTGGTCCGCAGCGGAATGCTCATGAGGGCACGGGTTCGATACCCCGTCGCGATGTCCCGGCCGCGGTCGTAGACGCAGTCGAACTCCGATGGGATGTCGTAGGCATCATCGACCCGGATGCTGGTCCCGGTCAGCACGACGGTCCCCGCGACGGTGTCCATCGAGAGCGGACGCTCCATGGCCTGGACGTGCCCCCGGTCCGCCCGCCTCTCGAGGCCGTCGTTCTGGATGTGGCGGTAGATGAGTCTTCGCTCGTCCACGATGAAGATGGCGCCGGCTTCCGCCTCGCACGCGTTTCGCGCACGGGTGAGGATGTGATCGAGCAGGAGATCGAAGTCCTGGAAGCGGTTCACCTCGTCACCGAGATCGGCGATGGAAGACAGACGTTCGAGATCGCGCTCCACGTCCTCGGACTCCTCCCCGCCCTCGGCGAGGATCCGGGACCGGAGGGTGGCGATGCGATGGCCGGCCTCCGCGAGCCGATCGGCCATCTTCCGATGCTCGACCACCATCCGCCGTCTTTCGGAATGCATGCGGATCTTCGCCATCAACTCGATCTCGCCCGGCTGCTCGACCAGATGGTCGGCGGCTCCGGCGGCGAAGGATGCGTTGCGCAGCGTGGTCCCGGTCCCCTCGGCCAGCATGATCACCGGGACCTCGGAGAGCCCCGCCGTGCGTCCGCAGGCCTCGAGCAGCTCCAGCCCCGGCACGCCCGAGACCTCCCACTCCTGAAGGATCACATCGGGGCGGATGGCCCGTGCGACCTCGACCGCGATGCCGGGATCGTCCACCGTCTCCAGCTGGATGTCGACGCGCCCGTGAAGCAGGTCCCGGATTTCGGACGACAGTCCGCTCCGATCACCGATCATGAGTACGCGAATCGTGCTGGGATCCATCTGTCAGGAGCTCCGCCAGGGAGGCATCTTAGGGTCGCGGCACGGCGGCGGCGGGATCTCCTCACACCGCGAAGTAGGACGCCGACGGATGGTGGACGATGATCGCGCTGGTCGACTGCTCCGGATCGATCTGCCAGTTCTCGGTGAGTCGACAGCCGATGCGATCGGGTTCCAGAAGCCTGAAGAGCGTCTCCTGATCGGACATCTCGGGGCACGCGGGATATCCGAAGGAGTATCGACAGCCCCGGTAGTTCTGGCTGAACAGACGCTCGATCGAGGGATCGTCCTCGTGACCGATCCCGAGCTCCGCCCTCATCCGCTTGTGCCAGAGTTCGGCCAGGGCCTCCGCGCATTCGACTCCGAAGCCGTGGATGTAGAGGTAGTCGGCGTAGCGGTCCTCCTCGAAGAGCCCACGGGCGATGCGGGAGACCTCGTCTCCAACCGTCACGCAGTGGAATCCGACCACGTCCCGACCCTCCCGGACGTCGCGGAAGTAGTCGGATATGCACTTCTCCTCGCGACCGGTCTGCCGGGGGAACGAGAATCTCGCGATCTCCCGCTCCGCGTCCTCCGCGTCGAAGACCACCAGATCGTCGCCGTCCCCGGCCGCCGGCCACCATCCGTAGACGACCTTCGGATCGAGGATGGTCTCCTCGCGGCACTGCTGCTGAAGACGCTCCAGCACCGGCTCGGCATGCTCGGCGATGTGGGCGTCGTAGTCCGCCCGCGGCATCGAGCCGCGCTTGAGCCCCCACTGCCCTCGGAAGAGCGCTCGACGGTTGACGTAGGCGAAGACCTCCTCCAGCGGCACCGATTCGACGAGACGGGATCCCAGAAACGGGGCCTCCGGAAGCTCGGCGAGCGGCTCGGCCCGGGCGGTTTCGGCGGTCGCGGATGCAGCTCTCTCCTTGAAGGCGGCCCGGCTCGCGGCCACCGTGGCCTCCGCGGCGGCCCGCTTCTCGAGACGGGAGTCGATCTCGCCTTCGATGGTGTCCAGTTCGCCGCCCGAGAGGTGATCGCAGATCCGAAGACCGTCGAAGGCGTCCTTGCCGTAGTAGAGACGGCCCTCGTAGATGTCCCGGAGCCGCTTCTCGGCGTGGAACCTGGTGAGTGCCGCTCCTCCGAGAATGACCGGGACCTTGATCGACAGCTCGTTGAGGGTGCGGATGTTCTCCTCCATCACCGCGACCGACTTGACCAGCAGGCCGCTCATGCCGATCGCGTCGGCGTCGGTCTGCCTCCAGGCGTCCACGATCTGCTGGATGGACTGCTTGATGCCGATGTTGTGGACGGTGTAGCCGTTGTTGGTCAGGATGATGTCGACGAGGTTCTTCCCGATGTCGTGGACGTCGCCCGACACCGTCGCCAGCACGATCGATCCCCTCGTGCTCTCCCCCTCGACCTTGTCCATGTGGGGCTCGAGGTGGGCGACCGCCTTCTTCATCACCTCGGCGGACTGGAGAACGAAGGGGAGCTGCATGCGACCGTCGCCGAAGAGCTCGCCGACGGTCTTCATCCCCTCGAGCAGGTGGTCGTTGACGATCTCGAGGGCCGCATACGACTCCAACGACTCGTCGAGGGTCTCGGCCAGGCCGGAGTCCTCGCCGTCGATGATGTGTCTGCGAAGACGATCCTCGATGCCCAGATCCTCGAGGGCCGGTCCGCTGTCCTCGACCTCCCCTTCGGGGAAGAGACCGATGTAGTGGAGGAGCGGATCGAAGTCCTCGGGCATGCCCTCGGGACGATCGTCGCCTCGCCGATCGAAGATCAGCCATTCCGCCGCGGTCCACTTCTCCTCCTCGATCCGGTTGCGGGGAAGGATCTTCGATGCGTGCACGATGGCCGCGGTGAGCCCCCTCGACCTGGCATGATCGAGGAAGACCGAGTTGAGCACCGCCCGGGCCGCGGGACGGAGGCCGAAGGAGATGTTGGAGAGTCCCAGGAGGATCCCGCAGCGAGGGAACCGCTCCGCGATGGCCTGGATGCCGTCGAGCGTCTCGAGTCCCAGCCGGCGATCCGCCTCGGTGCCGGTGGCGATGGTGAAGGTCAGGGGATCGAAGAGGAGATCCTGTTCGTCCAGGCCCCACTTGACGGTGAAGAGTTCGTGGATCCGGGTCGCGATTTCCAGTTTCCGGGTCGCGGTCTTCGCCATTCCCGCCTCGGGGTCCTCGTCGATGGTCAGGGCCACGCACGCGGCTCCGTGGGCCTTCAGCAGCGGACACACCTCGTCCAGACGCTTCTCTCCGTCCTCGAGGTTGATCGAGTTCACGACGCACTTGCCACCAAGTCGCTTGAGGCCGGCCTCGATCGCCGCGGCATCGGTGGAGTCCAGCATGATCGGAGCGTTCAACCCGGTCGCGAATCGCTTCGCCACCTCGCTCATGTCCCGCGGACCCTCACGACCGACGAAGTCGACGCAGAGATCGACGAGGTGGGCGCCGCCCTTCAACTCCTCACGGCCCATGGCGAGCAGACCGTCCCAGTCCTCCGCGTCCAGAAGCCTCTTGAACTTCCGGCTTCCGTTGGCGTTCGTCCGCTCGGCGATGATCAGGAAAGAGTTGTCCTGCCTGAACTCCGTGAAACCGTAGAGGCTGGAGCATCCCGGAACCACCGGGGCGATCTCCCGGACCGGAGCGGGACGGTCGGCGACCATCTCCACCAGCCCGGCGATGTGCTCCGGAGTCGTTCCGCAGCAGCCGCCGACCATGTTGACCCCGAGATCGTCGACGAATCGTCTCATCGCCTCCGCGAACGGCCGTGGACCGAGGGGATAGGCGGCCTGCCCGTCGACCAGCACCGGGAGCCCCGCGTTGGGGATGACGGAGACGTGTCGGTCCCAGTGCCTGCACAGGTACGAGACGTGCGGGGTCATCTCGACCGGACCGGTCGCGCAGTTGAGGCCCAGGCTCGCGATGGGAAGCATTCGCAGGGCGTCGACCGCCGCGGCGATGTCGGTGCCGAGCAGCATGGTGCCGGTGGCCTCGATCGTGATCGAGACCAGGATCGGAATCCCCTCGGCGGTCAGATCCCGCTCCTCCAGGGCCGCCATGCAGGCGTTGACCGCGCAGCGCACCTGGAGAAGGTCCTGGCAGGTCTCGATCAGGAACGCGTCGACCCCGCCATCGAGCAGGCCCCGGGCCTGCTCGGTGTAGCTCTCCAGCATCGCGTCCCAGTCGGTGTGCCCGAGACTGACCAGCTTGGTGCCGGGCCCCATGGATCCCAGCACGAAGCGGGGCTTGTCCGGAGTGCTGAACCGGTCGCAGGCCCGGCGGGCGATCTGCGCGCTCTCCAGATTGAGAGCACGGGTCAGATCCACGATCTCCTGGTCGAACTCCGCCCCGACCAGGAGATTCGCTCCGAACGTGTTGGTCTCCACGCAGTCCGCCCCGACTTCGAGGAAGCTCTCGTGAATCCCCTGGATCATGTCCGGACGACTGCGGGTCAGGATCTCCGAGCAGTTCTCCCGCCCCATCCAGTCCTCGCTGCCACCGTGGGCACAGCTCTGCAGGCTGGTACCCATCGCTCCGTCGATGACGAGCACGCGACGTTCAAGGGCATCGAGGAGGGCGCTTCGGGTCATCTGATTCGGTCA
The DNA here is from genome assembly GCA_002709295.1 of Phycisphaerae bacterium. Classification (GTDB taxonomy): domain Bacteria; phylum Planctomycetota; class Phycisphaerae; order Phycisphaerales; family SM1A02. The sequence goes on along the minus strand of PAQL01000028.1, from coordinate 110,283 downwards.
CCGTGATCAGGATTGGAGACGGAAACCACCGGCGAACCGGCGATTCCGCGATGTGAAGGCTGATGGTAGCATTGTTTCAGCCGTTCATCCGGATGAACGGATGAATAGCGGCGGACCCCGCGACTATTCCTTTTCCGGGCCTCCATGGCGGATTCGTGCGAGGCTCGCCCCGGGGATGGGTCCGGATACGATGGACCAACCACCCCGCCGCGTCGGATTCCCAGATCGGCGAACGTCTCGAGGCCCCCCAGACCCATGACTCATCTCTCACGATTCGTGCCCCCCGCCGCCATCCTCGGGCTCGTGATCTGCTTCGTCCTCGCGGGCTGCAACACGACCGTGGATCGCCCCGGAGGACCACCGGCACGGGCCTACGAGACCTTCGACACCGTCTGGAGCCTCGTCGACACCCGCCACTTCGACCCTGAACACAACGGCGTGGACTGGCAGGCGGTTCGCGAGACCTATCGCCCGAGGGTCTCCGAGGTCAGAAGCGACGCGGAACTCCGCGGACTGCTCGGCGAGATGGTCGACGAACTCGGTCAGACGCACTTCGTGATCATTCCTCGCGAGGTCACCCCCTCCCCGACCGGTTCCGATGAGACCGATCCCGCCGACGGCGATGAACCGGCGGCGGACGAGGAGGAGACGGGAAGTCTCGGAATCCGGCTCGCCTGGCTCGAGGACGATGTCGTGATCTCGAGGGTCGAGCCGGGATCCGAGGCCGATGCCGCGGGGATCCGACCCGGCTGGCTGGTCGAGGAGATCAAGGACGTCGACCCATCCGCCCGGCTGGCTCCGTTTCGACAGGCCGCCATGGAATCGGACACCCCATTCGCGAAGTACGAGTCGATCGAGGTCCTCAACACCCTTGCACAGGGACCGGTCGGCACCTCGTCACGCCTCCGACTTCGCGACGAACACGACCGCGAGATCGAACGCACCCTCGTCCACCGACCGGTCTCCGGCGACCGCGTCACCTTCGGAATGCTTCCCGAGACCCCGGTCACGATCGAGGCCGGACTTCTCTCCGACGAGGAGCTTCGATCCCTCGGCATCGAATGGAACGGCAAGCATGCCCCGCGCATCGCCCTGCTTCGATTCAACATCTGGATGTTCCCCATCATGGTTCCGATCGCCGAAGCGGTCGATCGATACCGCGACGTGGACGGCTTCATCATCGATCTCCGAGCCAATCCCGGAGGGGTGGGCGCCCTCGCCATGGGTGTGGCCGGTCATTTCCTCGGCACCGAGGAGAGTCTCGGCGACATGAAGATGCGCGATGCCACCATGCACTTCCGGGTGAACCCCCAGCGGGCCACGCCCGACGGAAGACTGGTCGATCCGTTCGCCGGCCCGGTCGCGGTCCTCGTCGATCGGTGCTCCGCCAGCACCTCCGAGGTGTTCGCCGCAGGGCTCCAGCAGCTGGGACGGATCACCGTGGTGGGTCGACCGACCGCGGGCGCGGCCCTTCCCGCCCAGTTCACCCGTCTCCCCAACGACGACGGATTCATGTTCGCGGTCGCGGATTTCATCGGTCCCGCCGGATCGAGCATCGAGGGCTCAGGGGTGATCCCAGACATCCATGTGCCAATCGATCGCGAACGACTTCTCGCGGAGGGTGATCCCGACCTTGCCGCCGCCGGCCGATGGATCGTCTCCGAAATCGACGACCCGACCTCCTGAACCCGAAGTCCCCCGCCGGTGATCACCGGGGGGGCGAATCGAACCTCAAGACGACGACAACCACTCACTCACGGATCCATCACCATGAAGACCTCGATCAGCACCACCCTCGCCGCGATCCTCCTGATCACTCCGATCGGAGCCATCGCGACCGCCCAGGATTCCACCACCGATCCCGCCGGCACGGCCGAGGTGTTGCCGACCCCCCAGCAGGTCGTCGATCGCATGGTCGAATTCAACGGCGGCGACAAGGCGATCAAGGATGCGAAGCCGGTCATGACCACCGGCACCTTCTCCGTCCCCCAGGCCCAGATGACCGGAAAGATGACCACCTGGAGCGCTCCGCCGAACCTGATGCGGGTCGACATCCAGATCCCGGGACTCGGCACGACCATGTCCGGATTCAACGGCACCGTCGGTTGGACGCTCGATCCCACCCGGGGACCGTCGCTGATGGAGGGAGACATGCTCGATGAGATCAGGAGGGAGGCCGACCCGACATCGATCCTGAATCTTCTCGAGGACTTCAAGGAGTCGAAGGTCGTCGGCCGTGTCACCTTCGAGGGCGTCGAATGCCTGCAGCTCCAGCTCAAGCAGGGCAAGACGGTCAAGGACATGTTCGTGGAGGAGAAGACCGGTCGGCTGGTCGGCGTGAAGGCCGTGATGCCGACGCCCATGGGTGAACTTCCGACGACCTCCGTCATCGAGAAGTGGATCACCATCGGTCCCCGGAAGGTCCCCAGCCGGACCGTCATCAAGATGATGGGCATGGAACAGGTGATGCAGATCGACAAGGTGGTCACCGATTCGTTCAACCCCGACGTCTTCGACCTGCCGCCTGCGATCAAGGCCCTCGCCGACGCGAAGCAGGCCGCGAAGAAGGCTTCGGACGGCGACGCCTCCTCCTCCGGATCAAAGGATTCCTCGAGTTCCAGCGGCGGGGGGCGGTGAACGACTGCATCGAACTGGAATCCGTCGGGAAGCGATTCGGCCGGACGCAGGCGGTCGAGGATCTTTCACTGCGCATCCCGATGGGGTCCCTCTGCGGATTCCTCGGTCCCAACGGGGCGGGCAAGAGCACCACGATCAGGATGATCATGTCGATCATCCGCCCCGACCAGGGGCGACTGACGGTGCTGGGCGGCGATGCGATCAACCGCAAGGACCGCATCGGATACCTGCCGGAGGAGCGTGGCCTCTATCGCCGGATGCGGGTCGGGGAGTACCTCGGCTACATCGGACGTCTCAAGGGCGTGGACTCCCGGACGCTGCGTCCGCGGATCTCCGAATGGCTCGAACGGATCGACCTTCCGGGCAGCGAGCGTTCCCGGTGCGAGGAGCTCAGCAAGGGAATGCAGCAGAAGGTGCAGTTCCTCGCGGCGATCATTCATGATCCCGAGCTGATCATCCTCGACGAACCGTTCTCCGGACTCGACCCCGTGAACGCCCAGCTTCTCAACGAGCTGATCAGCGAACTTCACGCCGAGGGGCGGACCATCCTGTTCTCCACCCACGTGCTTCACCAGGCCGAACGCATGTGCGATCGCATCGTGCTCATCGACCGGGGCACCAAGGTGCTCGACGACGGACTCGAGGAGATCCGACGGCGATTCGATCCCCGGACCCTCACCGCCGAACCGGCCGGGGACCGCGAGCCATGGAGGCGATCGGTCACCGGAATCCCGGGAGTCGCCGTGGTCACCGACGACGATGAAGGCCGCCTCAGGATCAGACTCGAGGACCGGGCGGATCCCGACGAGGTCATGTCCGCCTGCCTCGCGATGGGTCCGGTGCGGATGATCGAGCGATCACGGACCAGTCTCGACGAGGTCTTCGTGTCGCTGGTCGCGGGACGGGACGACGTCGCGGACCGGCCCGAGGAGGTCCTTGCCGATGCCTGATCGTTCGATCGCGAGGATCCTCACCGTCGCGTGGCGGGAGTTCTCCCACACCGCCCTGACGAAGTCCTTTCTTCTCGGTGCGGTGGTGATCCCCGTCCTGATGCTGGGTGTCGTGGCCCTGCTCCCACTGGTCCTCGTGTCGCAGCTCCAGCCGTTGAAGGGCGAGATCGCGGTGGTGGACGGCACCGGCCGATTCAAGGTCGCGATCAAGACGCTGGACGCGGAGCTCGCCGAGGAGACGGCCTCGTCGGATGCGACCGAACGCATGCGGGACATGGGGCTGCCGGTGGATGCCGCGATGGGCGGTGCCGCCGCGGCGGCGATGGCCGGAGCGATGGAGGCGCCGGAGATCACCGTCGTCGACTTCCCCGCCGACAGCGACCTCGAGGAGCTGAAGAGGAAGGCCCGCGACGGGGACTGGATCGGCGTGGTCGTGGTGCCCCCCGAACAGCTCGAATCGAGAGAAGCCGGTGCCGGGGAGGACACCGAGGTTCCGGAGGTCCGGATCTTCATGACCACCGAACTCTCGCCCCGAAACGGCGAGGAACTCAGACGTGTGGTGCGGGACGCGGTGGTCCGGGCGAGATTCGACGGCGAGAAGGACGAGTACGCGCGGGTGAAGGCGATGCTGGAGCGGCCCGGGATCGAGGTGAAGCGACTCGGCGGGAAGGGCGGCGAGGCCGATGACAGCAGGCTGATGCAGATCATCCCCTTCGGCTTCATGATGCTGCTGTGGATCGCCACGCTCACCGCGGGGAACTACCTGCTGACCTCCACGATCGAGGAGAAGTCCAACAAGGTCATGGAGGTGATCCTCAGCGCGGTCGATCCGATCGAACTCCTCTGGGGCAAGATCCTCGGTCTGGCCCTGGTGTCCACCGTCATCGTCATCACCTACGGGGGACTCGCGATCGCCGGCCTCTTCGCGCTCGCGATGACCGACCTGCTGTCGCTAGGACTCGTCCTCTGGTGCGCGGTGTTCTTCCTCATCGCCTACTTCACGATCGCCGCTCTGATGACCGCGGTCGGAAGCGCAGTCAACGATCTCCGTGAGGCCCAGTCCCTGATCGGCCCGGTCATGATCGTGCTGGTGATCCCGATGCTGCTGGGCATGCCGATCTCGGAGAATCCCAACGGCCTCCTCGCCACCATCGCCAGCATGACCCCGCCGATCCTTCCCTTCGCCATGGTGATGCGGCTCGGGGCCGCGACCGAACCCGTGCCGACCTGGCAGCTGATCGCCGCGGCGGTGATCGGCATCGGGTCGGTGCTGGCGCTGGTCTGGGCCGCGGCGAGGATCTTCCGCGTCGGGATCCTCATGCAGGGCAAGGCTCCGAATCCGCTGGAGCTCCTGCGCTGGATCCGACAGGCGTGAGCGTGATCGCATGACCGGCTGGGCGTCATGGCAACCCTGGGTCATCGGTTCGATCGCCGCCACCCTGATCCTCTGGTACGTCGTCCGGGCGCTCTTCGCCGACCGCGCCCGGGGACGCCCCCGCTGCGTCCGCTGCGCCCAGCCCTTCACCGAGGAGCAGGGACTGGTCTGCACCGAATGCGGCTGGACCGCCTCGAGCCCGCGGGACCTGCTGAGGACCCGGCGGCACTGGGGCAAGGCGGCCCTCGGACTGCTGGTCCTCCTCATGGCCGCGATGTTCGTCCGCATCCAGGCTCAGAATGGAAACCCCCTCGTGATCCTTCCCGACCGGGTTCTGGTCTGGAGCCTGCCTCTGGATCCGTCGGACCCGACCGGTCGTGGACCGGTGTCCGCCGAGCTCCAGCGGCGGCTCATCGAGCGATCCGATGACGAGGGCGGTGCAGACGTCCTGGTCGGCCTCTGTCTCGATGCGGTCATCGCCGGAGACATCAGCTCCGCCCCGGGTACCGAGACGTGGTTCAAGCGCTACGGCGCGCTCGCCCTGGATCTTCGAGACGGCTTCGTGGACCCGGGCTCCGAGGCGGCCGGGAGACTCGCGACGATTCCGCCGCGCGTGAAGATCGAGATCCCCCCGGCCTGGCCCGAGGACCGACCGGTTCCCGCCAGCCTGGAGATCCGCGATCTCTGGGCGCTCGGCACCGAATCGGTCATCGATGTTCACTGGGCCGATGCCGGGGACGCTCCCCCCGTCGAATCGATCGGCTATCGAAACCTCGCCTCGATCCGTCGTCGACATCACTTCCTGCTGCCACCCCCCAAGGACTGGCCGGCGTCGGGGGCCCTCGAGATCCGGGTCCGCAACCGCTCGCTGCCCGATGCGGTGGTCGCCCAGATCGAGGGTGGCATGACCCCGCAGGCGGTGGAGATCGTCGCCTCGAATCCATGGACCACGGCCACCCCGACGACCCGGACCCTCACCCGCCCCACCGACACGACCATGCCGCTCGAGCCCTGGCCGGGCGACGAGATCACCGATCGGGACATCGCCGGGATCTTCAACGACGGTCTCCGTCGCTGGCCGAAGGCGGCGAGGCCCTATGCGATCCGTTTCGACATTCGACGACTCGAGGATCCTCGATATGACGGCGTGCTCTTCGGACTCCTGGTCGAGATCGTCGAGCGGGCACCGGACGGCGGAGAGACGGTCCATCGACGCACCCGCATCTGGATGCCCGGAGGCCGTGACTTCATCGGCGGCAACGGCACCCGCCGCAACGCGGGCTGGACGATCTCGGAGGAGGACATCGAAGGCCTCGACGGCGCCTTCGATCCGGAGAACGAGTCGGACTGGGTGCTGAGGATCCGCGGGGACGAGTCCCTGGCCCGACGCGGGCTGGCGATCGTCGAGACCGGTTCGGAGAACGGTCACGATCGATGGTGGTCGGGCATGGTGGAACGACCGCTCCCCACCGAGACGATCCCGAACGGTCGCCCCTTCATCCGGATGTGGTTCGACTCCGGGGGCGTGAAGTCCCCCGCCGCGGCGGCGGAACCTTCAGCGGAGTGAAGGACCGGTTCAACCCTGTGGATCGACGAGCGGCGCCGGATCGGCCCGTCGCTGATCGCCCTCCGGGCCCTCACCAGACACGACCGGTTTCTCGTTCGACGCCAGGATGAAGATCCCGGCCACGAGGATCACCGCGGCCAGGACCAGGGCCAGTGGCTGTGGCGTCTCCCGTTCGTCCCGGGGAGCGAGCCCCCACCTGGCAAGCTGGAACAGCAGCCAGAACCCGCCGAGGGCCAGACCGACGAATCCGAAGATCTGCCACCGGCACCAGTCCGAGGTCTCGGCCGGGCCCCCACACAGATTGTCGAGGAAGTTCAGGCCCCGGCGCCCTCGGTGCCCCCCGGTGTCGAGCTGAGCCAGGAGGTGCATGCCTTGGGTGCCGAGGAGATCGAGCATGCGGCCAGTCTAGGAATCCCGACATCAGGGTCGCGGTCTTCGCCGGGTTTGCCATATTCCCATATCTGTGATATGGTTTCCCATACGCAGCATGAAGACGACCCTGAACATTGATGACACGGTCTTCACCCGGCTCAAGACGGAGGCGGCAAGCTCTGGTCGGACCATGAGCGAGCTTGTCGAGTCGGCTCTTCGCCTGCTGCTCAGTCGGGGATCTGGGGCGAAGGAACTGCCCCCGCTCCCCTCCTTCGATGGTGGGGGGACCACCATCGACATCGCCGACCGCGAACACCCCTGGCGAGCCAGGGAAGGCCGCTAGGGGTGTTCGTGGTCGATTCCAGCGTGTTGGCGATGGCCGCGGACCGCGGCGATCCCGGTCATGAGACCTGTCGGGCCCGACTCGACGGGTGGCGTGTCCAGCCCACGCCCTGGTACCTCACCTGGCCGATCGTCTTCGAGTTTCTCGGCCTGGTGACCCACCCCACGGTCTACCGCGATCCCTGGACCCTGGATGACGCCTGGGCCTTCGTCGAGGCGGTCCTTGCGGCCCCTGCTCTGGAGGTCCTCACCGCCGGGGATCGACACGCCGGCATCGTGTCCGACCTGGTCGAACAGAACCCCGGCCTGCGGGGGGCGGCCATGACCGAGACCCAGATCGCGGCCACGATGATCGAACACGGCGTCAAGCAGATCGTGACCCGGGACACCCTCTTCCACCGCTTTCCCATGCTCGAGGTGGTCGATCCGCTCAAGGCGGGCTGAACCGTCCTCGCTGCGTCCGCCACGGTGCACAAGGTGTCGTCATCCCCCGCGGACCGATGGATCATGGCACAACCCTTCCGTGCTGATCTACGCCGGAATCGACGAAGCGGGATACGGACCGATGCTCGGTCCGCTGTGCGTGGGCGCCTCGGTGTTCGCCATCGAGGAGGCGGATCCCTCCGAAGGTCCGCCCGATCTGTGGTCGAAGCTCGACGACGTGGTCTGCACCCGGGCCCGTGATGCCCGGCGACGCATCGCGGTCGCCGACAGCAAGCGGCTCAAGGGCTCCAACCAGGCCAAGGCCCACCCCCTTCGACATCTCGAACGGGGCGTGCTCTCCTTCCTCGCCTGTCGTGGCATCGAGAACACGGGCGGTCATGCCCCTCCCGCCGACGACGACGATCTCTTCGCCGGAGTCGGCACCGCCCTGCCCACCTCGGTCTCCACCCCCTGGTACGACTCGAAGACCCCCCTGCCCGTGGCCCACGATCCGGACGCCCTGGCCCTCGAGGCAGCGCGACTCGATCGCGGCCTCGCCGCCTCGAAGATCCGGATGCTCGACCTTCGCGGCGAGTGCGTCGACGCCGGGGAGTTCAACCGACGACTGGCGGCCGGAGTCGGGAAGGCGGCGATCAACCTCGACGCGGCGATCCGTCTGGTCGGAAGGATTCGAGCGGTCTCCGCCCGGATCGATCCGGAGCTCGTCCCCCGCATCGTCTGCGACCGACAGGGCGGCCGGGCCCACTACCGCGAATGGCTGCAGGACTGCTTCCCCGACGCCTCGATCCGGATCCTCGGCGAGAACCATTCGATCAGCCGGTACCGGCTCGAGGACGGGCACGGGGCCTTCGTCATCGGGTTCGAGACCGGCTCCGAGGATCGGCACCTCCCGGTGGCCCTGGCGTCGATGACCGCGAAATACCTGAGGGAGCTGGCGATGATCCGCCTGAACCGCTTCTTCATGGAACACGTGCCCCAGGTCCGGCCGACCGCGGGATACGTCCAGGATGGGCGAAGATTTCTCGAAGAAATCGGCCCGGTTATCGAGACCGAGGGCCTGGATTCGCGGGAACTCGTCCGTCAGGCGTGATCTGATCGGACGGTGATTCAACCCGGCAGCTTGATTCGGCCGACTGAACTCCTACACTGGTCGATTCTTCGAGGATTCCGACGATCCTCGTGACTGGAGTTCGAACCATGCCCGGCGACGACGAAGAAGACCCAGGCTAACGATCGACGGCTCAGCGCCGTCCATGCTCGCGCTCCAGCGACCCCCTTCGATCTCAAATCCTTCGACATCCGGAACGTTTCCGGATCAGACCCGCCCCGATCTCGGCCTGGATCGGATCGCGGTCCCCCTCTCGAGCCTTGCGGCTCGGATCCAGGCCCGAGACCCGAGGAACCCAGCGATGGCCATCGATCTCTCCCGCGTCCGGAACATCGGCGTTTGCGCCCACATCGACGCCGGCAAGACCACCGTCACGGAGCGGATTCTTTACTACACCGGCCAGAGCCACAAGATCGGCGAGGTGCACGAAGGCACCGCGACGATGGACTTCCTCGAGGAAGAACAGCAGCGTGGCATCACGATCCAGTCCGCGGCGACCACCTGCCCCTGGATCTACGACGACACCGAATACAAGATCAACCTGATCGACACCCCCGGCCACGTCGACTTCACCATCGAGGTGGAGCGATCACTTCGCGTGCTCGACGGCGCGGTCGCGGTGTTCGACGGCAAGGAGGGCGTCGAAGCGCAGTCCGAGACGGTCTGGCGACAGGCCGACCGCTACGGCGTCCCCCGGATGTGCTTCGTCAACAAGATGGACAAGCTGGGCGCCGACTTCGACTACAGCTTCAAGACCATCAAGGAGCGTCTCGGGGCCAACCCCATCGCCCTGCAGATCCCGATCGGCAGCGGCGACGATCTCGAGGGCATCATCGACCTCATCGAGATGCGGGCGTTCTTCTTCCTCGGAGAGAAGGGCGAGACCGTCGAGGAACGGGACATCCCGGAGAACCTCGCCGACGACGCCGAGATGTGGCGCAGCGACATGATCGAGAAGGCCGCCGAGCTCGACGACGATCTGATGGAGAAGTACCTCGAGGATGCCGACGCGGTCACCAACGAGGAGATCAAGGCGGCGATCCGGAAGGGCACCATCGCCCTCGAGTGCAACCCGGTGCTCTGCGGATCCGCCCTCAAGAACATCGGCGTCCAGCGACTCATCAACGCGGTCATCGACTACCTGCCCACCCCCACCGAGGTGCCGGCGATCGAAGGTGTGGATCCCCGTGATCCCGACACCAAGCTCACCCGCCCCCACACCAACGACGCCCCCTTCTCGGCCCTGGTCTTCAAGGTGGTCAACGACACCCACGGCGACCTGACCTACTGCCGCGTCTACTCCGGCGTCCTTCCCAAGGGAAGCAGGGTCCTGAACCCGGGCAACAACAAGAAGGAGAACGTGTCCCGGATCTTCGAGATGCACGCGAAGGACCGGACCGCCCTCGACGAGGTCGGCGCGGGCCAGATCGTGGCCCTGATCGGCCTCAAGAACTCCTTCACCGGCGACACCGTCTGCGATCCCGACGATCCCGTGATCCTCGAACGCATGACCTTCCCCGAGCCGGTGATCTCGATGTCGATCGAGCCCAACACCGCCGACGACAAGAAGAAGCTCGGCGACGCCCTCCAGACGATCCGCCGCGAGGACCCCTCGTTCCGGTCGCAGTACAACGACGAGACCGGCGAGACGATCATCTCGGGTATGGGCGAGCTCCATCTCGAGATCATCAAGAACAAGCTGGTCCGCGACATGAAGGTCGGCGTCACCGTCGGCAAGCCACGGGTCTCGTACCGCGAGACGATCCTCAGCGAGGCCAAGGACGTCCGCGGCCTCTTCAAGAAGCAGACCGGCGGTCGTGGTCAGTTCGGCGACGCGGTGATCAGCGTCAGCCCGATGACCGAAGCCGAAGCCGAGGAGCAGGAGCTCAAGTACAAGAACGGCGTCGTCTTCCAGGACAAGATCAGCGGCGGCGTGATCCCCCGCGAGTACATCCCGTCGGTCGAGACCGGCTGTCGGAACGCAGCCCTCAGCGGCGTGCTCGGCGGTTACCCGCTGATCAACATCAACGTCGAACTCACCTTCGGCTCGTACCACGACGTCGACTCCAGCCAGGTCGCCTTCGAACAGGCCGGCTCCCTCGCGTTCCGCGAGGCGGTCATGAAGGCCAAGCCCGCCCTGCTCGAACCGATCATGAAGCTCTCGGTCACCACGCCGGACGAGTACTTCGGCACCGTGTCCGGCGACATCTCCAGTCGTCGCGGCCACATCGTGGACTCCGAGCTCCGCGGCGTGGTCCGGGTGATCACCGCCGAAGTCCCGCTCTCGGAGATGTTCGGCTACACCACGACGCTTCGCTCCATGACCCAGGGCCGCGCCAGCAGCTCCATGGAACCCGCGGAGTACCGCGTGATGCCTGACAGCCTTAAGGATGCCGTCCTCGCCGAAGGCTGATCCCCCCCGACCCTCACGAGGGGCCGCGACCATCAGGTCGCGGCCCCTTTCTCGTGGTCGGTCCGTTCCCTCCAGGCTTGAAATCCGACTGCTACCCTGTGCCTCCATGGCGAACGAGACGGCCATCGAGACGAGCGACGAGTTCAGAGGCGAATATGAACTGACGCTCGAGACCTGGCTGCAGAGGCGGTTCTCCCGACTCTGCGCCACCCTCTTCGTGATCGAGTTGATCGGAATCGTGGGCTGGGGACTGGTGCTGGCGAGCGAGCTGCCATCCGATTCCGAATCCGTCATCGACCCTTCACTGCTGACCGCACTCCCCATCATGCCGCTGTCCGCCGCGGTCCTCGGATGGTTCTACTTCCGGGTCTCGCCGCGACTCCAGGCCCGCGAGGAGATCATCCGGTCGGCCAGCACCATGATCCTGGTCCTTGGTCTGATCGACCTCTCCACGATGCTGATCCCGGGTCTGGACACGGACGGGCTCATCGCCATCTACTTCCTGCATCTGGTCTCGAGCCTGTTCCTCCCCTGGAGTCCGAGCGACTCGATCCGTCCGATGGTCCCGCTTCTGGGCATCTGGATCCTCGTGAAGATCCTCACCTCGCCCGCGATCGAATCCCCCCTGCTTGCGATCGAGATCGTGGCCTCCCCGCTCGGCCTCCTGCCCGGACTCGGAGTCTGCGCCCTGCGGATGTGGCACTGGCGACGGAGATTCCGTTCCGCGGCGATGGCCAGAGGTTTCGGCGTCATGCGCCGGGAGGTCAAGCAGGCCCGACGCATCCACGAGTCGCTGTTCCCCACGCCGCTCCGCGGGCCGGGCTTCGACTTCGATTTCGATTTTCAGCCGATGCGGGATCTGGGCGGGGACTACATCCACGCCTCGCGGACCCCGGAGGGAGGGATCCGGGTGGTCCTCATCGACGTGACCGGGCACGGGCTCTCCGCCGCCATGACCGTCACCCGGCTCTCGGGTGAACTCGAACGCATCATCGCCGAGGATCCCGACATCGGTCCCGGCGCGATCCTCGTCACCCTCAATCGATACGCCCATCTGGTCCTCAGCCAGCACTCGATCTTCGCCACCGCGATCGCGGCGGAACTCGATCCAGCAGACGGAACCCTCCGCACCGCCAACGCGGGACATCCTCCCGCGATGGTGCGACGAGGCGACGGCGGAGTCGAGCGGCTCGACGATCACGGCATCCTCCTCGGGGCGGTTGATCCGGCGCAGTTCGACTGCAACGAGACCCGGACCACCCTCGCGACCGGGGAACTCGTCCTGCTCTACACCGACGGCGTCACCGAGGTCCGGGGCCGCAGCGGCGGCCTCTTCGGGATCGACAGCCTCGAGGAGGCGATGATGAGGAAACCCGCGCCGAAGTCATGGGTGCGGTTCATCACCTCCATGGTCGACGGGTACCGGGTCGGTTCACCCGAGGACGACGTGCTGGTGGCGACCATCACCCACACCGACGATCCGACCGAATCGATCTCGGAATCGGACCATCGATCGGATGCCGGGGGGAAGTCATGACCGACTCCCACGACCGGACCATGCTTCGGGCCGCGGCCGCGATCGCGTGTCGCGCCCACGGTGCCGCGGAACCCAATCCCACCGTCGGCTGCATCATCGAGGACGCCGAGGGTCATCGGGTCGGTGAAGGTCGCACCTCCCGCTTCGGCGGTCCGCACGCCGAGGTCATGGCTCTCGCCGCCGCGGGGACATCGGCCCGGGGCGGAACGGCCTGGGTGACCCTCGAGCCGTGCAATCATCATGGTCGGACGCCACCCTGCGTCGATGCCGTCATCCGAGCCGGCCTCGCCCGGGTCGTCATCGGCATGGTCGATCCCAACCCGATCGCGACCGGCGGCATCGATCGACTCCGCGAGGCGGGCATCCGCGTGGACATCGTCGACGACCTCGAGGAGGTCCGGCGTCTGCACGACCCCTTCCGACATCGACTCGCCACCGGCCGCCCGTGGGTCGTCGCGAAGTGGGCCGAGACGATCGACGGAGACCTGATCGCACCGGAGGGGACCTCGAGGATCATCTCCGGACCGAGGTCCCAGGCCCTCGTGCATCGGGAACGAGGCCGGGTCGATGCGATCCTGACCGGCATCGGCACGGTGCTGGCCGACGACCCCCGACTCGATGCCCGATGCTCCCGGCCCCGACGCATTCCGCATCGGGTGGTGGTCGATCCCGCCCTGCAGCTGCCGGTGGGAAGCCGGATTCTCGGCGAGGGCGAGGGCCGGGTAATCCTCGCCACGAGCGAGTCGGCCGCGGAACGCCATCCCGAACGACTCGAGGCGCTGCGCGGGCGTGGTGCCGAACCGATCGTGATCGAGATGGACACGATGCTCGAACCGCGGGCATCCTTCGAGCGGATCCCCGCGGCGTGCTGGCATGCCCTGCTCGAGATCCTCTCCGACGACTTCGCGGTCGGCACCGTGATGACCGAGGCCGGACCGGGTCTCCTGCGTTCGCTCTTCCGACACCGACTCGTGGACGCGGCCCTTGTCTTCACGGCGCCGCGACGGTTCGATCCGTCGACCGGAACCGAGCCTCGGCCGCGCGATCTCCTCGAGGGAGGCGATCTGGAGATGATCTGGAACGGTCTCCGCGGAGAGGACCGTGTCGCCTGGTGGCACCGCCGGGCGTGACGCCGGGCCGCGATCAGGGCAGCAGGGGGATCTTCGTGCCCGAGGGGAAGAGCCGCAGCACCCCGTCTCCGTTCTCGAGGGCCCACCGGCCCTGATCGGGTTCCCTCGCGATCCGGATGGCATCGAGCGGCCGACCGTCGAATCCATGCAGGACGACCGTGGCGACCTCGAGGCTCGATGGAAACGCCTGGACCTGGAGATCGGTCGAACGGGTCTGCGAGAGAAGATCGAGCAGCCCCTGCACGGACTCGGTGTCGATCGGCTCCGCCGGCCCGCCGTCCACGCCCGCGGTCCAGCGATCGAGATCGCGCTCCAGCCGAAGGCTGCCGGCACCGGAATCGATCACCACGGACTTCACATCCGCGGGAGAGACGCCGGTGCCCGTCGGTTCGATGAGCGATCCGATCGCGGGGATCATTCCCGCAAGCGTCGCCTCGTCGAGCCTGAACACGGTGGGGACGCCGTCGATCATCGCGAAGCGACCCCGTCCGACGATCCCCGACGGCCCCCCGATGAGGACCCGCTCCCGCGCGTCATCGTCGCGAACCAGCTCCAGGGTCGCCGCGGGCGGATCGAACCCGTAGTCGGCGAGGTCATCGACGCGATCGCTGACGAATCCATCGTGATCCACCCGGCCGTAGATACCGATCAGTCGATCGACCGCCATCGGATCGGCCCGGGTCTCGATGGGCGAAGTCATCGCCCAGAGACGTCCGTCCCGTTCAAGGCGGGTCGTGGCCTCGCCGTTCATGATCTCGATGGCCGTGATCTCGTTCTCGGCGGGGAAGATCCGACGGGAACGCCAGTTCCGCGGATCATCGTCGATCGCACGATCGTGAAGATCGTCGTCGACCACCATCACCTCGTCGGCGCCGGCGATGCGGACCCAGGCCCTTCCGGCCACGGTCCGCGCGCCGAGTTCGATCCGGGTGGCGCCCTCCGGCCATTCCAGGGTGACGCCGTCGGGATCGGCACCGAGTCCGATGCGTTCCAGCCCCCCGGCCTCCGCGAGATCCTTCAGCGGTGATCGACGCGTCGCCTCCAGATCCGCGGCCGCGAGGATGAGCCTTCTGATCTGGAATCCATCGGCCGTCACTTCGAAGGGTTCGACCTGTCGCCACCCCCGGTCGGTGCGTTCGAAGACCAGGTCCACGTTCTCCTCATCCCCGAGCCCGGCCGACCGCCTCACCACGATCCGGTCGACGTCGTCGACGGGGATGGCGACGTCGTGCACCCGGCGCGAGATCGAGGTCCGCTCGACCTCGGAGACTCCACCCCACAGCGACCATGCGAGGGCCGAGACCAGGATCGCCACGATCCATGCGATGAAGGTGTGCCGCCACGTCATCGAACCGACCTCCGCCAGCTCCAGAGTCCCGCACCGACCACAAGGGGGCCCACCCCGAGCAGCAGCGGGAGGAGCACGCCGAAGAGTCGTCGGGTTCCCGCATCCACCCCCTCGAACCTCGCGACCTCGCGTCCCGAGGCGCCGGTCGCGACGAGTTCGTCGAGTCCCGCGAGCCAGGCCACCGCACTGAGGGCGAGTTCACGATTTCCCGGATTCGCGAGGATGAGCCGCTGATCACCGAGGTTCCCGGCGTCGTTCACGAATGCCGACAGCGCCCACCCGCCCGAACCGACGAGGATCAGTCGACCGAGTCCCGCACGCTCATCCCCATCGACCGCCACCGCGATCGGCACCGGGGCCTCGAGCATGCGGGCGGTCTCGTCCGAACCCTCGGTCGGCGGTCCCTCGATTCGAACTCCGTCACCCCGCCAGTCGGACTCGATCCAGCGGAGCGGACCGGAATCCACCGCGGCCAGCACCGTGGTCCTGTCCACCACCGCCTCGTCGATCGTGATCGGGTTCGCATGGGTGACGAGGAACCGCTTGCCGCGCAACGCCTCCGCGACCGATGCCGCCGGACCGTCGATCCGCAGGCTGCGCGGGGGCCCGTCGATCTCCTGCCAGACCCGGACCCGGGTGCCCTGGGGATCGTTCACGGCCAGATCCGGTGCCCATTCGAACACCACCTCCGCGGTCTCGGCTCGAAGTCCCGCACTCGAGGCGACGGTGGCCCAGGGATCGGCCTGACCGACCATGGGCATCAGACTTCGCGCGACCGTGAGAAGGACCGGCCGCCCCTCCTCGACCAGCGCGGCGGTCGCCTCGATCACCGCCTTCTCGGCATCCGAGTATTCCAGTCCCTGTCGCTGCAGGGCCGGCATGACCATCCAGACCGTGGCGCGATCGAGGTCCTCGACCGGTCGCGAGGTGCGACCCGGGATCCATTCGATCACCTCGTAGCGGGCGCGTCGCAGCGCATCCACCATGCCCGAGTAATCCAGGCCGTCCTCGGTCGGACGAAGCATGGTCCGGGACTCGGGATGCACGATCACCACCCGGGGCATGGTCCCGATCCGGAGCGCCCGTATCGCCGAGGCGAGGGTCTCCTCGCCCTGGAATCGACGGTCGAAACCCACCACCACTCCGTCTCCTGCCTCCCGCACCGCCTCCGAGGGAAAGAGCTGCCACGCCGGAATCACGATCGAACCGCGGGGACCGTCGACGATCGCGACATCCCCTTCGGCGACGGACTCCGCGATGACCGCGATCGGAAGCGGCCGGTTCTTCTCGAGCAGTTCCAGGGATGCCGCGGTGGTCCGGAGTCCGCTCGCCACCCTCTCCACGCCGGGAAGCTCCGCGGTGGACCAGTCCCGGAGCGATCGAGGCAGACCGGGATCGATGGACCAGGACCTCATGACGTCCACCAGCCGTTCCAGTTCCCCGGCCTGCCCGGCGTTGTTGGCCGCGACGCTCGCGCGGGCGAGTCGCCATGCCGGCAGGGGTCGCTCCGCCGTGCTGCGGAGGTTGTCCTCGATGAACCCGGTGAAGGCGTCTCCCTCCTCCGCGATCGTGCCCATCACCAGCACGATTCGCTCGATCGATTCACGGACCGGGAGTTCGGGGGGAAGCCCCGCGAGCAGCGTCGCGGTCTCCGGCCCCAGATCGCGGGCCAGCGTCCGGAGATCCTCGAAGGCGGCGAGGCCACGGTCGATCTCGATCTCCCACGCCTCGATCGTCTCCCGATCCCGAGCGACGTATTCCTCGAGCACCGCGTCGTATCGCCCGACCGACCGGGGATCGACCGGATCGATCCTCTCCGCCGACAGGGCCGGGGTGACCGAATCCATCCGCTCGACGACCTCGTCGACCAGACGCATGGTCACCGGATCCGCATCGTCGCGGGCGACGAACATCCGCACGCTCCAGCCGGGCTCCAGGGACTCCAGCAACTCGATCGTGGCCGGTCGCAGTGAATAGGCCCGGGTCTTGGTGAGATCCGCCTGGTACCGGATCATCGGCGACGCGGCCGCGAGCACCGTCGCGACTCCGACGGCTGCGAGCGCGACGACACCCAGCGTCGTGGAGATCCCCTGCGACGCCCGACCTCCGCCCGAGGGTCGGGGCCGGAGCGGCGAGGCCAGCGAGATCGTGGCGAGAATCGTGAAGAGGCCGACGATCACCAGGAAGAACACGATGTTGGAGGAGTCCAGGAGACCGATCGCGAACTCGTCCAGCCGAAGCATCGGATCGAGGGACCGAAGCCCGTCCACCCAGGACACCAGATCATCCGTGGACATGAGTCCGTAGGGAACCAGCTCGGGAAGCAGGGCGGGAAGTCCCTTGGCGACCAGCACGAGGATGAACCAGGCGAAGAAGGTCACCAGGTAGGCGACCACCTGGCTCGAGGTCCTCGTCGACACGAGGATGCCGATGGAGATCAGTCCGCTTCCGTAGAGGAAGAGGCCGAACAGGCCGCAGGCCAGCTCGCCGGGGTCGGGATCCCCGTGGAACTCGGTCACGATCGCGAGCACCAGGATCGGCACCGCCATGACGACCAGCACCAGCATGCCGGCGATCAGTTTCCCGATCACCAGCTCGAGGGCGGAGAGCGGCGAAGTCAGGAGCACCTCGAGGGTGCCGAGTCTCGCCTCCTCCGCGAAGCTTCGCATCGAGACCGCCGGAGCGACGATCAACAACGCCCATCCGGCGACCGAGACCACGGCCCGAAGCGTCGCCGGCTGCCCTTCCTGAAAGGTCAGCAGCATGAAGACGAGGGTCGCGACCAGACCCCACGCGGCGAGGACGATCCACCCGGTGGGGACGAGGAACATGGAGGCGAGATCCCGTCTGGTGATCGCGAGGATGCCCTTCATGAGGCACCCTCCGTCACCGGCTCGGATCCCGCATCGCGTTCCAGCAGGTCGAGGAAGACGTCCTCGATCCCCGGTCCTTCGAAATCGAGTCTCACCGCGACCAGCCCGGCCGAGGCCAGGGCCCGTCCGAGTCCGGCGGTCCGATCGGGGCCCGGGATCGCGATCTCCGCGAGTCGCGCGGAGATCGTCTCGATCCGCACCCCGTCCACGTCCTGAAGCAGACCGGCGGTCGCGGCACGCGCCGCCGCGGCCGGATCCTCGGCTCCGGGCACCTCCACGCGGGCGATCGTCAGACCGCCGCGCTCCCCGGCGAGTCGGAACGACTCGATGGTGTCGTCGGCGACCTTCCGCCCCTGGTGCATGAGCACCACCCGATCCGCGACCGCCTCGATCTCCTGCATGATGTGGCTGGAGATCAGGATCGTGCGGGTCTCGGCCAGTCTTCTGATCAGGGCTCGGAAATCCCGCAACTGCCGCGGATCCAGACCCACGGTTGGTTCATCGAGCACCAGCAGCTCGGGATCACCCAGCAGGGCCGCCGCCAGACCGACCCGCTGCCGGAATCCCTTGCTGAGCTGTCCGATCAGTCGACGCTCGACCCCGATGAGATCACAGGCCTCGAGGGCCGTGGAGACCGTCCGTTCTCGAACCCCTCGATCGAGTCCCAGCAGGTCGCTGCGGAAACGCAGGTGCTCGACCACTCTCATTTCCGGATTCGAGGGGGCGGATTCGGGCAGGTAGCCGAGTCTGGCCAGCGCCTTCCGCCGTTCACGAGGCATCGGATGACCCGCCACCTCCAGGGTCCCCTCGTCGGGAGGCAGCATGCCGGTCACCATCCGGATGGTGGTGGTCTTTCCCGCCCCGTTGGGGCCGAGGAGTCCGCACACCACACCCGCCGGGACCGTGAGGTCCAGGTCCTGAACGGCCGTGACTCGACCGTATCTGCGGGTGATTCCCCTGGCTTCGATCATGTTCAGTCGCGTGGTCCGGTGCTCGGACGCCCCTGAGTCGCCCCGCCTGCGGGATCCCATTCCATCGAGAACGCACTCTATCGCGATGGCCCGTCCACGGGGATTCCCGCCCCGCCGCCGGTCGGGCCGATAGAGTCTGATCAGTGATTCGTCTGCGGAGAAACCGGTGATGTCAGAACCCGGCCCCAAGTCCCGCGCCAGACTCGTCCTCCCCTCCGGAGTGGTCTCGGAGGACTTTCTGGCAGGCCTGCCCGATGTGGTCTCCGATGTGCTGCGCGGCACCTGCGACATCATGGAGGCCGATCCCTCCTCCGAAGGCACGCCCGAGGAGTTCGGCGATCCCCGGGTGGCCGCGGCCCTCGACGGCCTCGGCGAGGGCGTCGCGGTGGTCGTGGGCCGAGGCGAGATCATCTGGATGAACGACCGGCTGGCCTCCCACACCCCGGAGATGCTTCGACGGTTCGGAGACGCCTGCCGGGAGGCCATCGACGACTTCAGCCGACATCCCGAGGTCGCGGACGGCGAAAGCATGCGGGTCGACTTCCGACATGGCGACCGGGCCTTCGAGGTGGTCTGCTCGCCGATGCCCGACGACCCCGCCCGCAACACCGTGACCGCCCTGGTCTCGGACGTCACCGAACTGAAGCGCACCGAGACCATGATCGAGGAGATCGATCGCGCGGGCGGGGACCTTCTGGACCTCGATCCCGACACCGTGAATCCCCTCGACGTGGCGTCCCGACTCCGCCTCGTCGAGGACAAGGTCGTGCGGACCATCCGTTCGGTCGTCGGCTTCGAGCACTTCGAGATCAGACTGGTCGATCGACGAAGCGGCCAGCTCGAACTCGTGATGGGTTCGGGCATGGATCCCCTCTCGATCGGCGAGCGGATCTTCGCCAAGGCCGAGGGCAACGGGATCTCCGGCTGGGTCGCCGCGACCGGCCGGGCCTATCTCTGTCAGGACACCACCGCGGACGACCGCTACCAGACCGGGATTCCCGACGCCCGCAGCAGCCTCACGGTGCCCCTTCGACTCCGGGACCGCGTGGTCGGGGTGCTGAACGTCGAATCCGACCGCACCAACGCCTTCGACGAGCGGGACCAGCTTCTGGTCGAGCTCTACGGCCGCTACATCGCGATGGCGGTGAACATCCTCGACATGCTGGTCGTCGAGCGCTACACCACCAACCGCACGTTCTCCTCCACGGTCCTCGCCGAACTCGGAGATCCGCTGGACACGATCAACCGGCTGGCCGGCGAGCTCCGTGCGACCTACATCGGCGACACCGCGATGCTGGATCGACTCGACCACATCCTCAAGTGCGTCGAGACCGCCCGTCAGCGGGTGCTGGCCTGTTCGAGCGGTCCCCAGACGATCCTCGGGGCGGGCGAGAGCAAGGGTGAACCGATCGAGGATCCGATCGTCAGAGGTCGGCGCATCCTGGTCGCCGACGACGAACCGACCATCCGGGACGCGATCCGCAGCCTGCTCGAGGAACGGGGAGCCCGCGTCGAATCCTTTGCGGACGGATCGGGGGCGATCGAGATCATCAAGAGGGAGGGCGATGAGATCGACCTGGTGATCAGCGACGTCCGTATGCCGGATTGCAATGGATACGAGGTCTTCCGAGCCGCGAGGTCCGATGCCCCCGAAGCCGGCATCATCCTGATGACCGGATTCGGCTACGACCCCAACCATTCGATCGTCAGATCGAGCGAGGAAGGGCTCGAGGCCTGCCTTTTCAAGCCGTTCCGCGTGGATCAGCTCTTCGAAGAGGTCCACAAGGCCCTGTCGTCCCGAAGCCGCGATCAGGGCTGAGGGCTCGCGGCCTCCGCCGACCGGTTCAGACGGGAAGCCGCCCCACCACCACTCGTTCGTGCCCCTCGACATCCTGTCGGACCGCGATGTCGCGGAAACCGGCGTCCTCGAACAGGGGCACGACCCGCTCACCCTGGTCGAACTGCATCTCGATCGCCAGCGCTCCACCGGCTCGAAGCCACCGAGGGGCGTCCGCCACCAGCGGACGGATCACGTCGAGCCCGTCGACACCACCCCGCAGCGACGTGGACGGCTCGTGATCACGGACATTGGGTGGACAGCGGTCGTACTCCACGTCGCTGACATAGGGAGGGTTTGCGAACACCAGATCGAAGGACCCCGCCTCGGTCGGAGCCACCGGCTCGAAGAGGGAACCGACCCTCGCCTCGTAGCGATCGGCCAGTCCGAGGGATTCGGCGTTGCGGGTCGCGAGGGAGACCGCCGCGGGCACCAGGTCGGTGGCCAGGACTCGGGCGGACTCACCCGGAAGCTGTCGGACAAGGGATTCTCCCGCCCCATCCTCGGGTGATTCGTCACCGATGGTCTCCCCCACCGCCGCGGCCAGTCTCCGGGCGTCCGCCCGAATGGCGTCATCGGCCTCACGCATCCTCGCCGCGGCCCGATGGGGGCGATCGAGTTCGAGCAGCAGCGAGAGGCCCGCACATCCGGTCCCCGTGCACGGCTCGAGGATGAGGGCGGGATGATCCAGCCCCGCCAGATGGGAGGCGGCCGCCTCGACGAGGGTCTCGGTCGAGGGTCGGGGGATCAAGGTGCTTGAATCGACCTCGAACCGATGGCCTCGGAACCAGGTCTCACCCACAAGGTATTGAACCGGCTCGTGGCGGGATGCCCGGCGGACCCAGTCTCTGAGGACCTCCCGCTCCGCATCGGTCGCGACCCGGTCCGGCTCCATGTAGAGACGCAGCCGTTCACAGCGGATGGCCGCGGAGACCATGAGTTCGGAACAGACCCGAGGCGAATCGACCCCCTGGGCCTCCAGGTGATCCCGGATCCACTTCAGGAGGCGTCTCGTCGTCCATGGTGATTCGTCGCTCACGCCCCCATCCTACGGCAGCCGGCCTCGATCGCGCAGAGCCCGCGCCCCGGCATGCCTGAGGATCCCCGCCTCCGGCAACCGCTATCATTGCCGATGCATCGAGGGAGACCCGCTTCCGGAGTCTCCTCGGCATCGGAGATCATGCGTGAGCACCGTTCTGCAGTCATCCGGGCTGATCGAGGCGCTTCGAGCAAGCGGTCGATTCGCATCCGTCGAATCCATCAACGACGAGATCCGATGCCGGGCCCCCGAGGTCGACGCCGATTACGTGCTCGCCGAGGGTGACCAGGGCCTCGTGGTCAGGTTCGAGACCCCCGATCGCTGGCTCAGCGAGTCGGTCGAGGCCGATCTCTACAACTCCAGCGACTCGCTGAACGAACTCCTCGAGGAATCCCTCGACGAGCTCGAGTGGCCGATCGACGCGGTGCCGGTGACGCCCTTCCGGCACTACCGGAATGATGATCTGAAGTACGTGTTCGAGCATGCGATCCCCGCCCACGGGGATTCCGAGAAGACCGCCATGACCTGGATCCTCGGCTACGAGGCCACCTTCATCGAACTCGGTGACGTGGCGGGCGAAGAGGACGAGGACTGACCCCGGGGCTCGTCCGCGACAGGCGGACGGATGGAGTGGACACGCACATGCCGGTACGAGTGCTCATGCTGGGATGGGAATTCCCCCCGTTCATCACGGGGGGACTCGGTACCGCGTGCTACGGGCTCGTGAGGGCGATGGACCGCGCGGGCATGGAGACGACCTTCGTCCTTCCCAAGTCGGTCCCGGGCGGACGGGTCCAGGAGGCCCCCCGGGTCTCCCTCGTGAGCCCGGCCACCGATCTTCCGGAGATGAGACCGGAGTTCAAGCCGGTTCCGACCGGACCCACGTCCACCGGCCCTGCGACCGGAGAGGGGCTCCCCTCCGAGGGGCCCACCACCGAGGAGGGCGTACAGCGGGTGCTGGAGATCGTTCGCGAGATGCGGACGCGGTTTCGGAACGTCGACTTCGTCGATCTCCCCCTCGAGGTCCAGTCCGTCTACACCGAGCAGGCCGCGATCTGGTCGAGGGTGGTCAAGGAGGTCGACGTCGATGAACGTCGGATCGAGACCCTGGTCCGGGCCGGTGCCTTCGGAAATCCGGGACGGGTCGACGACACCAGCGCCCTTCAGGCCGCGATGCCCGAACGGGACCCCGCCGCCGCTGGGATGAGGGCCCGGCAGAACAACTCGCAGGACTACTCCGGTGACATGGTCGGACAGGCCCACGCCTACGCGGGCTTCTGCCTTGAGGTGGCCAAGCGGACCGAGTTCGACGTGGTGCACGCCCACGACTGGCTCACCTATCCCGCCGGACTCGCGGTCTCCCGGCTCACCGGAAAGCCGCTGGTGGTCCACGTCCACTCGACGGAGTTCGACCGCTCCGGCGAGAGCGTCAACCAGCAGCTCTACAACATCGAGCGGCGAGGCATGCACGGAGCGATGAAGGTCGTCGCCGTCAGCCAGCTGACGAAGAACATCTGCGTCGCCAGATACGGGGTCCCCGACTCCAAGGTCGAGGTCGTCTACAACGGTGTCGATTTCGACCCGATCGAGCGCGGCGTTCCGGTGATCGAGAATCGCGACAAGATCGTGCTCTACTTCGGTCGGATCACGATGCAGAAGGGACCGGAATACTTCGTCCAGGCCGCCAAGCGGGTCCTCGACGTGATGGACGACGTGAAGTTCGTGGTCGCGGGCAGCGGCGATCTGGCCTCGGAGATGATCGAGATGGCGGCGGAGATGGGCATCGGCCACAAGGTGCTCTTCACCGGGTTCCTTCGTGGCGATGACATCCGGCGGGTGTTCAGCCTCGCCGACCTGTACGTGATGCCCAGCGTCAGCGAGCCCTTCGGGATCGCGCCCCTTGAGGCGATGAGCCACGACGTGCCCGCCCTGATCTCGAAATCCAGCGGGGTCAGCGAAGTCCTCACCCACGCCCTCAAGGTCGATTTCTGGGATGTGGAGGAGATGGCGAACAAGATCGTCGCGGTCCTCCGCCACAGCCCCCTGAGCAAGGCCCTGCGGGACAACGGCCGTTTCGAGGTCCGGGCCCTGACCTGGGACGGCGCCGCCACCCGCTGTCGCCAGGTCTACGAGTCGGTGCTGGCCCCCTGGTCGGCGAGCACCCCGGCCCGCTGATTTCGCGGCTCCAAGGCTCTACCGGTAGAATCCGTGGTCCGTCCATGAGCCCGGATCGGGCTGGAGTCCTCACGCATGCCGCTGTTCTTCAAGTCGAAGGCCTCGAGCGGAGCCGCGAAGCCGGCATCGCCGATCTCCTCGACGCCCACCATCCCGGAATCCGCCCCCGTGGACCATGGGGATCCGATTCCGCCATCCGATCCCGCCCTCGAGCGACGAATCGTCGAGATCGGTGACGACTTCCTCGAACGAGCCCGGGGAGGAAAGTCGGGGGTGCTCAGCAAGGCATTCTGGTCTGACAAGCTGATGGACTGGTCGATGAAGGACGAGGCCTTCAAGGTCCAGTTGTTCCGATTCGTCGATGCCTTTCCGATGCTGCGTACTCCGACCCAGGTCCACGAACACCTGGTCGACTACCTGTCCCAGCCCGGAGTCTCGCCCCCGCCGGGGATGGACCTCGCCATCAAGGCCGGCGGCGTCGCCAAGTCGGTGTTCGCCAGGACCATGTCGAGCCAGATCACCGGGATGGGCGAGAAGTTCATCGCGGGCACCGATGCCGCCGACGCCCTGCCGATGCTCGAGAAGCTCTGGAAGCGGGGCCTCGGTTTCAGCGTCGATCTTCTGGGAGAGGCCTGCGTCTCGGACGTGGAGGCGGAGATGTATCGAGGCAAGTACCTTGATCTCATCGAGAACCTCCCCGATGCCGTGAACCGCTGGCCCGGGAACGAGAGGCTCGAGCAGGACCACCTCGGGCCGATTCCCCGGACCAACGTCTCGATCAAGATCTCCTCGCTCTATGCGAAGACCGATCCCATCGACACCGAGGGATCGATCAGGGGCCTTCAGGATGCCCTGCGACCGCTGCTGGTCCGTGCCCGTGATCGCGGCGTGTTCGTCAACTTCGACATGGAGCAGCACGAACTCAAGGACCTGACCCTCGAGCTCTTCATGCGGTGCTGCGAGGAGATCGACTTCACCGCGGGCCTCGCCATGCAGGCGTATCTCCGAAGCGGAGACCGGGATGCCGAGCGGATCATCGAGTGGTCGAGGCGCACCGGTCGTCAGGTGACCGTCCGTCTGGTGAAGGGCGCGTACTGGGACTACGAGACGATCCACGCCGAGGAGATGGGCTGGCCGGTGCCGGTCTGGAGTCGGAAGGTGGATTCGGATGCCTGCTTCGAACGCATGGCAGCCAGTTTCATCCAGGCGACCCCGAGATCCACCGACGAAGGCGGCGTGAAGCTCGCCCTGGGTTCGCACAACGCCCGCTCGATCGGGGCCGCGATCGCCGAACTCGAGAAGGCCGGGCTCCCCAAGGCCGCCCTCGAGCTCCAGATGCTCTTCGGCATGGCTCCCGAGCTGAAGCAGGCCGCCAGCGACATGGGATTCCGGGTGCGGGAGTACGTGCCGGTCGGCGAGATGATCCCCGGCATGGCCTACCTGGTGCGAAGACTGCTCGAGAACACCTCCAACGAGTCATGGCTCAAGGCCGGATTCATGGACGGCGCCGACGCATCGACGCTCCTGGCCTCGCCGCATCGCCGGTTCCGACGTGATCCCGGCATCGAACGCATCGAGAACGCCCCCGAGCGTCACGAACTGTCCGGTTCAGACCCCGCGGTCGGCGACGGTCGTCCGTTCTTCAGCGAACCGTTCCGCGACTTCTCCAGCAAGCCCGCCCGCGAGACGTTCGCCAGAGCCGTCGAAGCCGCGGTGGTGCCGAAGATCGCCAACGACGCCACCGAGGCGGATGCGGACCGGGCCGTCGAGACGGCGCACGCCGCCTTCCCGGCGTGGAGGGACACCCCGGTCCGAGACCGCTCCGCGGTGCTGGTGCGTGCGGCCTCGATCATGCGACGCCGCCGCGACGAACTCTCCGGGATCGTGATCCGGGAGAGCGGCAAACCGTGGCGGGAGGCCGACGGCGACGTCTGCGAGGCCATCGACTTCCTCGAGTTCTATGCCCGGGAGGCGGTCCCCCTCTTCGAACCCCGACGACTCGGACGATTCATCGGGGAGATCGACGAGGTCCTGCATCAGCCGCGCGGCGTCGCGGTGGTGATCAGCCCCTGGAACTTCCCGCTGGCGATCTGCACCGGCATGACCGCCGCGGCCCTGGTCTGCGGGAACACCTGCGTGGTCAAGCCCGCGGAACAGACGCCCGGCATCGCGAAGGTCATGCACGAGATCCTGCTCGAGGCGGGATGCCCTCCTGAAGCGTGCGTCCTCCTCCCCGGCCCCGGCGAGACCGTCGGGGCGAGGCTGGTCCGTGATCCGAGGACCGCGATCATCGCGTTCACCGGCAGCAAGGCGGTCGGACTCGACATCCTGCAGGCCGCGGGCGTTACGCCGGAGGAACAGCTCCACGTGAAGAAGGTCGTCTGCGAGATGGGCGGCAAGAACGCCGTCATCGTGGACGCCAGCGCAGATCTGGACGAGGCGGTCCTCGGGGTGCGCCCCTCCGCCTTCGGCTTCAGCGGCCAGAAGTGTTCGGCCTGCAGCCGTGCGATCGTGGTCGAGACCGCCTACGACACCTTCCTCGAGAGGATCGTGGAATCGACCCGCACGCTGGTGGTGGGCGACCCCCGGCTTCCCGGCACCGACGTGGGACCGGTCATCGACCGGGACGCCCGGCGGAAGATCATGGAGTACGTCGAGATCGGGCGATCCGAAGGGCGTCTCGAGATCCAACTCCCGGTCCCGGACGGACTCGAGGAGGCCGTGGGCCTTCCCTACGTGGGGCCTGCAGTGGTGAGCGGGATCGGTCCCGACGACCGGCTGGCCCGCGAGGAGGTCTTCGGACCCGTGCTCGCGGTGATGAAGGTGCGTGACTTCGACGAGGCTCTCGAGGTCGCCAACTCCACGGCGTACAAGCTGACCGGCGGCGTCTTCAGCCGGAAGCCGAGTCACCTGGAACGGGCTCGCCGCGAGTACCGGGTCGGCAACCTGTACCTGAACCGCGGGATCACCGGTGCCCTGGTGGGACGTCAGCCGTTCGGTGGATTCGGAATGTCGGGCGTCGGTTCCAAGGCCGGCGGTCACGACTACCTGCTGCAGTTCGTCGAGCCCCGGGCGATCACCGAGAACGCGATGCGTCGCGGTTTCGCTCCCGGACTCGAATAGTCCGGCGATCCGATCCACGACGACACGGGGTTCGGAAGGATTCAGGCGGGCCTGGCGCTGGGTCCGGCGACCGGCTGGATCCAGCCCTCGTGACCATCGACGATGCGATCCGCTTCCGCGGGGCCCATGGTCCCGGGGGCGTAGTCGATGACCGCAGGCGGTTCGGAGACCACCGAAGCCAGCGCCGTCCACGTGCCCTCGATGATCCCCTGGGTCGCGAAGCGGGTCATGTTCCCGTCGAGGGCGTCCCCGAGCAGCTGTTCGTAGGGCAGACGCTCCCGGCCGAGGGCCTTGTCGAAGTCGACCGAGATGACCACGTCGGTGGAGGCCATGCCCTCCGTCGCGGTGGGATCGAGGGCCTGCACGCAGGCCTGGACCCCGTCGTCATGACCGAGACGAAACCGAATCCGGTTCGGGGTGGGCGCCCTGCCGCCGTGCAGATCCGCGCCGAAGAGATCGAGCGGCGGTCGCTTGAGGATCACCACCGCCTCGGTGGCGGTCGCTCCCAGAGCCTTCCCGGCCCGGATGAAGAACGGCACCCCGGACCATCGCCAGGAGTCGATGAACATCCTCAGGGCCACGAAGGTCTCGGTGTCGGAGTCCTTCTCGACACCCTTGACGTCGAGGTAGCCCTCGTAGCGTCCACGAACCATGTCCCGGGGGTCGACCGGGCGCATCGCCTCGAACACCTCCTGCTGGGCCATGTGGAGATCCGCGGGCCGCGCCGACACGGGGGGATCCATCGCGAGCAGACCGACGATCTGCATGATGTGGTTCTGGACCACGTCCTTGAGACAGCCCACCCGGTCGTAGAAGGAACCACGATCCGAGACGTCGAAGGATTCGGCCATCGTGATCTGCACGCAATCGACGTGCTCACGGTTCCAGAGCGGCTCGAACATCCGATTCGCGAATCTCCAGACCATGATGTTCTGGACCTGGTTCTTCCCGAGATAGTGGTCGATCCGGTAGAGCTGGTCGTCGCGAAGCATCGACGACAGGGACTGGTAGAGCTTCCTCGCCGAATCGAGGTCGTGCCCGAAGGGCTTCTCGACCACGACCCGGACCCCTTCCGGAGCGACCAGGCCGGCATCGTGCAATCCCTTCACCACCATCTCGAAGAGCGAGGGGGGGATCTCCAGGTAGTAGAGCGGCCGGTCGCATCCCTCGACCGCACCGGCCACGGCCTCGTAGGTCCCGGACCCTGAGTAGTCGCCGTTGATGAACTTCATTCTCGAAGCCATCGCGGACCACACCTTCTCGTCCGGATCGACTCCCGCCGCGACGATCGCATCGTGGGCATGCTGGCGCAGATCATCATCCGACCAGTCGGAGAAGGCGACACCGACGATCGGCATGTCAAGCAGGCCGCGCTCGGCGAGGTGGTAGAGCGAGACGAAGGTCATCTTCTTCGCGAGATCGCCGGAAGCTCCGAAGAGCACGATGGCATCCGATCTGTCTGCACTCATGGGATCCTCTCCATTCAGGACGCAGGAACGGTACCAGCCCGCCGAGGTTCGATCAGGAGGCCGGTCGGATCTCTACCTGGTAAGGACCATACTCCCCCTCTGCGTCTCGACAGCGCACCTCGAACCAGCCTGTACCGGCCGGGAGTGCCACGTTCTCGAGCACCACCGTCGATTTCCCTGCCGGCCAGTCTGCGGTGTGAAGCAGCGTGTCGTTGAAACGGATCTCGAAGACCTCGGGCCTCACGCGATCCGCCGGAGGCTTGCGCAACACGATGCCACGTGGGGATGCGGTCGGGGAATCGACCCACCAGCGACCGAGGGATCGTCCACCCCAGGGACCCCTTCCGGTCCGGCGCCAGTCCTGACGCGTGAGCCGGACCGTTCCCGCCTCGGGGCCGAGGCTGATCGCCGGAGGTCGGTAGGCATCCGGTCCGTCGAGGATCGTCGAGTCCCACCACTCCCGGTAGATCCCCGAAAGACGCTCCACCTGGTCGGGACGCTCGGCCGCGAGATCCCGGATCTCGGCCGGGTCCGCCTCGAGGTCGTAGAGGGCGAGGTCCATCGGCACCTTTTCGCCCGCCGCGATCTCCAGCCCGAAGCCGGAGTGATTGACGAGCTTCCAGCGGCCGTCCCTGACCATCGCATGATGCCAGCGCACCGGTCGATCACCACGGTGGGCCTGGATGACGATCGAACGGTCCATGGTCGAGACCGCGGGATCCACGAGGGCGGGCACCAGACTCATGCCGTCGACCGGCATCTCCGGATCCGGTTCGACCCGGCAAAGGTCGAGGATCGTGGGATGAAGATCCAGATGCGCTCCCAGCAGTTCCGGTCGATCACCCGGTTCGATCCGCTTCGGCCAGCGCACGAAGAGCGGGGAGCGGACCCCTCCCTCGTGGACCGAACCCTTCCGTCCCCGGAGTCCCGCGACGTGACCGTCGTGATCGGGTCCGTTGTCGTGGAGGTAGATGACGACCGTGTCCTCCCCGAGTCCTGATTCCTCGAGGTGGTCGAGCAACCTGCCCACCTGCCGGTCGATGTCCGAATCCATCGCGAAGATCCGGGCCTGGCGGTCGAGGTTCGAGGCTCCCGCCGGTTCGAGATCCATTCCCCGATACTTCTCGTACAGGTCCCGAGGGACGTCCCCGAACGGTCCATGGGGCGCGTTGGTGGTGAGGGCGAGGAAGAAGGGCTTGTCGGTCCGGTCGATGAAGCCGATCGCCTCGTCGACGTAGACCTCCGTGCAGTAGCCCTCGAAGGACTCCGGAACGCCGTTGCGGAAGAGGATCGGATCGGTGTACGCCGACTCGCCCCCCGGAGGATCGCTGGGCTGTCCGATGCCGCCTCCGGCGTGAAGCACCGAGACGTCGAAGCCCTGGTCGATCGCCCGCATCGGAGCGCAGTCCCCCAGGTGCCACTTCCCGAAGATGCCGGTCGCATATCCGGCCTCGGAGAGTCGTTCCGCGATCGTGACCGCCGCAGGGTCGAGCATCGCCCGACCGAGGTAGGTGTCGATCGCGGTCGAGCGCTGGGGATGTCGTCCGGTCATCAACGCGGCCCGGGTCGGAGTGCAGACAGGATGGACGTAGAACGCCCCCGCCCGGGCGCTTTCGGCGGCCAGGCGATCGAGCCGCGGGGTCTGGAGCACCGGATTGCCGTGGACGCCGAGGTCGCCGTAGCCCTGATCGTCGGTCATGATCAAGACGATGTTGGGCCGAGCCTCTCCGGGTGGGGTGCTCGCCGCCGGCGACGAAGCGACACCAAGCAGGACGAGGGCGGCCGGGAGTCGGTGACGCACGGCGATCACGATCCCTCGAAGCGGGGATCGTCGGTCCGGCGCTGCGAGAACATCCACTCCACGACGCCGTGGGGTCCGTAGGCCCAGGCCCAGGAATTGTGGCCGACCCCGGGAAGTTCGGTGTGACCGAGCCGTCCGCCCGCGGAGCGGATCGCCTCCACCATCTCCCGGGATCTCTCGACCCGGACGATGCCGTCGGCATCACCATGCACGTTCCAGATCGGCGTTCGCCCCGCCACGATGTCTTCCGCCGCGGCGGGATTCCCACCTCCGCAGATCGGCACCGCGGCGGCGAAGACCTCGGGGTGATGCTCGAGCAGGTCCCACGATCCGAAGCCGCCCATCGAGAGTCCGGTGAGGTAGATC
This sequence comes from Phycisphaerae bacterium, assembly GCA_002709295.1. Lineage (GTDB taxonomy): Bacteria > Planctomycetota > Phycisphaerae > Phycisphaerales > SM1A02. The sequence continues at coordinate 79,406 of PAQL01000028.1, read as the reverse complement.
CGTCGATCGTCGATCGCGGGATCCGCCGCCAGCTCCTTCACCTTCGCCATCACCGCCCGGAGCTCGGGGGTCAGGACACCGTCCTGATCACTGACCCACTCCTCGTCCTGATTCCTCCGCACCGCGGACCACCATCGCTCTGCGGGGCACTGGAAGGCGAGCACCACCGCGGGGTGCCGAGCGCCGAGATGCCCTTCACGCACCCATCGGTCGGGGAAGTGCCGCAACTGCATGCTGTTGTCATCGCCTCGCTCGCCTGCACCGTGCAGGAAGACCACGAGGGGGACCGGCTTCGAACCCTCCGCGACCGCCGGTCGGTGCATGCGATAGGGAAGCGATGAGCCGCCATCGATCCCGACGGTCCCCTTCTCGTAGGCGGCCTCGACCTCGGGCGGCGCCGCGGAGGCGATCGCAGGGACGGTCATCACGGCGACGAGCCACGCGAGCATGCGCATCTGTTCAGTTCCAGTTCAACCCTTGCTGCCGGCGGTCGAGATGCCCTCGACGAACGTCCGCTGCATGAGCACGAACAGTACCAGCACCGGAGCGACCATCACGGTCGTCGCGGCCATGAGGAGGTTCCAGGGGGTCTGGCCGAGCTTCGAGAGGAAGAGCTGAAGTCCCAGGGCAAGGGTGAACTGGTCGCGATGGGTCAGGAAGACCAGCGGGCCGAGGAAGTCGTTCCAGACGAACATGAAGTGGAAGAGGGCCACCACCAGGAGTGCCGGGATCGACAGGGGAAGGATGATGTGGATGAAGTTGCGGACGTGCCCGCAACCGTCGATCCGGCTTGCGTCGTCGAGTTCCCTCGGAATCGTGAGGAAGAACTGGCGAAGCAGGAAGATGCTGAAGGCGTTGCCGAACCACGCCGGCACCCAGAGCGGGGCGAAGGTCCCGATCCAGCCGATCTCCCGGAACATCGTGAACAACGGGACCATCACCACCGGGAACGGAATCATCATGGTCGAGAGCATGACGATGAAAGCCGTGCCCCTCCCCCGCCATCGCACCCGTGAGAATCCGTAGGCGACGATGGCGCTGGAGATGGTCGTGCCGGTCACCCCGAGCAGGGCGATCCAGAGGGTGTTCCGGAGATAGAGCGGGAAGTTCGTGCTGTCGTCGGTCAGCACGTGGCCGAAGTTCCCTCTGATCCGATCGGCGGTCTCCCCCGGACCACCCTCCAGCAACGGTGCCGCGGGATCGGGGCCGCCGGTCGAGATCGCGAGCATGTATCCGATCGGAAGCAGCGCCGTCGCGGCCACGAGCACCAGCAGCACGTGGATCACGCCACGACTCGCCGCGATGCGGAAGGCGTCGGGACCGGAATCTCGTGAAGAGGTCGACAAGGCGGTTCAGGCTCCCCGGTAGTAGACGAGCTTCCGGCCGGCGAGGAGCACCGCCCCGGTCAGAAGCAGGATGATCGCGAACTGGAGGACCCCGAGGGCCGATGCGTAGCCCATGTCCCCGAAGGTGAAGGCGTTGTCATAGACGTACATCGAGTGGAAGTAGGTGCTTCGCTCCGGACCCTCTCCGGTCAGCAGCACCGGCACCGCGAACACCTGGGCGGCGTTGATGATGCCGATGATCACGTTGAAGAGGATGACCGGCGAGATCATCGGAAGCACCACGTGCACGAACCGGCCCCAGCGGCCGACTCCATCGATCGACGCCGCCTCGTGGAGCTGCTTCGGCACGTCACGGAGACCCGCGAGATAGATCACCACCGCAGGCCCCACTCCCCAGAGGCTGATCAGGAGCAGGGCGGTCATCGCCCAGAACCCGCTGCCGAACCAGTTGGGACCCCGGACCCCCGCCCACCCGAGCGCACCCTCGATCATGGTGTTGGCGATGCCCACCTCGGGGTCGTATCCGAGCTTGAAGATCACCGCGAGGGCGACCAGCGGCAGCACCGACGGGGCGAACACCGCGGCCCTCCAGAAGGACTGGAAGCGGACCGGATTAGAGAGCAGCACCGCGAGCGAGATCGACACCACGGTCCCGAGGACGATCGAGAGCACCCCGAACAGGGCGGTGTTCCAGAGCACGGTTCCCAGGATGGGATCGTCGAGCATCCGGGTGTAGTTGTCGGTGCCGACCGGAATCGGAGGTTCGAGCAGGGTGTAGTCGGTGAAGCCGTACCAGACGGCGAGCATGACCGGCAGCACGGTGAAGATGGAGAAGCCCAGCAGCCAGGGACCGATCCAGAGCAGGCCGGTGGAGGTGGAATCGTGTCGCATCACGCCCCCTCCACGAGATCGAGCCAGGGATCGCGCTGGCCGCGGCGTTCCCGCCGCGCCCCGGCCCGTTGCAGGATCGCCTCAACCTCGGCCTGGACCTCCTCGAGAGGACGTCGGGCGGAGTCGCTGCGCAGATTCCAGATCGTGTCGAGTCCTGATCCCAGGGCCATTCCGAACTCGTCCCAGCTGCTGATCCACGGCGTGGTGTAGGCGTTCGGACTCTGGAGAAGCTCCTCGTGGGCGACCACCGCGTTGTTCTTGTGGTTCGCACGGAAGGACTCGCTGCTGCTCGCCAGGGGCGAGGGCTTCGCATGCCCGTCGCAGAGCATCTCCATGTTCTCCTGACGCTGGGTGAAGGCGATGAACTCCAGGGAGGCCTCGGGATTCCGGGCCCCCTTCGGAATGACCAGGATGTCGGTCTCGATCGGTCCGTAGGGAGGCTCGTCCTCGAGACCGGGAGCGACCGGGAAGAAGGTCGCTCCGTATTCGAAGACATCCTTGCCGATCTCGGTCTCCATGAACATGGGGAGCCAGGGTCCCTGGATGGTGCTGGCCAGACGACCGGTGAAGAAGTTGCTGAACGGAGTCGGGTTGTCGACCGGCGCCCCCTGGAAGGCGCGAAGCCGTTCGAGCCCCCACCGCCGGGGGAACGACTGGAACCAGTCGTATGCCGCGATGTTCTGCGGGGAGTCGACCATCGCCTGCCCGGTCCTCTCGTCGTAGAGGGTGCCGCCCCAGAAACCACCCCAGCACCAGCTCCACCAGCCGGGATCGCTGGGCAGGAACCCGGCCCGCTGGACGTCGCCGTTGTCCTTGAACCTCGTGGTCGCCGCGATCATCTCGTCGAACTCGGTCGTCGTTCGCGGCGGCTTCTCGGGATCCCAGCCGCACTCCCGCAGGATCCTCTTGTTGTAGTAGAGGAGGATCGAGCTCGGGGTGCTCGGCGCGGCCAGCTGCGAGCCGCGCCGGAAGACGAGCGGACGGACCGCCTTGGCGTAGCTCGAGGCGTCGATGCCGTGGGAGCGCAGGTCGTCGAGGGGCTGGATCGCACCGCACTGATCGAAGAAGGGCAGATTGCGGTTCCAGAGCCCGAGCACGTCGGGGGGATCACCGGCGGCGATCGCGAGCTTCGCCTTCTGGTCGACTCCTCCCATCGTCAGGTAGTTGACGAAGATCCGGTCCTGACTCTGGTTGAAGAGATCCACAACCGCCTGCATCGCGGCGGCCTCGTGCCCGGTCCACTTCTCCCAGTAGTCCAGTCGGATCCGACCGTCTCCGGTGGATCTCGCAGGCCTCGGTCCGAGGATCGCGTACCCGACCGCGGCGGCACCGATGCCACCGATCGCGACTCGTCGCGAGATCGCGGCGATACCGGGGTCCGAGGTCGGTTCCGACGTTTCATCCATGACGAGTCGAATGGTAGTCGAGACCGCATCTCGTGATCACTCCTCTGCCCGTACACTCACAGCCATGGCACGAGTCCGGCTTTCGAACGTCGACAAGACCTACCCCGGCGGCACCCGTGCGGTCCGTGGGTGTTCTCTGGAAATTTCGGACGGCGAATTCCTGGTTCTCGTCGGGCCCTCCGGCTGCGGCAAGAGCACCCTGCTCCGGATGGTCGCCGGACTCGAGGAGATCACGGAAGGAACCATCGAGATCGGCGATCGGATCGTCAACGACGTCGCACCGAAGGATCGCGACATCGCGATGGTCTTCCAGAACTACGCGCTCTACCCGCACAAGACCGCCCGCGCGAATCTCGAGTTCGCTCTCAAGCTTCGTCGGATCCCCAGGGCGGAGCGTGATCGACGGGTCACCGAGGCCGCACGCATCCTCGGCATCGAGGAACTGCTCGACCGCAAGCCGGGAAGGATGTCCGGCGGCCAGCAGCAGCGGGTCGCCCTCGGACGCGCCCTGGTTCGGGAACCCGCGGTGTTCCTCTTCGACGAACCGCTCTCCAATCTGGATGCGAAGCTGAGGCACCAGACCCGGGGGGAGCTCAAGGAACTCCACGCCCGGGTCGGCACCACCAGCATCTACGTCACCCACGACCAGGAGGAGGCGATGACCCTCGGCACCCGCGTGGTGGTGATGAAGGACGGCGTCATCCAGCAGGTCGGCCCCCCTCTCGAGGTGTTCCGTCCCCCCGCCAACCGCTTCGTCGCGACCTTCATCGGCGCCCCCGCCATGAACCTCTTCGAGGGCGTCGTCGGCTCCGACGGCACCGGGGTTGAGATCGAGGGCGGAGGACGCATCGCGATCGACGGCGAACGCACGCCCGGCACCGAGGTCACGCTCGGCATCCGACCCCAGCACCTCATCGAGACCCCCGACGGCATCGAATGCCGGGTCCGCGTCTGCGAACCCCTGGGTGACGAGACGGACGTGATGCTCGACGGCCCCGGCGAGGTCCCGCTCACCGCCCGACTCAGGCTCGACGAGGTTCCGCAGGCGGGTTCGAAGATGCGGGTCGGTGTCCTGCCGGCCAACACCCATCTCTTCGGACGGGAGTGCGGGGAACGGATGGAATCGGAGACGGTGGTCGCCTGAGACCTGCTCGGACGACGTCTTCCTCCTGTCCGAGGACGAGGATCACGGGATCCGACGGTCGTCGGTTCAGTCGATCGAGGCGCCGTTGCTTCGAATGACCTCGGCGTACCAGTGGGCGCTGTCCTTCATGGTCCGCACCTGCGTCTCGTAGTCGACGTGCACGATCCCGAATCGGCGGGTGTAGCCCTTGGCCCACTCGAAGTTGTCGAGGATCGACCAGTGGAAGTAACCGCGGATGTCGGCTCCATCGTCGATCGCGAGCTTCAGCTGCTCGAGATAGCGGGCGGTGAAGTCGATGCGGTTCGGATCATGGACCTTCCCGTCACGGGACACCCAGTCCATGCTGGCCAGACCGTTCTCGGTGATGTAGATCGGCAGGCCGTAGCGCTCGTGCGCGAAGAACGGCGCCCAGCGCAGGGCCTCCGGCACCACCGGCCAGTCGAAGTGCGTGGTCGGGAATCCATCGGGAAGCGGAACGTCCACCGGCCGGCCGTCCTCGCCCGCCCGGACTCGTCCCGCCTGGTAGATGTTGAGTCCGAGGAAGTCGATGGGCGCCTTCATCTCGGCGAGATCGGCCTCGTCGTCGAGTCCCTCGGCATCCGCGCCGTGGGCCTCGAGTCCCTGCTCGGGATACCGGCCCAGACAGACGGGATCGAGCCACCAGGGCCCGTTGAAGTGGTGGTTCGGATCGACGGTGCCGGTGGCGATGCGACCCGCCTCGATCGTGGCCGGCGAGTCGTCGATCGGACAGCCGGCACAGCCCACCGCGGTGTAGCCGATCCGACATGGTCCGGGACTCGCGGCTCGAAGCGCCCGGACCGCATGGCCATGGGCCCGCATGGTGTTGTGGCCGGCCAGCAGCTGCTCCCGCATCGGGAGATTGAGACCCGGAGCGTGGCTTCCGTCGTTGTGTCCGTGCTGGATGTAGACCTGGGGTTCGTTCATAGTGATCCAGTCGACGACCCGGTCTCCGAAGCGACGGCCCACCAGATCCGCGTACTCGCCCATCCAGGCGGCGCTGTCACGGGCGACCCAGCCACCCTTCGCGAAGAGGGTCGAGGGCATGTCCCAGTGGAACAGGGTCGCCCAGGGCGTGACCCCGGCTTCGAGAAGGGCATCGATCAATCGGTCGTAGAAGTCGAGACCTTCCTCGTTCAACCGACCCGTGCCTTCGGGCAGGACCCGCGGCCATGCGATCGAAAGTCGATAGGCATGAAGCCCGAGCGACCGCATGATCTCGATGTCGTCCTTGAACCGGTGATAGTGATCGCAGGCCACCGCACCGCTGTGTCCGTGTTCGACGGCGCCTTCACGATCGCAGAAGTCGTCCCAGACGCTTCGACCGCGTCCGCCTTCGAAGGCCGCACCTTCGATCTGATACGCGGCGGCGGCGGCACCCCAGAGAAAGCTTTCCGGAAACATCGGCACGGGTCGAACTCCTCGATTCATGAACGGTGAGCCTACAGCATCGACACATGCAGTTCGTCGGCTAGCATCTCTCTGACTTTTGGAGATCCGACCCATGTCCGTCCTGATTCCCGTCCTGATCCTCTCATCCATCTGCTCCATTCCGGAAACGACGTCGGCAGACGATCGATGGCAACTCGTCTTCGAGGATGATTTCAGCGCCCGCACCGACCCGACCGCGGACTGGACGAGGTTCGGCGACACGAGCCCCCAGACTCGCGGCCGCGAGGGAGGCGGACTTCTGCTGACCGCCCCCGCGGGACAGGAACCTCCCTCCTATTCCGGTGCCGTCAACCGACTCGGAGGCTCGGTCGCGACCGATCAGACGGTGACCGCGTCGCTGGCCTGGCGACCCATCGGCGGTGAACCCGGCGATGCCCGACTCGCCTTGAAGCTCGAGTTCAAGGATCGGGAGGGCGGCACGATCGACGTCGCCGAGAACCAGGTCCCCCTGTCCGATGCCGACTCCGGGGACTGGGGGACCATCGAGGTCGCAGGCCGGGTCCCCGCCGAGACCGACGCGGTCGACGTGGCGGTGGTGATCGTCGCGGGAGGCGGCGAGGGGGTCCGCCAGGTGATGATCGACGATCTCGTCGCGTTCACCACGCCGCCGGCTCCGGATCTTCTCGGCAAGGGCGGCTTCGAATCGAACGACGGCGGCGCTCCGGGCTGGAGCGCCTTCAACAACGCCGTCGCGGTCGATCATCCAGAGCGAGGCCGGGTCCTCAAGACGTGGGGTCCCTACAACGAGCCCTACGGCGGATCGGGACTCGAGCAGATCGTGCCGCTGAAGGACGTCCGACCGGGCTCGCGCATCAGCGCCGGGGTCGAGGCGATGACCGAGCGGCGCGATTCGATCGCGGACACCGACAACTTCCCGGTGATCCGTCTGGAGTGCCGCGCCGCCAACGGTCGACCCCTCGCCCATGCGGAGGGAAGACCCTTCGATCCCAACCGGGGCGACATCCCCGAGGACGAGTGGGTCCGAAGCGACGTCTCCCTTGTGGTTCCCGACGGCACGACGAATGCGAAGCTGATCCTTGTCTTCATCCAGCCCACCACCGCGAAGGGCTCGGTGCTGTGGCGAAACCCCGCGATCTCGATGGGCGGAGAGATGGTCGACGTCGCGAACCCGGAGTTCACGGCCCGGGACGAGACCCTGCCCGGCTGGCTGACCACTGGTGACGTGACGATCGCGACCCGCGATCAGCGAAGCGGTGCCGGAGCGGCCAGGCTGGTCACCCGGGACGGACAGGCCGCCTCCATCGGACGGTCCGTGACCGGCGTCGGCCCCGGTTCGACCGCCCGCATCGAGGCCTGGTTCTCCGCTGAACTCGGCGACGGCGTCGTGGTCGACGTGGAACAGACGGCGTCCGACGGCACATCGCTCGGCGTGCTGAGCCGGGAGGTGCCGCTCGCCTCGGGGGGAGGATGGACCTCGCTGGAGTCCGCCGCCGGTCCCTTCGACGTCCGGATCTCGCCCGATGCCGCCGCCATGGCGCTTCGAATCACGCTTCCCGAGGAGGGCACCATCCTCGTCGACGATGTCTCGATCCGTGATCTCGCCACCGTCGACCAGGCATCGACCTCGTTGCCGGTTCGCAACCCCGGCTTCGAGGGCGGTCGTCCCGACCCGACCCGCTGGGTGGTCTCCGACGGCGCCTGGAGCCACAACGGCGAGTTGCAGTACTACAGCCCCGATGCCGTCCGGATCGAGGACGGGCGCATGCTCATCACCGCCGATCGGCGACGGATCGGTGATCGCGAGTACGCCAGTGCCCACCTGACCACCCAGGGCATCCAGGAGCAGACCTACGGCCGCTGGGAGATCCGCGCCAAGCTTCCGGGGAGCCAGGGCATGTGGCCCGCGATCTGGCTTCTTCCCGAGGATGGTTCGTGGCCCCCGGAGATCGACATCATCGAACTGGTGGGCAAGGAACCGAACCGGGTCCATCACTCCTTCCACTGGGGACCGCTTCGCGACGGCCTGCTTCCCTGGGATCTCAATCAGACCTCGACCGACCATCACGACGCCGAGGACTACGCGTCCACCTGGCACGACTTCGCGGTGGAGTGGACGCCGGAGCGGATCACCTGGTTCGTCGACGGCGATGAGACCCACCGGTTCGGCCGGGTCTCGAAGCAGCGTGAGAAGATCCCGGACAAGCCGATGTACCTGATCCTCAACCTGGCGATCGGGGGCTTCTGGCCCGGACCTCCGGGTGATGCGACCCGATGGCCGTCGACCATGGAGATCGATTCGGTTCGGATCTACCGACTCGTCGGGGACGGCGGCTGATCCTCGTCGTCACGCGGATCCGGCATCGCCTCGATCCACGCCCGAAGCAGGGCCACGGCCTCCTCGTCGACCAGATGACGTGAGAGGGTCGGCATGCGGATCGCAGGTTCGTCGCTCGCGACGCGGTAGATCAGGATCGAACCGTCGGGATCGCCGGGTTCGATGTCGTGCAGGCGTCCCCCCGATCCGCGGCCGCTGGCGACCGGACTCTTGAGAACCCCGTACTTCGCCGGCCGGCGCTGGGCGACCCGCAGGTCGAGCCCCGAGGTGCGGGCGGTTCCGGAGGGGTTGTGGCAGTAGGCGCAGTTGACGTCGAGCCAGGCACGAGCCCGGGCATCGAGATCTCCGGTGCTCTCGTCGTTCCACACCGGAAGACAGGGTCGCTCCTCGGGCGGCGGCGCGCCCTCCAGATGTCCGGATGCGATCCATGCATCGAGCTGGTTCGCGACCATCGACCGATCCCTTCCGGCCCGGTTGAGATTCGCGGCGGTCGGCCCGAGCGGTTCGTAGGCCCCCTCCTGCGCATGGCAGGTGAGACACTGGTTCACGTTGGGGACCTCGTAGGTGTTGGTCATCGTCCGTCCGTCGGGATCGATCCACGAGGCCTCGACGCTCGCCCCGCCGACCGCGAGCGTCGCCTCGGTTCGCGACTCGTTCCAGACGTAGGAGAAGCCGGTCCAGCCCTCGGGTTCATGGATCTCGAGTCTCGTCTCGAGCCAGCGTTCTCCAAGACCGGGGTCACGGGCGTCGACCGGATAGGCGAAGGTCTTCGCGATCACCGTGCCCACCGGGAAGTCGAGGGTGCCGGCCAGCGACCACTGCATGGGTTCCCCGCCGGGAAGATGGATGTGACGATGCTTGACCGAGTGGTCGGCGAAGAGCACGGTGTTCAGTTCGTAGGGAAGCACCGTCTCGCCTCCCCCGTCGGAACCGATGATCGTGCCGAAGATCGGCCACTCGGAGAGATGCACCGGTACGTCTTCGTAGGGCGCAGGCGCATCGAGGTCGGGTGCGGTGAGCGGCTCCAGATCGACCGCGGCGACCGCCTCGAGCGTCCCCCGATGCGGGGTGTCGTCGAGGAGCGGCCGGTACTTCCCGGTGAAGATCTTCTTCGGAGTGAGGTCCGGCATGTTGAAGTTGGCGAAGTCCGCCTCCCCGTTGTCGCCGAGCCGGAGCACCGACCAGGGATTTTCAAGGGCCTGCGCCTTCGGAGAGAGGATGCCGTCGAAGAGGATGTCGGGCATCGGACGCGGCAGGACCCGGCCGAGCATGTCGCCGAACTCCCCCGCCGGAGCGTGCCCCCCCTCGGAGATCCGATTGCCGTGGACGTGCACGTACTCGGGGAACGGGTCGTAGCGTTCGTCGTCGAGTCGACGCCCCGTCGAGAGATAGCTCACGACCGCGACGTTGGCGGTGCCGTGATCGCGGATCTCGTTGTCGGTCACCTCGACCCGGTCGGTCGCCATGATCATGACCCCGGTGCCGGGAGGGACCGTGCCCACGATGTTGCCTTCGGGAGCGAAGTTCGGATGATTGTTGCCGAACACCCGGTTCCCGCGGACCAGGACCTCGCCGCCGTTGACGACCTGGAGACCGGGCAGGTCGAAGACGAGGATCCCACCGGTGTTGTTGGTGGCCGTGCAGCCGATCACCTCGGCGTTGGTGCTGTTCTCGATCTCGATGCCCGCGACGTTGAACTCCGCCCGGGAATCCCTCACGAGGATGCGGTCCGACTGACCGACGTAGATCCCCGCATCGCTCGCCCCGATCGCCACGCACTCCTCGATCAGGACGTTTCGGCACTGGACGGGGTAGAGGCCGTAGGCGCCGTTGTTCTCGTCGGGTCCGTTGGTCCATTCGGTACGCACCCGCCGGAAGACGACACCGTCGCTCCCCAGCACCTTGACCGCGTTGCCCGCGGTGTCCTCGATCGCGAGATCCTCGAGCACGAAGGCGTCTCCGGTCGCGGTGAGGCCCTGGCTCCCGACGTGCTGATCATCGAAGTTCAGGATCGTGCGATCGATCCCCTGGCCGCGGATCGTCACGTGGTCGACGACGACACTGAGCTCCGCCCGGAGGTGGAAGACGCCCTCACCGAGCTCCACGACATCACCGGGTCTGGCCGCGATGAGCGCCTGCTGCAGCTCGTAAGGCGCGTCCGGTCCCGGGTCGATCCTCAACAGCTCCGCAGCGGCACCGCTGGTGACGGTGACAGCCATGCTGGCAAGCACTGCGAAGGGTGCGCGGATCATCTCGAGTCTTCTCCGTGTCGGTCGGTCCGGAGCCGGACGGTGGTGGACATTCTAGGAACTCGACGGCAAGGGCCAAGGGCATGGCCAGTCCCCGGTCCCTGATCCCGCACTCCACGCTGGACTGGATGGGATGCGAGACGGCCCCCGTCGGAGACGGAGGCCGGGAGTCCGGTCTTCGGATGGGAGGAAACCGCTCAGGGGCACGGTCCCCAGACACTCAGGAAGAGACCGAGGTCGCCGCCGTCGGTGTTGCCGTCGCCGTTGATGTCCGCGTCGGGACCGCCCCAGGCTGCGAGCAGGAAGCCGAGGTCCCCACCGTCGACCGAATCGTCGTGGTTGAAGTCGCCGGGGCATTCCTCCGGGCACTCGTCGATCACCGTGTTGCCGCCGTTGTCGGTCCAGTTGCCATTGATCTGGCCCGGACTGGAGTTGCCGCACACCGTGGTGTCGGTCAGCGAGACATCGGTCTGGGAGGCCATCGAAATGCCGCCGTGACCCGAGGCGGCGTTGTCCCTGATGGTGCACCTGACGAAGTCCACGATGCCCCGTTCAATGCGAACGCCGGCATTGCCCCCGCAGCCCGGGAACGGACAGCCACCCGTGTTGTTCTCGATCACGCAGTCGATCAGGTCGACATCACTGGTCACGATCTCCCCATCCTCGATCTGATCGGTGATGTACACGCCTCCCGGCAGGAATCCGGAACTGCCGTCGGCGATTCGACAGTCGATCAGGGTGACCTTCGCCTGATTGACGAGCACTCCCGCGAAGTTGTCCTGACCATCGACCATGAGGCAGTTCGTGACGGTCGCCGTGCAGTCATACAGTCCGAGGCTCGCCATCTTCAGGTCCTCGATGACGATCGGCACCACGCCCTGGCCATTGAAGCCGAGCGATCCTCCGAGATTGACGGCAGGGCTTCCGTCGGGGTTCGTCTCGCCGATGATCGAGACGGCGATGTCTTCGATCAGGAAGAAATCGTCCTCCGACAGCGGATAATCTCCCGCGGCGATCATGATGGTGTCGCCATCACGGCAGGCTTCGACCGCTTCGCCGATCGTGGGAAAGTCATCCGGCACGGAGAGAATGCTGCAGTCGTCACGAACGACCACGCCGCCGACGTCGGTCCAGTCGCCGACGATCTGATCCGGCGAATTGCCGCAGACCCTGCCAGCGCCGATGGATGTCGTCGTCCCGTCCAGGTGGATCCCCCCTCCCCCGGCCGTCGCCACGTTGCCGCGGATCACCGTGTCAAGGACCTCGAGGGTGCCGGACATCGCGTCGATCGCACCACCGGTGGCGGTGGTGGTGTTTCCCTCCAGGTGGCTGTCGACGACGGTGACCTGGCACGACTCCAGGGCGATCGCCCCCCCGGAGGATTCGGCGTCGTTGGCTTCGAACCGGCAGTCGAGGATCGAGAGCGTGCCGGATGCCGCGGCGATCGCGCCACCCGCCACCATGTCGTCGAACGAAGTCGATCGATTCCCGTTGAAATCGCATCCCACGATGGAGACGTCCGATTCGACGGTCAGCACTCCACCCCCGTGTCCGGAGGTGTTGCCATCGAACCGGCAGTCGGTGATCGACACGGCGCTCTCCAGGCATGCCAGACCCCCACCGCCCATCGAGGTGTTGTCGGTGAACAGGCAGTCGTCGATGCTGGCGCTGGCGGAGTCGAGGACAACGCCGCCCCCAAGGCCACCGGCGAAGTGGATCCCCTCGATCCGCAGGTCGTTCACGCCGTTGATCGACATGGTCGGAAACGCGAGCTTCGATCCAGGCTCGGGACCGATGACGACGGCAGGATCACCCTCGGTGTCGAGTTCCCCCTTGATCAGGAGGTGGTCGTCGCTCGGAACCAGGAAGGTCTCGAGATAGGTGCCGGGTGCGATCAGGATCGTGTCGTATGGATCGGCGGCGTCAAGGGCTTCCTGGATGGTCGGGTACTCCGAAGGAACCCGGCGAATGTCGATGATTCGAAGCAGGCCGGGCTCACCGTTCCTGCAGGCCAGCCGGTTGAAGTAGGGAACCTCGGTGACCCCGATGTCCAGCGGCACCTCCCAGGTGAAGAGGCCCGGAGGGATCTCGCCGTCGAACCAGAGGCCGTCCGGCATGCAGTCCTCGCCCGACGTGACCGTGCGCGGGCTTCCTCCGGGAAATCCGATGCCCCATTGAACGACATCCCCCGGTTCCACCATGAGGACCGGGGGATTGAACACGGTGCCCCCGTGCTGGATGAAGTGGTTCTCGGCGAGTGCGGTCCCGGCCAGGAGGGTGCTGCAGAGCATTGAGGTGGCGAGCAATCGGTTCATGGCTTTCATTCCTGAGAACGGATCGTGGGGTCGGGACCGAGGTCCGACTCGGGGGAAGGATTCGGGTTGGAGTGGTTCGGCATCAACCGTCGCCCCGATGACTCGGGAGGCGGACGATCTCGGCGGCCACCTCGGTACCGAAGACGATGTGACATCCGGGTGACGTCGACACGAGCGTGAGACCCGCTCATCGGGATGCCATCAAGGTCCTCTCCTCTTCGATCTGGCCCAGTTCTTCCGGTCCGGGGTCTCGGTGCCACCGTGTCTTCGGCGGCCTTTTTGCACTCAGTGCATCATCGATTATGGCCTTTCTCCCTATGATTTCAACGGTCATAGACGCGATTCCCGGTTTTCCCACCCATGCCCACGTTTCTCACGACCCAATCCATGGACGAGGCCGCCGCCGTCGCCGGTGACCTCCACCGCACGCTGGCGGAGGTGATCCGGACCCCCCCGGTGGCCGGACGTCGGGCATCGACCCTCGCCAAGGAACTCGGGGTCGGGCGCATGACCTGTCAGCGTGTCATGAAGCTGACAAGGGATTCCGGAGAGGCCGGGACGTCGGACCCGGCGTTGCTCGCCGAACTTCCCGGAGTCGGCGGACTTCGGGAGTTCCTCGAAGCGGTGGTCGATGCCGGCGTCTCGAGATCCTCGATCGCGGACGCCTTCGCCGCGGTCGATGCCTTCGAGTCCTATCTCAAGCGGGTTGGCCTCAGCCAGACGGCGTTCGGGTCGGCCCTGAGGCTCTTCCACGAGACCAGCGACCCGGACCGACTGCGCGAACGCCGGGAGAGGCTCTTTGACGCGGCCTCGGCGATCACCGGACAGGCGGCGGAACTCACGACGAGCATGATGGCGATCAGGCCGAGCCGGCATGAGCAGTTCAACTACGAGCAGATCGCGGTGCGGGGTTACGCGGGGATGCGGGCCACCGGCTCGGCCATGCCCATCCGCCTGCCCATGAACATGGCCTTCTCCGACTATCGCAACGTCACCAGCGAGGAGGCGGCCCGGGAACCGCAACGACTGATCGAGTCGTTCTGCACCCGCCCCCTTCCCTCGATCGATTCACGGATCATCAAGAGCGAGCACCTCGCTCACATCGTCGATCCGGAACACATTCCGGCCGGTGAACCCTTCGACTGCTTCGCGATCCAGCACAACCGCTGGATCATAGATGAACCCGGCCCACACAAGGCGATCTGGCTGTACGTCGACTATCCCACACGACACTGCATCTTCGACATGTACCTGCACCATGAGATGGCGGAGCACCTGAAGATCCACGGGGACTGCCATCTCTGGGGCACCTCGCTCCTCGCCCCCCCCGAGGATCTCTGGATGACCCGGTTCTCCGACCAGATGCAGTTCCACGAGCTGGGGCGCGGCACCGGCGGGGCGGCCTCCCGGAGGTACGAGCGTCAGCGGTCTCTGGCCGACCACATGTTCGAGGACCAGGGATGGGATCCGCAGGAGTATGTGGGCTTCCGCTGCGAGATGGAACTCCCGATCTGGCGATCGGGCCTCTGCCTGGTCATGGAACCTCGCTGAACTCGAGGTCCGCCCGATTCACGTCAGCCGGATGCTAGAGACGGTCGCAGCGACCGGCCTCGGCGATGGCGAATCCCTGCTCCACGATGCTCCTCGCCAGTTCCGGATCATGCAGCACGGGGTTGCTGTGATTGAAGTGCATCAGACGCAGAGTGCCGGGCGACGCCGCCGCCCGGTCGGCCAGCAGTTCCATCGTCTCCCCCACGAACGGGTGCGGGATCAGGGAGAGATCCCGGCCGGGGCACTCGTCCCCGCTGTAGAACGTCGCGTCGAGGTAGGCCAGATCGACATCCGCCAGAAGGTCGTCCAGAAGATCCTCGTGCCGACCCCACTGATCGACGTCGGGCGCCCAGAGCAGGGTCTGCGACGGGCCCCGGACCTTGAAGGCCACGGTGTCGCTGTAGTCGTCACGGTGCGGCACCCGGACCGCCTCGACCCGCAGCCCCGGGAGCGGTTCGAACTCCACGGTCCCGACCTCGCCGGGATCATGGGCATGGAGCATGATGTGACCGGCCTCCACGGCCCCCGACCAGGGCGCGTTGCTCTTCAGGAACGCTGCCATGCGGACCGTGCAGTGCACGGGGACTCCGTCCACCGCGGCCACCTCCTGGCCGAGATGCATGAGCCCCGCGTAGTGACCGATGTGGGCATGCGTCAGCATCACCGCATCGACGGGACGACGAGGTGGCCGCTCACCCCCGGCGAGATTTCGAAGCATGGCGATCTGGGGTTCGATGGACGGAGTCGCCTCGATGAGCACGAGGCCTCCCGATCTTCGGTCGCGGATGCCCAGACTGCACGGATGTTCGACCACCCCTCGACGCCGCGCGTCCTCGCAGCACGGTGCCTCGCATCCAAGGTGTGGCATGCCACCATCCTGCATGCGGCCGAGGAGCCAGGCGTCGAATCGGGGTTCGGCGTTCATGTGGCTGACATCTTAAGGAGGGCGGGGAGCGGTCCCGATTCGCGATCCCGCCCCGTCGTCGGGACCACCGCAGCATCTCGCGGAGATCGGCATGAAGCAGGCCCCGAAAGCATCGCTTCCGGGGCCTTTCAGTCGGGGTGACAGGATTTGAACCTGCGGCCTCTGCCTCCCGAAGACAGCGCTCTACCAAGCTGAGCTACACCCCGAGAGGGTTCAGGACCGCGGATTCGGTGTTCGGGCACCGATCCGGAATGGCGGGTGAAGGATTCGAACCTTCGAAGGCGAACGCCAGCAGATTTACAGTCTGCCCCCTTTGGCCACTTGGGTAACCCGCCCTGTGAAGGGTTGAGGAGTCTACAACCCCCGACAAGGAGGGGCAAGAACACCTCAAAAACCCTGAATTGGTCTCCTGGTCCGGGAATCCGGGAAGCCGAACCGACCGAAAACCCGGTACCGGGGAACCTTATCCGCCCATGTGCGTCGAATCGGAGATCCTGCCTGGCCCGGCTCCCCGGTCATGGGATACATTGAAGAACCGGTCCCACAAGGCCCCCCGGTTCAGAATTGCCTCCTCACAGGAAGAAACGTCATGAAGATCGGAAAGACCCTTACCAGCGTGGCTGCCGCCGGAGCCGCCATCGGAGCGGGCCTGCTGAGCGCCAACGCCATTCCCGGCGACAAGGGCGGTTCCGCCGGCCAGATCGGTGCCGATGTCGCCGTCTGCGACCTTCCCGCGGTGTACCGCTGGGGCAGGGTCCTCGGGGTCTCCGCCTATTCGGTGGGCACCACGAGCGTCAATCTCGGCGACGTGGACCTCGAGTGGTACGCCAACGACAACCGGCACCCGAGAATTCCCCAGAACGCCTTCAAGTTCGACCGCGGCCGACTCGTCCAGATCGGACAGTCATGGTGCAAGGACGGCTTCTGCGCACTTCAGCAGAGTCAGTGCGGCAGCTGCGATCCCGCCGGCAGCGGTTGCCCCGAACTGCTGGGCCCCGGCTGTTCCGATCCGTACTCGAGTTCGCTCAACGGCGATCAGTCGGGACTGGCCCCGAGAAGTCAGTGCAACCCGGCCACCGGATGGTTCCAGTATCCCCCTCAGAACCTCCCCGCCGCGGCACCCACCCTCGGTCGTCGGCTCCAGATCGAGACCATCGAGCTGAACCCGAACGCCACGACCGACGCGGCCCGCTTCTACATGGACGCCTTCTACCTGCACATCCAGGACTACAACGCGGGCAACCAGCTGAACAACGGTTCGTACCGACGATTCAACGTCGGCAACCTGAACGACTCCGGATACCAGCTGAGCATGACCGGGCCGACCAACCTCGGACTTCCGGGCATCTTCGCCTGGGAGGAGAACAGCAGCACCGTGGAGATCGAGGCCATCGACATCCCCGGTGACGGCCGCATCTTCCTCGGCCACGACGTCATCGACAACGGTGACGGCACCTGGTCCTACCACTACGCCATCTACAACCTGACCTCCGATCTCGCGGTCAACGCATTCACGATCCCGGTGTCCTCGTCGACCGACATCGTCGATCGCGACTTCCACGACGCCCCGTCGCACTCCGGCGAGCCCTACAAGACCTACAGCTGGGCACCGAACATCGGCCCCGGCTACTTCGGTTGGAAGACCACCGAATTCAGTGTCGATCCCGACGCCAACGCCATCCGGTGGGGCACCATGTACAACTTCTCGATGGTCACCGACACCCCCCCCATGGAGGGCGAGGTCGAGATCGAGACGTTCAAGGACAACGGCAGCATCACCATGAACGTCCGGGTCCCGGGCGTCGGCAGCAACCCCTACGACCTCAACGGCGACGGCATGGTCGACGGTGCCGATGCCGGCCTGTTCTTCACCTACTGGGGCACCAGCGGTCCGGACGGGGACTTCAACGGAGATGGCATGGTGGACGGAGCCGACGCCGGCCTGTTCTTCACCGCCTGGGGTTGAACCCCGAAGGGACGGCCTCGAGCCGCCTGGTCACGACCACATCGATCAACCGAGAATGCGGGCGGCTCCAACTGGAGCCGCCCGCATGTCGTTCGTGATCACCACCGATCCACACGGGATCGCTCATCGATCCACCGTGGAAGGGGCGCCCATGCCGTGCACCGTGAAGTGCACGAACGACGAGCGAGGACCGACGTCTTCGAAGTCGAGGTCCCAGTGCAGGTGCATCTGCATCGCGGGCCGGAGATCGGGAATGTCCAGACGCAGGGTTCGTCCATCGCTCGATCGGGCGACGCCCTTGACGTCGAATGGAGTCCGACCCGGCTCTCCGGTGCGGAGGTCGAGCATCGGCGACCCGTAGTCGCTCGACCAGCGATAGTCCCAGCCATCGAGTCGAAAGGCATCCGCGAGCCGATCCTCGGGCGTGGTGACCGGATGGGTGAACTCGAGACGGAGCCCCCCCTCCTCCGCCCGCACCCCGATCGGCACCGGCAGGATCGAATCGGTCCTTCGCACGCGATAGAAACCGCCGGGATCGGTCTGGTTCGAGGACCAGCCGAAGAGTCCCGCCACGTAGAGCGAACCATCCGGATGGAATCGCCCGCGCATGAGACCCGTCGGCACCTGGATCGGAAGCGGCACGAACGCCCCCTGATGCATGCCGTCGATCTCATCCTCGAGGATCAGATAGACCTCCCCGGTGCCGTAGGAGACGCCGAGCAGTCGACCGGAAAGCTCGCCCCAGACGCCCTCGGGCACCCGAAGCTGCGCCGATGGCGACCGATCGACGGTGGGGTGGATCCAGAGCAGCGGCGGTTCGTACTCCTCGAGGGGCTCGAGGCCGAGCCGGGTCCCGCTCCAGTTGTTGCCGTGGAAGGAACCGGGCTCGATCCGGTTGATCCGGTTGGCCGGCATCCAGTGGCCCTCCTGATCGGAACCCCACGCGACGCCGTCGGGATCGATCGCGACGCCGTTGGGCGCCCGGAACCCCCCGGCGACGATCGACGAATCGCCCCCGTCGGCCTCGACCCTGACCAGCGTGCCGTGACGAGGATGCGATGGAAGCTTCGCGTGCCTGGCCGCCTTGATGTAGTAGAGCGCCCCGTCCGGACCGACCTGCAGGCCGCTCGCCGGTTCGTGGAAGTGCGGGCTGTTCATCGCATCGACGTTGAACGCCTCGTGCACATCGGTCTCCCCGTCGCCGTCGAGATCGACCAGCCGGGTGATCTGGTCGCGACCCACCACGAGGATCTCGTCGCCCCGCACGGCAAGTCCGAGCGGCTGGCTCAGACCGGTTGAGATCCGCTGCCAGCGAAGACGGTCCAGATCGGCATCGAGTCCGTCGACCCGCCACACATCCCCGTTCCAGGTGCTGATCGCGGCCGCGGCGCCATCGTCAAGGAAGTCGAAGTCCCCGAAACGCATCCATGAATGCCAGGGGTTCTCCGCCGGCCAGGTCACCCGGTCGATCAGGAACGGGTTCGAAGCCGCCTCGGTGACGCCGCCCCGTTCCGCGATGAAGCTCGACAGACGCGACTTCGGTCCGCTCCAGGTCCGAGCGACGCCCTCGATCTCCTCGAGTCGGAGACCGCCGTCGACCGTCGCCACCGCCAGGTCGCCGTCGATCTCCAGGGTTCCGGGCACGTCGAACTCGAGCGATCGCGCGACGACCAGGGGCTCGCCGCTCTCGGCCGCGACAGCGCGGATCGCAGCGCGATCGAGCACGTCGCGATGAACCCGAAGTCCGTCGAGGTACCCGCTGAACCGGGACTCGGCGGGGAAGTTCTCGTTGGTGAAGCCGACCGACAGCACGTGGTCCGGCGTGGGGCCGTTCGGAGCGAGGCTCCCTTCGGCATCCATCGCGCCATCGACCCACAACGTCACCATCCCGGTGTCGGGATCGCTGGTGATCGCCACGTGATGCCACCGACCGTCCGCGACCACGGTCCCGCCCTCGAGTGCGTCGACCCAGCCGATGTCCCAGGCGAGACGCCCGTCACGCACGAAGAAGGTCGCGCCATCCGGTGCCCAGGGACCGTCTGCAGAGGTCCGGGCGGCGATGGTGCCGTCCTTCGTGGTGTGGATCCACGCGGAGATGGTGAGCGGCGTCCTCGCGGGGTCGAGCGGCCCCGCACCCGACCAGATCGCCCGTGCGGTTCCGTCGAAGTCGAGGGATCGGCCGCGAACGCCGCGTCGCCAGGTGGCGCCCTCGAGCAGAAGATCGCCCGCTCCCTCCACGACGTTCCGCATGCGGGGCGATGGTTCCTCGTCGAAGTCCCATCCCGCGACCGGGGCGGGCGCCTCCCCGCGGCCGTGCTCGAAGACGATGATCGCCTCGTCCAGCGAGACGGTCCTCGCATCCAGTGCCGTCCCATCGAGACCGACCAGCACCGGCATCGCGCCATCGTCTCCGGCGGTGGTGATCCGGGCACCGCCCGGGGCGAGCCGGATGGTCTCGACGGAGTCGTCCTCGTCATCGAATCGGACATCGAGTTCGCCCGCGAGTTCGATCGGTCCGCCCCATCGACGGGGGCTTCCCGCCTCCCAGGCCGACTGCAGATCCCCGCCCCGCCCCACGGTGGCCACGCGGTCGAGAAAGTCCGGAAGCCTCTCCTCGTCGAGTTCGGCGAAGAGGAGGCGGAAGCGTGCATCCCCCGCACCCTCGAAGGGAGGCATGACCCGGGCGGCCAGGCGCCCCGGTTGGAAGTTGGATCCCCCGAAGAGCGACGCTCTTCCCGCACCCCGGGGATTCAGGACCATGTCCGAACCGACCCAACCGATCGCCCCCACCACCTCGCCGTCCCTCTCGATGACGGTGTAGAGACGACCGTTCAGATTCTCGAGCGGCCACCGAGGCTTCTCTCCGGCGTCGATCGCGACGCCCTCGAGGCAGGAAAGCGATTCGTAGTGGCCGCCCGGCCATGCTTCGGGCGGCACGACCTCCTCATCTATCTCGAAGAGGGAGAGATCGAACGGGGTCGCCACGTTCGCGACCTCGATCTCCCGCGACCAGACCTGAAGGTCGTCGCGATCATCGACGGACATGCGTTCGAGGACCGAGGCGTCACCGACCGAATAGCGAAGGATCACGCCGTCCTCCCCCGCCACGAGTCCCTGGAATCGACCGAGATCCCTCGGCAGCGGACCGTACGGCACGGTTCGGGGATCCTCGAATGCCTGCATCTTCCCGCCGGAGAACACGTGGATGCCGGGCCCCGCCGGGTTCGTCCAGGTCGCCTCGCCGTCGATCCTCGGCCAGATCCCGTGCGGGCCGTCGTAGACGATGCCGCGCAACTCGACGAAGTCCCCCTCCCAGCCCGCGGCCCAGCGAAGCTCCGCAGTGTCGAAGAGCGCCGCGATGGAACCGTCCTCGACCAGCGGGATCGCGACGCCCTTGCAGGCGATGTTGTCCGGATCGACCTCGATCGCGGCCGAGAGGAACGGGCCGTAGTCCATGTCCAGCCAGGGATTCCCAGTGAGCTCGTGTTCCCCGGGCGGTTCCTGGGCCACCATGCCGAAGCCCGGAAGGAAGGCGAGGACGCTGACGGTGATCACGTGCATGAAGACCTCGTGCTGGTGTGGATGTCGTGGGCCGGGACTTGAAAACCACCTGTCGACCGGAGGTGGAACCACAGGAGTCGAAGCGGGTTCCGGGATTTGAAAGCCAGCGACCGGACTCGAACCGGTGACCTACGGTTTACAAAACCGTGGCTCTACCAACTGAGCTACGCTGGCGGGGTGGGCTTTCTCTGGATTCGCATCTCGCAGGGTGCATGGAGTCGGCCTCGAAGAGGCCTGATGGAAGCGTAGCAGCCCGAGGGCACCGGCCGGCTCATCCGCCGGAGCGATGGCGCCGCATCGCGACCTGGACCAGGGTCACGTCCGCCGGGTTCACGCCCGCCAGCCGCCCCGCCTGGCCGAGGGTCCGCGGCCTGAACCGTCGAAGGACCTCGATCGCCTCGCTGCGAAGTCCCGAGATCGTCCCGGGATCCAGATCCCTCGGGATCTCGGCATGCTCCGCCGCCTGCTGGCGACGGATCTCCGCATCCGCCCGCTTCACGAAGGACTCGTACCGCCGGTCGTTGAGCACCCGGTCGATGATCGGCTCGTCGTCNCCGCACAGCACCGCCGAGGGCAGGTGCTCCCGCAGCGAGCCCGCCGTGGTCTCCGGACGCCGGGCGATCTCCGAGAGGGATCGACCCTCCACACGCGTCCGGTCGAACGCGGCCCGCATCGATTCGAGCCGGGCGGCCCGCTCCTCCCACCGACGCCAGCGATGATCGTCGACCAGACCGTGCTCGCGTCCCAGGGCGGTGAGTCGTTCGTCGGCGTTGTCGTGGCGGAGNCGGAGTCGATGCTCCGCCCGACTGGTGAACATGCGATACGGCTCGCGGGGAATGCGGGTCACGAGGTCGTCCATCATCACGCCGATGTAGGCCTGTTCCCGACCCAGACGGACCATGTCCCGAGCCAGGCATCGACGGGCCGCGTTCAATCCCGCCAGCAGTCCCTGGGCCCCCGCCTCCTCGTATCCGCTGGTGCCGTTGATCTGGCCGGCGAGGAAGAGGCCGGGGATGCGCTTGGTCTCGCAGGTCGCATCGATCTGGTGCGGGGGGACCATGTCGTACTCGACGGCGTACCCGGGCTTGAGCATCTCGGCCCGCTCGCAGCCGTCCATGCGCCGAACGAAGTCGAGCTGGACCTCGGCGGGCAGCGAGGTGGAGATGCCGTTGCAGTAGATCGAGTCGCCGCCGATGGTCTCCGGCTCGAGGAAGACGTGATGGCTCTCGCGATCCGCGAAGCGGACCACCTTGTCCTCGATGCTCGGGCAGTAGCGAGGTCCGGAGTCCGCCTCGATCGCCCCGGAATACATCGGGGCCCGGTCGAGATTGCCGCGGATGATCTCGTGGATCTCGTGCGTGGTCGAGGTGATGCGGCATTCGACCTGTTCGAGCACCGGAAAGCGGGCTCGGTCGGTGAGATCGCTGAACGGCACCGGATGCTCGTCACCGGCCTGGATGGGCAGTGACTCCCAGTCGATGGAAGCCCGCGAGAGTCGGGGCGGGGTGCCGGTCTTGAGTCGCCCCAGCTCGAATCCGAGATCACGCAGCATGCCCGCGATGCCCGCGGCGNTGCCTTCCCCGATCCTCCCCCCTTCGGTCCGCTCCTCCCCGACGTGCATCAGCGCCCGCATGAACGTCCCGGTGGTGAGGACCACCGCATCCGCGAGAAGATCCGTCATGGATCCCCNGGGCACGTCGGGAGCCGCGGGATACCCCTGCGGAGTGGCGGTCACGAATCCGCCTCCGGCCGGCACCCTGACTCCGCTGATGACGCGATCNCCGCCCTCGCCGTCCACGAGGAGCTCGGCCACGGTGCCCGCGATCACCCGGATCCCGCTCCGCTCCGACAATCGCCGCTGGGCCTCGAGGCGATACGCCTCCTTGTCGTTCTGGCATCTCGGTCCACGAACCGCGGCGCCCCGACTGGTGTTGAGCATCTTGAACATGATCCCGGTCGCGTCGGCGATCTCCCCCATCAATCCTCCGAGGGCGTCGATCTCGCGAACCATCTGCCCCTTGGCCAGACCCCCGATCGCGGGATTGCAGCTCATCGTGCCGATCCGGGACGGATCCATGGTCACCAGGGCCACATGCGGGGTCCGCCCCTCCGACGCGATGGCTCCGGCGGCGGCCCACGCGGCTTCGACGCCGGCATGGCCTCCGCCGATCACGATCACGTCGAATCGCTCGGCATCGGACATCGAATGAGGATACGTCCCCGAGCGGCGAGGTTCATCCCCGAAGGGCTCCGAGGCCCCGTGTCGATGTGATCGGCCCTTGCACCCCCCGGGGAGGAATCCATGGCCCCGCGGTGCATCCCGCTCACGGCGCGGATCCGCTACCCTCGGCGGTTCGATCCACGCCTCGAGGAGCCCCCATGTTCAAGAAGATCAGCATCGGAAAGTCAGCATCCGCCCGCAGGACGATGGCGGTGTTCACCGAGGACCTCGAACGCCGGGACCACGCNGGGGTCCCGAAGGAGATCCGAAAGGCGCTGGTGGAGGCGATGGCGGTTCCCGGCTTCAAGGCGGATGTCGGCGAGATCCGCTTCCACGGCGACGTCCTCTTCTTCGGACTGGGCTCCGAGGAGAAGGTCGACACCACCGCCGCCCGCAAGGCTGGTGCGTCCGTGCTTCGAGCCCTCGATCGAGCCGGCGTCGACGCGATCGAGATCGTCGCCCGTCCTGACTTCAACCAACGCCCGGTGATGGACCTCGTCTCGGCGTTCGCCGAAGGAGTCGCACTGGCCAACTGGCGGCTCGAGGGGTACGACGGAACCCATGCCCGGGAGCTGACCGTGCATCCACGGCTTCGTCTCGCCGCGGCGCGTCCGAAGGCCGATGCCGCGATGAAGGACGGACTTCGGCTCGCCGAAGCGGTCAATCTGGCCCGAATGGTCGGTGAGACCCCGCCCAACATCTGCCATCCGAGCTGGATCGCCAGGCAGGCAAGGAAGCTCGCCCGGCAGGTCGACGGCCTCACCTGCAAGGTGATCGACGCCGGGAAGGCTGAAGCCATGGGCATGGGCGGCATCGTCAACGTGGGCAAGGCGAGCGAGATCCCTCCCTGCCTCATCCAGATCGAATGGAAGCCCGGACGGGTTCCCGCCGCGAACAAGGGCAAGCACCTCGTGCTGGTGGGCAAGACCATCACCTACGACACCGGTGGCTACAGCCTCAAGATCTCCGGTGGCATGCGGGGCATGAAGCACGACATGTGCGGTGGTGCGGGCGTGCTGGGAGCGATCAAGGCGATCGCGGAGGCGAAGGTGCCGATGAAGGTCACCGCCCTCCTGCCCGCGGCGGAGAACATGATCTCCGACGAGGGATACCGCCCCGACGACATCATCACGATGTACGACGGGACCACCGTCGAGGTCACCAACACCGACGCGGAGGGCCGGCTCGTCCTCGCCGACGCCCTGGCCTACGCGTGCGACAAGCTCAAGCCNACCGCGATCGTGGACATGGCCACCCTCACCGGCGGCGTGGTCGTGGCCCTGGGCCACTTCTGCGCCGGAATGTGGTGCGAGGACGACGGCTTCCGAAGCGCTCTGGACTGTGCCGCGGTGGGCGCCGACGAGAAGGTCTGGCAGATGCCGGTCTGGGCCGAGCACCGGGAGTTCATGCGATCACCGGTCGCGGACATCCTGAACTCGAACCCCAAGAGGTCAGCTCACCCGATCCAGGGCGCAGCATTCCTCTCCTACTTCGTCGATGAATCCGTCCCCTGGGCTCATCTGGACATCGCCGGCGTCGCGAACCTGGACTCCGATCCGGTCACCGGTCACGGTGCGACCGGCTGGGGCGTTCGACTGCTGCGAGGTCTTGCCAGCGGCATGGCCGGCGTCAAGCGGGTCTGATCCGCCCGGCCCGGACGATCAGTCGGCCGTGGATCCGGAGGGATCCATGTCGATCTCGATCTCATGGATCTTCGCGACCCGCCGGACGTGACGCCCCCCCTCGAAGGGAGTGCTCATCCACGTCTCGACGATCCGGTGCAGAAGCGTCTGACCTAGCATGTCGGCGCTCATGCAGAGGACGTTGGCGTCGTTGTGGCTTCGTGACAGTCGGGCGCTGAGTTCGTCGAGGGCGACCGCGGCCCGGACTCCCGGGACCTTGTTCGCGGCCATGCACATCCCGATGCCGGTGCCGCAGACGAGGATGCCGCGATCGGCCTCCCCGCGCCGCACGCAGTTGGCGACGAGCCATGCCCGGTCGGGATAGTCGCACGGTCTGGAATCGCCCTTGCAGCCTCCGTGCTCGACCACCTCGTGGCCCTCCACCTCGAGGACGGGAACCAGCTCATCGATCGCCTGTCTTCCTCGATGATCGCAACCCAGGGCAATTCTCATCAGCATCTCCTGCGGGGGTCGGTTCTCGATCTCAGCTGCTCGGAGCGAGCAGGCTCCGGAGGCGTTCCGGGAGCACCTCGTCCAGTCGCCGGGCGACGCGGTCGTAGGCGTCCTGCCCCATCCCGATGGGATCCTCGATGTCGTGATCGGGATCGACCCGGTCGATCGGAGTGTCGCAGTCCTCCCCGGCCATCATCCGGGCGGCCTGAACGTGACTGGAGGTCATGCCGAGCACGAGGTCGGCCTCGTGGACCATTTCCGGAGTCAGTCTCGTGCTCCTGATGTCGGCCTCGATCCCTCTTCGGACGAGGGCATCCGCGGATTCGGGGGAGATGGGGACGCCATCCGAGGCGAACACCCCCGCCGACGCGACGAAAAGGCCGGAATCGACCCCCTCCACGGCTCCGCTCTCCAGCAGGTGGCGGGCGATGCCTTCGGCCATGGGAGAACGGCAGGTATTGCCGGTGCAGATGAAGAGGACGGTCCGCATGTCCACATCCTAGCGGGATCCCGGGCCCACCCACTCGACCCCCGCCCGGATCGCGATACAGTGCCCGCCCGCACCCCCCAAGGAGGTTCTGTTGGAATTCCTCGACTTCGACCGTGCCTGGCGAACGCTCTCCGAAGAGGACGTCGTCACGCTGAATGGCGACGCCCCTGCCGATCTCGATGCTCTTCAGATCGACTACGACGAACGGCGATCNGCCCACCGTACGATCTTCNCCACCCGNCCCGGCCACGAGCCGGACGTCGCCGAGGCCGAGATCCTCGAGATTCCTCGAGAACGTGCGGGCGANGTGCTCGAGCACATCCTGCACAAGCTTCATCTCGCGCCGCTGCTGATGCTCCCCATCGGACGATGGAGAGAGGTCTTCGACGTCGTGACTCCGGTGCTGGCTGATAACGAGCAGTGGATGGCGATCGATTCCGAAGCCACCATCGAGCTCANCACCCGCGACCCGTTGATCTGCGAGCTCCGCGATCTCCACCTGCTTCGAGCGGTGGTCGACAGCGTGCTGATGCACAGCGAGACGCTCGGTCAGGGCCTTTCGATCGCGGCGGTGCAGGCACCGCTGCTCGTCGAGGTCGAACCCGCGGGCGGCGTGCTTCTCACCATCGGCAACGAAGGTCTGGCCGACGAGGTCCGGGCGGTCGCCCAGGCGTTCATGCAGGATTGAGATCGGTTCGACCTCACCGGTCGTCCGGACGGCCCGTGCCGCCCGATCGGGGGATTCAGGCCACGACCTTGCAGCCGCTGTCGTCCCATGCGACGCCGCAGCTCAGACAGTCGACCTCATCGGCCCCGTGCAGCTCCTCGCCGCAGGTGGGACATCGGTGACGGCGGATCTGGTTCCTCGCCAGCCATTCCTGGGTCAGCTTCAGNAGTCTGAAGAAGAACACCGCCGGGACGAGGAAGAAGATCGAGAACAGCAGCACCACGATGGCCAGAGCGGGCATCAGGAAGCACACCGCGAAGGTGAACATGGCCAACCCGATGTAGAAGGCCAGAACTGCCATCGGATAGACCTCGGTGACCCAGCTGATGATGCGATATGCCAGCATGTTGAAAGTCTAGGACGGACCGTGAATCCTTGATTTCGTACCCGGGAGCCGGTGGATGCGATCGCCAGCATCCGACATCGCATCCACCAAGCCACCGCCCATGGTGCCTCGGACCGGGATCGAGCCCCAAGACCGCTACAATTCGTGGTCGACGTCGACGGAGGTCCCGTCGATCGNCCCCCCCCCAGGGAGCCCAGTCCCCATGAAGCTCGTCTGCAGTCGTGATGCCCTTGCCGAAGCCCTTGCGGTGGCGGGAAGCGTGGTCGTCAGCCGCACCCCCGCTCCGGTGCTCACCTGTCTCAAGCTCGAGACCCGGGACGGCCAGCTGCTGGTCTCGGCGACCGACACCGAGATCGGTCTGGTCCTCGGCGTCGCCGAGGTCGACATCCGTGAAGAGGGGTCCGCCCTTATCCCGGCCGACAAGCTGAACCAGATCGTCCGGGCCAGCGGCGACGATGCAATCACCATCGAGGTCGACAAGAACGTCGCAAACATCCGCGGCAAGGATGCGAAGTTCAAGGTGTTCGGATTCGATCCGGCCGAATTCCCCGGCGTGCCCGCCTTCGAGGAGGGCGAGGCGGAGTTCGAGTCGACCGCCGGGGCCATGAAGCGACTCATCGG
The DNA here is from genome assembly GCA_002709295.1 of Phycisphaerae bacterium. Classification (GTDB taxonomy): domain Bacteria; phylum Planctomycetota; class Phycisphaerae; order Phycisphaerales; family SM1A02. The sequence continues at coordinate 51,746 of PAQL01000028.1, read as the reverse complement.
TCGCACGGTGTTCGCCACCGCGGTCGAGAACAGCCGCTACGCGATCAACGGCGTGCTCCTGGAGCGGAACGGACGAAACCTCCGACTCGTCGCCACCGACGGACGCCGGCTTGCGGTCGCCCGGGGCGAATGCAGCAGGAATGCCGAGGAGGACGGTTCCTCCATCGTTCCGACCAAGGCCCTCAACGTGCTCAACCGGATCATGAGCGATCCCGACGAGCCGGTCCGCGTGCGGCGGGATCGCAACCAGATCCTGTTCCAGGTCGGTGACGGACCGGGCGCCCCGGNGCTCACCAGCAACCTCGTCGAGGGTTCGTTCCCTCCGTTCGAGGACGTGATTCCCAAGGATCAGGACAAGCGGGTCGAATTCAACGCCAACGAACTCTCATCCGCGGTTCGCCGGGCCGCCCTGCTCACCAACGAGGAGAGCAAGGGCGTTCGTCTCGCCTTCAGCGAGGGAAGCCTGACCCTGTCCAGCCGGGCCCCCGAGATGGGTGAAGCGGAGATCCGCGTGGACGCCTCCCAGTATCAGGGGGATCCGATCGAGATCGGCTTCAATCCGGCCTATCTCACCGAGGCGCTCAAGCATGCGGACTCGTCCACCATCCTGATCGAGCTCAAGGCTCCGAACAAGCCGGGCGTGATCAAGGTCGACAGCGACTTCACCTACGTGGTGATGCCGGTCAACCTGAGCTGATCGGACGAACCCGATCCGGAACGACGATCGGGGGGCCGTGGCTCACTTCTCCTCGAAGTCGTCCCCACGCACCACCTTGTAGCCGTCGGCCTCCCACTGCTGGAGACCGCCACGAAGCGTGTAGACGTTCTGGTAGCCCAGCTGGATGAGCCGCTTGCTCGCCGCATCCGCGAGGATGTCCTGGAAGCCGTCCCCGTAGATGAGGATCGGGCCACGACCCTCGAGGATCTCCCGCGCCCGGTCCTCGAACATCCCACTGCCGAACGGCATGCTCACGGCATCGGGAATGTGGGCGGTGTCGTAGGCCGCCTTCACCCGGGGATCGATCCAGATGGGGTTGGTCATCGCACCGAAGGCGCCGTCGGACCGGGGCACTGCGAGGTTCACGGCCTCCTGCGGACCCACCGGACGCAGGTCCAGATCACTGGTGCTGGTCTCGCAGGCGGCCAGAACCACAAGCAGGGTTCCGGCCAGAAGAAGTCGGGCATGGTGGGTGAACACCGGGTTTCTGGTGTGGTTCATGCCCGCAAGGATACGGGAATGGACGCACGGACCCCTGATACGGCCGAACGACCTCGATCGAGCCGTTCAGGTTCGTACACTTGGCCTCCGTGACCTTCGCACTCCAGCCGGACACCTCGGCATGCTTCGACTCCTCGCCATTCTGACCCCCGCCCTCGGCCTCCTCTCCGGAGCGTCGAACGTCGCTCCGCCGAACGGAGATCCGCCGGATCGCCCGGGAGGCCTCGGTGGCTTCGGCATCGTGCCCACGACGACCGCCCCCTCGGACGGAGCCAGGCTCGCCAGGATGGATCTGCTCGCTCGAAACCGAACCGTCGCGGCCGGTGGCGAGGTCATCCTCGGCGTCCGATGGCGGATCGCCCCGAAATGGCACATGTACTGGCGGAACCCCGGTGACAGCGGCACCGCCCCCCGGATCACGATCAACGGGTCCCCTGGGGTGAAGCCCGGTGAGATCCGATGGCCACGTCCGATCGTCTTCAAGGACGACTGGGGCGACACGACCTACGGCTACGAGGGGGAAGTCGTCCTTCTCGTGCCGGTCGAGATTCCCGAAGGAACCCCGGAAGGCCCCCTGCGTCTGGACGTCCGGGCGGAGTGGCTGGTGTGCAAGGGAGCCTGCCTCCTCGGGGACGGTCGAAGCTCGATCGAGATCGAGGTCCGTGATGCCGCCTCGGACCGGGGCACGCCGGACCCCGCGATCGAACGAAGCCTCGCCCTGATCCCCTCCCCGCTCGCGGAGCTCGAAGGTTCGACCGCCAGACTCGAGCCCTCCTCGAAGCCCGCTCGTCTGGTGATCGAAGGCCCCGCCGGTGATGCTCGATCGATCGAATTCATCCCCGATCTCACCCCCGGCGTGGTGGCCGGAGAGGGGCATCCGGTGAAAGCCGTGATTTCGGAGAATGGGATCTCGGAGAAGAAGTTCCGAATCGACGTCCCCCTTGCCATCGAACCCGACAACTCCGAAGGCCGACCCCTGGAAGTGGCCGGCCTCGTCACCTTCGGTCCCGGGTCCACCGACCCGGCCCGTTCGGTCCGCCTGCCGATCGATCCCTGATCGGGGCCGACCCGGACTCACTCACTCGTCCCCGCCAGTCACGGCGGGCATACCAGCAACCGGACGCCCACCTGTGGCCGTCCCCCAGCACGGAGCCCCTCTCATGNGTCGGATCACCTCCCTCGTCGCCTGCCTCGGCCTTGCGGCCACCGCGGCGGTCGCCTCGACCACGACTTCCGCCCCGACCGCCACGGTCGAAGCCGCGACCGCGGCCAAGGCCAAGATCGGCGAGAAGGCGCCTGCCTTCAAGCTGAAGGACCTCGACGGCAAGGAGCACTCGCTCTCCGACTTCAAGGGCAAGACCGTCGTCCTCGAGTGGTTCTGCCCCACCTGCCCCTTCAGCGGCGGCAAGAGCGGCCGATCGGTCCACTCCACCGGTCAGGTCAAGAAGCTCATGGATGACATGAAGAAGGTCGACGAGAACGCCGTCTACCTGCTCATCGACTCCTCCACCGCCAAGATGAGGATGACCCCCGAGCAGCTGGTCAAGAAGGACAAGGAGGTCGTCAAGCAGCTCGGCATCACCGCGCCGATCCTCATCGATGCCGACACCAAGGTCGCGGCCGCCTACGGCGCCCGCACCACCCCTCACTGCTACGTGATCGACGGCGAGGGCGTGCTCCGCTACATGGGCGCCTTCAGCGACCAGGCCGAGACCAACTACGTCCTCGGGGCGGTCACCGCGATCAAGAACGGCTCGACCGTGAGCCCGACCGAGATGCGGCCATGGGGCTGCGGCGTCAAGATCAGGAAGTGAATCCGATCGGAACGCGAACCGGTTGAAAAGAAGGCGGGCGGCTCATCGAGCCGCCCGCCTTCCACATGGGTGGTTCTGAACCGGATCAGCTCAGCGCCGCGGCGCCGGAGACGATCTCGGTGAGTTCGGTGGTGATGCGGGCCTGACGGGCCCGGTTGTAGTCCCGCTTGAGGGAACGCCCGAGATCCGCGGCATTGTCGGTGGCCGCCTTCATGGCGATCATCCGCATGATCTGCTCGCTGACCACCGCATCGTTGAAGGCCTGGAAGAGCGAGGTACGCACCGCCTGCGGAAGCAGAGCGTTGAGCAGGGACTCCTCGTCCGGCGTGAACTCGTACATGTCGGAGCCGCCACCGTCTCCCTCGCCCTCGGGCGTCTGCATCGGGAGAAGCTGCTCGATCTCGGGGATCTGCCGGGCGTTGCTCTCGAACCGCATGTAGGCGACTCGAACCGAATCGATCTCGCCTGCGATGAACCGGTCCATGTAGGAGTCGGCGATCGCCGCGACGGTGTCGTATTCGGGCTTGTCGCCGACGTTGTGGACCCGGGCGATCTCGATCTGGGCGAACTTGAAGAAGGCCTCGGCCTTGCCGCCGCTGGTCTCGACCACGACCTCGCGTCCCTGCTCGACGAGCGAGCGATGGAACTTCAGGGCGTTGCGAAGAACGTTGGCGTTGAACGCGCCGCAGAAGCCGCGGTCCGAACCGATGACCAGCAGGAGGTCTCGTCCCGCGGGCTTGCGATCGGCGCCGACCAGGGGATGGTCGAGGTCCGCCGGATTCGAGCAGACGGCCGCGACGAGCTCGCGGATCTTCTCGGTGTACGGCTGGGTCGCCTTGGTGCGTTGAACCGCCGCGGTGAACTTCGCGGTGGCGATCATCTGCATGGTCTTGGTGATCCGCTGGATCGTCCCGACCGCGACCATGCGCTGCTTGATTTCGCGAATCTGTGCCATGGGTCGAGGAGTCTAACGGGCCCCGCCGTCCCTCGCCAAGCCGCGGTTCAGAGTCTCATCCCGTCCCAGGCCAGCCGCATGCCGCCCGGAAGCCCTGGATCCAGCTTCGCGTGGCGGATCTCGTGGGACATGTGGATGAACAGGGTCCTTTCGGCCCCGATCCGCTCGGCGGCCTCGATGGCCTCGTCGACCGTGAAATGGGTCGGGTGGGCCCGGGGGCGGAGGAGGTCCAGAACCAGGGTCCGGAGTCCCTCGAGCCTCGGCCAGGTCTCAGGAGGGATGGCGGAGACGTCCGTGCAGTAGGCCAGTGGGAGCGGTCCGGGCTGCTCCGCGGCCACCTCCCCTTCGTCATCAAGGGCCTCGATCCTGAACCCGAGGATGGGGAGTCGACCGTGAAGCAGTCGCAAGGGCTCGAATCGGAGCCCGAAACGATCGATCGGCCGACCGGGTGAGATCGGTGCGGTGGTCAGGCGGGCCACGAACGAGGGATTCACGTTCTCATGGGCTCGGAAGACGTGCCGGAACATGCGCTGCAGGTCGTCGAGGACCTGGGGCTCGGCCAGAAGTTCGATCTCCGACTTCTGAACGACGTTGTACCGACGGACGTCGTCCAGTCCGAAGACGTGATCGACGTGGCCGTGGGTGATCAGGATCGTGTCACATCGATCCAGCCCCAGTCGCAGCGAATGCTCGCGATGATCCGGCGGACAGTCCAGCAGCACCACCCGCGACCGACCCTCGGGATCTCGAAAACGAAGACACGCACCGCAGCGGGTTCGTCGATCCCGGGGATCCTCGCTGGTGCACACCTCGCACCGGCATCCGATGATCGGGATCCCGCTGGAGGTTCCGGTGCCGCACAGGATGACCGAGAGATCCTCGATCACCCCGGGCTTCCCACCGCCTCGGCATCACGCGAGACCGCGTCCTGCAGCTCGAGACGCATGCGGGACACGACCTCGGCCGGGTCCTCCGCCCCGCAGACCGCGGCGCAGACCGCCACCCCGCGTCCGCCGGCCTCGATCACCGCCGACAGGTTGTCGAGGTCGACGCCACCGATCACCAGGTGCGGCAGAGCCGGATGCGTTCGCACGAACTCACGGACCATCTCCGGTCCCGCCATGGTCGCCCCGGCCTTGGTGCGGCTGGCTGCAAAGCGTCCGACGCCCGCGTAATCACAGCCCGCGGCGGCGAGCCTGGCGGCCTCGTTCAGGTCGTGGGCGCTTCCCCCGACGATCGCGAGCGATCCGACCACCCGGCGGGCATCCTCCACGGGGAGATCGTCCTGCCCCAGATGAACGCCGTCGGCGCCGGAGGCGGCCGCGACGTCGGCCCGGTCGTTGACGATCACCGACACCCCGGCCGGCCGGGCGATGTCGATGACCTTCCGGGTGTGCTCCAGAAGCGCCGCGGGATCGAGCTCCTTCTCCCGGACCTGGATCGAATCGACCCCGCCGGCGATGGCTCCTTCGAGCGTGGTGCGCCAGCCGTGTCGACACGCCGACCCGGTCAGGAGGACCTGGATCCGCCAGCCTCCGGGACCCCCGCGGCCCAGAGCCTCCACCAGTCGGGCGGTCCGATCGTAGACGAGGTACCGCATGGACTCGAGGGATCGGGCGGCATGCCCTCCCGGAGCGAGGAGCTTGGAGGCCTCCTCCAGACTCCGCAGGGCCTCGGTGGTGCGCGATCCGGCCGCCTCGGCGATCGCCGCGATCCCCGGTCGCTCGTATTCCGCCGCGGTCCCGATCGAACCACCGACATCGCCCTCGGCATCTCGGGAACCAAGACCCGACCCGGGAAGCGTGGCCAGGGCCGCGGTCACCCCGTGACGCACGTCCTTGAACCCGGACGCGAGGTCGGCGGCATCGAGGACGAACCTGGCCAGGTCCTCCAGCACTCGAAGTCCCTCCCGGGCTCGATTGCCGTCGGCGTCGATCAGTCGTTCCAGGCCGTCGCGTCGCATGGTTGGAGCCTAGCACCCCGCGGCTCCCCACCGGTGACGGGTCCGTGGCAAAGCCGGAAGACCGTACAATGTCCCACCCCGAACTCCACCGGGATCCCACCGGGATCCCAGACAACCACCCGTCGCACCCGAACGAGGAGACGAATCATGGCCTTCACCCTGCCCGACCTTCCCTACGCCGAGAACGCCCTCGAGCCGGCGATCGACGCGCAGACCATGGGCATCCATCACGGCAAGCATCACGCGGCCTACGTCGCCAAGCTCAACGGCGCCCTCGAAGGCCATGCCGATCTCGCCTCGCACTCCATCGAGGACCTCTGCAGGAACGTGGCGAATCTCCCGGAAGCGGTCCGGGGCGCGGTCCGCAACAACGGTGGCGGCCACTACAACCACAGCCTCTTCTGGCAGATCCTCGCTCCGGTCGGCCAGGGCGGCGAGCCCGGCCCCGAACTCGCGGCCGCGATCGACGAGGCGTTCGGCTCGATGGACGAGATGAAGGCCCGTTTCGCCGACGCCGCCGCCACCCGCTTCGGCAGCGGCTGGGCGTGGCTCGGGGTCAAGCCCGGCGGCGGGCTCTGCATCTGCAGCACCCCGAACCAGGACAACCCGCTGATGACCGGTCTCTCCGACTGCGACTGCATCCCGATCCTCGGACTCGACGTCTGGGAGCACGCCTACTACCTGCATTACCAGAACCGACGCCCCGACTACATCGATGCATTCTGGAGCGTCGTCAACTGGAACGAGGTCGGCCGGCGCTTCACCGAAGCGAGCTGATCAGGGACCGACGATCGATCGAACACGAGAGGGCGACGCTTTCGCGTCGCCCTCTCGTTCATGTCGTCCCTGAATCGCGGTGGAGATCATCCTCTCGGCATGATGCCGTTGATCATGCGATCGAAGTCCTCGCGGGCCGCTTCGACCGTCGCCTCGGGCCCGGTGATTCGAAGGAAGACCCGCCGCTCCGGAGCCTCGACGATCGCCCCGAACTGCATCTGTCCGGGTCGCGGCGCGGGCTGCCCCATCCCCTGGTAGCTGCCGCGGACCTCCATGCGATGCACGGTCAGACCGCCGATGTCGACGACCGAGATCGTGGCATCGGCCGGCCCCCCCTCGGAATTGCGGAACTGCTTGACCCAGCGTTCGATGTTCGTGTCGATCGGACCCCCGTCATCACCGCGGAAGAGGTAGAAGACGAGCTCCGCAGCGCCGCTGCCATCGCCCCGGCCGGGGACTTCGTACTGCAGGGTCCGCATCTGGTTCCGAGGCGTCGCCCAGATCCAGATCGGCGGCTTGGGAAAGACCAGCCCCCCCACCTCGGCCTGATTCGGATCGCTGTCCGCGGCCGAGACCGGCCAGGAGTCTCCAGGGGCCTGACTCGCGGCAGCAGCGCCGGCCGCCGGTGCGGTCGCCGGGGTGGCGGTGCCGGCTCTGGGGTTCGCCGCCGGGGGTTTGGGAGCCCCGGCTCCGCCACCTCCACAACCGGCGAGAACCGCCAGAGGAAGCATGCAGGCAAGGCTGAGGGGAAGGACGGTCGCGGTGAGATCGGCACGCATCGATACTGCTCCAGGTCGGGGTGGGGTTCGTGGTGTCGTAGGATAACTCCATGCCCACTCGGGAATCCGATTCGCTGCTTCTCTCCGACGTCCGCCATCGCGGCGAATCGATCGACATCGAGATCCGCGACGGCCGGATCGCGGCGATGCGGTCGAACGGCTCCGCGGCGACCGACCTGCCCCGCGTGGATGGTGCCGGCGGCACGGTTCTTCCGGGGTTCGTGGACGCCCACGTCCACCTCGTGATGGCCGGGTCCACGATGGAGCAGGTCGACCTGGCCCGGTGCCGGGATCGCGAGGACTTCGAGGCCCGACTCGCCGAACGCGTCAAGTCGCTGCCCGGCGAGGGTCCGGACGCGTGGATGATCGGCCACGGCTGGCTCGAGACCGACTGGGGCGGGGATCTGCCCGATGCCTCCTGGCTGGAGGCGTGCGGGGATCGCCCGGTGGCCTGCCTCAAGCACGACCACCACGCGGTCCTGGTCAACGACGTGGTGCTCTCGATGCTCGGCGAGGTGGAGTCCCCACCCGGTGGGGAGATCGTCCGCGACGGCTCCGGCCGCCCGACCGGTCTGCTGCTCGAGGCCGCGGCCTGGCAGCTGGTGAACCCCATCGTGCCGAAGCCCTCGATCGAGTCACGAAGACGGACCACCATCGCCGCCACCCGGCACCTGGCCTCGCTCGGCATCACCCATGTGGGCTCGATGGAGTACACCGAGGACGTCATCGACGTGCTCGACGCGATCCGCGACGACCTCGCGGTCGGAGTCGCGGTCACCATGCTCGATCGCGAACTGCCGATCGAGGAGCCCCTCGCCCGACTCGAAGCCCTCGATCGCGACGACCGCGTCCGACTGATCGGATGCAAGGCGTTCCTAGACGGCACGCTCGGGTCGCGCACCGCGGCGCTGCTCGCGGACTATGTCGACCGACCGGGCGAGCGGGGCATGCTGGTCGAACTCGCGGAGCGCGGCGAGCTCATGACGTGGATCGAGTACGTGGTGAAGCGGGGCTGGAGCCCCTCGATGCACGCGATCGGCGATGCGGCGGCCCGACTCGCCCTCGAGGCGTGCGACCACGCGGAGCGCATCGCCCACGACGGGGGCCTCGAGGAACCGCGTCTCCGCATCGAGCACTGCCAGACCGTCGACCCCGCGGACATCCCTCGATTCGCCCGGGGAAACCGTCACGCCAGCATGCAGCCCACCCACATGCTCGACGACGGCACCACGGTCGAACATTCGCTCGGCCCCGACCGCTTCGACGCGTTCTTCCCCTTCCGCGCGATCCACGACGCCGACGGCACCCTCTCCTTCGGGAGCGACTGGCCGATCGAGACCCCGGATCCCATCGAGGGGATCCGCGTCGCGGTCACGGGATGCGATCGGAGCGGCCGCGTGGTGCCGGGCGATCGCACGGTCGACGTCGACACCGCGATCCGGGCGTACACCACGAATGCCCGCGAAGCCCTCGGCCTGCCGGTGGTCGAGATCGCGGTCGGCGCTCCGGCGGATCTCGTGGTGCTGGACCGCGACCCCCTCACCACCGACTGGGACGATTCGGTGCCGACCGTCCGACTCACGGTGGGTGGTGGACGCCTGCGCCACGGGTGAGACGGAGGCACCCGATCGTCTAGCGGGCCTCCGACGAGAGGTCCGGAAGCTCCAGGGTGCAGAGGACCGGGTAGTGGTCGGAGTAGAGACCCACCCGTTCGTCGTTCACGTCCACCCCCGCCGACCGGCACCCCTCGGCCAGATCGGAGCTGGCGAAGACGAAGTCGATGCGCCGACGGCGCTGTTCGACCTCGTCCATGGTCTTCGCCCATTTCGGGATCAGCGCGGGCGACCCGAACGTGTAGAGGTCGTCGGAGCCGTGCTCGCTGACCAGTTCCAAGAACCCGCGGTCGAGGAAGGCATCGGTGATCCGGTAGTCGAACACCATCTCACCGTTCTTCTCCTCCCCGAACCCGTGCTCGATCAAATAGGACTCGTCGAAGCGTATCTTGCCGTTGAAGTCCCCCAGCACCAGTACCGGGCGTCCCTGCTTCACGAGGGTCTCCGCCATCTCGGCGATGATCACCGCCTCGCCGGACCGGGTGGGCCAGAAGTGCACCACGAACACCTCGAGCCCGTGGGTCCGCGCGTGCAGGAACCCATGGTGCCAGCCCTCCACCCGGCGTTCCACCACCTCGATCGGGGCCGAGCTGGTCAACGCGACCGGGTACCCCCTCTCCTTGTGCATCACGGCATGCTCGTGCCCCCACGCCCGGGCAAGCTCCCTCAGCCTTTCCTCGTCGCAGTGCAGGACCTCCTGCAGCGCCAGGAGATCCGGCCCTTCCTCGACGATCCAGGTCGTCGCCTCCTCGAGCTTCGCCTGGTGGTCGAAGAGGTGCCAGGTGTTCCAGTTGATGACCTCGATGGTCTCGGCCGGCGGCCCCTGGCACGCCTGGGCGAGGAGCACCAAGCCGAGAAGAGCGGGCAGCCGGGCGCTGGGGCTTCGATCAGGAGGTTCGTGCATGCCGCCAGTCTAGTGAGGCATGATCATGTCCTCGTGCGTTGATTCGATGCCCGGAACGGACCATTTCGACCCGGTCCACCGACGCCCCGACCGAAGAACCGCGATACTGCGGTTCATGAGCGACCTGACCCATCTAGATGCCGACGGCCGGGCCCGCATGGTCGACGTCGGTGACAAGCCGCCGTTGAGGCGGACCGCGATCGCGGAGGGCTTCCTGGTCGCCGCGTCGGGGACGCTCGATCGACTCGAGGCGGGCGACCTGCCCAAGGGCGAGGCCATGGGGACCGCACGGATCGCCGGCATCCAGGCCGCGAAGCGCACCGACGAGACGATCCCCCTCTGCCACACCCTCCCGCTGGACTCGGTGGAGATCGAATTCGAACGCACCGCCTCCGATCGCATGCGTTGCAGGACCACGGTCCGCACCACCGCCCGGACCGGGGTGGAGATGGAGGCCCTGGTGGCGACCTCCACCGCGTTGCTCACGGTGTGGGACATGGTGAAGGGCATCGACGCGGATCTCGCGGTCGATGACGTCAGACTCGTCGAGAAGCGGAAGGAACCCGTCGCATGAACAGTGGATGGTGGATCGCGGACTACTGGCAGGCGGGGCAGACCGTGCTTCTCGCGTCCTGGATCATCTGGGTGATCGTCTCGATCTCCCTGCATGAACTCGGCCATGGAGTCGCCGCGATCTGGGAGGGCGACGACACCCCCCGCCGCACCGGCCACATGACCTTCAACCCCCTCGTGCACATGGGGACCTACAGCATCATCGCCTTCCTGCTGATCGGATTCGCCTGGGGCCTGATGCCGGTGAACCCGCACAACTTCCGGCACCGTCGCTGGGGGGATGCGATCGTCGCGGCGGCCGGACCGGCGGTGAACCTGATCCTCGCGTTCATCCTTCTGACCGCGGCCGGAACGGTCTCCGGGCTCCTGCTCGCGAAGGACGGCGCCCCGCAGTGGGCGGAGCATCTGTTCACCTTCCTGCTCATCGGGGGGTGGCTCAACCTGATCCTCCTCGCCCTGAACCTGCTGCCGATCCCCCCGCTCGACGGCTCCCGGATCCTTGCCTCGTTCTCGGACCCTTACGCCCGTCTGCTCATGAATCCCAACGCCTCTCTGATCGGCCTGGGCATCTTCATCATGCTCTTCTGGATCACCGACTTCGGATCGGTGTTCATGGGCCTGATGATGAGCATCTCCGATGCCTGGGCGGGCGCGGTCCAGGGGGTGGTTCTGGGCCTGACCGGGGGTTGAGACCCCGGACGGTTGACCACCAGGAGGGGTCTGGTAGGATCTCCGATTCGCCCCCGTGGGCCGAAGGCCGGTTCGCACGAGTCCTCGAGGAGGACTTCCACGAGCCACCCGAGCTCCATCCACCCCCGCCGTGTTGGCGAGGGGGAGCCGAGGACCACGCCAGCGAGGAATGAATCATGGTCGTTCTGCGCATGAAGCGCATGGGTCGGATCCGACGCCCCTTCTACCGAATCGGTGCGATGGACAAGCGATCCCCGCGCGACGGACGAGTGATCGAAAACCTGGGTTGGTACGACCCGATCACCCCCGACGAGAACAAGCGTTACCACCTCAAGCCCGGCCTGATCCACCACTGGTTGTCGGTCGGTGCCCAGCCCAGCGAGACGGTGGCGGCGATCTTCAAGAAGCACGGCATCGATCCGAAGCCCGGTCCCCACCACAAGGACCTGGTCGACGTGGACGAGGCCGTGACCGCCGAAGGCACTGCGGAGCCGGCCGCGGAATGATCCGCGACCGGCCGACCAGCCGATGGTCGGACCGACTTCGATGCGATTCGATGTCCTGACGCTCTTCCCCGACATGTTCCGCGAGGTTCTCGCGACGAGCATGCCCGGACGAGCCGCCGCCTCGGAGATCGCGGAGTACAACCTCCACGACCTCCGGGACTGGACCAGCGACAACCATCGCACCGTGGACGACCGACCGTTCGGTGGAGGACCCGGCATGGTGATGCTCTGCGAACCAATGTGGAATGCGGTCAACGCGATCGAGGCGCTCGACGAGCGTCCTGCGCGCCGTGTCCTGCTGACTCCGCAGGGCGAACCGCTCCGGCAGTCCCGCGTCGAGGACCTCGCGTCCTCGGAGCGGCTCCTGCTGATCGCGGGTCACTACGAAGGGATCGACGAACGCGTGATCGAGGAACTCGACCCGCTCGAGATCTCGGTCGGCGACTACGTCCTCTCGGGCGGCGAACTGCCCGCGATGACCCTGATCGACGCGATCGTCCGTCTCCTGCCTGGCGTCCTGGGTCACGAGGACTCGGCCTCCGAGGACTCCTTCAGCACCCGCGACGAGGAGGGACGTCCCCTGCTCGACTGCCCCCACTACACCCGGCCCCGTGAATGGCGAGGCCGGGCCGTGCCCGACATCCTGCTCAGCGGGGACCACGGTGCCGTGGCTCGCTGGCGACGTGAACAATCGGTCGAACGGACGCGACGGCGCCGTCCCGACCTTCTTTCAGAACCGCGACCCCTGGGCGACGACGTTCGACCCACGTCGCGGCAACCCGACGGCGGCGAGCCCGCTCGAGGGGAACAATCGGGCGACGGCCCGGGAGTCTCAAGCTCATGAACCGCACCGAGTTCGTGGAATCCGTGGTCGCCGACCAGCTCAAGGGCGACGACCAGCTTTCGGACATGACCATCGGCGACACCGTCGACGTCCACTACCGCATCATCGAGGGAGACAAGGAGCGAATCCAGGTCTTCCAGGGCGTGCTGATCGGCATGAAGGGCCGCGGCATCAACCGCACCCTGACCGTGCGTCGCATCGTGGCCAACGAGGGCGTCGAGAGGATCTTCCCCCTGCACAGTCCCCGGATCGCGAAGATCGAGGTCGTTCGCCGCGGCGATGCCCGCCGGGCGAAGCTGTACTACCTCCGCGACCGCATCGGCAAGGCACGCCGTCTCCGCGACCGTCGTCGCGGACTGAAGTGGGTCGAAGAAGGCCAGGGCTGATCCAGGGTCCATGCGGGTCTCGCTCCGAAAGTCCTTCGGCTTCGAGTCGGCGCACTGGCTGCCGACCTTCCCCGAGGGCCACAAGTGCAACCGCCTCCACGGGCACTCCTTCCGAGTCGACGTCGTCGTCGAGGGGGAGGTGCCCGAGGAGGACGGCTATCTGGTGGACTTCGGGGTGATCAAGGCGGCGATCAAGCCGATCGAGGAGGAACTCGACCACCGATGCCTCAACGACATCGAGGGGCTCGAGAATCCGACCAGCGAGATGCTCGCCCGATGGATCTGGAACCGACTGGCACCATCGCTGCCGATGCTCGCCGAGGTCCACGTCCGGGAGACCTGCACCAGCTCCTGCATCTATCGAGGCGACTGACCTCATGCGCATGGCCACGATCCTCGATGTCGGCACCGCACGAAGCCTCGGGGTGCCCGACGCCGTCGCCGACCTCGTGCTTCCCCACGGCATGCCCGGCGAGGCGCTGGCCTCGATCGTCCCCGGCAATCCACTCGACGACCACTGGACCTGCCCGCTCGACATTCCGGGCGGGAATCTCGTCGCCTGGAGCGGCACGCTCGGAGAGGAACTCTTCTCCGACGAACCCCGGACCTGGATGAGCGAGGGGCACGAGCGCCTCGAGAGGTTCTGTGACGACGTCCGCGAGCCGCTTCGCAACGCCGGCCGGACGCTCTGCTTCCGCCCCCACGCCCGGCACGTGCTCAGCGACCCTCAGGGCACTCTCGATCTTCTTCGCCGCCGGGAGGACGAGCCCTTCGGCCTCGCGGTGTCCCCTGCCGACCTGCTGCTTCCCGAGATGATCGGCGATGCCGAGGATCACTTCACCCGGATCCTCGAGTCCATGATCCCCAGAGCGGACTTCGTCCTGCTGGCCGATGCCCGGCCCGACGAGACCGGCGAGAACATGACCGCCTGTCCACTCGGAAGCGGTGTCCTTCCGGCGGCCGCCGTGATGGAGGCGATCAACACCCGTCTGCCCGAGGAGGCATGGGTCGTGGTCGCCCCCTCCGATGTGCCGACCATGACCTCCTGGCGTCACGGCGACCTCGATTCCACCGACTGAGAGCCACGGCAGGGCCATTCCCGGCCCTTGGAGCCGTCTTGACTTGAAATCACCTCGCACCCGGCCGATACCGATACCATCGGAAGCGGTCGGCGGAGCCGACCGCGCCACGACGAACGGCCCGGATGATCGGGACCAGCACGGAGGTGCGCAGGCATGGCGATGGCGATCAGCGCAGACGGATGCGACCCTTCCCGGGATTCGAACCATGGATCCGGGCTGGAAGCCCGCGTCCTCGTCCTGAACCGTCTCTACGCGGCCATTCGAGTCATCGATGCCCGTCGGGCGTTCTCGCTGCTCGCGAGGGAGGTGGCCGAGGTCATCGCGGTCGAGGACGGCAGCTATCGAAACTACGATTTCGCGACCTGGTCGGACATCGCGGAACTCCAGAGGGAGTTCGAGCCCGAGCAGCACGACTGGGTGCGCACCACCCGCTTCACCATCGCGGTCCCCAAGATCATCAGGGTGCTGGACTACGACAAGCGACCCCGACGAACGGTCAAGCTGAATCGCCGCAACATCTACGCCAGGGATCTGAATCGCTGCCAGTACTGCGGTCGATCCTTCCCCACGAGGGAACTGACCCTCGACCACGTGAAGCCCCGGGTCCAGGGCGGCGACAACGCATGGGAGAATCTGGTCTGCGCGTGTGTGAAGTGCAACGCCCGCAAGGGCGGCCGGACTCCCGGCCAGGCCGGGATGAGACTGGTGCGAAAGCCGGTGCGACCGAGGCGGAACCCCGCGATCACGGTCCGACTCGGCTCGGGGAAGTACGACTCCTGGAAGGCGTTCCTGGACGAGGCGTACTGGACCATCGAACTCCACTGACCGATCGGGCCCGAGGCCGATGCCGTCCCCGGAGAAGGCGGACGCTCGTGGGACCTCGCGGGCTGCCGAGGTCCTCCCCCCGGACATCTCTGTGAAAGCGGATTTCCGGGGAGGCACACCCGCCTCTCGTGAGTGATCGGATCGTCCCGGCATGTCCGGGCCGTGCGGTCTCGAGGTTCGTCGCCTCACCGGGGTTCGCCCGGCTTCCGCTCGGAGTGGGTGGAGCCTTCGTCCTTCGGCACGACCGATGGGTCACGATGCCCGCCGGCATCGTGACGGCGGCATCCGTGATCGTGCTCGACGGTCCACGGGATCAGTTCAGGATCGTCGGTTGAAGCGAGGCGGCCGGCGCTCCATCGGAGACGATGGTCGACACCGGTTCCCCCGCAGTCGCTCACACGCTGAGGGACGGGCCGGACTTCAGGCTGGCGGAGCCCCCGGAATCCCCGGAGGGGGCCGCATCGCGGTCGGGCCTCTCCCCGGGCATCGGATCCCCGGGTGATTCGAACTCGCGGGCCTCGACCCGGATCGTCGTCTGATGATGGAGCCCGCCCGGCAGCCACTGCTCTCCCTCGATCCGCTCGACCAGCATGCTTCGCGGATCGACGAAGAGACTGAAGACGGTCTCCGATGCCCCGGATTCCCCGGAGCGGAGCTCCATGCGGACCAGTTCCCGACCTTCCAACGTCACCGGTTCGAGCTCGGCGGGCCGGAGGGCCTCGGAGTCGCCACCCGCGAAACCTTCGAGAGGATCGGGGCTGAAACGCAGTCGAAGATGAGGCAGGAGCCTGAGTTCGGACTCCGTGGCACCGATCTGCTCCTCGTCCAAGTCGTCGGGACCGAGGAGATCCAGCATCTCGTCGAGGAGATCGGAGGACCGCACCGTCAGTTGATCCTCTCCGAGCTCCGCCACCACCCGGACCACGGATCTCAGAGGCGGATCATCGCTCTCAGGGTCGATCGTCAACCGTTCGATGCGGACATCCTCGCTGCAGTGACGCAGCTCCCGGTAGCGATCGACGAGTCGTTCGAAGAAGTCCGTCGGATCCCCGGTCGGGATGAAGGCATCCTCGTCCTCGAAGCCGATGACGGAATGCACACCCTCGTCGTCGATGCCGACCGCTGTCGATGCATCGACGAGCGTCGCGGCAGCTCCCAGACCGGCCATCATCACGGCCAGGCTCGCCCGATGGACGTTGCGGATTCGCATGGTGGACTCCTCGGGGTCCATTCTAGTCGACGGGGATCGTCGATCGAACACCCTCTGCCGGATCCTGTCGATTCCCGCTCGACGGATCGGGTTCCCGGGCTCAGGAGCTGAAGAGCATCACGTTCAAGGTCAGCACCGCGGCGTTGTTGACCCCATGCGCAACGATCGCCGGCCAGAGGGATCCACGCCAGAGGCGGGAGATGCAGAAGCCGACGGCCAGACCCGCCAGGGGCGGAATGAAGATCGGACCCTGGGGATGGATCGCGGCGAACACGATGCTCGAGACGGCCATCGCGAAGGTCAGCCCGAGCAGCAGCGGCCATTTCCTACTCCAGCCGCACAGGTGGGTCAGGAACACCCCGCGGAACATGATCTCCTCGACGATCGGAGCGGCGACGCAGGCGAGAATGAACAGCTGCACAAGCTGCACGGTTCCCGCACCCACCGCAGCCTCCTGGGCCGGATGACCGGGACTTGCCGCCTCGCCCGCGAGGACCGTCTGGAGAAGCATCAGAACGAGGGTGATGGCCAGCCCGATCCCCATGAGGGGCAGGGCCATCGCCCAGGACGCGACGCCCGTCGGAACATCCGAAAAGCGGACCGTTCGCAGACCGATGTCCGCTCTGACCGTGCTCCAGGGGATGCCGCGAAGCACCGGCCATCCCAGCGCCAGAAGACTTCCGAAGAAGGCGAGGATGCTCATCAGAACCCCGAGACCCGCGGGAGCGACGAGCGACATCACGAACTGCAGCAGCAGCATCAGGAGCAGCCAGCCCGCGAAGGTCTCGGCATAGACGACATGTCGAGCCGGAGTCGGAACCCGGATCAGGGACGGGTTTCCGCACCCGAGGAAGATGATGACGACCAGACCGACGAAGCCGAGGAAGCCCGCGATTCCGAACCCCAGCAGGAACGTGACCAGGGTCATGGCGAACCCGGCGCAGTCACGTTCGATCACCTGAAGACGATCCGGATCGCCCATGGCGGCCGCGAGCCCGCCGTACCACCCGAGTCGCTCCTCGAGCAGCCCGGAGGTCTCCTCCGAGGGCAACCCCCCGTCACTCACCGCTTCGAAGGCGGAGAAGATCGGGGGCGCCAGAAGCTCGACGATCGGATCGTCGGGATGCGCATCAACGATGCCCTGCAGCGACGCCGCCCCCTCCTCCGGAGAGGAGGTCGCCCCATCGAAGATGGCGAGGCAGATCTGATCGGCCGGGGATCCCTGGCTCAGGGGAGCCAACTGGCTCCTCGCGGAGATGAAGGGGAACAGGCTCGACATGCCCAGCGAGATCCGGCCCGACATCTCGGTCTGAGCATCGATCAGGAGGCCATCGGGCACCTGCGCGACGGGGTCCACCCCCTCGCCACCCCCGGGCTTGATGCTCCAGAGCACCACCCCGATCCCGATAATCAGCCAGGCCAGGATCAGCCCGACCCGGTCCAGTCCTCTGGAGGCCAGTCCGGTTTCCGCCCTGGCGGGCCTGGAAGACGCCTCCAGGCGACTTCCCGGACCATGATGCTCTTCCTGGGGACTCACGTCGGGGTCCGGTGTGTCGCTCATGAGGGCTTTCCGAGGCTGGTCCGGGGTCCGGAACGGGGCGAACCTGGAGATCGGCTCCGATGCCCCTGCTGCTTGACACCACGTGGGAGACGGCTATTCTTGGCGATTCTCGACCGGATTCCACGGAACGGTCGTGACGTCCAACCGCAGGAATCCTCACTCCGGTCACGTGAACCGTACCGCGAGTGACCCTCACGAGTGACGGGTCTTGATTCACCCGTCCGTCCAGTCCACGCAAACCCCCCACAGGATCGGGTCCGTCCAATGCCCCGTCAGACCTACCACGCCAAGTCCGGTGAGATCGAGGCCAGCTGGCACCACTTCGACGCCGAAGGCCGGATCCTCGGACGATTCGCGACCGAGATCGCGACGATCCTCATGGGCAAGCACCGCCCCACCTACACCCCTCACGTTCTCAGCGGCGACTTCGTGATCGTCACCAACGCCTCGAAGATCGTGATGACCGGCAACAAGCTCGACGACAAGTCGCTTCGCCGCTACAGCGGGTACCCGGGAGGACAGAACGTCGAGTCCTATCGAACCGTTCTCGAGAAGGATCCCTGCCGCGTCGTGAAGGAAGCGATCGTTCGAATGCTTCCCAGCGGACGACTCGGCCGACAGATCGAATCCCGGCTGAAGGTGTACGCCGGCCCCGATCATCCTCACCAGGCCCAGCGACCCCAGACCCTCGAGATCGCCTGAACCACGCCACCGACCGGCACCCTGCCGGAGCCACTCCCCCACCCGGGGACGACATTGGAACGACCCACACGATGACCGAGAGCCAAGACACCGCCGAGCCGATCACCACCGAGACCGAGATCGGCGATCTCGAGTCCACCGCCACCGAAGTGGCGCCGGTCCGCGAAAGCCGCGGCCCCGATGCCCACGGATGGTTCCGCGGCACCGGTCGTCGAAAGACCGCCGTCGCCCGCGTCCGGATCAAGCCCGGCACCGGCGAGTTCCAGATCCGTGGACGCGTGAAGTCCAAGCCTCTCGAGGAGTACTTCACCGAGACCCGTGATCGCGACGCGATCCGCGGCGTGCTCAAGAACACCGACACCGAAGGCAAGGTCGACATCTTCGTCAACTGCCACGGCGGCGGATTCATGGGCCAGGCCGGAGCGATCGTCCTCGGCCTCGGCCGAGCCCTCCGAGAGTTCGACCCGAACCTCGAAGGCACGCTTCGCGAGCACAACTACCTCACGCGTGATGCCCGAAAGGTGGAACGCAAGAAGTACGGTCAGGCCGGCGCCCGTCGTCGCTTCCAGTTCTCGAAGCGCTGATCCGCCGAACCGATCGATCGAAGCAGACCCCACGCGACGCGTCCTCCGGGACGCGTCGCGTTTCCTTTCATCAATTCCGATGCTCATCGATCCCGAAGCGCGATCTCCTCCATCGCGACGCGGCGGAGACCCGCCAGCGACGACTCCAGGTCGGCGACCAGTCGCGTCGCGGGCAGTCCGACCGCCCGCGCGACGTCGGAGAGGGTGCCGGGTCGGGCCGGAGTCTCGAGGGCGAATCGTCGTGCCAACGGTCTCCAGCCGACCGAGCGTCTGATCTCCTCGTCGCGTCCCGCGGCCAGCACCACCCGCCACCATCGCTCCGGCGCCAGCAGATCGCGGGTCCGCCCGGGGATCACCGAAGTCGGATCCACCGGCATCCGCTCGGAGGGGATCCTCCGCAGCCCAGCCCCGCTCATGGGCAGCGCGATGGGTGAAGCGGCGATCCGACGGGCGACCACGAGTCCCACCGCCCGATCCAGGTCGTGACCGACGACCTGCCGGGACGGATCGAAGTTCCTGACCGCATCGGCGGTCGCATGGAGCAGAAGATCGATACCGGCACGAAGCCTCCGTGGAGACAGGTTCTCGATTCGGCGACCGATCGACTGCTCCAGTCGCCTCAGACCACCGGCCAGACCGGAGATCGTGTTTCGCTCGAGGAGAAGCCCCCACCATCGCAGCGAGGTCTCGATCGGATCGAGGGATCGCTCGCCGGGTCGGACCGGTCCTCCATCCCCATCCTGCTCGAGTGCCGCGACCGCTCCGGCCGCGACGGCGCGTGCGAAGTGCATCGCCGCGAGACGCGCCTTGACCGTGTCGACATCCTCGGTGTCGGGCAGGCCGCGGACGGTCTCCAGCCAGACCTCGGGCGTCGCCTGATCAAGGCTGCGAGCCAGGTCGTCGAGCATCCCCGCGGCCCCGAACACCTCGGCCGCATCCGTACGATCGAGATTCGGCACCTCCACGCCGTCGTTCTCGAGGCCTCGAAGACCCGCCCAGCGGTCTTGGAGTTCATGACGTCGGATGGTCTCCTCGGCGCGATCGAATCGCCGGGCCAGCATCGAACGGGAGACCACCCGCTCACGAGCCCTCCCCACCACACGGACCAGACGGTCGGTCTCGGTCCCGGCCGCCGCCTCCCCGCCCTCGAGACGGGCCCGGATCGCGGACGGACTCCGCCCGAACTGCGAAGCGGCGATTCGAATCGATTCGGCCCGGCCGACACCCTCGTCTCGGAGTCGTCCCAGCAGCTCGCGGATCGCCTCGTGCTCCTCGGGTCCGATCCGGGATCTGACCCTCGCCCGGGAGATCCGTCCCGCGTGCTCCCTCGCGAAGTGCCCGAGGGACTCCCGAAGAACCCCGGCCCGGGTCGCCCCCTCCGGATGCCGGTACATCCGCATGGGCAGGCCGAACCGTCGCCACCGCTGGAGCGTTCGTCTGGAGACTCCGAGCCGAAGGGAGGCCTCCTCCGCATCGACGTGGCTCGCAGGATCGAATGGGCGGGGGCCGAGCTTCCGATCGACATCCTCGACCAGCGTCACAAGTTCCTCGATCAGCCGGCCACCCTCCGCGACATCGGTCTGGCTGGACGCATCCGGAGCGACCCCGGTGACTCGAAAGACCAGCCAGTCCACCGGGTAGGAGGATGCGGCATCGATGTCCCGCAGCAGGGCCTCGAGCCGGTCGAGCCTGGCCTCCGCGGATTCACCGGCGAACTCGAACTGCCGTCGAATCGCCCGGTAGGCGGGGCTGGTGCCCTCACCGGCCATCAGGCGTCCACGGTCTCGACCGGCACGACATCGAGCGGACGCTGCCCGTCGATCACGCCCCACCTGGCGGCGAGCCCGTGGAACCGTTCGATCGCCTCGATCGAGCGCGACGTGCATTCGTATCGAATGAGCGTGCCGAGATAGTGGACCGCCTCGGGCACCGACCAGCCGTGGGCCGCCGCCTCGCGTCGTGCGATCGTGGGCACCAGCGTCGCGTGCCTTCGCCGGGGGTGATCGGCGAGGACCGCCAGTCGCTCGGCTCTCGCGCGGGTCGCATCGTCGGCGTCACTGCACCGGAACCACGCTGCGAAGACGAAGGGCAGACCGGTGAGTTCCTTCCATGCGATCCCGAGATCGACTCGATGGGGATGCGTGGAGGAAGGCGGTGCGAGGCGAGCCACCTTGTCGCCGATGAGCAGCACCGAATCCGGAACCTGATCACTCTCGGGCGGAAACGGCGTCACCGCGGGGGAACGACCGGTCCGCTCGGCCAGAAGCACGCGAGCCAGCGCCACCGAGGTGTGGCTTTCGACGTCGCAGGCGACCTCCTCGATCTCCTCGATGGGGATCCTGGAGAACAGCGCCACCGTCCGAGTCTCCCCGTCACAACCGATCTGACCGACCGGAACGAGCTCCATGGGACGTTCGGAGACCTGATGATCGATGACCGAGCAGAGCGAAAGATCGGTCTCCCCGGCCACCAGGCGATCCGCGAGCGCGGAGGGCACGTCGGGAACGACCCGGACACCCGGAACCCGATCGAGTCCATCGATCAACGGAAGCGTGTTCAGGTACGACACCGCACCAAGACGGCAGGTTTCAGGATCGGTCTGCTGCATCATCCGCCCATGGTAGGACGCGACCGGGTCCCGCATGCGGAATCGAGGCTCATTGCCCGATCGAACGACGGTCGTCCTGCACCGCGGAGGCGTTCCTCTCGGCGACGGGCATCGCGGGGGAGAGGGATCTTCCGGTCACCAGAAGCCGGGGAACCCGCGAACCGATGCCGCAGAGCAGCTGGTAGGGAGAGACTCCGGCTCGGGCGGCGACCCGGTCCAGGGAGGCGGGTGATTCCGGATCGGCGGAGAGGATCTCCACCGGAATCTCGTCTGCACAGGGCCCCACATCGGTCAGGTCGACCACGAACTGATCCATGTTCATGCGTCCGAGCACCGGGACCACGATCGGCCCCCCCTTGCCGTGCACCACGACCTGGTGATTCTCCTCACCCGGCACCGAGGGGAGTCCGTCCGCGTATCCGACGGGGACGATTCCAGCCACGGTCTCCCGGGTCGTGCGTACCGTGCATCCGTAGCCCACCGAGCTGCCGGCCGGCAGACGACGGACCCGGATCACCTTGGACCACCACGAGACGATCGGCACCAGGGAGATCGGATCGGGCCGACCCGCGAGGGTTCGAATCCCGTGCCCGACCCATCCGAGCCCGACCCGGACCTGATCGAAGAGAAGCGATCTGGATTCCAGGCTCGCGGTCGCGGCGACGTGTCGGACCGCGTCGGCCGGAACCAGGTCCCGGACCCCGGACAGGAACGATTCGAGGACCCGCCCGCGATTGATCGCGGACACCGGATCGTCCACCGCGTCGGGCAGGTGGGTGAACACCCCCGCCAGGCGAAGACGACAGCTCCCGTCGATCAGTCGAAGGATGGCTTCCGCCTCCTCGGCATCGGTGCCCCCCCGGCCCATCCCGGTCTCGAGCTCGAGATGGAGCGGCAGGACCACCCCGAGCCGATCGGCCTCGGCTTCGAGATCACGCACCTGCTGGAGATCGTGAGCGGAGAAGTGAAGCCGGCCCCTTCCAAGGAGGGCGGTGGTCCGGGTGTCCCGGGACAGCTCCCGGACGGGCATGAGCACCAGAACCCAGCCCCGGGTGGTCGCATCTCCGACCTCCAGGGCCTCCTGGGGACCGTAGGTGGCGAAGCTCTCGATGCCGATGCGACCCATGGCACCGGCGATCCGACCCGCCCCCAGCCCGTAGGCATCGGCCTTGACCACGGCACAGATCCGCTCGGGGCCACCTCCGCAATGGGCTCCGATAGCCCGGAGATTGGCCTCGAGGGCGTCCAGATCGATGCGAATGGTGCTCTGAGTGGCCATGCTTCGGGTGGAATATCCAATCAGCGAGGCTCGAGGTCCAACGGAAAGACCTCCACCCGCATACTATCGACAAGCCGAATCGAAACAGATCATCTTCATGATCGACGGCATCTCCCAGAGATCAATCCGTGACCCAAGAGCTGGATCCTCCCGTGACCGACGCTCCCAGACAAGGTGACGTCGACGCCACCGCCAATGACACCCCGAACGACTCCTCCGCCGGATCCGCCGCGGAGGAGACCTTCGATACGAGCCAGACCTTCGCCGACCTGGGCCTGCCCAAGGATGTTCTGGACGGCATCACCAAGAGCGGGTTCGAGCACCCCACCCGGATCCAGGCGGCGCTCATTCCTCCCGCCCTGGCCGGACGACACGTGCTCGGCCAGGCCAAGACCGGGACGGGCAAGACCGCGGCCTTCGGCCTTCCGATCCTGGCCAACGTGAAGCCGGGCGACAAGTTCGCCTCCCTGGTCCTGGTGCCGACCCGGGAGCTCGCCATCCAGGTCGCACGGGAGATCAAGGATCTCGGCTGCGACACCCGCCTGCGGATCGTCCCGGTCTACGGCGGTCAGCGCATCACCGCCCAGGCCCCGAAGCTCGAGAAGGGACCGGAGATCATCGTCGGCACCCCGGGCCGGGTCATGGACCTCCACGACCGAAGGATGCTGCCCTACAACTCGATCAGGATGGCGGTGCTGGACGAGGTCGACCGGATGCTCGACATCGGTTTCCGCGACGACATCCGCAAGATCCTCGGATCTATGAAGCAGCGGCCGCAGACGATCTTCGTGAGTGCGACGATCTCCCCCGAGATCGAGAAGCTCGCCCGGTCCTACATGAAGGACCCCGAGAAGATCGTCACCAGCGAGAAGAGCCTCACCGTCGCTCGCGTGAAGCAGTCGTGGCTCAAGGTCGAACGATGGGACAAGAAGCGGATGCTTCATCATCTGCTGACCCACGAGGAACCCGCGCTCACCGTGGTCTTCTGCCGCACCAAGCGGACGGTCGACGGCGTGACCGAGTTCCTCTCCCGAAAGGGCATCGACGCCCACGCCATCCACGGCGACATGTACCAGCGGAAGCGCAACCAGGTCATGGACGCCCTTCGCGAGGGATCCCTCGGAGTGCTGGTGGCCAGCGATCTCGCCGCCCGAGGCCTCGACGTCGACGGGATCAGCCACGTCATCAACTACGACATTCCCGAGGACCCCGAGGTCTACATCCACCGGATCGGCCGCACCGCCCGGGCCGGCCGGGAGGGCGTGGCCTGGACCCTGGTCGCCCCCGAGCAGGGGCCGCTGCTCACCGCCTGCGAGATGCTGGCCAACATCGAGATCCCCCAGTCGATCTACGAGGACTTCAAGCCCGGCCCCGTGCCCGCCGACATCCGGGCGGAGCGGGAACTCGCAGATCAGCGGGCCCGTGACCGGGAAAGCAGCCAGAAGCGGACCGAGGCCAAGGTCATCAAGGCCGACGATGAAGCCGCCTTCCCCGGCGGCCTCGTCCCCAAGGCGATGCCTGCCCGTCGAATGCAGGGGAAGGTCCGGACCCGAAGACGATGAACGGTTCGGCGGGAGTCGTCACTTCTCCTGAGGTCGCCGATGCCCTTGCCGAAGGCCGGCCGGTGGTGGGACTCGAGACCGCGGTCCTCACCCACGGCCTCCCCCGCGAACCCCGGGAGAGACCGACATCGCTGGGGCCGGATCACGAGGCGGGGCGACTGCTCGCGGGACGCGACTGGGATGCCGGGGCCCCCTTCAATCTCGAATCCGTTCGTGCCATTGCAGATGCGGCACGCCATGCCGGTGCCGTACCCGCGACCATCGGCGTGATCGATGGCGTCCTGCGCATCGGACTCGATGACGCGGAACTCGAACGCCTCGCCCTGGACGAGGCGGCGAGGAAGGCCTCGACCCGAGACCTTGCCGGCCTGTCGGTGGACGGAGCCTGCGCGGGCACGACGGTCGCCGCCTCGATGAGAGCATGCCGCCTCGCCTCGCCACGACCGATCGAGGTGTTCGCCACCGGGGGCATCGGCGGGGTCCATCGAGACTGGCAGTCACGACCGGACATCTCGGCGGATCTCCGGGCCCTGGCGACCGAGCCGGTGGCGGTGGTCGCCTCAGGGGCGAAGGTGATCCTCGATGTCACCGCGACCCTCGAGGCCCTGGATTCGCTCGGGGTCCCGGTGCTGGGATTCGGCACCGACCGGATGCCGGTGTTCACCGCCGGCCTTCACGACGATCTCAAGGTCCCTCACCGGATCGATGATCCGGAGACGGCCTCCCGCTGCATCGATCGTCACTGGAACTCGTTCGGCGTCGCTTCCGGAATCCTCGTCGCGAACCCCTGCCCCGCCGACGCCTCCATCGACTCGAGTCGACTCGACGCCCTCGTCGACACCGGGCTGGCCGAAGCCAGCTCCCTCGGCATCGAGGGAGCCGACGTGACGCCCTTCCTGCTCTCCTCCATGCTCGGCGCCGAGGGCACCGATCCGCTGTCCTCCAACGTCGCCCTCCTGGTTTCCAACGCCTCGTTGGCGGGTCGCATCGCGATCCATCTCTCCGCCCGGAGCTGAACCCTCGACTGGCAAATCCCCCGAGGTTTCGTATACTTCCACCCGGCGATCCGAAATCCTTCGTCCGCCATTCCCCCCTCCATCTCGTTCGAAAGTCGAGTGACGGCAGGATTCCGTCATCCGTCCATGAACGAACCCGGGACTCCATACGACGTCCATGCACGGCCCCACCTCGCTCCATGGAGCGAGGCCCAGGCCCGATCGAACGTCGAGTCTCTCCCGATGACCACCGCAACCGGCATCCTGGACTTCCCCAAGGGCTCGGAACCCCGCCTGCGACAGCTGGGTGACGGACTTCTCGAGTCATCCGAGGATCCGTTCGTCCCCGCCGATCTGGTCGAGCAGCTCGACCTGCGGCCGGCCCAGGAACTCTCCGTCGAGGTGGTGCAGCGAAAGCCGCGTCGCCGTCGTCGATCCGGCGGTCGCGCCCCTCGCCCGATCGTGGAGGAGGTTCTCGAGGTCGAGGGTCTCGCCCCCGACGTCTATGCCGCTCGGAAGACCTTCGACGAACTCACTCCGATCGATCCGCAGCCCCGCTTGGCGCTGGAGCATCGCGGGTGCCCCCCGGCCTGTCGTCTGATCGATCTCTTCTGCCCGATCGGCTACGGAACCCGGGGCCTGATCGTCGCGCCGCCGAAGGCCGGAAAGACCATCCTGCTCCAGCAGATCGCGTCGGGGATCAAGCACAATCACCCCGATGTCGACGTGGTCGCCCTGCTCATCGACGAACGACCCGAGGAGGTCACGGACTTCCGGCGGAACGTCCCCGCCGAGGTGCTCGCCTCGAGCAACGACATGGACGTCGACACCCACTGCCGTCTGGGCATCCTCGCCATCGAGCGGGCGAAGAGGAAGCTCGAGGCCGGGCGGGACGTGGTGGTCCTGCTCGATTCGCTGACCCGGCTCGGACGTGCGTTCAACAATTCCCGCTCCTTCCGACAGAGTGGACGGACCATGTCGGGAGGCCTGGACTCGAGGGCGATGGAGATCCCCAAGCAGCTCTTCGGTGCGGCGAGAAACGCCGAAGAGGGAGGATCGCTGACCATCATCGCCAGCTGCCTGGTGGACACCGGCAGCCGGGCGGATCAGGTCATCTTCGAGGAGTTCAAGGGCACCGGCAACATGGAGCTGATCCTGGACCGCTCCATCTCCGAGAAGAGGCTGTATCCCGCCATCAACCTCGCGGCGAGCGGGACCCGGAAGGAGGACCTCCTCCTCGGCGAACGGGAGCTCAAGACCGTCACCGCCCTGAGGCGACGTCTGATCTCCATGCCCCCCCCCACCCAGATCGACCAGCTGCTCAAGGCCGTCGAGCGGTATCCGACCAACGAGGAGATGGTCAAGGCCTGATCCGGAGCCCGCCGATTGGCGAATCCGGCCCCGCCGGGCCATACTTCACCGCATGGCAGAGACCGGTGAATCCGAAAGGAACAACTTCAAGGCCGGGATCTTCACGATCCTGACGCTGGTCCTTGGATTCTCGACCCTGATCGTCCTCAACGGCCAGATGGTCGAGCAGCTCTTCGGAAAGTACAACCGGTACTCGATCAGCTTCGATCTCCGCGACGGCGTCTCGGGACTGAACGACGGTTCCGAGGTCCGCGTCGGCGGTCTGACCCGGGGAAGAGTGACCGGCATCAGACTCACCGGGCTGGATCCCGACAAGGACGAGTCGCCGGAGGCCATCGTCGACATCGAGGTGGACACGAAGATCGACTTGTGGTCGAACGCGGTGGCGATCCGCACCGTCCCCATCCTCGGTGGTTCGAGCTGGATCAACATCACCACCGTCGGCGGCGCGGACCAGGCCACCCAGTCTCCGGACCCGCGCAACGGCGAGGAGTCCATCCTGCTGCCGACCGACGGATCCGGCCGGATCCCCGCCACTCCCGGTGACGGACTGCTGACCACCATCGTCGGTGCCGAGAACGCCCAGAGCACCCGCCAGCTCCTCTACAACATGGTTTCCTTCACCGACTTCCTCGACAAGGACATCAGCGAGAGCTTCGATCAGGACATCCGTCCCACCCTCGAGGACATGCGCGGACTGGTCTCGGACGTCCGTGGCGACTATCAGGGCTGGCGTGGAGACATCGACCGGACCTTCGAATCGGTCTCCTCCGCCGCCGATCGACTCGATGGCGGCATGCAGACCGCGGAGAAGACGATCGAGGAGGTCCGGGAGGACGTCCGACTCATCGGGGACCTGGTGCGACGCAACATCGGACGCATCGACGCCTCGATCGCGAACCTCGAGATCATGACCGAGGACGGCGTGGCGATCACCCGCCGTCTGAGGGATCAGACCCTCGCCCGGGTGGACGAGGCGCTCGACGACGGCTCGAAGGCGATCGGCGATCTTGCGAAGCTCCTCGGCACCCTCGACGTCGAGATCGCCGCTTCGGTGCCCTCCATCCGGGCCATGCTGCAGGATGCGATGGTCGCCGCCGGGGAGATGAAGCTGGCCACCCTCGAGATCCGACGAAGCCCATGGCGCATCCTCTACCAGCCCCAGCCCGGGGAACTGGCCAACGAGAATCTCTTCGCAGCCGCCCGTGACTTCACCATCGCCGCAGGCGAGGTGCGAAGCGCGGCCGAAAGCCTCCAGTCGGTGATGCAGCGCTTCCCCAGCGTCGTCGAGGAGGATCCGTCCCTGCGGGCGGACATCGAACGATTCCTGGCGGAGTCGCTCCGACGCCTCGAGACCGCTCAGTCACGACTGTTCTCGGTCATCATCGGCGAGAGTGATGCCGTGCAGGAGACGGACGAGGTCGTCCCGGAGGATCAGGGGTCGAGTCCAGAGTCGGCCGAATGAGGACGAGAGGACGTCCCGCACCCCACCCCGCGCGGACGCCCCTTGAGACTGGCCCATGAGTGCCGAAGCACCAACCTCGACCCAGCTTCGACGCCTCGGCGCCGTGGTCATCCTTCTGATCATCGGCATCGGCTACGTGGTGTCATGGATCCCCGACTGGCTTCGCCCCGAGTCCGAGACCTGGGCGGTGACCGTGCCGGTGCGTGACGGAGCCGGCGGACTCGAGGTCGGCAGCCGGGTGCTGGTCGGTGGAATGCCGAGAGGCCGGGTGGTCGATGTCGGGGACATCAGGACCAAGCAGGGGCCGCCACGATCCCGGGAGATGATCATCGTCGAGTTCGAGCTGGACGAGGAGGTCGTGCTCGCCCGGAATGCGGTGATCCGGCAGGGAACCAGCACCGCCGGCAACATCGGCTTTCTCGACATCAAGTACGTCGGGGGTCCGGGTCAGACGTTCAAGCCCGGTGAGGACCGGATCATTCCGATCTCCCGGACCACCTCGAGGGGAGGCCCGGCGGCGGGCTTCATCGGCCGGACCAACGGCGAGATGCTCGAGAGGATCACCGCGGGACTGGAGAAGCTCACCACCGACATCGAGGAACAGGATCGGATCATCCAGTCGAATCTCAGGCCGACGCGGATGATGATCGACGAGCTGAACCTCGACCTGGACAGGAACACCACGGAGGTCACGGCGAGGATCCGGGAGGTCGTCGCCCGCTATCAGCTCATCTTCGAGCAGGTCCCGCTCATCCGGCAGGCCGCTTTCGACCTTCGGAAACGCATGGATGCCGAGGCCGCGGCGGTCCGCGTTGATCTGGAACGCTGGAGGGCTCGATTCGCACTGATCGATCTCGAACTGGATGCGGGCCGCGAGGACGTGGAGATCATGCGGCGATTCACCGACCGCATCAGGAATCGGCTCGAGGCGGTCGCTCTGGACCTTCAGAGCGCCATGACGGATGCCGAATCGGTCGCGACCCGCACTCGAAACCTGGCTCCCGAGATCTCCGCCGGATTGAACCGGACCACGGCCCGGATGGTGCTGGCGGGCGGGCAGCTCAAGGCGGCGCTAGAGGACCTCGTGCCTCTGGTGATCGAAGCTCTCACCACGCGGCCGGATCGAGCCAGTGAATCACGACGCCGACTTCTCGAATCGACCAACGACGTGGTGCTCGCCGGCATGGAGCTTCGGGATGCGGCCCGCTTTCTCGAGGAGGCATCGCGTCGAGGCCGAGCCGGCCACCGACGGGACTCAGCCCCCCCACCGAACCTCGACGAGTCCCTCATCCGTCTGGAGGAGACCATGAATCGGCTTGCCGAACGACTCCGGCAGGAGATCGAGGCCGACCTTCGACTGGACCCATGATGCGTCGGATCGAATCCCCCGAGGACGAGGCGCTCGATCCCTTTCGATCCATCAAGGATCGTCACCGGAGAGCCGATGGCGGCCGCTTCGTGGTCGAATCACCACGGTGCGTGTCCAGGTTCCTCGATGCGGTGCAGGCCGGCTGGTTCGAGGTGGAGACCCTGCTGGGTGATCCGGAGCGATGTCCCGAGGTGATGGAGGTGGCGACCGGACTCGGAGCTTCGGTGCTCTCCAGCGACGAGTCGGTCATGACCGAAGCGAGCGGGTACCACTTTCATGCCGGCTGCCTCGCCATCGGCATCCGACCCGACCGTCCCCCTGATCTCGAACGACTCGTGGATCGGGTGCGGGACGGGAGGCCCGGGCGGCGGGTGCTCGTGGGGATGGCCGGCATCACCTCGATGGACAACATGGGCGGGATCTTCCGATCCGCGGCCGCCCTCGGGGCGGATGGACTGCTGCTCGATCATGCCTGCGCGGATCCGCTGCTTCGTCGCTGCATCCGGATCTCGATGGGACAGGTGTTTCGAGTCGACTGGGCCTCGACGCCGTCGCTTCCAAAGGCGATCGAACGACTCCGCGAGGAGCATGGATTCGGAACCATCGCCCTCGAGAACCTGCCGGATGCGCCGCTGCTGACGTCGCTCGCCGGGACCGCGGATCCGGACCGGATCGATGATCGGATCCCGGACCACGTCATGGTGGTGGTCGGCAACGAGGGCCACGGACTGGGCCGGGAGGTTCTCGAGGCCTGCGACACGATCCGACGGATCGAAGGCCCCCCGTCACTGCCGGGGAACGAGCGACCGGGTGCCTCCGACGAGCGGTCCCTGAATGCGGC
Organism: Phycisphaerae bacterium; assembly: GCA_002709295.1. Classification (GTDB taxonomy): domain Bacteria; phylum Planctomycetota; class Phycisphaerae; order Phycisphaerales; family SM1A02. The sequence continues at coordinate 21,269 of PAQL01000028.1, read as the reverse complement.
GACGGCCGCGGCGATCGCGATGCATCACCTCCTGCACGCGTGAAGTCCGCGGTCGGTCAGTCCTCGATGCGATCCGGAAGCTCGCGATCATCCAGACGCTCGATCCGGGCCCCGAGATCGTTGAGGGTCTTCTCCATCCGGTAGTAACCACGATCGAGGTGGTAGACGCGGTTCACGATGGTCTCCCCCTCCGCCGCGAGTCCCGCCATGACCAGGCAGGCCGAGGCACGCAGGTCGCTCGCCATCACCGGGGCACCCACCAGGGGACGGCCACCCACCACCATCACGGTCGGCCCCTGTCGGATGAGTTCGGCGCCCATCCGTGAGAGCTCCGCCACGTGCATGAACCGCTCGGGATAGATCTTCTCGGTGATGATGCTGTTGCCCCTCGCGAGGCAGAGCAGGGTCATGAACTGGGCCTGGAGGTCGGTGGGGAAGCCGGGGTGAGGCTGGGTGGTGATGATCGTGGGCCGGAGATCCGGATCGCTGGTGACCCGGACCCGACAGCGGATCGGATCCTCCTCGGGGGCGAGCCGTTCCACCGACACCCCGATCTGCGTGAAGCGATCGATCGCGGCCAGAAGGCACTCGTGAGGGAAGTCCGCGATCTCGATGTCGCCACCGGTCACCGCCGCGGCGGCCGCGTAGGTTCCGGCGACGATCCGATCGGGCATGACCCGGTGGGATGCCGACCCGAGCTCGTCGACCCCGTGAATGACGAGTCGAGGCGTGCCGGCGCCCTCGATCCTCGCCCCCATGGCGTTCAGAAGACGGGCGAGATCCGCGATCTCCGGCTCGCAGGCCGCGCATTCGATGATCGTGGTGCCCTCCGCTACCGTCGCCGCACTCATGACGTTGGCAGTGCCCAGCACGGTGGATCCGAAGGGTCCTCCGAGGAAGATGGTCGTGCCGCGGAGCTTCTCCGCCTCGCAGTGGATGTCTCCCCCGTCGAGCCGGACCGTGGCCCCGAGGGCCTCGAGGCCCCTGAGATGGAGATCCACGGGACGAGAGCCGAAGGCGCACCCTCCGGGCATGGACACCACCGCCCGCCGGCGTCTGGCCAGCATGGGACCGAGGACGCAGATGCTCGCCCGCATCGTCCGGACGATGTCGTACCGGGCATGCACCGCGGTGGGATCCACGGTCTTGAATCGCAACCGGCCCGGCTCGGATTCGTCGATCTCGATGCCGAGCTCCGTCAGCAGACGGATCATGTTGCGGGTGTCGCTCAGTTCCGGCACCCCGTGGAGATCCACGGGGCCGTCGGCGAGCAGGGTGGCCGCCATGAGCGGCAGCGAGGCGTTCTTGGACCCCTCCACCGAGAGGCGACCGGAGAGCCGGTGGCCTCCTTCGATCCGAAAACAATCCATGCGAGCGATTCTCCAGTGCCCGGGGCCGTCCCGTCCCCTGCACATCGGCCCGAGAGCGTCTCCGACTGCACCCGTACCCCCGACGACCGGCACGACCGGCACGACCGGACCCCGACCCGGAAATGAGTCCGAACCCCGGGATCGGGCGCTTGGATCCGCGGATCTGAATCGTACGGTCGGTCTCGGAGGCGTCGTCGGCCCGACGAAGGCCCCTCGGGAGGAGCGGACATGAAGGCGATCAAGCACACCATCATCGGAATCACCGCCACGGCCCTCGCCGCCGGCATGCTGGGCGCCGCCCCGGCCCCCGCCGGGGAGGAGGCTCCCGAATCGCTCACCCTGACCGGGGTCGTCCGCGACTTCAAGGAACGGACCGTGGAAGGCGGGCATCCCGACTTCGAGCGGAGGCCGGCCCGAGGGTTCGGCTACTACGTCGGAAACGTCGCCACGAACCTCGACGCCGAAGGCAAGCCCGTCTTCACCGGCAACGGATACAAGGTCGCCGGACAGTGGCGGAACTCCAGCGGAAGGAACATCTGCTGGCGCCTGTTCGACTCCTCGATGGGCGACACCGCGGCCAGCAGCCGGGGAAGCGATCCCGGCGGCATCCAGGACGAGGAGTCGTTCCGACTCTGGTTCCGGGACGACCCGCGAGTGAACAAGTCGAAGCTTCTGGACATCGAGCTCGTCAGACAGGTCGACGGCTCCTATGTCTTCGACTCCGACGTCAACGACGTGTACAGCGCACGCGGCGGATTCTTCCCGATCGATCACCAGCTCTATGGAAACTCCGGCGGGGACGGACCCGACCACAACTTCCACTTCACCTTCGAGCTCCACACCGAGTTCACCTACGAGGCCGATGGAGCCCAGGTGTTCACCTTCCGCGGTGACGACGACGTGTGGGTCTTCATCGACGACAAGCTCGTGATCGACCTCGGCGGCGTCCATTCCGCGATCGAACAGACGGTCGACCTCGACCGCCTCGAGCTCGAGGACGGCGAGGACTACAAGCTGAGCTTCTTCTTCGCCGAACGGCACCGGACCCAGTCGAACTTCAGGATCACCACGAACCTGAAGCTGGAGACCATCCAGCTCCCGACGGTGACGGCGGCTTACGACTGAGCATTTCCGGGACCCCGTCCCGAAAGATCTCCCCGTGAACACCGCGACCCGGCGTTGGAAACGCCGGGTCGCGGTCTTTTCACCTGATTCGAGAACGGATGGACGTCTCAGTACACCTCGAGCATGCAGCGATGCGTGGGTCGGACGTGCTTCCGGATGTCCGCCGACTTCCAGTCCTCCGGACCGGTGCCCGCCAGCTCCTCCTTCACCTTGAGGTAGGGCCCCCCCACGCCGAGCTTCGCCATGGTCTGGAAGACCCCGGTCTGCATGCCCGCCAGTCCGCAGACGTAGACCAGGGTCCGATCCCTGCGAAGAAGATCCTCGTGCAGACGGACCTCGCGATCGAGATAGTGATGGATGTAGCCCTGGGGACTGCCGTCGGGGCGGAGTTCCCGGCTGATCACGGTGTGGTAGTGGAAGTTGGGATGCTTCTCCGCGAGCCCGGTCAGGAGGTCGTGGTAGAGCAGATCGCTCCGGTATGGAGCGCCCATCACCAGATGGACCTCGCTCTCGATGGGGCCGCCGGCTCCCTCGAACATGTCGAGGATCATGCCGCGGAACGGGGCGATCCCGGTGCCGGTCGCGAGCATCAGATAGTCGTGACGATTCGGATCCTTCGGCAACACGAACCGCTTCCCCACCGGCCCGGTCACCTGGACCTTGTCGCCGGGGCGCAGATCACAGACGTAGTTCGAGCACACTCCGAGAAAGAGACCACGTGTCTCGTCGTCGTCGGAGGAGGGCTGATACTCGTCGATCACCCGCTTGCAGGTCGTCGAGAGGATCCGGCCCGCTCCGTCCTCGCCCGCGGTGGGCGACGCGATCGAATAGAGACGCACCTTGTGGGATCGTCCGTTGTGATCCTCGCCCGGTGGCACGATTCCGAAGCTCTGCCCCGCCGAGAAGGCTCCCTCGATCGGGGTGCCGGCCACATCGATGCAGACGTGACGGATGAAGCTCGCGGACTTGCCGCTCATGCAGATCTCGTTCTTCACCACGGTTCCGGTGACCGGGGAGGTCGGAGGCACGAGGTGCATCTCCACATCCGCCAGCTCCGGATCGAACGCAGGATCGTGAATGGGTTCGACGGCGGTCATCTTCGTGCTCCCTTGGTGCTGCCTTTTCTCGGTGACTTCCTGTTCGTGGCCTTCTTCCTGCCCTTCCCGGTCCCCTTCCTGCTCCCGGCGCGGGAACCGGGGGAGTCTCCGGCTGAGGGTTCGGTCATGGCGCGGGCGTCGAGAAGTTCGTCGAGCCGGGCCTCGTCGATCCCGGCCCTCTCGGAGGCGATCTCCCGGACCGAAGCTCCCCGGGCGTGCGCCTCCTTGGCGATCGCGGCCGCGTTCTCGTAACCGATCTCGGGGGCCAGACACGTGCAGTTCATGAGACTTCGCTCGACGTTCTCCTCCACCACGGCGCGGTCGAGCTGGAGATCCTTCACGCACTTGTCCTGGAGGATCGTGGCGGCATTGGCGAGCAGCCGGATCGAATCCTGCAGCGACCAGGCCATCATCGGCATCGCGACGTTGAGCTGGAGCACCGAACCGACCCCGCCGAAGCCGCCGAGGGTGATCGCGGCATCATGACCGACGACCTGGCAGGCCACCTGGATCACGCTTTCGCAGATCACGGGATTCACCTTGGCCGGCATGATCGACGACCCGGGCTGGGTAGCGGGCAGGACGAGCTCCCCGAGGCCGCAGCGCGGACCGGAACCCAGCCAGCGGATGTCGTTCGCGATCTTCGAGAGACTGGTCGCGATGGTCTTGAGTTCGCCGGAGGCCTCGACCACGCAGTCGCGGGTCGCCTGGGCCTCGAAGTGATTCCTCGCCTCGCTGAACTCGACCTTCAGTCGTCTGGAGAGCCGCTCCGCGACTCCGCCACCGAAGTCCGGATGGGTGTTGATCCCCGTCCCGACCGCGGTTCCTCCGATCGGAAGATTGCCCGCGAGGCGGGCCATCGCCCGACCGCACCGGATGATCGACTCCTCGATCTGCGCGGCGAAACCGGAGAACTCCTGTCCGACCCTCATCGGGGTCGCGTCCTGAAGGTGGGTCCGCCCGGTCTTGACCACCTCGTCCCAGCGGTCCGCCTTCCGGAGCAGCCCCTTGTGCAGCCGGGTCAGCGCCGGCACGAGTTCGCGCCGGATCGACACCGCTCCCGCGACCTGCATCGCGGTCGGAAAGGTGTCGTTGCTGCTCTGCCCCTGGTTCACGTGGTCGTTGGGATGCACGGGGTCACGACTGCCGAGCTCGTTGCCCGCGGCAAGGCAGGCGAGATTGGAGACGACCTCGTTCATGTTCATGTTCGTGCTGGTGCCAGAACCCGTCTGGTAGACGTCCACCGGGAACTGGTTCAACCACCAGGACCGGGGTCGATCACCACGACCGTCGAGCCCCTCGATCAGCTGATCGCATGCCTTGACGATCAACCTCGTCACCGATCGAGGCACCACTCCGAGCCGTCCGTTGACTTCCGCACCGGCACGCTTGAGTTCCGCGAAGGCGCGGATGACCTCGGCGGGAACGGGGCGTCCGGACACCGGGAAGTTGAGCACCGCGCGCTGCGTGGTCGCCCCGTACAGGGCATCGGACGGCACAGGCATCTCTCCCATGGTGTCTCGTTCGATTCGAGTCGCGACTCCGGATTCGCCTGAAGCGCGGGCCATGAGAGATCTCCGTGACTGACTGGCTTCCGAGATGACTCGCGGCCGCACCGGGACCGCGATCGGTGAATCGATGATGGTATCTGAGGCGGGCTCGGGACGTGTCAGCCACCGAGGGTGGTGGCGGTCCCGAAACGGTCCCGGACGACATCCATCCGACCCACGAAGGCGTCGTCCAGCCGACCGTCGAATCGACGGTCGATCTCGTCGGCGAGGCGACGAGCGAATTCCTGCTCCAGATCGGGGCGATTCTCGAGAAAGGAGATCCAGGCCTCCGGGGCCGGTTCCAGTCTCGACGCTTCATCCCACTCCTCGGCGAGCAGGAAGGCGGTGAAGAGCTCCTTCCGGAGCGGGGACTCCGGATTCTCCCCCCCCGCGGCGGTGAGTTCCGCGGCCGCCTCCAGGGGCCGTCCGGCCCCCAGCAGGTTCCGGCCCAGCAGCGTGTGCAACTCGGATCGAGCATCCTCGTCCGGCATCGATTCCGGCGAGGTTCCTCTTCGCAGCATCGCACAGCGGCTTTCGAGCAGTTCGGGCTCGTCCGCCAGGAGCTTCTCGGAGGTGGCGATGTCCTCGACGGCCATCGCCTGGAGAATCCTGACCATCGCCGACCGCCAGGTGGCCACGTCGACCTCGGCTTCGGGGCCGGTCGGGTCGGGCCGCAGCTCCAGCAGCGCCCGGACGTTCTGCGCTCCCACCGGCTCGTCGGTGGTCGCCCAGGCCTGGATCGCGACGCGGGCGACGGTCGGGTTCCTCGCCATTGAAAGGAGGAGGTCTCGAAGCCCGAGGGTTCGATAGGCCTCCGCGGCGCCTCGTCGAACCGATTCCTCGGGGTCGTCGAGCAGTCCGATCTCCTGATCGGGTTGATCGGCGAGCAGCACCGCAAGGGTGGCTTCATCACGGCTGTCGATCGAGCCTCGATCCTCGGCGAAACGACGTCGGACCTGTTCCCTGGCCTCAGGATCGAGGGCTCCCTCGATGGCGACGGAGGCGATCACGCCCGCGGCGAGCCGCTCGGTCTCCCCGTCGGGGCTGCGAAGACGCTCGAGGGCGAAAGGGATCGCCTCCGGTCGGGGACGACTTCCGAGCACCCGGAGACCGGCTCGAATCACCTTCGGATCGGACTCCTTCTCGAGCGAACGCACGAGCGTGGCCGCGAAGTCGGCGGCCCCCATCGCATCGAGCACCTCGGCGGCCCGGATGCGGATCCCGGGATCGGAGTCCCCGAGCCCGATCAGCATGTCCTGACGGATGCCGTCCGGAAGGACCCGGGCATCTCGAAGCATTCTTTCGACCTGCCCGATCGCCGCCAGACGGACGAGTGCCTCCTCGTCTCGAAGCATGCTCTGGATGCGTTCGACCTGTTCCGCCTCCGGAAGCAGGGCGAGAAGCCTCGCATGCAGTTCCGCGATCCGGCCCGCCAGTCGGTCGGCCCGGGATTCCGCCTCGAGGGCTCGTGCCTCGGCGGCGCCGGCCCGAGCGGTCTCACTCGCGATTCGATTCGCCAGTCTCCGCATGCCCTGGGACTCGTCGCCCTCCATGCTCAGACTCGTCCACCACGCCTGCCACTGGGCGGGAGTCATCCCCCCCTTCATGTTGGACCATCGCTGCAGGGCGGCATCGATCGCCGCGAGCTCCTCGGAATCCCTCACTCGTCCGATCGCCGCGACGAGGGAACTCGGAGCCATGGGATCCCCGAGCCGCCCGAGCAGGTCGTAGAGCCGGATCCGGCGTTCGCGTTCATCGAGTTCGGCGATTCGATCGACGATCAGCTGGACGGAGACCCCGGAGTCGCCCCCCAGGACCAGAGCGACCGATCCGGGACTCAGGACCCCGTCCTCGACGAGGGTGACGAGCTTGCGGACCACCGGCAGCGGCAGCGGTGCGGCGAGTCGGAGACCATCGAGCACCGATGTGCGGATCTCCTCGTTCTCACCTCGAAGCACCCGGGCGATCGCCTCGGCCGCATCCGGATCGGCCGTCCGCGACAGTCGGCTGGCGGCCTCCTTGCGGAATCCGGGCGGAACCGCCGGATCCTCGAGCAGCCCGATGAGGAATTGCAGGTCGTCACCGGTGACGAACAGGGACGCCGGAGTCGGAGTCCAGCCGCGGATCGCGGTCATCGAAGCGGTCTCAAGCTTCTGGTCGGAACCCGCACAGCCGATCATCAGGGACGCCACCATCACCACCGACGCGAGTCGTCCGGAAGGAAGCGTGCTGGGTTCGTCCGAGAATCTCGTCACTGTGATACCACCTATCCCCGTACCTGCATCGGGAAACCGGGGGTCTGGACGTTGAAGATCGCGCCAAGGCGGGTCGACAGGCATATTCTACGACCTCCCCTGCCTCCGATGGTCGAAGGAATCAGTCAGATGGACGATCCGATGCACGATTGGGATCACGCCGAAGAACATGCCGCCCGTGCGGAACAGCTTCTCTCGCTGGGACGCGGACTCGAGGCGGAGCAGTCGCTGCGGCAGGCGATCGACATCGATCCATCACGCGGTGAATGGCATGCCGCCCTGGCCGGCGTCCTCGAAACCCTCGATCGGACCGAGGAGGCCCTCGCCTCGATGCGCCAGGCGGTCGCCCTGCTTCCCGGAGATCCCCGACCCCTTGCCGCCAGCGCCGAGCTCTGCCTCCGTCTCGAGCGACTCGAGGAGGCCCTTGATCTCGCCGAACGCGCCACCGCCGCCGGAGAGGTCGATGAACACTGTCATGCGGTCCGGATCGCGATCCTTCATCGACTGGGCCGGCCCGAGGACGCGGAGCTGATCTACTTCGAGGCCCAGCAGGCCTTCGAGGAGATGCCCTTCTGCCTGGTGGCCATGGGTGATCTGCAGGCCGACATCGGCCAGGACGATCGCGCCAGCTGGTGCTATCGGGAGGCGATGCGACAGTCCCCGAGAATGCCGGGCCTTCGTTCCCGCATCGCCGGCCTCCTGGCCGGAAGCGGTCGCCCCGAGCGGGCCCTGCAGCTCCACCTCGCCGAACTGCGTGAGAACCCCGCCTCGATCGAGAGCCTCCTGGCCGCCGGCCGGCTCCTGGTCAGGCTCGATCGCAGACCCGAAGCGATCGATCGATTCCGCCGCGTGCTCGAGATCGAACCCGCGAACCTCGACGCCCACTGGGAACTCGGCATCACCGCGCTCTCGATGCGCCGATTCGATGACGCCAGGGTCGAGTTCGAGGTCGTTCGAAGACTCGACCCCGAGACCCCCCTGGTTCGACGCCGTCTGGCGGAGGCCCTGATCGGCAGCGGACGCATCGACGAGGCCCGGCGGCAGCTGCGGGAGGCCCTGCTCCGGATCTCGGACGAGGAAACCAGTGACGAAAGCAAGCACCTCTCCAGCCTTCTGGTCGAGGTCGATCTGCTTCCCGAGGCTCATCCGCTGCTGGAACGACTCGCGGCCTCCCACCCCGAGGATCTCGACGTGCTGCGTCGACTCGCCGCATGCCGCTACCGGCTGGGCGACCGCTGCGGAGGCATCGCCATCTCGCGACGGATCCTTCGGCGTGATCCGAACTGTCTCCGCAGCCTCCACAATCTCGCCCTTGCAGCCCTCGCGGATCATCGCTTCGTGATGTGCTTCAACTGGATCCGGCGCGGTCTGATCATCGACCCCAGCGATCGTGGCCTGCGACGCATTCGAAGCCGCCTGTTCACCCGATGGGCCTTGGCCTGGACGATCGGACTTCCACGAGCCGCGGTCGATGCCATCACCCGAAGCACCCGTCGAACCTCGAATTGATCGAGGTTCCGTCCCTCTAACAAGCTCCGAACACGAGAAGGCCCGGCTTCCTTGAAGCCGGGCCTTCGATGTCTGGCGGCTCGATGAGCGTCGCGGCCGAGCGCGGATCAGAGCGTGGCGCTGGTGTAGGGCAGAAGTGCCATGTACCTGGCCCGCTTGATCGCCTGGGCGACCCGGCGCTGCTCCCGGGCGGAGGCTCCAAGTCGCTTGCGGGTGTAGATCTTCCCGTTGGGCGTCATGAGCCTGCGGAGGTCGTCCACCGACTTGTAGTCGATGTAATCCTTGCCGTCGGTGCCGGTCTTGAGCGGAATGGTCGGTGCGGTCTGGAACTGAGTCATGGTTCGAAAGTCCGGTTCTTCCCGCCGAATCGACGGGTTGGTGTCTCGAATGCCACCTCCTGGTGGCAGCCGCCACGGGTCCGGCCCCGCAGCGGCGACGAATCGAAAAGGGTACTCATTGACCGCGGAACGGGCAAGTCCTGCTTGCATCGCGGTTCCGAATGGGCCACCATGGCCACGCAGAGCCTCTCGAACGACGTTTCGGAGGCCGGAGGCCCCTCCCGGGCCTCGAACCGCGGCCGCCCACCATCAAGCGGACGCCCAATCGAAGACCGGAGTCCACACCACGGCCCGAGCCTGCTCGGGTCCCCCCAGGGCAGGGACCAGCAACCCCTCCGGATCGCTCGATCACCCATGACCACGCACGACAAGCCACTCATCGGGATCACCTGTGATCTGGTCGAGGACCAGATCCGGGTCCGTCGAACCTACATGCGGGCGGTCTCCGCCTGCGGAGGGATCCCCGTGCCCCTGACTCCCCTGCCGGGCAGCGGCGCAGAGATCCTCGGGAAGATCCACGGACTGGTGCTCACCGGAGGTGACGATCCCGACACCAGGACGTTCGGTGAGGAGGTCCACCCCGAGGCGACCCTGATCGACCCGGATCGACAGACCTTCGAGATCGAACTGCTCGATCATCTGCTGGCGGACGATCCGAACCGGCCCATCCTCGGCATCTGCCTCGGCATGCAGCTTCTCGGTCTGCATGCGGGCGGACGACTCGATCAGCATCTTCCGGACACCCTGGAAACCGCGGAAGACCACTGGAACGGCACCCTCCACACGGTCGAAGGTCCGGTGTTCAAGGGCCGGGTCTACAGCCACCACCGCCAGGCACTCGCCGATCCGGGCTCACTCGAGGTGGTCGCCACCGCACCGGACGGGGTGGTGGAGGCGGTTCGCTGCCCCTCCCGGGCCCACGTCGAGGGGGTCCAGTGGCATCCCGAGCGAACCGAGGACCCGGCGGTCGGTCTGGAGGTCTTCGCCCGCCTGGTCGAGGCCGCTCGGAACCGGGCGTGATGAGTCTTTTCAGGGTTCGGATCGAAGAGGATCCCGTTCAGAGGCCCGAATCGGGGGTCCTGGGTTCCGATAGCGCCGACTCGTCCGGCTCCGGGGTGCGAGTCATCCGGTTGAGCAGGAATCCGGGAAGTCCGGTGCTAGACTCGACCCAGAAGAGCGAGATCGAGATGACCATCACGGCGGACGACTCCAACCCGATGGACGACGATGCCGTCTGCAAGCGGTATGTGGTTCTCATCGCCCCCGGCGAGCAGCTCCCGGCCCCCCTGATGGAGCTTCTTTCCGATCGCTCCGATGATTCCGCGAACACCAACGTCTTCACCGCGAACCATCCCCTGATGGCGATCAGCCTGCTCGGAAGACTCGAGCGCGAGCGTCGCCTGCAGAGGAAGTGGGAGCTCAACCGTCAGAACGTGCTGGTGGTGGCGAACCGTGATTCCTGGGGCGATCTTTCCGGCCTCTTCAACTCCACCCGCCAGTACATGCCCTCGGTTCCGATCTGGAACTGCTCCGAGCGGATCGCGATGGAGATCTATGCCGGCGATCCGGATGCGGGTGATGCGGAAGAGAAGGATCGTTCAGGCGATGTCCCGGATCCGGCTCCGGAAGCGGGCGATGCCGAAGAACCCGAGCGAACCACGCTGAGTAGTGACGAACTCCAGGAACTCCTCGACGCGCTGGACTTCGAGGACCATGCCGACGACGAATCCGAGGACCGGGGACCCCGAACGTCATGAATCACGAGAACACCGCCAAGCAGGGCTCTGGAGACCGGGCTGAAGCCCGGGTGCTCGTGGTGCGCGGCGGGAACGAACATCTCGACACCATCGATCTCGTGGAGGAGATCACTTCGGACCGGACGGAGGTCGCCGACGACATCTACGAGGCGATCGCCACGGTGGGACTCGCGACCACCAGCGATCCGATCGAGACGGTCCTCATCCCGGTCACCATCCCGGAGTTCTCCGCCCGACGGATCGTCGACGCCTTCGAAGTCCTCGAACGCCGGGTCAGGCTGGTGCTCATGGTGCCCAGCGGACGGCATGACGCCATCGATTCGGCCCTCGTCGAGGGATTCGACGATGCCATCGAGGTCCCCCCCACCCCCGGACGGCTTCGCCTCGCGCTCGGATCCGGCGATCCTTCGATCAGCCCCCGCCGAACCCCCGCGGCGTCCTCCGCACCGCCTCGGCCCGGAGGCTTCGACGAATCCGGAACGCAGGACGGTCACCGAGATGATGTCGGGGAACCGACCGCCTCCGAGGCGCCGTCGACCGGCACGCCCGTCGAGCACGACGATGGGTTCGAGAGCCGGTCCCGTCAGATCGGCGACATCGATCTCGTGATGTCGATCATCGAGAACGATGGTTCCTTCCGTGGCACCTCGCTCACGATGATCAGAGCCCACCTTGGCACCGGTGACGTCCACCTCCTCTTTCCCGACGAGTTCGATCCCGAGGAGTCGAGGAACTCGGCTCCGATCCGACTCGAGGATGACCACATCGCCACCATCGTGTCCTCGACGGTCGGCCGGGCCGATCTCGAACGCTGGGCGGAGTGGCTGGGGATCTGGATGGGACTGGATCAGCGGATCCGTCGCCTCGAGAAGCTCACCGAGACCGACGAACTCACCGAAGCAGGCAATCGAAGGGCCTTCGAACGGATCCTCGCGGACACCCTCGAGTCGGCTCGACAGGAACGTCGGATCGTCACGGTCATGGTGTTCGACATCGACAACTTCAAGACCTACAACGACCGCTACGGACACGATGCGGGCGACGAGGTCCTGAGACAGACGGTCGATCTGCTCCGATCCACCATCCGTCGCGGCGACCATGTCTTCCGGATCGGCGGCGACGAGTTCGTGGTGATCTTCTCGGATCCCGATGGACCGAGGAACGAACGGTCCGCCCCGCCGGAATCCGTCGAGGACATCGCGCACCGGTTCCAGGCCAAGGTCTGCGAACTCAAGTTCCCTCAGCTCGGCGTGGAGGCCGAGGGCTCCCTCAGCATCTCGGCCGGACTGGCCACCTTCCCATGGGACGGCCACGACGGGCAGAGCCTGCTTCGACATGCCGATCAGCTCGCGATGGATTCCAAGCGGAACGGCAAGAACGCGATCCGCTTCGGCCCCGGGGCGAAGGACTGCTGCGACGACGATCCCGCCCCCGATGGTTCCGGCTCGTGACGAACACGAATGGGGACGACCGGCCGGTCGTCGTGATCTCCGATCTTCACATGGGTCGACCGGACATGGTCGAGACCGCCTCCCAGCTGGATGCCCTGGTCGACGGCGCCTCCACCCTCGTGATCAACGGCGACACCGCGGAGGTCCGTCTCAACGGGATCTCCGACGTCGCACGGCGGGAACTCGACCTCCTTCAGAACCGCTGCCGTTCCTCCGGCACCCGTCTGATCCTGCTGGCGGGGAACCACGACCCGCAGATCGTCGCTCGACGTCACCTCATGCTTGCCGACGACGAGGTCCTGATCACCCATGGGGACGCCGTCCATGAAGCCCTCGCTCCCTGGTCGGATGCGGCCCGGATCATCGCCCGACGACATCGGGAGGTGATGGCATCGAAGTCGGCCTCCGAGCGGGAGACCCTCGAGACCCTCTTCGAGGCCTGTCGGGAGGCCGCCCTTGCCGAACCGATGGAGGACGAGGAGCTTGGAAGACCGACCACCCTGACGGGCGCGGTCGCGAAACCGCGGAAGGTCCTCGAGATCCTCGCCTTCTGGCTGAATCACCCGCGTCGCCTCGATCGATTCGCCACCCGCTTCGGTCCGAAGGCACGAATCGTGATCGCGGGACACTCCCATCGGGCCGGGGTGCGACGGGTCGGGCATCGAACGATCGTCAACACCGGCTGCTTCGGAACCCCGGGTCCAGCGCTCGCGGTCCTGATCGGCGAGTCAGGCCTCGAGGTTCGAAGGCTCGCACGGTCGCGTCACGGCGGCGGATGGAGGGTCACGGATCGGATCGTTCACACCGATCCCACCATCCTCATCGGTCCCGATGCGGTCTCGATCGACGATGCCGGGACCCGACTCGCCGGATGAGCCGAGTCAATCCGTTCCCGGATCCACCACGGACCTGCCGGTGATCTCCGCCGCGATCCGCGCGGCGACGAGGACCTTGTCGGAATCGATGCCGGTCGACCAGCCGTCCCGGTCCAGCATCCGCAGCAGATCCTCGGTGGCCAGATTACCCGCCGCCCCCGGCGCGTAGGGGCATCCTCCGAGTCCCGCACAACTGGCATCGAAGCGACGCACCCCGAGATCGAGGGCTCGAGCGGCACAGTCCACGGCCCGTCCGTTGGTGTCGTGCAGGTGAAGATCGAGTTCGCCCATCGGAACGATCCCGCCCACCCCGGCCAGCAATCGCTGGATGTCCTCCGGGGTCGCCACCCCGAGGGTCTCCCCCAGCGCGATCTCGATCCTCCCGTCCGCCGCCTCGAGGAGGCGGGTCACGGTCTCCCCCACCCGCGCGGGATCGATGGCCCCCTCGAAGGGACATCGCACCACGCAGGAGACGTATCCGCGCACCGGCAACGATGCCCGACGCGCCGCTTCGAACACCGGGCGGAAACGCTCGATCGATCCCTTGATGGTCGTGTTCAGGTTCCGGTCGCAGAAGGACTCGCTCGCCGCGGTGAACACCGCGAGCTTGTCGACCCCGCTCGCGAGGGCGCGTTCCAGGCCCCGTTCGTTGGGGACCAGTGCGGAATAGAGGGTGCCGGGTCGTCGATCGATCCCCGCAAAGACCTCGCCGGCATCCGCGAGCTGGGGAACCCACTTCGGACTCACGAAGCTCGATGTCTCGATCTCCGGGAACCCCGCCTGCGACAGCGCGTCGATCAGCCGGATCTTGTCCTCGACGGTCACCTTCGCGGATTCGTTCTGGAGTCCGTCCCGGGGGCCGACCTCGGTGATGCGGACCCTTCGGTCCTCATCCTTCAGGATTGGTTCAGCCACGATCCGATCTCTCCTTCGCATCCTCCTCGGAGCCGGCCAGACGCTCCTCGCGGATCGCGTTGAACATCAACCATGCGACGAAGGCGATCACCACGAGGGTCAGCAGTCCTCCCGCGATGAAAAGGACCATCTCTCCGGGCGAGGCGGAGAGCACCTCCTGCTGATCGGAAAGGTCGACCGGGGGGGTCATTCCTCCTCCTTGTCGGTCGGCTGCTCGAACGCGAGGTTCGTCACCGTGGCCGGTACGGTGCGTCCGTCGGCATTCACCAGAACGCGACTGCCCGGATCCATGTGGCTGGCGCGAACCGTCGCGAACGCGATCGGCTGCGCGCCGCGAAGTGGCGAGATGGTGCTCGAGGTCACGATGCCGATCTGATGCTCGATCCCGCGTTCGGCGTCGAAGACCTGGGCTCCGGCGACCGGGAGACCGTCTTCGTCGGGGCGAAGGCCGACCACCCCCCTGCGTCCCCGGCCACCTCCCCTGGCCTCCATCCTCGCCACCACCTCCTGGCCGGGATAGCACCCCTTGCGGAAGTTCACTCGAATCGGGATCAGTCCCGTCTCGTGAGGCAGGGCGTCGGGCCCGAAATCAAGGTGGAAGAGAGGCCGACCGTTCTCGATCCTCGCGATGTTGTAGGCATTCCAGCCGATGGGCCGTCCCGGTCGTCTTCCGGGAGCCGGCGTGGAGAGCAGTCGCTCCCAGAGCGCCTCGATCTCCCCGCGTGCGGCGAGAAGTCCGATCCCGGGTTCCCCGGTGCAGGAACCACCGCCCTCCTCGAGTGCGAAGGCCACGACGGATCCACCGTCGATCTCCACCTCGACGGCCCCGCCACCAGGCACGGACATCCCGAGCAGATGCTCGACGCTGCCGGGAGCATCGGGACCGAGACAGTCGATCCGGTGGTGGGACTCACCCAGATGCCGGGCCTCGACGTCCTCCGCGAATATGAAGCCGTCGAGCCGCGTCGTCACCACCGCAGCATCGGTTCGATCGAGGTCCAGCAGGACCCGATCCTTCATGACCACGATCCTCATGTCCGAGCTGATGCGACCCGTCCGCTCCAGCACGAACGCCCCGACCACGCCCTCCGACTCGGGAACCTTGTTGGTCACCAGTCGGTCGAGCAGATCGATCCGATCCGCTCCCCGAAGTTCGATCACCGCACGATCGGGCCGGTCGAAGACCGCGATGCCGCGTCTCAGGGCCGCGTACTCGCCTTCGAGTTCACCGTAGTCGAGGACGATCTCGCATACCGGCGCGGAGTCCTCGCCCACCATCCCCCATGGGACGGTCTCGAGGGAACCCTCGGAAAGCACGCCGGAACGATCGGCCTCGCCCCCGCGCACCTCCTCCGCCTGACGGGCATGCTCCCGTCGATGCTCGAGCAATCGTTCGAGCACACGGCGATGGGAATCCTTCAGGGGCGACTCGTACATGATGATTCCGGGGTGAAAGGGGTCACGATGATAGGGCGGAAGCGTCCCGATCGCGTCCGAGCCGGGTGCGATACCCTGCATTCGAACCCCCCGTCGGGCCTCCCCCCGAAGAATCCAGACCTGGAGCTTTGCGAGATGAACGTCGACCTGTTGAGGACCCTGTGCGAGATACCCGGCATTCCGGGTCGCGAGGAGCGTGTCCGTGCCTTCATCGAGGAGGAGATCGACGGACTGTTCGACGAGATGGAGGTCGATCCGCTCGGCAACCTGCTCGCCACGAGGAAGGCCACCCGCAAGCGACGGGGCCGAGGCCCGAACTCGAAGGTGCTGATCGCGGCGCACATGGACGAGATCGGGTTCTACGTCCGTCACATCGACGACGACGGTTTCATCTGGCTCAACCCCGCCGGTGGCTTCGACACCCGGAATCTTTTCTCGCGACGCGTGCTGGTGTGCACGGACAAGGGCGATCTCCAGGGCGTCATGAACCCCGGGGGCAAGCCGATCCACATCTCCGACGCGAACGAGCGGAACCGGGTTCCCGGGGTCGAGGAGTTCTTCATCGATCTGGGCATGTCTGCCGCCAAGGTGGCCCGGAACGTCAAGATCGGCGACTTCGTGGTCATGAACGAGCCGTTCATCGATCAGCCCGAGACCGTCGTATCCAAGGCGCTGGACAATCGCTTCGCGTGCTGGACCGCGATCGAGGCGATCCGCAAGCTCGACCGCGCTCGAAGCGCCGCCGCCCGGCATGCCGTCGACATCGTGGTCGCGTTCACGGTCCAGGAGGAGGTCGGCCTCCGCGGTGCCATGACCGCGGCGAACCAGGTCGAGGCGGACTTCGGGATCGGTCTCGACGTGACCCTGGCCTGCGACACCCCCGGGGTGAACGCGAACCAGAGGGTGACCCGTCAGGGCGATGGAGCCGCGGTGATGGTCCAGGATTCCTCGATGATCGCGGACCACGGACTCGTCGACGAGTTCTGCGCCGTCGCCCGCAAGCACCGGATTCCGCACCAGCGCTGCATCCTTCCTCGTGGTGGACAGGATGGGGCGGCGATACAGCGATCAGGAGCCGGTGCCCGCTGCATCGCGCTGACCGCGGGAACCCGCTACATCCACACCGTCACCGAATCGATGCGGAAGACCGACGCGGACGCCGCGGTCGATCTGCTCGCCGCCTGGCTCTCGCAGGCGAGCTGACCGGACGCCGTCCATCCCACCGGCTCAGACCGGGTCGAGTCCGTGGAGGATCGCCTCCGCCAGAAGCTTCGCGGCATCCTCGGGAGATGCCGGGAAGACCTCCCGGCGCCGCGCGATCTCCCCGGGATCCGCCAGCAACCCTCGCAGCGAGGCCGCCAGGGCTCGAGAGGCCTCCTCGCCGGTGACCGGATCGAGTCCGACCTCGACCGCACCCACGCCCTCGAGGGCGGCGGCATTGCGGGCCTGGTGCCGATCCGCGTGCCAGGGATAGGGCACGATGATCGCCGGGGTCCGACTCGCCGCGATCTCCGCGACCGAGCTGGCCCCGCCACGGCTGATCGCCAGATCCGACGCCGCCCAGGCCAGGCCCATGCGATCGAGGAACGGGAGCACGACGGCAGGAACCCCTGCAGTCTCGTAGGCGGCCTGCAGCGACTCCACCTCCCCCCCGGCGAGGTGCAGCACCTGCCATCCGGTCCAGTCGGCATCTCCGCCGACCAGGAAGTCGCGGATGAATCGATCGATCGATCGAGCCCCCTGGGACGCGCCGGTCACCAGCAGCGTGCGTCGTTCGCGGTCCAGCCCGAGCGCCTGCCGGGCCTCGCCGGCGGTCGCGGATGCGAGGGCCACTCGGCGCAGCGGCACGCCGACCGGATCACGATCGAGCTCGAGATCGGTCGGAACCGCGGAGAACACGCGGGTCGCTCGACGAGCCACCCAGCGATTGGCCCGACCCGCGACCGCATCCAGATTGACCAGATCGACCGGGCATCGACGTCGAACCGCCTCCGCCACCACTGGAGGAGCGACGAAGCCCCCGAGGGCGACCACCCGGGTCCGACCGGGGTTCTCCGCGAGGATCCGGCCCACGATCCGTCGCGTCCCCCACCAGCCCTTGAGGAACGACAGACCGGCCCGGGGACGGATCGAGGGACTGCGGGCCGGAGTCGCGGTCGATGTCCATCCGTCCGGATCGAGGAGTCGGCGATCGACGGATCGATCGGAACAGAGGAATCGGATGTCGAGTGCGGGCCGATCCTCGAGCAGTCGCTCCGCGATCGCGATGCCGGGACCGACCGTGCCTCCGGTCCCTCCACCGGCGAAGAGAACCGTGGCCTCGGCCCGATCCATCAGACCTCACCAACGGCCAGCAGGCCGGGCTTCGGCGAGTTGCCGTCATCCCCCTCGGAGACCAGGCCGGCTCGACGACTCACCGCCCACGCGCGACGATCCATGGAGATCAGCAGTCCGAGCGAGAAGGCGGTGAGGATCCAACCCGTGCCTCCCTGGCTGACCAGGGGAAGGGCGATCCCCTTGGTGGGAGCGAGTCCGGTCACCACCGCGATGTTGATCACCGCCTGGAGTCCGAAGGTGCACAGGATCCCGAAGCCGAACAGTCTGGAGAAGGGCGGCATCGCGGTCTCCGACAGTTCCTCGTCCGATCCCGCCGGCGACGACCGACCGGTGACGATCGCCAGTCCGGCGAGCAGGATGCCGATGAAGATGCCGATCAGGAGCGTCGCCCCGAAGAATCCGAGTTCCTCGCAGATGATCGCGAAGATGAAGTCGGTGTGATCGAAGGGCAGGTAGTCGAACTTCTGCAGCGAGTGACCCAGCCCTCTTCCGCCGAAGCCGCCTTCCGCGATCGCGCCCATCGACTGGATCAGCTGATAGGCGTCCTCCCTGGCGTACTCGAAGGGATCGAGAAAGGCCGTGATCCGGCGCTGTCGCTCCGGGCTCATGAGGACGAAGCCGACGAACCCGAGAAGTCCGACGGGTGCGATCGCCGCCAGATGGCCGAAGCGGGCGCCGGCCACCAGAAGCATGAGGACGCACACCGTCATGACCAGCACCGCGGTGCCGAGGTCCTCCTTGGCGATCAGCACGCAGACGAATCCGCCGAGCAGCAGGGGCGGAGTGACCCCGGTCAGGAACCGCTTCATCCCCTCGGCATGACGAACGCAATGCCAGGCGATCACCGCCGGCAGCCCCCATTTGGCGATTTCGCTCGGCTGGAAGCTCACGCCACCGATGTCCAGCCAGCGAACGGCCCCGTAGGTCTCCCGTCCGATGATCAACGTCATCAGCAGAAGCGTGACCATCAACGTGAGCAGCCACGGGGCGGGGGCCGCGAGTCCCTTGAGGGCCGCCAGCCGCTCCACGGGGATCAGGGTGCCGATCGCGAGGGCCAGGACCGCGATCATCGCCATCCGGCCTTCCTTGCCGAGCACGGTGTCCATCACCTGGCGGCCGGCCAGATTCGAGCTCCGGCCGGATGCCGAGGCCTCGGCCCCGGTTGATTCGGCCTGGTAGAGACTGCCGGTGTCGGGGTCCACCTCGATGGAGTTCTGGGTCCTCGGCAGGGGTCGGAGTCCCGCCGAAGCCACCATCACGACCCCGAAGACGAAGAGGGTCAGGACGAGGACTCCGATGATCTGGCCGGCGCGCATCGAGTGAAACATCGGTTCACAGGCTCTCGGACCTCCAGATCCGGGGCGGGAGAAGTCGATCCTGTCTCCTCCCCCCGCCGTCTCGGAGTCATCTGGTTCCCGTCGGCCCAAGGAAGGCCCGGGTTCTACCGGCGGATGGATCGGTCTCCCAGGCCCATCGTGCTACCCTCGTGTTCGAGCAAGCGACGAGCTCCATGATTCCGAAGATCCGGTCAGAACGATGCGAACCGTCTATCTCGAGACATTCGGATGTCAGATGAACGAGCTCGACAGCGAGCTCGTGAGGGGTCACATGGAGTCGCTCGGATACGACTTCACCGAGGATCCGGCCGCCGCCTCGATCCTGCTCTACAACACCTGCAGTGTGCGTGAACAGGCCGAAAACAAGGCCTTCAGCCGGATCGGACTCGCCGGCGTCCGCAAGCGCGAGGGCGAGGATCTCCTCGTGGGCGTGCTCGGCTGCATGGCCGAGCGGGACGGTGTGGACATGCTCCGAAGACACCCGCAGGTCGATCTGCTCTGCGGGCCGGGGGAACTCGACAAGCTCCCGGTGCTGATCGACAACGCCGCGAGGGCCGCCAGTCTGGATGGATCCGCTCGGCCGGACCCCATGGATCGGGTCGCCCTGGCCGGGAACACCTCCCGGCGTTCGGCCGCCCTCAGCGCCGCAGAGGGCGATCTGGAGTCCCTGGATCTGGCCCGGGCCTTCGATCCGGAACGGGCCGCGGGCCGGAGTCGATCCGCCTACGTCCGCATCACCCGGGGATGCAACAAGTTCTGCACCTACTGCGTGGTGCCCCACACCCGAGGGGCCGAAGTCCACCGGCCCCCCGATGGCATCATCGAGGAATGCCGGCGACTGGCGGCTGCCGGTGTTCAGGAGGTCACCCTGCTGGGTCAGACCGTCAATCACTACCGCTACACCCACGGGGTGGCCGTCACCATCGGGGGCGATGAACGACCCCAGGTCGGCCCCGGCCTCAGGGCCTTCCGGAACGAGATCCTCGATGATCCCGGAACCACGACCTTCGCCCAGCTGCTCGCCCGCATCCACGACGAGGTTCCGGAACTCCCCCGACTTCGCTTCCTGACCAGCTATCCGCGGGATTTCGGCGACGACGTGCTGAGCGTGATGGCCTCGAGACCCCGGATCTGCCGGTACCTCCATGTCCCCGTTCAGAGTGGCTCGAACCGGATCCTCAAGCTGATGAACCGGGGCTACACCGTCGAGGAGTACCTCGAGTTCGTCGACCGGGTCCTGGAGCATCTCCCCGATGCCTGCATCGCCGGGGACATCATCGTCGGCTTCCCGACCGAGACAGATGAGGATTTCGACGCCACCAAGGCCGTTCTGCGACGAGTGCCGTTCAAGAACAACTTCATCTTCAAGTACTCCCCGAGACCGGGCACGGTGGCCATCGACCGGTTCGAGGACGACGTCACCGACGAGGTCAAGCGGGCGAGGAACAACGAGCTTCTCGCCCTGCAGGCCGAGATCGGAACCGCGGTCCATGCCTCCTGGGTCGGTCGGGAGGTCGATGTCCTTGTCGAACGGATCACGAAGAAGTCCCCGACCCCACGAGTCTCCGCCGTCGACGCCCGGGTCACCCTCGGCCGCGGCCTCAGCATCGGTCTCCCCGCCAGCGCTGCTGGATCGGGGCCGGATGCCGACTCCCCCCACGGGGAGCACCCCGACAAGGAGACTCCGGTCCAGGTGAGCGGGAGAACCTCGGGGGACCTGATCACGGTTTTCGACCTTCCCAGCCAGGCCCTCGCCAGTCAGTCCGTGGGGACGATCCAGCGAGTTCGGGTTGAAGACAGCGGGCCCCTGCTGCTGCGAGGCACTCTGGTCAGCCCGCCGCCGGTTCAGAGCTGACAAAACCGATTCTGAAGCCCGATAACCTTTCGAAGACCGGGCGATCGGCCGGCGAACAGAA
>PAQL01000027.1 GCA_002709295.1 Phycisphaerae bacterium | reverse complement strand
CTGACCTGCGCCTTCGAGAAGTGGCCGATGGGCAACGCCGCGGAGTGGATCGCCGACGCTCACACCGTGAGCCGCGAGGAACAGGACCGATTCAGCGCCCAGAGCCACAACCGGGCCGAGGCCGCCTGGAGCAACGGCTTCTTCGCCGACGAGGTGGTCCCGATGTCCGCCGAGCAGTGCAGGGCGAAGGCGGGTGTCGAGCAGGACGAGGGCTTCCGGGCCGGCTCTACCCCCGAGTCGCTGGGCAAGCTCCGGGCCGCCTTCCAGAAGGACGGTTCGGTCACCGCCGGCAACGCCAGCCAGATCTCCGACGGTGCCGCCGCGGTGGTGGTCACCAGCAAGGCGAAGGCCGAGGAACTCGGTGCCGCCCCCATCGCGACGATCGTCGACTACAACACCGCCGGCGTCCCCCCGAAGGAACTCTTCTTCGCCCCCGCGGTGGGCATCCAGGCGATGCTCGAGAAGAACGGCCTCACCGTCGACGACATCGACCTCTTCGAGATCAACGAGGCGTTCGCCGCCCAGGTCCTCGCCGACATCAAGCATCTCGGGGTGCCCGAGGAGAAGCTGAACATCTGCGGTGGCGGCATCGCCCTTGGCCACCCCATCGGAGCCAGCGGGGCCCGGGTGCTCACCACCCTGATCCACCAGCTCAAGCGAACCGGTGGCAAGCGGGGCATCGCCAGCCTCTGCCTGGGCGGCGGCAACGCCGTCAGCATGCTGGTCGAGATGGCCTGAGCGGGGCCCGCCGAAGAACGACCAACCTTGTACCGCCAGAGACCGCCACCGCCGATCCCGGCGGTGGCGGTGGTCCTTCCCGGGGACGCGGGATCGCATCGCCCCGGCGCCTCGGTACCGTGTCGACATGGACATCGATGCCCTGCCGATTCCGAGCCCCGACGAGATCACGCTGCTCCTGGGCCGAGCTGCGGAGGGCGACGACGATGCCAAGAAGGTCGCCTGGGAGTTCTTCCAGGCCGACACCCGCCGGCTCGCCGAACGCCTGGTCGCCCGGGAATCCAACAACACAGATCTGCAGCCCACCCTCGTCATCCACGAGATCTGGCTTCGTCTGTTCTCTACCATCGACGCCCGCCAGATCAACGGAGAGGACGAGCCCGCGTGGAGTCATCGCGGCCACTTCTGGGGAGCGATCGTCCGCACCGCGGAACAGTTCCTGATCGACGAGCATCGCCGACGTTCGGCTCGCAAGCGAGGTGGCGGCTGGTCGAAGGTACCGATGGAGCTCGCCTCGGGTGAGCTGGCGGATCTCGAGTCCGTCGACTCGGTGGACATCCCGGATCTGCTGAACGCCCTTCAGCGGCTTCGCGAGACCCACCCGGAGGAGGCCCAGGTCGCCGAGCACCGCTACCTGCTCTCCATGACCGTCGCTCAGACCGCCGCGGCTCTCGGACGCTCCCCGCGGTGGGTGAATCAGAAGTGGCATCTGGCTCGATGCTGGCTTCGCAGGCAGCTGGAGATTCCCGGTTCCGGGTCGGAGCGGGAATCCAAGAAACCATCCTGAGAGTTTCAGGAGCGATGCGCATCCGGATCCCCCTCTTCGCACCTTCCCCATGCCGGTGATTCCGGCGTCCCTTCGAACGGCGACGAGATCGAGACATGTCTGAGAGCGGACTCTCCGACAACTTCACGAGGATCGCAGACCTTCCCCGCGAGTCGAGGGAGGCGGCACTGCACGAACTTGCCTCGACCGATCCGAAGATGGCCGAGGAGATCCGGTCCCTGCTCGATCACGAACCTGCGAGTCGTGATGAGGACCCGGTCCTGATCGAGACCTTCGATCCAGCCGCCCCCTCCGAGTCCGGACGCGACTCCCGGCTGCGGATTCCGGGGTTCAAGCTTCTGGAACCCCTCGCATTCGGTGGGCAGAGCGTGGTGTACCTCGCCGAGCAGCTGCACCCACGCCGGATGGTGGCGATCAAGATCCTCGGCGGAGGCATGACCGATGATCGCGCTCACGAGCGCTTCATCGCCGAGGCCGAACTTCAGGGGACGATCCGTCACCCGGCGATCGTCGGCATCCACGCCTGCGGTGTGGAGGTCGAGGACGGCCGAGCCACCCCATGGATCGCCATGGAACTGGTCCCCAAGGCCAGAACCATCACTCAGGCTTCGACGGAGGAAGACTGGACCCGGGAGGAGCGGCTCCAGGCCCTCGCCACGGTCGCGGACGCCATTCATGCGGCCCATCTTCGAGGCGTGGTGCACCGGGATCTCAAACCCGGCAACATCCTCGTCGGTGCCGGCGGGCGGGTCAGGATCATCGACTTCGGGATCGCCCGTCTTCTCGACGCCGCGGATCGTGATTCGGTGACCCGGGAGGGTGAACTCCTGGGCACGATCCGCTACCTCGCCCCGGAGCAGCTCTCCGGATCGGACATCGACGCCCGAGCCGACATCTACAGCCTCGGTGTCCTCGCCTGCGAGCTTCTGCATGTAGCGAGTCCGTACGGCGATCGATCGACCACCGCCTCGATCATCGCCGCGATCCAGGCGAACGAGATCGAACTTCCCGAAGCGAGGAACCGGACCACGCGTGATTCCAACGCCGTGCTGTCAAGGGCGATGGCCATCTCCCCCCGGTCCCGGTACGAGTCGATGGCCGCCTTCGCCCGGGATCTGCGTTCGCTCGCCACCGGCCAGCGGGTGGAGGCACGGACCGCGACCGCGGCCGAGGAGTTCCGACGGTTCGCGCTTCGCAACCCCCTTTCGGTGGGACTGACGGTCCTTCTGTTCATCGCGATCGTGGGCGGCCTGATCGCCAGGAACCGGCTCGAGGCGACCGCACTTGAACTCGGCCGAAACGCTCGCGCGGCCGAGACCCGGGCCAGCGCGGCCCGGACCCGGGAACTCCTGAGCATCGCCTCCGCGGCGGTTCTTCAGAACGACGAATCCCTCGCTCGCCGCCTTCTCGACGACATCGAGTCCGACGACTACCCCTTCGCCCGCGGCCTGCTCGAATCCGCGGCGGGCACCCACCCGAGCTCGCTGCGGGATTTCCGGGACCGCTCCAACCTCTATGCCATGTCATCGGTGAACGGGACCTCGCATGTGGTGGTCGCGGGTGGAGCCTCCCTGGGCATGCTGGATGGAGACACCGGCGAGGAGACCACCTACACCGGTTCGATCGAGGGCTTCCAGGAACAGGTCGGGCCCCGGGTCGAGATCGAGGTCATCGAGGTGGATCCGGGATCCACCGACGACCTGGTCCGGGTCGCCGCCGGAACGAACGGGGGTCGGATCCTGATCATCAGCATGACCGGAGACGGGGATGGGACGTTCGAGAAGCCCGCCCTCCTCGAGGTCATCGACACGGAGGGTTCGAAGGCGATCGCTCCGACCTTCCTCTCCCAGGGCCGCATCGCGCATGGGCTCGGGATCGACGGCATTCGAGTCGCGGCCCTCGATGGGAACGGTTCACCCTCCGCCGAACCCGTGGAGATCCGTGTCGGGAGCGAGATCTCGGCGATCTGCGCCATCGACATGGACTCCATCCTCGTCGGTCGTCGGGACGGCCGGGTTCACGTCGTCGATGTCGTGACCGGAGAGGTCGGCGACCGGATCGACATCGGCTTCCGCACCCCCATCGACCGGATCGTGACCGGACCTCGTGGGGCCCGGTGCGTGGTGATCTCGGGTCGCAAGGCGAGACTGCTCGAGACGGATTCCATCACCCTCGAGAACGGCGGGAAACCCGATGCCGTCGTTCACGAACTGACGGGGAGTCGCGACAGGGTCTGGAACGCCGCCTTCGATCCGAAGGGGAACATCGTCGCGATCACCGGTCGGGACGGGAACATCCGCTTCTTCTCGACCTCCGACGCGACCCCCCTGGGAAGACTTCCCGACCTCGACGGATGCGGGTGGAGTCTGGTCTGGACCGAGGACGCCCTGCTGGCCTCCACGGAGTCCAACGGCGTCGTCCGCTACACCCTTCGAAACCATCCGATCCTCGACGTGCAGAGTCGGGTCCATGGCTTCTCCCCCAGCGGCCGACGCGAACTGCAGATCCGGTCCGAAGGCTGGAGCGTGACCCGCCAGAGCAGTCCCTATCACGGCCAGTGGATTCCGGGCGTGGACGGGGAGATCCTCGCGGCCAGCGTCGCCGACACCGTGTCCGAGGACCCCGGGGCCCTGCTCGCCGTCGCGTTGGTGGCGGACCGCGGACTGATCGGCATCGATCGATCCAACCGTACCCACCTGCTCGCACCGGCGGACCGGATACTCGACATCAGGGATCTGGCTCTGGCTCGAGACGGCAGGACCATCATCTGGATCGACGGCGCCGGAGAGGTTCGTCGAGGCGTCCACCAGCCGGGAACCGGACGATCGATCGATGCATGGGAGACGATCAAGGTGCCCGCCTACTCCCGCCACGAGGGCCGTCTTCTCGAAGACGTGCACACGCCCTGCCTGAGCCTCATCCGGCCGGTCGACCCCCTCGAGGGGGAGGACATCCTTCTGGGAACGGCCATCGGCACCCTTCGACGCCTGAACAGTGATCTCGACATCAAGCGAATCACCTCGCCGCAGGTCGGCTGGCTGCTCTCCTACGCGGAAGCCGCCGACGACACCGGCGACTGGTTCGCCGGTGGACACAACGGTGACGTGGTGAGGCACGGGACCATCTCCTGGGGCCTCAACACCCGTCGCACGAGCATCATCGGACTCGCGGTCCACCCCGATGGCCGTCACCTGGCCGTCCTCGGCAGTGCCGGAACCATCGACATCGTCGATGCGAGGCTCGGCGAGCGGATCTGCACCATAGGTCCGGTTCCCGGCGAGCCGGTGTCGATCAGCATCGACGAGAACGGCCAGAGTCTGAAGGTGCANNCGAGGGACGGNTCGACCCANCGATGGGGAACCAACATCGGTTCGGACTACGTCGCAGGGGTGANGGACTGACGGGCCACCGGCCGNTCATCCATCGACCACCTCTCCNGTCTGCACCCGCCAGAGNTTCGCGTAGATCCCGTCCGCGGCGATCAGCTCGTCATGGGTGCCCCGTTCGACCACCCGGCCGCGATCCAGCACGTTGATGCATGCGGCATGCCGGACGGTCGAGAGACGATGAGCGATCACGATGGTGGTNCGNTCCCGACAGATGGTTCGAAGCGATCGCTGGATCGCGGCCTCGGTNTCGTTGTCCACGCTCGCGGTGGCCTCGTCGAGNACGAGGACGGGAGCGTCCTTCAACACCGCACGAGCCATGGCGATCCGCTGTCGCTGTCCGCCGGAAAGTTTCTGTCCCCGCTCCCCCACGATCGTGTCGTAGCCGTCGGGAAGCTTCATGATGAAATCGTGGGCCTCCGCCAGGGTCGCCGCCTCGACGATTCGGCTGAACGGTGGTTCGGTCCAGTCGGCCGGGTCATCATCCTCGCCGGGCCAGCCGTAGGCGATGTTCTCCCGGACCGATCCCTCGAAGAGGTAGACGTCCTGGCTCACCAGCGAGATCGCTCGCCGCAGGTCCCGAAGGTGCAGCTCCCGGACCTCGACGTCGTCGAGCATGATCCGACCGTGGTCCTCCCTGAGGTCGTAGAACCGAAGCAGCAACTTGATGATCGTGCTCTTGCCTGATCCGGTCGAACCGACGATCGCGGTGGTCTCCCCCGGGGGAATGGACAGATCGAGACCACGAAGGACCGGAGCCTTCTCGTGGTAGGCGAAGCGGACCTCCTCGAACCGGACCCCTCCCGCCACCGAGTCCACCGGCAGTCGAACGGGCCCGTCGACGATCGAGGGCCGGACCGAGAGCATGTCGAGGACCCTACGGACGGAGGCCATGGCCCGCTGGTAGAGATCGAGGATCGCCCCCACCCGGGTGAACGGCCAGAGAAGACGCTGGGTCAGGAAGACCAGCAGACCGAACGCCCCCACCGCGAGGTCGCCCTCCAGCGTGAGCCATCCTCCGTAGAGCAGGGTCACAAGGAACCCAGCCATGATCACGACGCGGATCAACGGACTGAACGCGGCGCTGAGCACGATCGCCTGCCGGTTTCGATCCGCATACTCATCGCTCTCGATGCCGACCCGCTGGTGCTCCCCCTTCTCTGCGGTGAAGCTCTTGACCGTGGCGATGCCGGAAAGCGCGTTCGCCAGCCGGGCGTTGAGATCGCCCACCTGGGCCCGTACCGAGGCATATCGCGGCTCGAGCCGTTTCTGAAACCAGAGCGAACCCAGGATGACCAGAGGAACCGGGATCATCGCCAGCCATGCGACCTCGGGCGAGATGAGGAAGAAGGCGGTGGTGACCCCGATCGCCGTCACCGCGAGCTGGATGATGTCGTTCGCGCCGCCGTCGAGGAACCGCTCGAGCTGGTTNACGTCGTCGGAGAGGACCGCGAGCAGCCCCCCGGTCGAACGATCCTCGAACCACCGCATCTCGAGGGTCTGGACATGGCCGTAGACGTCCATCCTNGCCTCGTGCTGGATCGCCTGGGCCAGTTGTCGCCACGCGACGCCCAGGAGCCACTCGAAGAGCGACTCGAGCGACCAGATCACCACCGTCGCGAGGCCGAGGATCAGGATCTGATGGAAGGGATCGGGAAAGCCGAGCTTCGCCACCAGGGAGTCCTGACGCTGGACCACCACGTCGATCGCCGCCCCGATGATGAACGGGGGTGCGAGGTCGAAGAGCTTGTTGAGGACCGAACAGACGCATGCCCAGAGGATCCGCCCCCGAAAGGGACGTGCGTAGAGGAGAAGGCGGATCAGCGGATGACCGGTCCGGGTCGATGTGCGGTCGAGGTCGGTCACGTGCGTCCATCCTATCGGAGCGGATCCTCGTCCACCCCACCCCTGAACGATCCGTCGAGGGTGCGGAGGCGAACCGGATCCGATTCGGGCCCTGCGGTTCCCGGGCAAGGAGACGGGGCCCGCCTGTCGGACAGGCGGGCCCCGTGGTGTGCCATGAACGGATCGGTCGGATCAGTACCGGTAGTGGTCGGGCTTGTAGGGGCCCTCGACCGGAACGTTGATGTAGTCCGCCTGCTCCTTGGTGAGTTCCGTGAGATTCGCACCGAGCTGGCCGAGGTGGAGCCTCGCCACCCGCTCGTCGAGATCCTTGGGAAGCGTCACCACGCTGGTGCGATCGTACTTCTCGGCGTTGTCGTGAAGTTCGATCTGGGCCAGGACCTGGTTGGTGAAGGAGGCGCTCATCACGAACGAGGGGTGACCGGTGGCGCAACCGAGGTTGAGCAGCCGTCCCTCGGCGAGGATGATGATCGAGTGACCGTCGGCGAACTTCCACTCGTCGACCTGGGGCTTGATGTTGATCCGCTCGATGCCGGCGGTCGACTCGAGTCCGGCCATGTCGATCTCGTTGTCGAAGTGGCCGATGTTGCCCACGATCGCGTTGTGCTTCATCTTCGCCATGTGATCGGCGGTGATGATGTTGAAGTTGCCGGTGGTCGTGACGAAGAGATCGGCGTCTCCGACCTCGTCTTCGAGACGGACGACCTCGAAGCCCTCCATGACCGCCTGCAGGGCGCAGATCGGGTCGATCTCGGTGATCTTCACCCGGCAGCCCTGGCCCCGGAGACTCTGGGCACAGCCCTTGCCGACGTCGCCGTAGCCGCAGACCACCGCGACCTTGCCGGAGAGCATGACGTCGGTGGCACGCATGATTCCATCCACGAGCGAGTGCCGGCAGCCGTAGAGGTTGTCGAACTTGCTCTTGGTGACCGCGTCGTTGACGTTGATCGCCGGGAAGAGGAGTTCTCCGGCCTCCGCCATCTGGTACAGACGATGGACGCCGGTGGTGGTCTCCTCGCTGACCCCGCGGATGTTCGGAGCCGTGGTGGTCCAGTAGTCGGGCTTCTCGTTCTTGATCGCGTCCAGAAGCTGGAGCACGCACTTGAACTCGACGTTGTCGGTGGTCTCGGGGCCGGGGACGTCGCCTCCGGCCTGCTCGAAGCCGAGTCCCTTGTGAACCAGCAGCGTGGCGTCGCCGCCATCATCGAGGATCAGGTTCGGGCCCTGGCCGTCGGGCCAGTTGAGGGCCTGGAAGGTGCACCACCAGTACTCCTCGAGGGTCTCGCCCTTCCAGGCGAAGACCGGAATGCCGGCGGGCTGATCGGCGGTCCCCTTGGGACCGACCGCGACCGCGGCCGCGGCATGATCCTGGGTGGAGAAGATGTTGCAGCTGGCCCAGCGGACCTCCGCTCCCAGTTCGACCAGGGTCTCGATGAGCACCGCGGTCTGGATGGTCATGTGGAGCGAACCGGTGATCCGGGCGCCCTTGAGGGGATGCTTGCCCTTGTACTCGGCCCGAAGGGCCATGAGCCCGGGCATCTCATGCTCGGCGAGCTCGATCTCCTTGCGTCCGAACGCGACCGTCTCGGCGGAGAGGTCACGAACCTTGAACGGGAAGTCGTTGAAGAGGGGAAGGCCGGTCGAGAGGAAGGTGCCGGTATCGGAAGCGGTCGCGGTCAAGGGGGGACTCCTGAGATCGAATGAGACTCGGGCGGTGCATGGGGGGAGGATCTTCGGAGTCTTCGAGGGCCACCCGGGGGCGGTTTCGAGGATTCGGAAGGATTCCATCCATTCATCCGGATGAACGGATCTAATGGTACCCCCCGAGGCGGGTCAGGGTCAATCCCAACCCGGATACTCGATCTTGAAAGCCCGGGTGTAGGCTGTTTCCTTCACCCCCCTGTCAGGAGCTCTTCAGCATGACCATCTCCAGCCTCACCCTCGCCCTCCTCTACGGCCTCCTCGCCAACGTCTCTCCGATGGAGGAACCACCCGGGCCGGCCGAACGGATCGGAGCTCCGTACCTGCTGGAGGTCTGTGCGGTCAGCGGCGAGAAGCTGCCTGCCGACGGGGGCGTGGTGATGATCATGGACGGCGAGACCGACCCCGCCCAGAAGGGACGGGAAGTCCGTTTCTGCTGCAAGCGATGCCAGGCGGCCTTCAGCAAGGAACCGGCGAAGTTCGTTCCGAAGATCGACGAACTGATCATCGCCGATCAGATGCCCCGCTACCCCGTCTCGGCAGCCTGCATCGTGATGCCTGACGAGATGCTGCCCGATCCGAACGGCAAGGATGCCCGGGACTGCAAGATGATCGTGTCGAACAATCGACTCATCCGTCTCTGCTGCAGCAAGTGCGTCCGGATGTTCAAGAAGAATCCCGACAGGTACCTCGAGGTTCTCGACGCAGCCGTGATCTCCGAGGCGAAGGCCTCCGGGAAGATCCGGAACTGCGTGGTCAACGGTCGCCCCCTGGGCGAGCAGGCCAACTGGTTCGTGCTGGGCGATCGGGCCCTCGCCACCTGCTGCAAGGGATGTCAGCCCAAGGCCTTCGCCGATCCACGAGGCACGATCGCCAGGGTCGATGCAGCCGCAGGCTCCAGCGGAAGCTGAGCGGCGATCGGATTTCGACCGGGTTCAGCCGACCGGCTTGAAGAATCCAGCCGCGAACAGTCCGGGGCCCTTTCCCTCGGGACTGGAGGACAGCCTTCGCCAGGTGGAACGAGCGAAACCCGCGGGTTCCGCCCATCCGCTCACCGTCTGCTCGTCGAAACCGAGATGAAGATGGCCCATGTCGTGGCGATACTCGTCTCGTTCATGGCGGACCATGTCGACGATCAGGGCGCAACCGCCGGGCCTGAGCACCCGCGAGACCTCCGCCAGCACCTCGAGCGGTTCCGCGACATGGTGAAGGACCAGCATGATGACCGCGGCGTCGATCGATCCCTCGCTCAGCGGAAGCTCGGCGAGATCCGCCTCGACGTATCGGATGCCGTCGGCGCCATCGAGTCGCTTCCGGCACGCCTCGAGCATCGCAGGCTCTCGATCGACCGCGATCACCTCCCGGACGATGGGCGCCAGACGTTGCGAGACGTCACCGGTGCCGCAACCGAGATCCGCGACCACCCAGTCCGGATCGATCAGTCCGAGCATGGCCTCGGGACCGAATCCCGTCCCGAAGAGCTCCCGCCTCATCTCGTGCCATTCGCCGCCGATCCGTCCGAAGAACCCCTGGGAATCGCCTCGGCGGGATGAGAGGACCTGTTCGAGGCGGTTGGCATCGTCGGTGAAGACGGGTCCCGAGATGACCCTGTCGCGGGTGGTCTCCCACAACTGGCGCAGATCGGCATCAAGAGCCCCGGGGACCAGCCGATAGAAGCTGGCCGTGCCCTCGACCCGCTTGACGATCCAGCCATGCTCGTGAAGAGCCTTCAGGTGACGGCTGACGGTGGACTGCGGAAGCTGGGCGGCGATCGCGAGCTCCCCGACCCCGAGTTCCGCCTGCTCGACCAGTCTCAGCAGTCGGACGCGGGCCACGTCCCCGAGCAGCGACAGCGTCGCCAGCCATTCGGCCGGACGTTCGGAGTGTCCCTTGTCTCGGGGGGAGTCGGGCATCGGATCGCTGCGGAGGACATCCCGCGAAATCGGACCGTGAAGACCGCCGCTCAGGGCCCGGGAGGAAGAACGAGGGTCGGACCGGGGATCTCGCCGTAGGCTCGGATGCGATCCGCGATCAACTGGTTGTCCGGTTCCAGTCCGTAGGCCTGCCGCAGTCGCCTGAGCGCGGATGTGGTGTTCTGGAGCAGATCCATGTCGATCTCGGCCGCGAGGATGTAGTACGAGGCCGAACCGGCCGGATCGATCTCGATGGCGCGGAGGATCGAATCCTTCGCGGTGTCGGGATCGTTGCTGCGACGGCCGAAATCGGCCAGCTTGTACCAGGTGACCGCGTCGTTGTTGTCCAGAGCCCAGGTGCGGACGAGGTCGAACGCCTCGTCGAGCCGACCGGACTCGAACTCCGATTCCGCGAGAAGAACGAGGAGTTCCCGATCACCGGGACGACGGGCCACCGCAAGCGAGAGGGACTCGGCGGCCGCTTCCGGGTTCCCGAGCGCCAGCATGCATCGCCCGTACCCCTCGAGGGCGAGGTCGTCACCGGGCTCCCGGTCGAGGACGCTGCGGTAGTGCTCGGCGGCAGATTCGTAGCGGCCCCACTCGAAATCGTGATCCCCCTGGTCCAGCAGCAGGACGGTGGGGGCATCCTTCGTGGTCTGGCATCCTGTGAACGGCAGCAGGACGGTTCCGGCCACGATGGCGACCATGGGAAGACGATGGAGACGGTTGGGACGGCGATGGACCATTCTGGTCTGGCTCCTGGGGATGGGCCCGGTCGACAGCGGACCCCGATTGGGCGCATCATACGAAGTCGGCCGATCGGGCTCCGGTCCGCCAATCTCCAGGCCGCCGACCCCGCCGGATCATGCCTCAGATGACGCTCCGCACCACCCTCCTCCGTCACCAGCCCCAGCCCGGAGGCCCAGAACCGCATTTCGACTGGCTTCTGGAGCCGGATGAGACGGATGGCGACCCAGAGCGGCGGGATGTGAGCACCTGGAGGTGCCACATTCGCCCGGACCGCCTCGAGATCGGGGAATCGGCCATCCTGGCCCCCATCGCCCCCCACCGCCGCGCCTGGCTCGATGCCCGAATCCATGCCTCCCGATCCCTCAGCCCCCCTCTGGGATCGGCGACCGTGATCGACCGCGGGGTGGTGGAGCCGGCGGGTACCGTCCCCCTTGAAATCAGGATCTCCTGGTCCCAATCAACGAAGGTCCACCGACTTCGAATCGAGGAATCGACCCCGGGCCGACATGTGGTCCTTCGACTCGCGGACCCCTCCGACTCCTCGACCCCGGACGGAAGCCTCGATCCCTCATGAGCATCGCCGCTGGAATCCTCTTCGTCCTCATCGCGATCCCGCTCGCCCTGGTGACCGTCATCGGACTTCCCGGCACCTGGCTGGTGATCGGGCTCGCGGCCCTGGTCGATCTCATCGAGCTGTCCTGGCGGGACGGCGGCGAACCCATCTTCGGGATCTGGGCGTTCGTGATCGCCATCCTGATCGCGGTCGTCGCCGAGGTCGTGGAGTTCCTCGCCGGAGCCGCCGGAGCGAAGGCGGGTGGCGCCTCGAAACGCGGCACCTTCGGAGCGCTTCTCGGCGGCTTCGTCGGCGGTCTCGCGGGAACGTTCATCATCCCCGTGCCGCTCATCGGAACGTTGATCGGAGCCGCTCTCGGCGCCGCGGGCGGGGCTCTCTTGGGTGAGATGTCCAGGGGAGGCGTCAGTCTTCGCGAGACCGTCCGCCCTGCCACCGGAGCGGCCGCCGGCCGGGTCGCGGGGACCGTGCTCAAGCTCGGCTTCGCGATCGCGATCCTGATCCAGCTGTCGATCGCAGCCTTCATCTGAGAACGGCGACGAAGGCGGATCATCCACGAATGCCTCGAGACCCGGCGGTCCCGCCACGACGTCAGATCGTGGCCTCGGTGACCCGCAGGACCTCCTCGACCGTGGTGCGTCCCTCGGAGACCTTCCGGAATCCGTCCTCGCGCAGGGTCACCATGCCCCGCTCGCAGCAGATCCTGCGGAACTCGGTGACGTTGGGATTCGATGCGATCAGATCCCGAAGATGATCGTCGAGGACCAGAAGCTCGTAGAGGCCCACTCGTCCCGAATACCCGGTCTTCCGGCAGCAGTCGCAGCCTGCGCCCACGGGCAGCACGTCGGCATGGATGCCATGGACCGTGAGGAAATCCCTCATGTCATCGGGCACCGTGGTCTCGGTGGCGCATTCGGGACAGATCCGACGCACCAGTCGCTGGGCGAGCACCCCGTTGAGGGCGGCTCCGACCAGGAAGGGCTCGACACCGATGTTGATCAATCGAGTGATGGAGCTCGGCGCATCGTTGGTGTGCAGCGTCGAGAGGACGAGGTGACCGGTCAACGCGGCCTGCACCGCGACCGAGGCGGTCTCGTGATCGCGGATCTCACCCACCATGACCACGTCCGGGTCCTGGCGAAGCAGGGCCTTGAGAGCCCGGGCGAAGGTCATGTCGATCGCATTGTGCGTCTGGATCTGAGTCACCCCCTCGAGGGCGTACTCCACGGGATCCTCGACGGTCGAGACGTTGAGCCGCTTCAGATCCATCTGTCGCAGGGACGAGTACAGCGTCGTCGTCTTTCCCGATCCGGTGGGGCCGGTGACGAGGATGATCCCGTGCGGCTGCTCGATCTGCTTCTTCCAGATCAGCAGGGTGTCGTCGGCGAAGCCGAGTTCATCGAGAGACACCTGGATGGCGCTGTCGTCGAGGATCCTCATGACCGTCTTCTCGCCATGCGCGGTGGGCACGGTGGAGACGCGAAGATCCAGCTTGCGTCCGAGGACGGTGGCTCGGATGCGTCCGTCCTGGGGAAGCCTTCGCTCGGCGATGTCCAGATTCGCCATGATCTTGATGCGGCTGGTCAGGGCCCCATGCATCCTCCTCGGGGGCGTCATCATCTCGAAGAGGATGCCGTCGATCCGGAGCCTGACCTTGAGCGTCTTCTCTCCCGGCTCGAGGTGGATGTCGGAGGCACCCTCCTTGAGCGCCGACTGGATGATGTGATTCACGTAGCGGACGACCGGGGAGCTCTCCGCCTCGGCCTCGAGATCGGTGGCCTCGTCGTCCTGCTTCTCGAATTCGACGTCGTCCTCGTCGACGTCGGCGAGGATCGCATCGACCTCGGAGGAACCGGCATCCCCCCCACCCTCGATCCTCTGGATGGCCGATTCGATCTCACCGCCGCAGACCAGGACGTGGCGGACCACCGAGATTCCGAGACGACGCTTGACGTCGTCGAGCAGGAACACGTCGTCCGGTGTCGTGGTGCCGACGATGGTCCGGGCGCCCTCGCTTCGGATCGGGACCACCAGGCGATCCCGGCAGAAATCGATGCCGAGCCGCTGAAGGCCCGATTCATCGACGGCGTCGGCGTCGAACCTGAGGAACGGGATCCCGGCCAGCTCCGCCACCGCCGCCTGAACGGCATGTTCCGCGACCCCCATCTCGAGAAGGACCTCTGCCACCGGGCGGCCACCCGACTGGGCGAGCAGTCTTCGAGCGGTCTCGACCTCCTGATCGCTCAGGGTGCCCGCTCGATTCATCGCCTCCACGATGTCGACCGGATCGGATTCGTTCGAAGGCCCGTCCGCGGCATCGGGGACGTAGAGATCCCGCAGCGCATCGTCGGGTCGGGTCGGTCTCATGTGATCATCGGAGATCGCGAGCGTCGGATCGATCTCCACGCCGAGGCCGTCTCCGGTCCGGAAGTCCGGTCGCATGGCCGGCACGGATCCGGAACGGTCGACCGCAAGGTCTCCGTCACCCGCATCCGGACTCTTCACGGGAAGATCCGAAGCGCCCGGTTCCCGCGGCGCCTCGTCCGCGGGATCCCCGAGTTCTCTCAGCAGTCGTTCGATATCGAAGCGTCCCACGTGGAGACCTCCATCGTTGCTCAGTAGTCCCGATGCAGCGGGATGTCGATGCGATATTCGTGTTCCGGCTCGAAGATGCGCGAGACGAAGACCACGCCGTCCCTCGAGATCCGCTCGACCTCGAAGGTGTACTCACGTCCCTCGTACGGCACTTCGAAGACGTCGCCGACGGTGAGCCGGATGCCGTTGAGGATCGTCTGGGAACGATCGGTGTCGGGAGCGAGGATCGCGGTGACCCTCATCTTCCTCCCGATCCCGTTGATCGTGTTCTCGAAGTCGTCCTTGATCTGCTCGTCGGGACGAGTGTGGATCAGCGGCTCCGATTCGGAATCACGTCCGTCGACGGGAACCGCCTCGCCGTGGTACCGGAACGGGGTCCTGGTTCGGAGATCCCGGAGCGAGACCTGAAGGGCGTTGAGCGAATCCTTGTCGAGGGAGGCGAGGATCGCCAGTTCCCCCATCGGAACGGGTGCACCGTTCTCCTCCGCCTCCGAGATCCACTTCTGGGTGTCGATCATGGTCTGGACCGGCGGCGTGTCGCCGCTGGTGCTGCCGAGGAAGCGCATCGACCAGAGTCCGAGGACCGAGGCGATGATCACGCCGATCAGCACCATGGTGCCACCGTCAAGGCGGCGTCGCTCGTCCTCCCGGACGGCGCCGGCGAAGCCGTCGTCGACCGAGAAGTCGATCGTTCCACCACGGATCACCGGATCGTCGATCGACGAGTCGACGCTGCCACCGATCATGTCGTTGGATTCATGGTTGTTCATTCCACTTCCTCCTGCTGTCCGGCTCCGTCGCAGTACACGACGATCACCATCTCCGCGTCGAGCATTCCGAATCGGAAGGCCTCGTCTCCGCGATTCGACGACATCAGATCCCTCTCGATCTCGAGGGACTGGATCCTGACCAGCCTCGGAAGTCGTTCGAGATCCGAGAGAAACTCGTAGATCGCCGTGAAGTCACCCTTCAGCGAGACTCGATGCGGGATCTCCAGGTATCCCTGGACGGTGTTCTGCTTCAGGGCCCGGATCGAATCGATCGAAAGACGTCGATCGTCGGCGATCCGGTGCATCTCCGCGAGCAGGTCCTCGACCTCCTCGGCGTTGGGGATGATCCGGCCGAACTCGGCCAGCCTCACCTCGGCCTCGTCGATCCGATTCCGGACGTCACCCACCTGGTCGGTGAGGGTGTCCAGACGAGCCAGGGTCGTGTCCATGGACAGGATCTCCCGACGAGCATGGTCGATGTCCTCGTTCCGGGGCTGGAACACGAAGAACCAGGCGGAGAGAGGGACCGCGGTGAGGACCGCAAGGAATGCGTAGTCTCGAATCCCGAACTTCATGACGGATCCTCCTCGATGACGTTGGCGTGCACGGAAGGGTTCTCGACGATCCGGATGTCGGCGTCGGGCCGTAGCTCGAAGAGCACTCGGAACTCACGCATGGCCCGCTCGGAGATCTCGACCTCCCGGGTGTGATCGAGCCGGACCCTTCGGAAGAGCTCCATCTCGACGAGGGCGTCGATGAACAGGGAGATCTCCGCGAGGCTGGGAGCCAGTCCCTCGATCTCGACCGTGGTGGACCAGCGACGGGGCTCGGGCCTCGGCTCGGTCTCCTCGCCGCCCTTCACGTTCCCGTCCACCGCTCCGCGAGTGGAGATCGATCCCACCGTACGGGGCTTGTCGCGAGGCGACTTGATCTCGGTGGTCGACATGTTGAACCTGCTCATGCTCAACTTGTCGGGCATCCGATCGACGATCTCGGCGAGAAGGTTCGATCGGGGCACGGCGTCGAGAAGTCCCACGGCGATGTGGGCCTTGTCCACGATCCGTTCGACCCGGTCGACGTAGGCGTCCATCTCCGCCCGGCGATCCGCGGCGGCGTCGAATCGCTGGTTCACCGATGCCTGGGCGGTTCGAACGCCGTGCCAGGTCCGGTCGGTCGCGAGATAGGCCAGCGCCACACCTCCCATCACCACGGCGAAGAGCACCACCGCGGCGATGTTGGTCCGGCGTTCGGCCCGCTGCTTCACGTAGTCGTCGGGAAGGAATCCCGATCCGGTGTCGTGCACCTTTTCCATGCGACCTCCAACGGTTCGCGACGGGTTCGTCCCGCCGATCAAGCCTCCACCTCGCATGCACAGAGTCCGCATGCGACGGCCCACTCAGGGTGTTCACGAGCGGGATCCAGCGGACCCGCACCTTCCGGGGTCGCGGCCAGCAACCGGCGAATCGGATCGCCGACGCTCGACTTCACGCCCATTCGACGCGCAAGGTGGCCGGCGAATCGCCGACTGTGGGATTCACCTCCCACCATGACCATTCGATCGATCTGTCCGCCGACCGCCGCCTGGGCGTATCGAGCACACATCAGAAGCTCGTCGGCGATCGAGTCGTTCACCTCGGCCAGGTCCGGATGACCCTCGGGGGATCCGACCGGGCTCAGGGACGGATTCCAGTCGCCCGTCCGTCGGTCGACCTCGACCGTGGCGGCCCGGACCTCCCGGCTTCGAGCGGCGTCCCGCTCCGCCTTGGCCAGACCCGCCCTCATGATCGGTGACATCTCCTCCGTCGCGGCGGGCATCATGGATGCCTTCGGGGGCACCGGGTCGAGAGCCGTGCTCTCCTCGGTGATCCGCCGGCTCCGCGCCGCGGCCGTGGTGCAACCCCAGGTGGAGGCGGCGATCTCATCGAACTGCCTGCCCCCGATGTGGATGATCCTTGCGAACACCAGCCGGGTTCCGCGGGCGACGGCGACCTTGACGGCCCCCCATCCCGCATCCACGTACATCGTCACCACATGCCGGTCGTCATCCCGACGATGCAGGTGGTCGAAGGATCGGATCAACGGAATGTGGTCGGGTTGAACGCCGACGACGTCGAAACGGCACTGCTTCATGAGTTCCAGATGCCGCATCACCTCTTCACGGGCGATGGCCAGGGCCACCCGGTCACGATCGCTCCCCGGGATCGGGAAGGATCTGGCGACCACCGCGGAGGGTGCACATCCGATTCGTCCTGCGACCTCCGCCCTCACCTGGTCGTCGGGTGACAGCGCCCCATCGGCCTCGACCCGGGTCTGCTGGATCATGAAGTGCGAGCTCGCCGGAGAGATGACGATTCGACGACCGTGGAACCCGCCCTGACGAAGCACCGTCGGCAGTTCATCGGCCAGAAAGGCGAAGCGTCGATCGGCACTGCCTCGAGCCTCGTCGGGGATCTCGAGAAGCTGGGCGGAGACGATCGAGGGGCCCTCACCGCCGGAAAGCTGGAGAAGCTTGACCGAGCATGACCCGAAGTCGGCCACGACCGGGGTCGCACTCCTCTTGAACATCCGACGAAATGACATGAGACGGTCTCCGAACCCTGGAGGGACCGGAAAAAGTCCCGGTCCACAACCAGCGGATCGACCGGAGCGGAGGTTCGGTTGAGGAGAGAAGCCGTCTCGGAGAGGACTTCCTGGAAATCAGCGGCTCGAGGACGGATCATGCCGCCGGGTCCGGTATTCCACGTCCATTCCGGACCTCTGGAAGCCGCGAGGCCTGCCGGCGGTCAGCGGGCGACGAGGGCCTCGGCGACGGTCTCGAGAGCGCCAAGAGCGGTCTCGAGGTCCCAGCCCTGCCGATCCCGGTCCCCGGTGCGATTCGAGATGGTCCGGATCTCCACCGCCGTGGCCCCGAGCAGCCTGGCCGCGTGCACCACCGCCGCCCCCTCCATCGCCTCGGCCACCGCAGCGGTCCGGCCCGCGATCTCGCTCGCCAGCTCATCGGTCCCCGAACAGGTCGCCACGGTGGCGATCGGACCGATCACCGCAGCGGGCATCGAGCTGCGGATGAGATCGAGAGCGGCCTCGTCGCAGGGGATCGAATTCCCCTTTGCGAAGGTCGCGACGGGGAATCCCATGTCGGAGATCGTCTGGAAGCCGTCGCCGGTGATGATGCCTTCCTCGGCGTAGACGCACCGGTCCGCGATGACGATCGAACCGATCGCGGGGGAGCCCTGGAAGTCACCGTCGACGGGGAGGGCCCCCGCGATCCCCGCAGCCACCACCAGAGGCGGCGTGGACCGGGAGGTCACCGCCAGCGTCGTGGCCACGGCCGCATTGACCCGACCCACCCCCGAGACGACCACCGGAAGCCCTCGGGCCCGGAACGGCGCCGCCTCGCCGTCGGTCGAAGCCACCACGACCAGACCATCGGAGTCGATGCCCCTCATCCGTTCGCAGACTCCGAACCGGAGATCATCCGCACCACCTCGTCGAGCGGCACCAGCTCCTGCTCCCCACTGACCAGATCCTTCAGCTGCACCCGTCCCTCGCCGAGCTCCGATCCAAGGATCACCGCTCTGGTCGCGCCCGCACGCGATGCCTCTCCCAGGAGCTTGCCGACGTTTCGAGTGGTCTTGTAGCTGCGACGCGCATGGATGCCCGCCCGTCTCAACTCCGCAAGCAGGCGATGGGCGGGGCGGTCGGCGTCCTCGCCGGCACTCAGCACGAAGACCCGGGGCGGGGCCGGACGGACCTCCTCGAGCAGACCGCGATCCTCGAGCACCAGACCGAGCACCACGTCACCCATGCCGAATCCGACCGCGGAGGTCGGCGGGCCCCCCATCAGCTCGACCAGTCCGTCGTATCGACCGCCTCCGGCGATGGCCCGTTCGCGACCGCCGCTCTCATGGACCTCGAAGACGCTGCCGGTGTAGTAGGCGAGTCCGCGCACGATGCCGAGATCCCATTCGCACCAGTCGGCGAGGCCGGCATCGACCAGCGCGTCACGCAGTCCCTCCAGCGGGGCGAACGCCTCCGCGGCCACCCCGGACTCCGATGCCAGGTCCGCCAGATCACCACGGATCGACCGCCTCGTCCTCGCCAGTCGATCGAAGTCCGAAAGCCCGTCGTCGTCGAGGCCCAGCGCGGAGGCCTTCTCCGCGAAGACCTCGGGCGGCATCTTGTCTCGACGATCAAGCAGTTCGAAGGCGGATGTCATCGACTCGGACGAGACTCCCAGGGATTCCAGGCCCAGAGCCACCGCATCGCGATGGCTGATGCGGACCGTCACCATGGAGGGATCGAGACCGAGGGCCTCGAGGGCCGAGATCCCGGTGGCAAGCACCTCCGCATCGGCCGTGGGCGAGTCGAGTCCGAGCATGTCCACGTTCCACTGGACGAACTCGCGCAGTCGACCTCTCTGGGGACGCTCGGCGCGATAGTGCGTGGGGACCGCGAACCACTTGACCGGACGCGGCAGACCCGGCCCGCGGGCCGCGACCATCCGGGCGAGGGTTGGGGTGAATTCCGGGCGAAGCGCGTAGTCGTCGCGACCGCCCTCCCTTCGAAAGGAGAACAGCTCGCTGACGATCCCCTCGCCGCTCTTGACCGTGTAGAGACCGAGATGCTCGAAGGTCGGCCCCTCGATCTCCTCGAACCCGTGGCGAGTGGAGGTCTCCCGCCAGGCCGTCTCGATGTGCCGACGGATCGCCATGTCCTCGGGGAGGAAGTCACGGGTGCCCTTGGGGGCCTGAAAACGACGTTGATTGCTCATGTTCGAATCGCCGGTCACTGGGGCGAGGCTCGCTGCGTGGATCGGGTCAATCGGTCGTGAACCGGTGGATCATGCGATGCCGGTAGACCTCTCCGGGTCGCAGGACGACGTCCGGCCAGCCGTCCTCGCCCATCCGGTTGATCGAATCGGGATAGGTCTGGGTCTCGAGACAGAGTCCGCCGAACTTGTCGTACACCGCTCCGCCCTTGCCGGTCATGCCGTTGAGGAAGTTGCCGGTGTAGAACTGCAGACCGGGCTGATCGGTCTCGATGGTCATGACGATGCCGGTGTCGGGATCGGACAGTCGGACGACCTCGCGCATGGTCCCCGCCTCCCCCTCGAGACAGAAGTTGTGGTCGAAGCCTCCCGGGTCCTCACCGTTCTCCGGGAAGGCACCGATGTCGCGACCGATGGTCTTGGGAGCCCTGAAGTCCAGGGCGGTCCCCTCCACGGGAGCCAGCTCCCCGGTGGGGATGAAACCCGCGTCGATCGGGGTGTAGCGATCGGCGGCGATGGTCAGGGTCTCGTCGAGGATCGACCCGGAGTCATGCCCACCGAGGTTCCAGTAGGTGTGGTGCACGAGGTTCACGGGTGTCGCCGCATCGGTGACCGCCCCCATCTCGACCACGAGTTCGTTCGACTCCGTGAGGACGTAGGTCACCTCGGCATCGAGCGAACCCGGATATCCCTCGTCACCGTCGGGGCTGCGAAGGGTGAAACGGACCCCGGGTCCGTCGGAGGTCATCACCGGATCGGAGCTCCAGCGGCACTTGTCGAATCCCCGTTCGCCGCCGTGCAGGTGATTCTCGCCGTTGTTGGCGGCGAGTTCGTAGGCCTTGCCGTCCAGAGAGAAGATGCCGTAGGCGATCCGGTTCCCCACCCGTCCGACGGTGCATCCGAAGTACTGGCTCTTCTCGGGATATTCCTCGACGGTGTCGAAACCGAGCACGACGTCGGTGGGGTCGCCGTTGCGA
The DNA here is from genome assembly GCA_002709295.1 of Phycisphaerae bacterium. Taxonomy (GTDB): domain Bacteria; phylum Planctomycetota; class Phycisphaerae; order Phycisphaerales; family SM1A02. Next base: position 33,914 of record PAQL01000027.1, on the reverse strand, counting down.
TCCGGAACGACGACCTTCGTGACCGTGGCCCCGAGCTCCATGAGCTCGACCTCCATGCCGTTGAGGTTCCGAAGCGTGATCATGCGGACCGGGCCGATGTCCAGACCGGCGGCATCGGTGACGGTGAATCCCGACTTCGATTCCATGATCGAGTCCTCCGTGCTTCGACAACCGACGAGTACGACCGAGGCCGCGAGGATCATCGTGGTCAGATGGGTGATGTGCATGGTTCTGGATTCCAATTCAACGGGTGCGGGATCTTCTCAGCGTGCGATGGTTCTCTTGCCCAGGGCTCGTCTCAGGACCTCGTCGGTCATGGCTCCGGCGAGGATCACGCCTCCGATGACCGCGTACTGGATCGTGTCGGGTATCCAGTCTATGAGAGTGATCGCGTTCTGCAGGACCTGCATCAAGGCCGCCCCCACCAGGACCCCGATGATCGATCCCTCGCCTCCCCGGAGACTGCAGCCTCCGAGCACGGCGGCGGCGATCGCATAGAGCTCGTAGAAGTTGCCGAAATCGGCGGGCTGGGCGCTTCCCACGTCGAGAATGAAGAGGAGCCCTCCGAAACCCGCCAGACCGGCGCAGATCACGTAGGCGAGGATCACGAGCCTTCCGGTTCGAATCCCGCCGTGCCGGGCCGCGGACTCGTTCCGACCCGTCGCCAGCATGTGCCGGCCCCAGACCGTGGTCCTCAGGAACAGGATCGCGAGCGTGGCGACGACGATCAGGATCACGAAGGTCGAGGGGATCGCGAACCCCTCGATGCCGGGAATCTCGAACTCGTGCTTCACGAGGGAGCGAAGCCCCTTGAACTCGTTCTGGAAGCCGACCGTCCGATCCGAGGTGATGCCTCTCGCGATCCCGCGGTAGAGGAGAAGCCCGCACAACGTGACGATGAACGGCTGCAGACGCATCCGCTGCACCAGGTTTCCATGGAAGAAACCGATGGCCATCCCGAGGAGCAGCACCGAAGGCACCGCGATCCACGGGTCGACGCCGTTCTGAACCAGAAGCCATGGAAGCAGACAGCCCACCAGGGCGATCACCGAGCCGATCGACAGGTCGATTCCACCGACCATGATCACGAATGCGGCGCCGATGGATATCACCCCGAACAGCGACGTTCGTCGAAGAAGGTTCTCGATGTTGTAGGCGGTGAGGAAATAGGGGGTGAACTGCGAGGTCGCGAAGCAGGTGACCACGAGAAGCCCCAGGACACCGAGGATCTTGCCGGAGCCGACGGGCAGACTGAACCTGCCGGTCCCGCCGGAGTGCTCCGGCGATCCGCCGGACGTCGTCCTGTCCCCGTCGATGTCGCTCATGCCGCCGTCCCATCCCTTCGAATTCGACCGCCCGTGGCGAGGGCCATGATCGCGGACTCGTCCGCCTCCTCGCGAGAGAGCTCGCCGGCGATCCCTCCGTCATGCAGGACCACGATGCGGTCCGCGATCGAGAGAAGCTCCTCCAGTTCGCTGCTGGCCACGAGGATGGCCGCTCCCTCCCGGGCAAGACGATCGAGGAGCCCGTGCACCTCGGCCTTGGCCCCGACATCGACCCCCCGGGTCGGCTCGTCGAGCAGGAGGATCCCCGGATCGCAGGCCGCCCACCTTCCGAGGGCGACCTTCTGCTGGTTTCCACCACTCAGACCGCCGGTCGGATGAGCGATCCTCGGGGGACGGACCCCGAGACGCCCCACCAGTCCGGTCGCAGCGACCGACTCCCGGCCCCGGGAACGGATCGGACCCCGGGCCAGCCGACTCAGGCCGGCGAGCACGAGATTGTCTCGAACCGGATCCTCGAGGATCAACCCGTCGGCCTTGCGATCCTCGGGCACCAGGACCAGGCCCGCCGCCGCGCTGTCCGCGGGGTGATGCACCACCAGGGGACGTCCGTCGATCTCCCGCACGCCCGAGACGATCCGATCGATCCCGACGATGCCACGAAGCAGCTCCGTCCGGCCGGCGCCGACCAGTCCCGCGAGCCCGACGATCTCTCCGCTGCGCACCTCGAGATCGATCTTCGATCCCGGGAACCGTGTCGTCTCCAGACCGAAGACCCGGAGCCTCGGAGGTCCCTCGCGACCGATCGTGGCGTCGGAGCGCAGGTCGCTGGTCTCCAGATCACGACCGACCATCAGACGGACCATCGACTCCCGGTCGATCGCGGATCCTTCCAGGGTTCCGACATGGGCGCCGTCGCGAAGGACCTCGACGCGATCGGAGATCCGACGAACCTCCTCCAGTCGATGCGAGATGAACACGATCGTGGTGCCTCGGGCCTTCAGACTTTCGATCGTGGCGAGCAGCGTCTCGGTCTCTCCATCGGTGAGGCTCGAGGTCGGTTCGTCCATGATGATGACCCGGGCATCGGTCGCGAGAGCCTTCGCGATCTCGACCAGCTGACGGGTCCCCATTCCCAGGCCCGCCACGGGAGTCGCGGGATCAAGTCGCCCGAGGCCGACCAGCGACAGGGCGGCCCTCGCCTGATCGCGGGCCGCTCCTCGATCGAGGAAGGGGCCGCGTCGCGGTTCCCGACCCAGGAGGATGTTGGCCCCGACATCGAGGTTGTCCGCGAGGCTGAGCTCCTGATGGATCAGGACCACGCCCGCCCGGATCGCATCCCGAGGATCGCGAAACCGGACGATCTCCCCCTCCAGACGGAGTTCCCCCGCATCGGGCCTGACATCCCCTGCCAGGACCTTCATGAGGGTGCTCTTGCCGGCACCGTTCTCCCCCACCACCGACACCACCTCGCCGGCGTCGATCGACAGGGTGACACCGTCGAGCGCTTTCACGCCCGGGTACTGCTTGACGATTCGCTCGGCGGCAAGGATCGGCATCATGCAACAGGCGACCGAGGGCAGGTCAGTCCTTTCCGGTCTTGGCCTTGAGATCGGCCCAGAAGGCGTCCACCTCGTCGGTGCGGATCGTGCGTGCGGGAATGGAGACCATCCCGCCGTCCGGAATCCCCGCATCCTGGTTCCGCGCGAGTCTGGAGAGGATCTCCACGCTCATCCGACCGTACTCGTAGGGGTTCTGGACGATCGTCCCGGCGACGCTCCCGTCCTTGATCCCCTGCAGCGTCTCGTCGTCCTCGTCGAAGGCCACCACGACCACGTCGCCGAGACGATCCGCACCCTCGAGCGCCTCGAGGATCAGCGGCGGGTTGTACGCGAAGAGTCCGACCATGCAGTCCACGTCGGGATGACGGCTGAGCACGTCCTCGACGTTCGCCTTGGCCTTCGCACGATCGAACTGATCGGTGAGGGTGCCGAGAATCGTGTAGCCGCCGCCTTCGACCGGCGAACCCGGCTCGTCGTACCTCGTGGAGTCGGGTTCCCGGCCGAGGACCTCGTCGATGAGACCCTGGCGCCTCAGACGGGCGTTGTCCTGCTCGAGACGGCCGACGAAGATGAAGACGTCGCCCCCGTCGGGCATCGAATCCTTCAGCAGACGTCCCGCCATCCTTCCTGCGTCGTAGTTGTCCATCCCGACGTAGGCCAGACGCCTCGAACCGGGGGCATCGGAGTCGTGAGTGATCACGTTGGTGCGTTCCGCCGCCGCATCGATCACATCGATCTGGTTTCCCGCGTCGATAGGACTGACCGCGATGCCGTCGGCGCCCCGGGTCACCAGGTCCTCGAGCATCCTCTTCTGGTCGGTCACTCCGCCGGTCGGCATGAGGACCTCGACCTCGACATCGAACTCCCCGCCCGCGGCGTTTGCGCCCGCTTCGGCGATCGTCCAGAAGTCCGCCACACCGTTGGTGACGTACGCGATCCGAGGTCGCGACCCCCCGTCGGGACCGGAACCGTCACTGGTCGAGGACGTGTCTCCTCCGCCGCAGCCCACGAGCATCGTGGCGAGGACCGGAACGAAGGCGAGGGTGGGGAATCGACGCATGCTGATCTCCATGTGGACGTGTCGTCCGTGAGGACGATGCCCGAGTCTCGAGACTAGTGAACGGTCATGCCGCCGTTCACGTGGATGTTCTGAGCGGTGATGAATCCGGCGGCGTCCCCCGCGAGGAAGGTCACGCAGCCCGCGACGTCTTCAGGAACCCCCCAGCGATCCAGGGGGATGAGAGCGCGATATTCGTCCTTCTCCTCCTGAGGATCGTTCTCGTGCCTTTCGACCGGGATCCATCCGGGGGAGACCATGTTGACCGTGATGTTCCAGGGGGCCAGCTCGCTGGCCATCGATCTGGTCCAGCCGTTCTGTCCACCCTTCGCCGCCACGTAGGGGCTGAACTCCCCCACCCCCCGCGCGAAGACCTCGCTGCCGATGTTGATGATCCGACCCCGGCGACGAGCCTTCATCCCGGGCAGGACGGCCCGGGCGAGCAGGAAGGGACTCCGGATGAAGAAGTCCAGCATCGACTGATGGAAGTCCCAGTCGTACTGCTCGATGGGCATGTGGGGCTGATCGGGAGTGGCGTTCACCACCAGGATGTCGATGGGCCCCAGCGAGGCCTCGACTTCGGCGACCAGTCGCTCGATCTCGGCCTGGTCGATGACCGAGGCCTTGAACAGTCCGCCCCGGAGGCCTTCGGCCTTGAAATCCTCGAATGCGGCCTCCGCCCTCGCATCATTGTTGGCGTAGTTGAGGGCCACCGACGCCCCGGCCCGGGCGAGGCCGCGAGCCATGGCGAGACCGAGCCCGGCGGTGGAACCGGTCACGAGAGCGGTTCGGCCGTCCAGGCGGAAGGTCGGGTCCTGACCCTGGAAAGCGATGCGGGAATCATCCCCTTCGGCCATGTCTGGATCACTCCTGTTCCGAGCCCGAATGCCGGGCTCCGCTGGCGGAAGACGGTACCACGCCCGCCCTCCAGCCACCGTGATCAGGAGTCTTCGACGCGGCTCGCGGGACGCGGCCCACGGTCCCGAAGCTTGGCGACCCTTCGTTCCTTCGAGGGGACGCGGACATCCCTCACGAGGCCGAGCCTCTCGAGGCTTCGAATGACCAGCCAGCTGGAATCGAACTGCCACCATTCCAGACCATGCCGTGCCGAGGTCGGAAAGGCGTGATGGTTGTTGTGCCAGCCCTCGCCCAGAGCCAGCACACCCACGATCGGATTGTTGCGACTCTCGTCCGAGGATCGATACGGCCTGCTTCCCCAGAGATGGCAGACCGAGTTCACGCTCCAGGTGATGTGATGGACGACGAAGATCCGCACCAGCCCGCCCCACACGAATCCGAGGAAGGCGCCCCACCAGAAGCCTCCGCCCATCGCCAGCTCCACCAGGCCTCCGGCGACCGTGGGTATCAGCAACCCGAGGAGCACGAAGAGCGGGAACAGCCGGCTCATCACGACGATCTGGCGGTCGCGAAGCAGGTCGGGAACGTACTTGGCGAGGGGCTCGCCCGGAGGATGGAAGATCCATCCCATGTGGGCGTTCCAGAACCCCTTGAACATCGCAAGCATCCCGTCGCCGAACCCGTGGGGCGAATGGGGATCGCCGTCGCCGTCGGAGTGCTTGTGGTGACTGCGATGCGATGCGCACCAGCGAAGGATGGAACCCTCGGCGGCCATCGAACCCAGCACCCCCAGGAATCCGACCATCACCGGCCCGGCGCTGAAGGACTTGTGCGTGAAGTACCGGTGGTAGCCGATGGTGATTCCCATTCCGGTCGAGACGTACATCACCGTCATGAGCACGAGCTGGGCCCAGCCCACGCCCTGCCCCCACATGTAGACGATCCCGACCGTGAGGCCGACCATTGGAAGCAGGATCGCCAGCAGGTTCGCGATCCGACCCCGGAGAGGCAGACCCGCGTATCCATCGATGTCGGGACATGGTTCGTCCCTCGTCTTCGGGGACCGATCGGCGACCGGGGTCTCGGGTGCTGGAGATTCGAGTACTTCGACCATGCCTGGACCGACTCCTTGAAACGACGGGAGTGCATCATAGACAGCGGGCGGCGTCTCGCGACGCCGCCCGCCTCATCTTCACACGATCGACCCGAAGGTCGTCGGGTTGATCACCAGTTGCCTCGGCCACCGCCGCCGCCACCGCCGCGCGGCGGTCGGGCTTCACGAGGACGAGCCTCGTTGACGTTGAGCGAGCGTCCACCGAAGTCGGTGTTGTTGAGAGCCTCGATCGCAGCGTTCGCCTGACCGGAGTCGGGCATCTCCACGAACGCGAAACCACGGGGTCGCCCGGTCTCGCGGTCCATGATGACTGCAACGTCTGAGACATCGCCGTGTGCCTCGAAGGCTTCACGGATCTCCTGCTCGGTGGCGCTGAACGGAAGGTTTCCTACAAAGAGCTTCATGCCGATGGTCCTGCCCTGTGGTTCGAATCCGAAGGTGACCATCAGGGCGGATCAGCACTCGGAGCAATTCGAGAGCCGCCGTCGTTCGGCCTGACCCTCATCAAGCACGCATTCTAGACCAACTCGGCCGCTCGTGTGACGAGGTCGATAACCGTCCGATGCCCTCCACGGAGCTCGCAGGGAGGCCTGATCGCCCCGGAAACCGCCATGAACACCCTCAGATCGTCGACCGAGCAGGGTTCCGGAGGCCGAGTGGGGCCTCGGAACGGGTCGGATTCCAGCTCACCACTCCGGTCCGCCGGAGTACCGGCCATAGACGTCCGCCATCGCCTGGACCATCTCCCCCAGCGTGCACCGTGCGAGCGAGCCGGTGACCAGGGCATCCATCACGTTGTCTCCGGCACGGGCGGCGGCGCGGATCTCATCGAGCGCCCTGGCGGCCTCGTCGTCGTCACGACCTCGACGGTACCCCTCGAGGCGATCGCACTGTTCGGTCTCGACGGCCTGAGGAATCTGGAGGATCTCGACCTGACGGTCCTCGTTGCCGTCCTCGTAGGCGTTCACACCGACCACGATCCGGTCCCCGGCCTCCATCTCCTGCCCGGTTCGATAGCTCGCCTCGGCGATCGCCCGCCGGAAGTAGCCCTTGTGGATGCCGGAGACCACGCCACCCATCTCATCGACCGTGGAGATGATCTCCTCGGCGTCGGATTCCATCTGATCGGTGAGGCCCTCGACGAACCACGAACCCCCCAGCGGATCGACCGTCCGCTGGACGCCCGTCTCGTGAGCGAGGATCTGCTGGGTGCGAAGCGCCACCCTGACCGCGGTCTCGGTGGGCAGCCCGAGGGTCTCGTCCATCGAGTCGGTGTGCAGGCTCTGACAGCCACCGAGCACTCCGGCCATCGCCTGGTACGCGACACGAACGATGTTGTTGAGAGGCTGCTGTTCGGTCAGCGAACAGCCGGCGGTCTGAACGTGAGTCCGCATCCACCACGAACGTTCGCTCTTCGCGCCGAAACGCTCCTTCATCGCCCGGGACCAGATCCGTCTCGCGGCACGAAGCTTGCAGATCTCCTCGAAGAACTCGTTGTGGGCGTTGAAGAAGAAGGAGAGCCTCGGGGCGAAGGCGTCGACATCGAGCCCTCGCGAGATCGCGGCCTCGACGTACTCCATGCCGTCGCGCAGCGTGAATGCGAGTTCCTGGGTCGCGGTCGAGCCGGCTTCACGAATGTGGTATCCGGAGATCGACACGGAGTTCCATCGCGGGAGGTGGAGGGCGGCGAACTCGATCGTGTCCACCACCAGCTTCACGCTCGCCTCGGGTGGATAGATGAACTCGTTCTGGCTGTGGAACTCCTTGAGGATGTCGTTCTGCAGCGTTCCTCCGAGGTCCTTCCAGTCGATGCCTCTCTCCCTGGCCATGGCCAGGTACATGGCCCAGATGACGCAGGCCGGTCCGTTGATGGTCTGGCTGACCGTCACCTCGCCGACCGGAATGTCGGCATAGAGACGATGCATGTCCTCGATCGTGTCGATCGCGACTCCACATCGGCCCACCTCTCCCGCGGACAGCGGATCGTCGGAATCCCTGCCCATCAGGGTCGGAAGATCGAAGGCGGTCGAAAGACCGGTGTTGGCCTTGGTCCCCCTGGCATTCTCGAGCAGGTACTTGAAGCGACGGTTGGTGTCGTCGGCGGATCCGAAGCCCGCGAACTGCCGCATCGTCCACAGCCGACTCCGGTACATGGTCGGATGCACGCCGCGGGTGAACGGATACTCGCCCGGACGCCCGATGCGGGAGTGGGGAGCCGCGGGGTCGTCGGGGTCGCTCGTCGGGACGGTCTCGGGACCGTACAACGGTGCGACGGCGTAACCCGAGAGGGTGACGGTCTCGGGGTCGGGCCGATCGGAGGAGGGATCGCTTGCTGAACCTGGCTGCAGGGTGGTCATCGGGGCTTCCGTTGGGTTTCGGTTCCCGACATGGTAGCCGGGGAGCCGGCGAAACCCACCAGAGGAGGCACGAACCGGGATCGAAGGTGCCGAACTTGCGCCTCCGGCCGGTTTTCGAGCGACTCTCCACCCGGGGCCGGATCGACGAGGCTCCGCGAACCGGGCCTCAGCCCGGCCTCGGTCGAGGCCGACCGGAACGTCAGGCCCCGAGCGGCTCGGGATGCCCCGGAATGATCCCGGTGAACCCCCTCGCGATCATCAGTGCTCGTAGACGCCGTGGCCGGTCTTGTCACCGAGTCGTCCCGCGGTGACGAGCTGCCTCAGAAGCGGACAGGGGAAGAACTTCTGGTCCCCGAGCTCCCGATAGAGCACCATCATGATGTCGTGGCACACGTCGAGGCCGATGAAGTCGGCCAGTCGCAGCGGACCCATCGGGAAGTTGCAGCCGAGCTTCATGATCTCGTCGATCGCCTCGGGTTCCGCGACCCCCTCCATCCACGCACAGAAGGCCTCGTTGATCAGAGGCATGAGGACGCGGTTCGAGACGAATCCCGCTCGATCGTTGGCGGGGATGGGCGTCTTGCCCATGCGTTCCGCGAGCGCGACGGTGCGGGCCACCGTCTCGTCGCTGGTGGCCAGTCCCTTGATCACCTCGACCAGCTTCATGACCGGGACGGGGTTGAAGAAGTGCATGCCCACCACGCGGTCCGCGGCATCACCGGTCGCGGTCGCGATCTGGGTGATGGAGATGGAGCTGGTGTTGGTCGCCAGCACCGCGTGATCGGGAAAGGTCTCCCTCATCGTCTTGAACAGAGCCGCCTTCACCTCGGGGTTCTCGGTGGCCGCCTCGACCGCCCAGTCCGCGGAGGCCGCATCGCCCATGTCGGAGCAGTAGGAGATCCGCGACAGGGCGGCCTCCTTCTCCTCCTCGGTCATCCGCTCCTTCTCCACGTTCCTCGAAAGGACCTTGGCGTGGTACGCCCGGGCCCGGTCGAGCTGCTCCGTGGAGACGTCGACCTGGAATGCGTCGATGCCGCTGGTGGCCGCCACCAGGGTGATTCCGGAGCCCATGGTTCCGGCGCCGATGACCGCGATCTTTCCGACTTCCTGTGACATGTTCGATGCTTTCCGATCGTTCGTGAATCGAGTGTGGTTCGTGGACCATTCACACCCGCGGATGCGGGTGTCCCATGGCGATCAACCGTTCCAGGTGGTCAGCTCGGGCCCGGTGTAGCTGGCCAGCGGACGGATGATCCGGTTGTTGGCGTGCTGCTCCATGACGTGCGCACACCAGCCGGTGATGCGGCTCGCCACGAAGATCGGGGTGTACTGCGGCACCGGAATTCCCATCGCGAAGTACGTCATTCCGCAGGGGAAGTCGACGTTGGGGTGGATGTTCTTGTCCCGGAGCATGATCGCCTGGACCTCGTCACCGAGCTTGAACCACTTCCCTGCCTCGGCGTTCTCCTCGGAGACGTAGCGGAGACCCCAGTCCCTCAGGATGCCGGCACGATGGTCGCCGTTCTTGTAGACGCGGTGGCCGAAGCCCATCAGCTTCCGCTTCTCCTCGAAGGCACGCTGCATCCACGCCTCGGTGGTCATGCTGCCGTCCTCGGTGTCCTTCATGATGTCGGCGAGCATCTCCATGGCCGCCTCGTTGGCGCCGCCGTGGAGGTTGCCCTTCAACGCCCCCACTCCTCCGCAGATCGCGGAGTGGAGATCGCTGTTGGTCGAGGCGATGACCCGGCAGGTGAACGTGGAGGCGTTGAAGTCGTGCTCGGCGTACAGCACGAGCGAGACATCCATGACCTTCGCCGCGATCGTGCCCGGCTTCTCGCCGGTCATGCACCAGAGGAGGTTGGCGGCATGGTCGAGCGAGGGATCGGGATCCACCGGATCCTTCCCGTCGAGAGCACGCTGATGCACGCCGATGCAGGTGGGGATCGATGCCATGAGACGCATGGACTTCCGGAGCTCCGCTTCCGCGGAGTTGTCCTCGCAGTCGGGATCGAGATGACCGAGCATGTCGATCGCGGTCCGGAGGACGCTCATCGGATGAGCCTCCGGCGACTCCTTCGCGATGCCGATGATCGCGTCGCGGACCGAGTCGGGAATCGATCTCATGCCGACCAGCGAGGTCTTGAAGGTCGCAAGTTCATCCGCCGAGGGCTTGTGGCCGACCAGCAGAAGGTGAGCCACCTCCTCGAAGGTGGCGTTCGCGGCGAGGTCGGCGATCTCGTAGCCCCGGTAGATGAGCTGGGTCTGATTGACCGAGCAGATCTGGGTGTCGCCGATGGTCTGGCCGGCGAGGCCGCGGGAGTCGGTGGCGGTCGTGCTCACGGTGTTCCTTTCAAGTCACGGATCGAGGGTCGACAATCGTAGCACGTCGACCCGCTCTCCTGCGGGTCGCCGGAGACCTCGTCCGGGCCGGCCCGGGCGTCCCGGTCGTGCAGATGGAGCCGTCGAGTCGTCGTTTCCGACCGGATACGGGATATCCGCCGCCCGCAGCGGGACGAGGCCACCGGGGACGGCGCGTGGAATCACGGTTTCGATGACGTCGGTGGACGGATGCGGACACCGGAGGTCGGGCTCGCGGAGTGCCGCACCGAGAGCTCCGGGATCAATCGGATCCGCGATCGGCCGGGAATCGCCACTCGCAACCCGGTCGGTATCCCAGAAGCTCGTAGAGCCCCTTCCGGTCCTGCATCCGGGGCAGCGATTCCTCGACCGAACCCGTCCTTCGCAGCGACTCGAGACCACGAACGACCTCGCCCATCGCGAGCCGCATCATGCTCAGGGGGTGGATGACCATCCGGTATCCGAGTTCACCGAACCGCGAGACCGGAATGATCGGCGTCTTCCCGAATTCCGTCATGTTGGCCAGCAGAAGGCCGGGCGACCCTTCGGCGAACGCGGTGAACTCCTCCTCGGACTGGAGTCCCTCCGGGAAGATCGCATCCGCTCCGGCCTCTCGATAGCGGTTCGCCCGGGCGATCGCATCCTCCATCCCGGTCACGTGCCGAGCGTCGGTCCGAGCGATGATCATGAAGTCGTCGCATTGCCGGGCCGCGACCATCTCCGACAGCTTCTCGGCGAAGTCCTCGGTGGGCACCAGCTCCTTCCCGTCCAGATGACCGCATCGCTTGGGGAAGACCTGATCCTCGACGTGCAGGGCGGCCGCCCCCGCCCTCTCGTACTCGACGACCGTCCGGACCGCGCATTCGACCTCTCCGTAGCCGGTGTCCGCGTCGGCGACGACCGGCAGCCCGGAGGCGTCGGCCACCTCTCGAATGGTGCGGCAGACCTCGGTCATGGTCAGAAGCCCCACGTCGGGGAAGCCGGCCACGTTCGCAGTGGCCCCTCCGGAGATGTAGGTCGCCTCGAATCCCGCCGCCCGGACCGCGCGAGCGACCAGGGCGTTGAAGGAACCCGGGATGCTGACGACTTCCCTGGCGACGAGTGCCCTCAGTCGGGCTCCGGGACTGGTCATGGATCGAATCCTCCTCCCCCACTGTAACCCGAGGGCCTGCACCGGGACCGGACGGAAGAGGAGGTCGCAGGCCGGGATTCCATCAACCGCTCGTGAGGAGGGACCCCGACGGTGCGGAGGTCCGTTCCTCGCGCAGATCGTCGGTCGCGAGCCGGGGCCCGTGCTCCTCAGTTGTTCGGGACCCACGACGGGGACGGGGAGCAGAGGTCCGGACCGGGCGGCATGTCGATCGCGACCATCCGAGTCACCACGTTGTCGATCCCCATGCGGTCGCTCCGGGCCTGATCACCGTCGACCGTGACCATCGACTCGGACACGACGTCCGGATGCAGAGGGAGGTTCGTGATTCGTCCGACCCCGTCGGTCCAGAACTCGATCTCCATCCATCCACCGTGATCGTCCCCCTCCGTCCTCACGAAGATGACGGTATCCACGAGATGCTTCTCGGAGAGTTCCTCGAGAGAGGCGAGCGCGACGTCGGTCTGCTCGACGTCCAGATCGACGATTCCCTGCAGAGGCATGTCGATGATCGATTCGGCGAGGATTCCCGGGTCCTCCACGATCTCCCAGCCACGGTCCTCCAGAACCGATTTCAGACTGCGGATCGCCGCGTCGGCGTGAGTGCCGTGGAGCTCCCGATGGTTCTCCAGCATGACCAGTCTCGGCGATTCCGTCGGACCGGGGATCTCTCCGTCGACCAGGAAATCCTGCCAGTCATGGGCGAGCGCAAGCGGTCCGGAGGACACCATTCGGTGCCGCGAGCCGTCGGAGATGGCGAGCCAGGCGACGAGGATCATCGAGACGCCGAAGGCCAGGGCGAAGGCGACGATCGCCGCAAGAGACGTGGAGATGCCGGTGTGGGAGCGCTTCTTTTCAGTCGCGCGACGCGGCCGAGCGACCCTTCTGCGCGCACTGCCGGCCTGCTGGGCGGCCGAGCCCGCCCCCGAAGCCGAGGCACCACGAGCAGGACCACGCTTCCAGATCCTCGCCACCGGCGGCGGCGGAGGAGGAGGAGGCGGAGGCGGAGTCACCGAGGCTTGCGGCGTCCGGACGGTCTCCGCCGATGAATCGCTCTCCTCATCGGATCCCCCATCCACGTCGTCACGCATCGAGGGGAGCATCGCGGGGGTGACCGACCAGGGATCGGAGGCCCGGGAGACGGCCTCGAGATCGGCTAGCATCGACGAGGTCGATTCGTACCGCTGTCCGTAGTCCGCCATCGCACGTCGGACCACCCAGCGCAACGCCTCGGGGGCGGGACGTTCGAACCGGCTCAGACCACCGTGGCCCGGGAAGGTGTTCTCGAGCATGAAGTAGAGGACCGCCCCTGCGCCGTACACGTCGAACTTGGCGCCGTTGACCTCGTGCACCTTCACGCCCCGCATCGCCATGCGGACCATCTCGGGATCCCTGAAATACTCCGTCCCGTGCGTGGTGAGGGTCATCGCCGAACGAAGCGACGTGACCAGACCGAAGTCCACGAGATGAGCTCCGCCATCATGGATGATGATGTTGTCGGGCTTGACGTCCTTGTGCCAGAGTCCCTCCTTGTGATACCGATCGAGGGTGCGCACGAGGTCGATGGCGTACCCGAGCATCTCATCGAGGCGTTCACCACGCAGTCCGTCCTCGAAATCGGCGGCATGCGCCTCCCTCACCGCGATCCCGAGATGATCCCCGGGGTGATAGGGCATGGCGTACCAGAAGGTGGTCTCGTCCAGCTGGTGGGCAAGGACCAGCCCGAGTCTCCGGGCGGACTCCAGGGAACGGCTCTCCCGGACGATCTGGGGAAGCGAGCTTCCGTCGGTCATCGCGAAGCTCTTGATCACGACTTCACGAGGCATCCCCTCGAGACGATTGCGAGTCCGTTCGTCCGGACGGGCGATGTAGAGCTTCGCACCGGATCCTCCGGAGGGCAGGGAGCCCACGACCTCGAATCCGGGGAAGCTCACTCCCCCTCGCGGTCGATCCGGCCCCGGAGCCTCGCGAACGGCATCGACGGCGCGCACCTCCACGCCTTCGAGCATCGAGTCGAGGAAGAGGAGCCTCAGAGGCCTTCGCACCAGGAGCGACCACGCGTGGGCGCCGAGGATCACACCCTCGCGGCGGACCGCATCGGCGTAGTGATTCGCCGCCGACCAGCGTCCGATGACGACGTTCAGCAGGGACAGCGGAATCATGAAGACGCCCGCGACGAGGGCTCCGATGATGCGGGCGGTGTCCCCCAGGATCCCGCCGATGAACTCGAGGATCCTGCCGAAGATCAGTCCGATCACCTTGAAGATCCCGACTCCGAGCTTGATCGTCGCGAGGATCAGGAGACCGAGGACGACCACGGTGACCGCGATCACCATGAAGACGACTGTGAATTCCAGTCCTGTCATGACGAGACTCCGCTTGCCGACGTCGATTCGTTTCCGACGCCGTCACTGACCGCACCTTCGTCCCCGATCGGTGGATGAGAGGCCCCGGCCTCCGGGCCCGTGCACCTGATGATCCCCCACAGGAGAAGGCCGAGCAGGATCAACCCGACGGGGAACGCTATGAAGATCGCAAGGAATCCGATGCCGCCCATGAGGCCACTCCAATCGCTGAAGTCGACACGAGGCCGACCGGGTCTCCGATGATCACTCGGTCGGCAGTCTCGATTCGTCGATCTCGAGAAGCTGGACGTGACTGAGATGAATGTCTGCGATCGCGTCGTCGAACAGATCGTCGGACCCCGAGAGACCGGCGCCCTCCGCCTCCGCGAGTTCATCAGGAGTGAAGCTGTAGGTCCCCATGACCTTCGTCACATGCTCCCGGATGGTTCCCCGGACCTTCTGAAGGTGCCTGGAGACGGTCGGTTCGCTGATGCCGAGCCTGGCCGCCACCTCCCTGCCCTGCACCGCCTCGAACACCCGCATCCGATAGACCTCGAAATGCAGGAACTCGCAGTCCTTCTGAGCTGCGCGGATCGCGGCGTGGACCTTCGCCTGGAAGACGAGTCGCTCGTACTCGTCGTCGGGCTGGAGGATGTCCGACTGACCCATGAACGAGTCGTCGAGGCTCGCCGCCCTCCTGCCCCCGCCCCGCTTCAAGGCGTGGCGACGATCCATCTCGTCACCGAGGACGTGCTTCGCGATTGAGAGGAGCCATGTGCTGAATCGAGCGCCCCTGTCCGGGTCGAATCGATCGATCGATCCGGACAGGGCGGTCAGGGTGTCCTGAGTCAGGTCCTCGACCGTGGCGGCTCCGACCCGGCCCCGGCCCCAGCGTGAAAGCTGGGAACGGATCACCGGCCCGAAGACGGTCCAGAGTTCGAACCAGGCCTCGTCGTCCCGATCACGAAGTCGGGCGACGAAGGTGGTGGTGAGAGGATTGGCATGCATGGCGAGCATCACTCCTTTCTTGGGGAAGCTCCCCCCGGATTTTCAGGAGCGCAAACCCCCTCTTGAACACGGTGTCCGTACCTCAATGTGTATACGGGCCTCGGCGCGCTCGCCGGAGGGTTCCTGCCTGAAATTCGGGAATCAGTCCTCCCAATCACCTCTCGACCCCGACCGCAGATGGCATCCGGATCGCTTGGTGCATCCTCCATCGTCCCGGCGGAGTCGAATCGGGAAGCCAGCCATGTTCAGCTTCAGTCGTTGTGTCCTCCGTTGGGGGCTGATCGGGGCGGCAGGCCTCGGCACCCTCGCCTTCATCGCCGGCCCTGATCGCATCGCGGCGGGCTTCGACCAGATCCGGTCCCACGTGGGAGCGCTCGCCGACGACTTCGTCGAGGATCCGGTCGCGCTCCGCAGACAGCTTTCCGGCCTTGCCGAGAAGTACCCCGAACGGATCGCCGAGGTTCGAGCCGAGATCGTCGAGGTCGAACGCCAGATCTCAAGGCTGCATCAGGATCATGAGATCGCCAGTCGAGTCGTCTCCATGACCACCTCCGACCTTGCCGACATCCGGCTGGCCCTCGGGGAGGCGGAAGTGGAGGCGGCCAGCGGGCGATCACCCGTCATCCGCGTCTCCGGCCGGGCCTTCGACATCGAAGGCGCCCGGAAGGAGGCTCGAAGAATCCATGGAATTCGAGCCACCTATCGAGACCGGGAGGCGACCGACGAGGCCCAGATCGAGTTCCTCGGCACCCAGAAGGAACGACTGGCCGAGATCCTCGGAAAGCTCGAAGAGGAGCATGGGCGGTATCAGGCCAAGCTCTGGCAGCTCGACCAGCAGATCGATGCGATCGCCCGGAACGACCGTCTCATCGAGATGACCAGGGAGCAGCAGGCCATCCTCGCGGAGTACGACAAGTTCAGCGAGGTCGGGAGCCTCGATCAGCTGGAGTCCAAGCTGGCGGAGCTGAAGACCATCCAGGAAGCCCAGCTCCAGACCCTGGCCCAGCGAAGCGGCCATGACGACTACGAGGCCGCCGCCCGGGAAGCCCTTCAAGGCGACCAGTGGGATCTGGAGGAGTCGTTGTTCGAAGCGGACCCTCTGGAGGACCCGACGGAGGCACCGGGCAACAGCCCCATCGCTTCCATCCACCGCTGAATCGGGCGATATCGTTACAGGACTCAAGTCCATCCTAGCCTCCCAGCCAGGGTGGACTTTTTTTTGCAAAAGGCACCCTTCGGGGCGTGATGTGGTTCCAGACAGCCCCCCGGATCAGTCTCTTTAAAGCCTTGATTCAGAGTTGCTTATGAGATCCGAAGGGCATTCCCGATCTCGCCGGTTTCGGCGAGTGGCCCGAGAAAACCGCCAAAAAAGATCGATCCGGCGAGACAAGGGCCGATTCGGTGACATGTTCTGAGTGTCCAGTAGCGTTTCTCCTTCGCACTGGACAGGGAGCTGGAGAGAGCTTCCTCCAAGAGGCCCTCTCCACAGTTCGAGCGGTGCGGGAACGCCGCTCGAGCAACCGTCTTGGTGGTGCGGGAACGCCACTGGGACACACCTGTTTCGATGGTGCGGGAACACCGTCGAGACGACATCGGCCTCTCTGGTGTGGGAACACCGGACAGGCGCCGGACTAGGACTCAGGTCTCGCCGCATAGGGAAAAGGGCACACTGTGCGTGGCGAGAAAGTGCTTTCAGGACTGGGAACGCCTGATCGCCGCAAGCCTGAGGGGCAGAGGAGCGCAATGCGACTCACCTCCCAGTCCGGACCTGGAGGCTGAGGGAAAAGAAGGTCGGCCGCGAACTGAAAAGGGCGCGGCCGACCTCTTTTTTGTCTCATTCGTATCGCGAAAGCCGTCTGACGCCCCGGCTACCAGACCCTGCGGATCTCGGCGCCGGGATAGTAGCGAGCAAGGATCTCACGGGCCGGGGTGTTCAACCTCGCGAGAGCTTCCGTTCCGTACTGACAGAGTCCCACACCATGTCCGAAGCCCGCACCATCGACCCGGATGCCGTCGGGGCGGACCGAGACCTCGAAGTCGGCACTGCGCACGGGTCGCCCCGTCGCCGTGCTGTTGAGGCCCCGCTGGAGATCCACCGCCCGCAGCTCGAGCGGCTTCGATCCA
The DNA here is from genome assembly GCA_002709295.1 of Phycisphaerae bacterium. Lineage (GTDB taxonomy): Bacteria > Planctomycetota > Phycisphaerae > Phycisphaerales > SM1A02. Next base: position 16,698 of record PAQL01000027.1, on the reverse strand, counting down.
CGCCTCGCCGAGGAGATGCGGAATGATCGGGGTCGTCCGGATTCGAAGGCCTCGATCAATTCGACATCAATGGGCCAGCGAGGGACCTCCGAACCGGTGTCGACTCGAGATGCAAGGGCTTCATTGAACGCACGGATGTCGAAGGATGCCCGCCATGAGCCGTGCGGCCCGAAGGAACGACAGGGGCAGACTCCACGGCGATCGGAATCGGGGACCGACAGCGGAGCGATTCCGTTCACCGGATTCGAGGAGATCGCATCGATCGCGGCTGCAGGTCGACCTCCACAGGAGGCGCTGTAGTAGCCGGGCACCACCCTGCCTCGATGGAGAAGAACCTCGCCCCGGGTCCGAAGGACCGCCTCGGAGGAGCGACGAGGCGCCAGCCCGCCGTTCCACACCTGGCTGCGTTCGTCGGCCACCACGTCGTGGGACCGCCGCGACAACCAGTGAAAACGCTCGCACAAGGCGAAGGAGCGGGCTGCGATCGCCAGCGCCTCATGGGTCGCGGGACGCCAGCTGTCGAAGAGTTCGCCGGCAAGGACCCCGGGAAGATACGTCTCCATCGAGAGATGACACACCACGTCGATGTGTCTCCGTCTCGAATCCCCTCCTCCGACCAGATTCACGGTGCCGGAGAGCATCCGCCCCCTGAATTCCGGGCCGACCTCCTCCCGATCCGCCATGGTCAGCGTGAGCGGCTCAGCACCCTCGATGACCCGGGTACTCGTTCGCCCGGAGACGCTCCAGGTCACCCGCCATCCCGCCGCCAGACGCTGGAAACGGACCGGCCCGACATGCATGGCGCGATGATCGCGTCCGGGAGCAGTCACCCAGAAACGGGCTCCGACCGGTCCGAACTCCACAAGGTCACCATCGACACGGGCTGCTCGCACCCTGATCCCGGGTTCGCTGGAGGGCGGGAGGGGACGACCTCGATCACCATTAAGCACGATCGGATCGGCGACCACCGGCTTCACCGAGGACTGGGGCGGGGCCTCCGGAATGCCCTCCTTGCCCCGACAACTCATGAATCCCAGCCCGAGCACCGGAACGCCCTTGATCAGCCTTCGCCGAAGTCGATCGACGTCATCCGAGGGAAACCGGGACATGTGAAGCTCCGAATCCGGAAACGGGACGACCTGCCACGAGACAGTCTACGACCGAACAGGAAACGACGGCACCCGATTCGATCGGGTGCCGTCGTCGATGTTCCATGGGCGGTCCGGAAGTGCCGGGTCAATCGATGGTGCGAAGTCCCAGGCTGTGTTCCGCCAGCTTCTCCTTGATCTCGTCAAGGCTGGTCTGACCGAAGTTCTTGACCCCGAGGAGTTCGGCCTCGGTTCTGGCCGCCAGCTCTCCGAGGCTGTGGATGCCGAGCATCTGCAGCGCCTTTCGCGACCGGACGGAGAGGTTCAGAACCGCGATGGGCATGCCGAGCGTCTGCTCGGAGATGCCGCGAGCGACGAACTCCTCGATGTCCTCGGGGCGGAGGCGGGGACCACCGGACATGTCCTGTCCGAGACGAAGTCCCTTGCTGGAGAGCATCTGCTTGATCTCGGTGACGGTGGTGTCACCGACGTTCTTGTAGCTGTTCAGCTCGGCCTCGGTCACTCTCACGAGATCTCGAAGGGTGCGGATCTGCATCTTCTTGAGGCAGTTTCTCGCCCGCACGGACAGTTCGAAGTCGGTCACCGGAATGTCGAGAATCGCATCGTGACCGGTCGCCGCGGCTTCGATCTCGTCCTCGATGAACATCCCGGTGGATGCCGTCACGTCCTTGAGGAAGAGATTCGCACGGTCATGATTCGGATCGCTGTCGATGACCTGCTTCAGAACGTACTCCGCCTTGGCGTAGTCGCCCCGGTCCTCGTAGAGCACGCCGAGGTTGACCAGCGTGTTGATGCGGGGGGTCCCGGTGCGAACCGCCTGGTCGTAGACGTCCATCGCCTCATCCTCCTCCCCGAGAAGGTCGAGAAGGTAGGCAAGTCGATGAAGATGCTCGGGGTTGCCACCGAGTTCGACCGCCTCGCGGAACGAGGCGAGAGCACCCATTCGGTCTCCCGCGGCCTCCTGCTCGCACCCCTGCTTGAAGCAGGCGTCGGCCTTTCCTTCGTCGATGACGCTGCCGCCGATGACGGTGTCGAGTCCTTCGGTCATTCGATGACGCTCCTGGTGTACGTCGGCCGGCCGCCGGACGTGGCTCGGTGATGAATCGTCCCCGACCGGATGGCGGCGGGGGAATCGCTCATGGTAGTCCGACCCGCCGCCGGGCTCAAGCCGTCGAGGATCCCCCGGAATCGGGTCCGCCGGGGCCCACAGGCCCCTGGATCTGGTCCTCCACCATGTCCCGGACCACGGCGGAACCATCTGGAGCCGGGGGGGCCGGCCCGAGGGGGGCATGCCTGGCCGCCTCGTGCTGGATGTCCCCCAGCAGATCGATCTTTCGCCAACCACCGCGTTCGAACCGAACCGCCATCACCACTCCGAAAAGCACGATGTAGGCCGTGGCCGCGATCCAGGGCCCCTCGGAGGACAGGCCAGGGAATCGGACGACCAGGAACCAGCCGAGTCCGACCAGAAGCGTCCAGCTGAGGACCGCGGTGGTGATTCCGGGCCAGACCGTGTCCCCGGCCCCCCGAAGGGCTCCGGTGTAGACGATGCCCACGGCGTCCATCGTCTGGAACAGGGCCGCCCAGACCAGCATCCCACTGCCGATGGCGATGATGTTCGCAGCGGTCCGGGGATCGACGGTGTCGTCGATGAACACCGACACCAGCGACGAACGGGCCGACAGGAACACGATCGCACACACCGTCATGTACCCCACCGCCAGCGTGAGTGCGATGCGAACCCTTGAGACCGCGATGTCGGGGCGTCCGGCGCCGATCCACTTGCCCACCAGGGATGTGGTGGCCACCGAGAATCCGACCGCAGGCATGAAGCTGAGATGCATGTATCGCACGACCGCCCAGCCCGCCGACATGTGATCCGTTCCGAAGCTGCCGATCAGCACCGTGGTGAAGATCGTCCAGCAGGCCATCTCGTTGCCGAACTGGACGGCGGCCGGCCAGCCGATGCGGAGCAGGTCGCGAATCGCATCCAGGTCGGGCTTCCAGGCACGACGACTTCCGGTCTCCGCGGCCAGCCGGGGTCCGAGGAACACCGCGAGTGGGATCAGAAGCTCCACGGTGGTCCCGATCACGGTGCCGATCGCCGCGCCGGGCAGTCCCATGGCGGGCACGCCGGGAACCCCGGGGAGGCCCCATGCGGGCAGTCCCTCCTCCCCGAAGATGAAGATGTAGTTCGCGACGATGTTGACCACGTTGGCGGTCAGGGCCGCCACTGTGATCACCCTGGGACGCTGGTATCCGAAGAACCAGTGGCTCATCCCCTTGCCGCCGAGCAGCACCACGCCGCCTGCGAGGAGGATCCAGGCGTACTCGACCTCCATGTCGATCAGGGCCGGTTCATGGCCGGCCAGACGAAACAGCGTCGGCAGCAGGACCGCCCAGGGCAGAAGCAGGAACAGCCACGCGAAGACCCCCAGCCAGAGCCCGGCCCACCCATAACGGGCGGTCTGCACCCCTCTTCCCGCCCCCACGTTCTGGGAGACGAAGGTGTTGACCACGGTCAGGACGCCGAAGATCAGCGAGATCGGCAGGAAGGACCAGAGGCCCCCGTTGCCCTGGGCGGCGAACTCGGTCGGTCCGAGCCTCGCGACCATCAGCGCATCGATGAAACCCATGACCGTGTAGCTCGTCATGGAGACGACCGTCGGCCAGGCCTGTCTCCAGACCTCGCCGAACCCCACGCTCCAACGCCCCTCCTCGAAGGTGGGGACGGAGTCCCGGTCGGTTATGGGTGGATCCGCTTCACTCATGAACGCCGAGCATAGGACCAATGGATGCCGCCGGGTCGATCGGAAGCGATCGAATGACGGATCAGACCGTCCCGAGTTCGCGATCGAGGATTCGGAAGGAGAGCGCTTCGTCCAGATGACTGCGCAGGACCTCGGGCTCGGCATCGAGGTCCGCGATGGTGCGCGCGATGCGTCTGACTCGATCGAGCGCTCTGACACTGAGTCCCAGCTGCTCGATGGATCGAACCAGATGGCGAAGATCCGAGGGGGACAGCCGCGGGATGTCTTGATTCGTAGCGCGAGCGAGGGCGAGAGCCCCCGCCCTCGCCACCCGGCGACGGACCGGCTCGAGGTCCCGAACTCGACGTGCATCCTCGAGAAACCAATCGAAGGACGGTGGCTTCACCTCGACCTGGAGATCGAAACGGTCCAGCACGGGCCCTCCGATGCGATCAAGGCCGTTCCGACCCTGCCGCCCCGCTCCGTGCCTTCCCCGATCGGGATTCATCGTGGCCACCACCAGCGCCTCCGCCGGCATCCTGACCGTGCCCGCCGCTCGTGCGATGGTGACGACCCCCTCTTCGAGGGGCTCCCGCAGCGCATCGATCGCCGTTCGGGCGAACTCCGGAAACTCGTCGAGCAGAAGAACCCCGCGGTGCGCGAGACTGACCTCGCCGGGACGGGGAACGGTCCCCCCCCCACCATCGCCACCGCACTGCTGGTGTGATGAGGGGATCGAAAGGGCGGATGCCGGAAACCCCTGACCTCCGGAGGAATCCCGGCGGCGGATCGAATCATCGCCACTTCCAGCGCCGAGGCATCGTCCAGAGGGGGAAGGATTCCGGCCAGCCCCCTGGCCAGCATCGTCTTCCCGCACCCCGGCGGTCCGCACAGCAGAAGGTTGTGCCCGCCCGCCGCGGCGATCTCGACGGCTCGGATCGGGATGGACTGGCCGACCACGCGGGCGAGACCGTCGTCCCGGACGAGCGTCGAGGGCGTGCCACCGCCTTCCGGATCGGAGGGCGATGGCGTCAGCCGGTGATCGGAGAGGAACCTCACGACGTCGACCAGGTGACGGGCGCCGAAGATCGGAACCGCGGGCACGAGTGACGCCTCCGAGACGTTCTCCCGGGCGAGGATCACGCCGTCCAGTGACAAACGACTGGCGAGGGCCGTCATCGCGATCGCACCCCGGACCGGCCGAACCGTTCCATCCAGTGCCAGCTCGCCACCCATCAACCAGCGTTCGATGCGTCGGCCACCCGTCGCCGGCGATCCGATCACGCCGGAGCACGCCAGGGTCGCCACCGCGATGGGCAGGTCGTACACGGGCCCCTCCTTGCGTCGATCCGCGGGGGCGAGGTTCACGGTGAGGCGACTGTGCGGCCACTCGTAGCCCGCGTTTCGCACCGCGGTTCGAACACGCTCCGCCGACTCCCGGACCGCGGCGTCGGGCAGTCCGACGATTCCCATCGTGGGCAGGCCGTGAGGCGAGAGGTCGACCTCGATGCGACAGGGCTCGGCGGCGGCGCCGACGAGCACGAAACTGGTCGTGGAGCGAAGCACCCCGCGAGACTAGCGGGCTGATTCATGCATTCGGTGTCGAGTGCGGAAAGGCGTCCCCGAAGTCAGCGTGGCCGCTTGAAGCCGACCGGAAGACCGTCGGCGTACGCCCATTCGGTGACGTGGATGTACTGCACGCCCCACTGCCGCGCCCGTTCGTGGGTCGGGTAGAGGACGTCGAGCCGGTTGCCCTTGATGGCACCGCCACGATCCAGGACCGGCACCACCTGGCCATCCGCGTATCCGGGGATGCTGATCAGGGCGCCGAATCGGAACCATCGTGCATCGGCCGCGACCATCTGGCCGCCGTTGGTCTCCACCGAATACCCACTGGACGTGATCCCGTCGGCATGACGTCCGCAGGATCGCTCGTCGGGGCTGTAGGCGGTCACCCGCATCCGAAGCGTCCTGACCGGTGTGATCGGTCGACCGTTGAAGTGACGAACACTGACCATGCCCACGGTCGATGCGGGTCGATTCACCGGCTCCGGATTGGAGGCCAGCATGGAGGCCACCCCGAAGGCGGCCACTGCACGCAGCGAGGAACCGGCGGAGGCGGGCATGCCAATCACGCCGATGGCGGCCAGGATCATCATCCCGACCATCACCGAGCTCGCCCGACCTGACTGGAACCCCGATCTTCGCATGATGCCGAAACCCCTTGGGTGGAACGGGCCCGATGCCCGTCCCGTGGCTGGAGACCCCTCGTCCGATGGGGACGAGACGACGCCCACCATGCACCGAATCGAGCCGCCAGACAACCCCGTCCGGCCGAACCGACCACTCCTCCTGATTTTCGGACCGGTGCAGATCAACTGGCGGTCATGTTTCCGGACCTCCCCGATCGAGGACGTACACTCCCCCCCATGGATCCGGCCCAGTTTCTCGTGTTCGCTGCGATCGGCGTCTTCGCAGGCGGTGTGGGCGGACTGCTGGGGATCGGCGGCTCGACGATCTTCATCCCGGCCGCCACCCTCCTCTACGGAGAGGACCAGCAGTCCTACCAGGCCGCCGCGATGATTCTCAACGCGTTCGTGGCCGTGACCGCGACGATCAAGCACGCTCGAAACGGACTGGTGAGGAGGGACATCGTGATCCCCATGAGCATCGCGGCATCGCTGCTCGTGATCATCGGAGTCGCCCTCAGCAATCACCTTCGCGGCGAGATGCTCATGAGGATCTTCGGCGTGCTGCTTCTGGGCATCGCCGTCAACGAGACGAGGGTGCTCGGCCGGCGTCGCCGAGCGGCTGCCGGGGCCGAGGAACCGGAGATTCGAGATCCCGCATCGCCCGCCCTCCTCTCGACCACCGGCGGAGTGATGGGTTTCATGGGAGGCCTGCTGGGAATCGGCGGCGGAACGATCGGCGTCCCGCTCCTGAGAATCACGTCCCGCCTGCCCCTGAAGATCGCGATCGCGAACGTCGCCGCCGTGACCATCCCTCTGGCGATCATCGGTGCGGTCTACAAGAACCTCTCTCTCGCGACCCTGCCCGAGTTCGACGGCCGATCGTCCCATGACGCCCTTGTGATGGCATGTGCCGTGGTTCCGGGGGCGATCGCAGGCAGCTGGCTTGGTGCGGAACTGGTTCATCGACTGCCACTGATGGCGATTCGGATCGCCTTCATCTTCCTTCTGCTCTTCGCAGGAACCAGGATGATCGGTCTTCACTGAGACCGGGGCCCGGACCTCCGGCCGGATCGCCCTCCGCTCAACCTCCGGTCGGACCCGAGCACGTCTGACCGGCGGGAACCACCACACCGAAGACGTCGAACCCGGCGATGTCACCGGTCGAGGACATCGCCTCGAGCGGGGCGTACAGCAGACCCGTGAAATCGGGACGGGGCGTGATTCGAACCAGGACATGAGTGATGATGCCGTCCGCGGTCTCCTCGTTGCGGGTCCCGATCATCTCCGACTGGACACCGGGAAGCAGACAGACCACGGCCGAGATCGCACTGGCCGGTGACTTGAACGGGATCTCGACCTCCACGCTCTGACCCTGCTCGATCCGGCCGATCGGGAATCGATACCCGCCGGACATCATCATCCGGCGATTGACCTTGGGCAGCGTCGTCTCGTGGCGGAGGTAGACGTCCACCACCGGAACGTCCTCCCGATCGGTCTCGATCACCAGATACCGCGGATAGGGCTCCGACATCGCATCGAGGTCGTAGGTCAGGGCGTACTGCGATCGAGGCTCGTCGGTCGCGGGATCGAATCCGAGATAGGTCGGTGTCATCCCGTGGAACGCGCAGATCGAGAACGGAGCGCCATCCAGCGACTCGACGATGATCCGTCCCTGGCGGTTCTGGCCCCGCACCGCGTTGATGAGCGAAGGCACCGACCGCACCGGCAGCGAGACCTGGGCCTCGATGTTGAGCACCTTCACCACGGGATACTCGTCGACGAGGATCTTGATGGTCGCGCTCTTCCGACCGATGTTCGGGGACTCATCGAGCACCGCCCCCAGCTCGATGCTCTCGCCGGGGGGGATGGTCCTGCCTGCGATGTCGTCGAGCGCGGTGCACTTGCATGACGGCTCGGCCGCGAGGATGAGCATCGGCTTGTCGCCGCGATTGAAGAGCTGGACGGACCCCTGGGCCTTCGTGTCCGGCGGAACCACGCCGAAATCCAGCACCGGCGGCACCAGTTCCAGAGGGGGCTCCTCGTTGGAGACCGGAGCGACGATCGGAGCGACGTCGGCACGCTGAAGGGACCTGGCCCCCGATTGCGTGCCGGGCTTCGCGCCGGCCTGCGGCCTGGCGGGCTCGGCCGAGCCCGAGTCGTCGGAACCTCCACATCCCCCCAGCGCAGCCATTCCAATGGCGACGATGCAGGCGAGAGAGCGGCATGACCAGGTCGATCGACGAATCATCATGTGGCAATCCTCGAGTCGTGAGGGACGCCGGCGAACACGCTCGGCGGCGATGCGAAGGGGAACCGACGATTCTAGCACCCCCGGCATGATTCCCCAGCGGACCCGGGGTGATGAGGGAGCGGGGCTTCGGAATGGATGGATACCCCGTCTGTGTGAGCGTGACCGAAAATCTGGGGATTCTCGGGATGCCGACTTGCACGATGCCCCCGGGAGGGCATGTTGTCATCGTGGTGTGACGCCAGTCCTCCTCTTGAAGGGCCTTCCCGGGCCTGAGAAGGACCCAGGTGTCCCCCGCGACAGGTGGCAGGCCCCTTTCAGGCCTCCAGGAGTTCTGTCGCTTAGAGAACCCTTTTCCCTCCCTCCGCCCCCGGCCTCGGCCGGGGGTCTTTAATTCATCCGGATCAGAGGCGGCTCGAGGTGGTTTCGGCCACTCGGAGCCCTCGTCGGACCGACGATTCCAACGCCGGATCGGAGCTCGGGGATCCCTCTCCTGCCCACTGCAGGATGCTCGAACCGACCGCCCGTAAGGGTGGCTCTTCGATTGACGGCCGATCCGATTTCAGGGTGTCACGGCCTCCCTCGAGCGTGCTAGTCTCCTTCGAGCGGGGAGCCCCGCCACACAAGGGACCCGAGATGCAGGATCGCGTTCAGGACATCGTGAGCCGCATTCTGGCGGAGAAGCCGACCGACCCCGGGGCGGCGGCGGAACAGCTCTGCCGGGGGGACAAGGAACTCCTTGATGAAGTCCTGGTGGCTCTCGGCTCCGACCGCGGCACCGTGGAGGGTTCCCTGGTCACCAACCAGCCGGAATCGGCACCCTCGGCCGACGGGGACGATGCCACCGTGGTGACCCCCCGATCCGGAAGCCGGGCCGTCGGTCCTCAACCCGATGCACCCTCCGGATCAGGATCCCGCGTGGGCAGTCGCACCTCCCGCATCCGGCGGCCCGACCGAATCGGTCATTTCCAGATCGAGAGCGAGGTCCCGATCGGACGAGGCGGCTTCGGCGAGGTCTGGGAGGCCTACCGCGTCGAAGGCGGATTCCGCCAGCGAGTCGCCGTCAAGATCATCTCCCGATCGACGCCAGACGACAAGATCGTCCGCCGGTTCGAGCTGGAACGACAGGTGCTCGCCTCGCTGGACCACCCCGCGATCGCGCGACTGATCGACGGCGGGGAGATGGAGGACGGTCGTCCATGGCTTGCGATGGAATTCGTCGACGGGGTCGCGGTCACGAAGTACTGCGATCGCGAGCGTCTCTCCATCGACGAGCGGGTCAGGATGTTCATGAAGATCGCGACGGCGGTGCAGCATGCCCATGAGAACCTCGTGGTGCATCGCGACATCAAGCCGGACAACGTGCTCGTGACGTCCAAGGGCGATCCCAAGCTCCTCGACTTCGGCATCGCGAAACTGGTGAATCCCGATCTCGGAGGAGATGGCGGCCGGGTCACCCAGGCCGGGGAGGGTGTCCTGACCCCCGACTATGCCGCGCCGGAGCAGTTCACCGGCGAAGGAATCGGCACACGCACCGACGTCTATTCCCTCGGCGTCCTCCTCTACGAACTGCTGACCAGCCGGCTCCCCTTCCACGACGAGAAGCGCGGCTATGTGAACATCCGCACCGCCAAGCTGGAGCAGGAACCGACCCGCCCCAGCGATGCGGTTTCCACGGCATCGCTCGATCCGGACACCGCCCGGAGGATCTCGACCGCTCGCGACACCGGGCTCGATCGAATCAAGCGCCGGCTCGACGGCGATCTCGATGTGATCATCCTCAAGGCCCTTCGGCGGGAACCGTCGCGAAGATACGCCTCCCCCCGGGAACTGGTCGCGGATCTCCAGCGGCACCTGGACGGTCTTCCGGTCGAGGCCCGCCCCGATTCCATCGGGTATCGAACGACCAGATTCGTGGCCAGACACCGCGCCGGGTTCGCCATCGCTGCGACCAGCGTTATCGCCCTCGCTCTTGCCGCGACCACCATCGCGGCATTCGCGCAAGCCCGGTCCTCCCAGGCGGTGGCGGAGGCCGCGGAGGCCAGGGCCGCAGAGGAGGCCGCGAGGGCCGAGTCCTCGGAGGTGATTCGATCCGCGCTCGCCGGCATCGAACTCATCTCCGCCGCGAAGGGCATCGATGCCAACGTCGCCGCTCTCGTGGAGTCCAACCGACTCGATGACGCCGAGAAGATGGCACTGGTCATGCTCGATCGACTCGAGACCGCTCTTTCGGTCGCGCCGGACAACCCGGATCTCATGGCGCGAAAACTCGCTCTGGACCTCCAGAGAGCCAGGCTTCGCGCCCAACGTCGCAATCCCTCACTCGGTGATGTCGAGGAGGCCGAACGCCGACGAATCGAGGTGCGCAGGCAACTCGAATCCTCGATCGGCGAGCATGCCGGACATCCGGACCTTCTCTTCCTCGCCGCCATGCTCGACCTCGAGGATGCCGATGCGATCCGTCTGGGATCCAGGCCCGAAGCCGCGGATCTGGAGGCGAAGAACACGCTCCTCGAGAGCGCCCTCGTCCGTCTCGACGAGGCGGAGGCCTCCTCCGGAAGGACATTCCCCCGACAACGGGCGATGATCGGCACCGATCTCGGCGACCTGTTCACCAAGCGGGGTGATCTCGAACAGGCCCTGTCGGCCTACCGGACCTCTCACGCCTCCCATGCCGAGAGAGGAGAGGAGTCCGAACGGGACCTCGCGATCCTCGAGACCCGCATGGCTTCGGTCCATGCCTCCCTTGGTGAAGATGCGAAGTCGATCGAACTCCACAAGCGTTCGCTCGAGAGACGTGAGAACCTCTCCGACCAGGCCGCCCGGATCGAGTCCGCCCGGGCACGGCGGGATCTGGCAAGCGGGCACCTCTACCTCTCTGAGGCGTTGAGGTCCTCCTCCCCCGCCACCGCGAGGAGACATCTCCAGCAATACCTCGACCTCACGTTCCAGGTGGCATGGCTCGATCCCCTCGACCATCGTGGAGCGGTCAGCGATCTCGAGCGGGCGATGGGGAGAGCCTCCAGACTCAACTCCCTCAACAACGGCGACGTGAAGCCCTTCGCGAACACGATCTCACGCTTCAGGGTCTACATCGTCGAACCGCGACTCAGCACGCTCCCCGGCAGCGAGTCGCGCCGCCTCGCGATCCGCGCCGATCGCTACCTCGCCGAAGCGTCGATCCACTTCGCCGGACTCGCGGAGAACGACGGTCGACCGGTCGAATCCGCGGAACATCTGGAGGAGGCGAGACGCCATCTCGACGACGCGATCGACATCGGCCGGACTCTCGTCGAACTGGAACGCAACCAGCCGGAGGTCGTTTCCGAGGTCGGATTGTGCCTTGTCTACAGGGTCTCGATCGAACCCGAGGAATCGTCCCGGATCGAGGGCTGGCTCACGGAGGCCAGGGAACTGGAGGCTCTGGCCGGCGAGATGAAGGGCAACGGACCGATCCACCGCAAGCTTCAGGATCAGCTCTCGCGGCTGTCGGTCGATTCCGGTTCCGACGACTGAGCCTCGACGGCTCCCGGAACGGCCTTTCGAAGCGCCGCCTTTCCGATCGCGGCGATCACCGCGATGGAGATCACCAGAACCAGCAGTCCGATCACCGTCACCGGGAGACCTCGTTCCTGGACGACTTCGACGAGATCCCGTGAACCATCCGCGGCGGCCGCGGAGGCCATTCCCACCGCCAGCGCGGTTCGAGGCAGCATTCCTGCGGCCGTCCCGATCAGGGTCGAGGCCAGGGAGGTGCGGGAGCCGCCGAGCACCAGGTTGGTCAGGGCGAACGGACTGTTCGGACTCAGCCTGAGCAGGGCGACGATGCCCGCGCTCTTGAAGAGACCGGCATCGACCAGCGCATCCCGGATCGCGACCACCCTGGGTCTTCGTTCGATGATCGCCTCGACCCGTGGACCGGAGATCAGCCCGGAGACCAGGTGACCGAGGGTCGTGCCCACGAGGATCCCCACCATCGCACCGATGGTCCCGGCGACCGCCCCGAAGGCCCAGCCCCCGAGAATCGCCTGGGCGTAGGTGGGCAGCAGTCCGCTGCCTGCGGTGATTCCGAACAGGAGTGCGTAGAGTCCCACCGCGATCCACAGTCCCCGGGACTCGATCATGCCGGTGTAGAACTCGGAAGCATCACCCAGATAGGCCAGAAGCAGGAAACCGACTCCCGCCGGCACCAGGGTCCACGCCCCCGCGAGAATGCCCAATCCGGTGAGATCCCGCTTCTCCTCCGAGGAGAGCGGAGCGACACCGGGCGCCTTGGATGTCCTTGATTTCTTCATCGAAGCGCTTCAACCGGACTCGACGGGTCAGGCCCCGTCGAGAATGTCCCCGAGGCTTTCCACGGTCGAATCGTCGGGAGGCACGAGGTTGGATTCCTCCGCGGCCGGTTCCTCCTCGATCAGGACCGGGGCGGGCACCTCCTCCACGATCTCCTCGACGACCTCGATCAACTCGACTTCGTTCACTTCCCGGTCGAGAATCGTCCTCATGTCCGCGAAGTATCGATCGGCCTCCCTCCACAGATGGGCGGGAATGGCGCCCTGCCGCGCGGTGAACTGGATCGTGGGGGGATCGGTGTGAAGGAACTGGACCCGGAACTTCCACTCCTCCACCTGTCGAAGCGGGTCCTGGCCGACCCGGACCAGATCGCGCCTGAGGATCCTCAGGATCTCGATGCGACCCTCGGGACGGATCGCCCTCACCTCGTTCTCGAAGACGTGCCAGTCGTCGTAGACAGGGTTCTCCGCCACCGTGACCATCGCGTTCCAGACCTCCGGGTCCGAATGTCCCGGGAAGGTGGCGGTTCGATTCGAGCATCCACCGAGGACGATGACGGCCGTCATGGTCAGGGCGAATGTCTGGATGAGGCGGGATCGCATGTTCACGTGCTTCCGTGGTTGACCTGACGAGGGGCCGGAGGGGTGGAGATCCCCTGCATCATCGACCGTCCCGGGATCCGAACTTGACGATCCGGATCACTCGTAGGCTTCACCGGGGATTTCAGCGTTGTGATAGACCTTCTGGACGTCATCCTGGTCCTCGAGGGTGTCGATCAGCCGGAGGACCTTTCTGGCTCCTTCGACGTCGAGGGGCACCGTGGTGCCGGGGCTGAAGGTGATCTCGGCGGACTCGAACTCGAAGCCCGAGGCCTGCAGCGACTCCTTCACATCGAGAAAGTCGGCGGGCTCGGTGGTGACCTGGACGAACCCCTCCTCGGCGACCACGTCCTTGGCTCCGGCCTCGAGCGCCGGCTCAAGGACCGCATCCTCGGAATGCCTCTCCCCGTCGAGGATGATCACGCCCTCCTGGGTGAAGCCGAATGCCACCGAGTTCTGAGCGCCCAGGTTGCCGCCTCCCTTGGCGAAGATCGACCGGATCTCCGGGGCGGTCTTGTTGGCGTTCGACTGCAGACAGTCCGCGATGATCGCGACACCGCCGGGACCGTAGCCCTCGTAGCGGGCGGGCTCGTAGGATTCCCCGTCGATCTCGCCGGTCCCCTTCTTGACCGCCTTCTCGATGGTGTCCTTGGGCATGTTCGCCGCCTTGGCGTCATCGATCGCATAGCGAAGGGTGGTGTTGAACTTGGGATCACCACCGCCCTGCCGTGCCGCCACGATGATCGCACGACTGCAATTGCTCCAGATCTTGCTTCGCTTCTTGTCGACTGCCGCCTTGCGATGCTTGATGTTGGCCCACTTGCTGTGACCGGCCATCGGACTCTCCTCGAGGGACCCTGATTCAGTCGTTCGCCACCCGGCGGACGACCCGGTGATGATTGTCCTTCATTCCCGCGATTCCTGCACGGACACCCCGGATTCACGATCCGCTCGGGTGGGCGTGGTCGGTGGCTCCTCTCCCGCCGCGACCGCCTCGAGCCGGAGACGGGCGGCTTCGATGAACCGACCCTCCAGCCTGTCCTGCAGCTCGACCGAGGGCACGAGGACTCCCCCCCATGCCTCGATCTGGTACGCATCCAGCGCCGCCAGCCTTCGAGCCACCACCCCGTCCACACCGGTGTCGAGAATCGACTTCCAGGCTCGCACCGCCTCGGTTCGAAGTCCTGAACGCCACGCCACGTCACCGAGATGAAGAAGGACCTCGGAGGAGATCTGACGCCCCTCCCGGGAGCGATCACGGATCGAACGCACGATCCACTGGAAGGCTCCGTCCTCGTCCTCGGCATCGTGACGCCCTTCGGCGTACCGAAGCCAGCCCATGGAATCCGCGGTGCTGGGACTGTCCGGGTCGAGTTCGATGGATGCCTGGATGTGCCTCTTCGCCTCGTCATGACGCCCCATCTCGAGCAGGGCGTAGCCGAGGTTGTTCAGCGCGGTCGGATCCAGGGGGTTCGCATCGACCGCGGCCTCGAGCATCCTGATCGAGACGTCCTCCGCTCCGAGCAGCGAGGCATCGGAGGCCGCCTCGAGCAGCGGAAGGTCGAGCGCCGTCCCGTCGTTCTCCACCCCCCATGCCTCGTGAAGTGGCCAGCCCCGATCACCGGCCAGTTCGAGAAGCCCGAGGACCCGATCTCCATCCGCTCCCGCCACGATCGCGGCGACCACCGCCGCCCGAGCGAGCTTCGGTGGCGCCGATTCCGGATCACCGTTCCCGACCGCGAACTCCAGGACCACGGCCACCGATTCCACCGGCACGCTGCCGATCGAATCCGGAGCCATCAGACGATCGTGCCATTCGGGGTCCCTCCGAGTGACGGGCGGAGCGGGAGAGAGATCGCTCAACGCCTCCCGACCCCCGACCGGGCCCAGTGCGAACATCATCGCCAGCGCCGTGTCCACGTCGACGGGGACCCCCGATTCCCGATGCCAGTTCGCGACCGATTCGACGATCTCACGCCCTGATCCGTCCGGAAGCGCCGCCGCCACGGTCACGAAGGCTCTTCTCATGCGGGGGCTGATCCGCGCCGGATCGAAACCGCGGATGATCCCCTCGATCTCCTCCGAATCGACCGGTCCTTCGGATCCGAGGATCAGTTCCATCCGCCTCAGATCACCCGCGGGCCCCGGAGGCATGCGGTCGATCCCGCGAGCGGTGACCTCGAGCCATTCCAGCCGACTCTCCGGTATCTCCGAAAGCACCATCTCCAATCGACGTTCCCGATGTCCGGAGATCTCTCCGGGAACGGGCTCGCGCAGATCGATCGCCACCGATCTGGGACCGTCCATCGCACGATCCAGGGCATGAAGGGCATCGGAAAGCACCGGATCCCCGGGCGATCGCCTCACCATGGATCGAAGACGGGCGCGTCCGTCCGCAAGGCGGCCACCGGCCCGCCATGCCGAGAGCATTCTCGCCATCGCCGCGGACCTCCATGACGGTTCGTCCAGAAGCGGTTCGACCAGACGTTCGACGGCCAGCGCGTCGACCGATCCGCCCGGGGAGTCGACATCACTGATGCGACGAAAGGCGTCGTCGGCAAGAAGCTCGCGACGCATCCGCTCGAGCCTGCCCTGATCGACCTCCATTCGAACCTCGTCGGTGGCCGAGAGTCGGGCGAGTTCGAGGCAGAGCACGGACCCTCGCTCACCCAGATCCCATGCCTTCCTCAATGCGGACCAGGCCTCGTATTCCGTGTTTCGCAGGGCCGCCAGCACC
Source organism: Phycisphaerae bacterium (assembly GCA_002709295.1). Lineage (GTDB taxonomy): Bacteria > Planctomycetota > Phycisphaerae > Phycisphaerales > SM1A02. Next base: position 770 of record PAQL01000027.1, on the reverse strand, counting down.
CGTCCACGAGCCGCATGCAACGGCCCCGATCGTGGAGCCTCCAACAGGGCCTCGTCCGCGACCTGTAGCGCGAGCTCGGGTTCTCCCACCATCAGGAGCGCGGAGACTCGTTCGGCCTCCACGCGTTCATCGAAGGGAAGGGCCGGCACCGCAAGGACCGTCATGGGATCCATGAAGTCGCCCGCCAGCCGGATCCGCACCAGGCGGACCGGCACCGCTTCGGTGTCCACGCCATCGAGAACCGCAAGGGCGAGATCCGGTCGTGCCTGTCTTCGCAGAAGCTCCGCCGCCACCACCCGTCTCCCGGATGACGCGAGATCCGAGGACCGGACATCGGCAAGCACCATCCTCAGAAGCTCCTCGGGATCCCAGGATCCGGCGAGCAGTCGATCCACGACGACGTCCATGGATCCTGGAGAGTCACCCAGGCCCGAGGCCACCTGCCAGGCCGCCTCCGGACCACCGGAAGCCGCCGCATCCACGAGGACCCCGGCGATCGAATCCGGGGCCTCCCCCGAGGCCGCGATCCGGGCGAACGCCAGTCCTGCGGCCGCGGGATCGATCGTCGCAAGAGCTCGAGTGACGGAGAACCGTGCGGGTTCCACCTCGAGTCGTGCGGCGAGGATCCTTCCCAGATCCGAAAGGTCGACCCCGCTCTCCAGGGCGAGTTCGATGGCGTTCTCGATGTCCGAATCCTCACGATCGATCGCATCGAGGACGAGCACCTGGACAAGGGCATCCCGGGACAGTCCTGCGGCCGCCCAGATCAA
>PAQL01000026.1 GCA_002709295.1 Phycisphaerae bacterium | reverse complement strand
CCCGGTGACGAGGAAATATTCGTCGGGAGTGATGGCTGCGGTACCGAGCAAGACGGTGTACGGGTTGACCTCATGGTCGAGGGTAAGACACGTACATTCAAGCTGTCCACCCCCGACGATTACGACACTAGCGCTCCGTATCCGCTGCTCTTCGCTTGGCACGGGCTAGGTGGAAATGGTGGATACGCGCGGTCTTACTTCGGGTTTCAGTCCAACGCCCACCAGGAGGCGATCGTCGTGTACCCGGACGCACTCCCCCTCGAACTCTTCGGCGGCGCCCCAGGTTGGGATCTATCCGAGGACGGGTCCGACCTCGCCTATTTTGACGCACTCTATGAGCACCTCACGGAAAACCTCTGTGTCGATACCGAGCGCGTGTTTTCAACGGGGCACAGCTTTGGCGGCTATATGTCCAACACACTCGGCTGCTACCGCTCCGAGCTCCTCAACGCCATCGCCCCCGTCGCCGGTGTCTTCACCTACGGAAGACAGCGATGGTCGGCCATCGCGAGCCAGAACACGGCACGTCGGATCAGGGATCGACTGCAGGACCGGATCCAGCGCCTCGACATGCGGTCCTACGACCGACTCGACCGGGGCGACCTCCTCCAGCGCTGCACGAGCGACGTCGACACCACCCAGGTGTTCCTCTCCACGCAGGTGGTCGAGGTCGGACGGGCGATCGTGATGCTGGCGGTCGCGATCCCCATCATGTTCGTGATCGACTGGCGGATGGCGACCGCGGCGGTCTGGCTGCTTCCGCTCATCACCGGCTTCTCCTTCTTCTACTTCAAGAAGGTCCGCGCCCTCTTCAAGGACAAGGACGAGGCCGAGGGGCGTCTGACCGCCGCGGTGAACGACAACCTCGTCGGCATCCGGGTGGTACGCGCCTTCAACCGCCAGGATCACGAGATCGAGCGGTTCCGTCCCCGCAACGACGATCATCGCCGGCTCGATGCTCGTCTCTACACCGTGTTCTCCACGTTCTGGTCGCTCAGCGATCTCCTCTGCTTCATGCAGCAGGCGTCGGTGGTGCTCGTCGGAGCATGGCTTCTGGCCGACGGTCGGATCCTCGTCGGCGAGTTCTACTTCTTCTTCGCCGCGGTCGGGATGTACCTGTGGCCGGTCCGGATGGCGGGCCGGATCGTGGCGGAGTTCGGCAAGGCCACGGTGGCGATCGACCGCATCGAGGAGATCCTCGAGCTGCCGGTGGAGACCGAGGTCGAGTCGGAACCGGAACGAATCCCCGACGACGGCTCGATCTCCTTCCGAGGAATCGGTTTCGCCCACACCCCCGATCAACCGGTGCTCGACGGCATCGATCTGGAGATCGCGGACGGCGAGGCCGTGGCGATCGTGGGCCCCTCGGGGTGCGGAAAGTCCACGCTCGTCCAGCTTCTGCTGCGGTTCTACGAACCCGACACCGGGCACGTGGAGATCGGCGGGGTCGACATCCGCACTCTCGATCGACACGATCTCCGAACCCGGGTGGCGACCGTGCTGCAGCAGCCGTTCCTGTTCAGCCGGACGATCCGCGAGAACATCCTGCTCGCGGATCCCGGGGCGGACCACGCCTCGATCGAGATCGCGGCCGGGGAGGCGTGCATCCATGATTCGATCCAACGATTCGATTCGGGATACGAAACCATGGTGGGCGAGCGCGGTCTCACGCTCTCCGGCGGACAGCGACAGCGGATCGCGATCGCCCAGGCCCTCCTTCAGAAGCCGTCCATCCTCGTGCTCGACGATGCCCTCTCCGCGGTCGACACCGGTACCGAACGTTCGATCCTCGAGGCGATCCGTTCCCGCCGGGGCCGACACACCACGGTGGTGATCGCTCACCGACTGTCCACCCTGAGAGAGGCGGACCGGATCGTGGTGATGTCCGGAGGTCGCATCGAGGCGAGCGGCACCCACGCCGAACTTCGCGATCGACCCGGACTCTACCGACGCCTCTGGGACATCCAGAGCAGCCTCGAGGCCGATGACGACAGGCCGCTGCGTCGGGGAGAGGAGGCGTCGTCATGAGCGAAGGCATGTTCGAGGAGGAGGACTTCACGCCTCGACAGGTCGACTGGCGGCTCTGGCGGAGGATCCTCGGGCACCTCAAGCCCCATCCCCGCGCGGTGATCACGATGACCGGATGCGGTGCGATCCTCGCGGGGGTGGAGGTCTGCCTGCCGCTGGTCACCGCCCGCATCATCGATGCGGCAAGTGGACTGGACGGTCGGGAACGGGCCTCGGAGATCCCCGGGTGGGGCATGCTCTACGGAGTGATGCTGGCGATCTTCGCCCTGCTGGTCCTGCTGTTCATCCGTGCCGCCGGCACCCTGGCGACCGGGGTCGCCTTCGATCTCAGGAACGGATGCTTTCGAAGGCTCCAGGCCCTCCCCTTCGGATTCTTCGACGTCCGCTCGACCGGATGGCTGGTCGCGCGGGTGACCAGCGACGTCACGAAGGTGACGGGCCTGCTGCCCTGGCTGCTGCTCGACGTCTTCTGGGGCACCAGCATGCTGGTCGGGATCCTGATCGCGATGTTCTCCGTCGAACCGGGACTCGGCCTGGCGGTCTCGATCATCGTGCCTCCCCTCGCCCTGTCCACCTGGTGGTTCAAGCGGAGGATGCTGCTGTCCAGTCGACGGATGAGGCGGGCCAATTCCCGGCTGACCGCCGCTTACAACGAGACGATCGCGGGAGTCAGGACCACCCGGATGCTCGCCCGCGAGGAGGACGCCGCCGCCGAGTTCCACGAGATCAGCGGGGAGATGCGGTCATGGTCGGTCCGAAACGCGCTGCAGTCGGCGGTCTACCTTCCGATCGTGATGAGCCTCGGCTCGATCGGGGTCGGACTGGCCCTCTGGGCGGGCGGGGTCCGGGTGCAGGAGTCGACCGGGCTCACGCTCGGCACCCTGATCGCGTTCATGCAGTACGCGATGCTGTTCAGCCAGCCCATCCAGGAACTCGCACAGCGATTCGTCGATCTCCAGAACGCCCAGGCCGCCGCGGAACGTGTTCAGGAGCTTCTCGACGAGGCACCTGCGATCCGTGATTCCGAGGAGGTCCTTGCCGCCATCGAACGCCAGGCCGCCACCCCGGTCGAAGGCCGGGCCCCCGACGGAGGGGATCCGGAGATCGACACCGTCCGTTTCGATGGTGTCGGCCACTGGTACGTCGAGGGCGAACGGGTCCTCGAGGACGTCTCCTTCGAACTCCGTCCCGGCACCACCCTCGCCCTGGTCGGTCACACCGGAAGCGGCAAGACCACGATCGCCGGCCTCCTCGCCCGCTGGTACGAGCCGACCGAGGGTCGGATCCTCGTCGACGGCGTCGAGTACCGGGAGCGGGGTCTCGACTGGTGGCAGTCCCGGTTCGGAGTCGTCCAGCAGGTCCCCCACCTCTTCACCGGCACGATCCGAGACAACGTGCGCTACGGCCGTCTCGACGCGACCGACGACGAGGTCCGACAGGTCCTCCAGCGGGTGCATGCCCTCGACTTCGTGGAACGGCTCGAGGCCCCGGACGGCGGTGACCTGGACTTCCAGGTCGGCGAGGGCGGTGAACGTCTCTCGATCGGCCAGCGACAGCTGATCTCCCTCGCCCGGGCCTTCCTCGCCGATCCTCCGATCTTCATCATGGACGAGGCCACCAGCTCGGTCGATGCCGAGACCGAGGCGTCGATCCAGGATGCGGTGGAGTCGATCCTCGCGGATCGGATCTCGGTGGTCATCGCCCATCGCCTGTCGACGATCCGCCGGGCCGACCAGATCCTGCTGCTCGACCGTGGTCGAGTGGTCGAACGCGGCTCCCACGAGGAACTGATGGCGATCGACGGCCGCTACCGCAGGCTGTACCTCGATCAGTTCGTCGACGAGGAGGAGCGGCGTCTGCTGAGCTGACCCGTCGGCCGAGGGCAGGTGCTCACGGGCGGCGTTCGTCGAGGAAGGCCGACACCACCTGTTCGATCTCCCGGTTCACCTCCAGGTCGTCGCTCAGATCGTTCCGGATGGTGGCCGAGACATGCTCCCAGATCTCGAAGCGATCGGCGCCCGAGGTCTTCGCCTTGTCCATCTCCCCGGAGAGGAATTCGAGGGCCTCGTCGAGCGCGGTTCGATCCTCCACGGTGGGCACCCCCGAGGTCTCCCTCGCCAGTCGCCCGATCTCGCTCATCGCCTTTTCGAGCTCGGTGCGGTCGCGGAAGACCGACTCGAGGATTCCGACCCTTCGTCCGGGAGCGAGAAAACCGCTGAGGACGAAGATCAGGAACGGGGTGCCACAGACGAACATCGGCGCGAAACACCACGCGGGGAAGCTGCCCGGGGCGAGCTTCCATCCGTTGAAGAGGGCGATCACCACGTAGGCGAGGCAGGCCAGGAAGCTGAGGAGGATGCCCATCCTCCGCCGGTGGTCCCACCGGTGAAGAGCCTCGACGTGATACTTCGCCTTCAGCCTCTCCATCTCGTCGGTCGGTCTCGATCCGGTCATGGGCATCCACTCACGGGGTGATCTGCTCGGTCCGGCGTCGTCGCCGCCGCCCGGATCGACCGGCATCGGTCGCTTCCGTGCTCATCAGCACGGGCATGCTATCCAATGCGGTGCCCTTCAAAATAAAGACCCGCCGGAACCGGACCGCACGAGGCCGGTTCCGACGGGGACGAGTCCCGCCATGCCGGGATGTGTCAGGGGGTCATGCCGAAGGCGGCGAGCAGGATGCCCAGGTCGGATGCTCCGACGACGCCGTCGCCGTCGAGATCACCGAGACCGGAGCCGCCCCAGTTGGCGAGGATGATGCCCAGATCGGAACTTCCGACCACTCCGTCTCCGTCGAGATCCGCCGGGTGCCCGTTGGATTCGCCGTCGCAGAGGGGCAGGGTGATCTCCATCGGGAAGTCGCAGCACTGGGCGAGATTCGCGACGTGCAGCGTGGCGATGAAGGCGATGGTGTCTCCGGGCGACTGCGAGGTGGTGATGATCACCGGTCCGATGCTCATGGTGCCGAAGGGCGCGGTCGCGGGGACATCGAAGTGATCCTCCTCGAGCATCCAGGGTGCACCGGGATCGGAGAGCAGGAAGACGTGCTCGATGACGTCGGGTGACAGGTTCACCAGGTCGAACTGCAGCTGGTAGATCCCTGCAGCCTCGTCGATGCACACGATCTCCAGCCCCTCCTCGATCGCACAATCGCACTCGGGGATGACCAGGCAGAGTTCCTCGCCGAGACCGCAGCATTCGCCGAAGTCCGCATCGAAGAGCGTGAGCTGGAGGCAGACCGTCTCGCCCGCGATCGGGCCGTTGACCGTCAGATCCAGGATGCGGGTCTCGCCGGGAGCGAGCTCGGGGACGAGATTCATCACCCCGGGGGAGACCGGTCCCGCGACCAGCAGGTAGTGGGCGGGGGTCGAGGAGTTGTTGGTGATCTCGAGCTCGAGGGCGTAGTCGACGGAGAGTCCGTTCTCATCGACCAGGCATTCCAGTTCGCCGGTCGCCTCGAGGCAGGGACCCGAGACCTCCCGGTAGCAGGTGAGTTCGATCGAACCCATCTGGAACTTCTCGGGGAAGTTCACGTTGACGTCGATGTCGATGATCACGCTCTGGTCGGGCGTGTCGCCGAGGACCGGGATGCCGGTCGCACCGTAGAGATAGGGGCTCGGGTAGTGGATGGCATCGGCACTGAACCAGCTTCGAGCCTCGGGACCACCGTCGAAGTCGACACCGCCCGCGGTGTTGTTGCCGACGCTGTAGTAACCGACCACGTAATCGGTTCCAAGGACCCAGCCGGATCCGTCGTGGCAGAACCTCAGGCCGCGGGAGTTGTGGGCACCGGAGAGCGTCGCTCCATTCATGGATCGCTCCGCGATCAGCATGCAGCACTGGTCGTCGAAGGTGATGTCGGCGACGGGATTGCTCAACGACCCGTTGTTGAGGGCCGGCATCTCGAGCTCGAGCTGCCTGCTTCCGGGCACGATCGCGCCCGAGGGATCGAGCCGGACCGACCAGATCTCGTTGGCCTGCACCAGGTCCAGGTTGGCGGAGTCCTCCCACCAGACCGAGTAGTACAGACGGTCCATGGTCGGGCAGACCGCCCAGACCCGCTCGCCGAGCGGTGCGAATCCGTCGGCATCACCGGCTTCCGGGGCTCCACCCGCGGTGAGGATGTCGGTGGCGTGGTCCCAGGCGTCGAGGATCGAGCCGGAACCGTCGATTCGATAGATGCGCCCGTCATCCATGTTGCTGGCGAAGAGGACGTCGCGATCGAAGTCCCAGGCGATGTTGCCGATGCCCGGCCAGGCTTCCGAGGCGGGCTGGATGGAGGGATCGAGGGTCTGGGGAAGGGTTGCGAAGAGACTGGGGGCACCGGTCGCCGAATCGATCTGGTAGATCGCGCCGGGACCGCCGAGCGCCCCGACCGCGTCACGGGGGATGCCGTAGTTGTAGACGGAGCTGTGGGCGAGGAAGGCGTTGCCGATGCCGTCGATCGCGACCCCGAAGACGGTTCCGAGGTTCGTCCTGGTCCAGTCGGGATGGGTCCAGGTCGGCGCCGCCCAGTTGCTTCCGAGCGGAGCGGCGGCCTCGTCGGTGAGGTCGAAGGCGAGGAGCGGCGACTCGATGCTCGTCGTCGCGTCGCGGGTGAAGAGCATGATCTGCCCGCCGTCGAATCCGGCCTGATCGAGCCATTCCGGATCACCCTCGCGACACTCGTTGCAGGGGCCGGAGGGCGGCGTGCCGGTGCCATTGCCGGGATCGCAGTCGCTGCCTTCGAATCCCAGCATGAAGTCGCCGGGGCCGTGGTCGCCGTTTGCGGCTGATCCGATCTGGATCAGGTACCGCTCTCCGCACACCACCTCACAGACGAGGTCGGACTGCTTGCCGCACTCGTTCTCGGCGCAACAGATGGGCGCAACGTGATCGGGATCGGGACAGTCGCATCCCGGCCAGAGCACGATGCGGGTGTCCACGTTGGTGAGCCCGCAGGTGGAGATGTTCACCCAGCCGTCGACCGGAGCCTCGAAGCAGTACCAGACGTCGTGATGCACGACGTCGCCCTTGAAGCATGGAGCGGAGAAACCGCTGGTGGTCATCTCGTTGAGATTGAACGAGTTGAGCCCCGGCAGGGCCGGAACCGCGGTGTCGCAGTTGTCCTGGGCCAGGACCGTGGGGCGATGAAGAGACTTCCGGCCGTCGCGATGGCGAGACCGACGATGGAGGAGCCACGCCGGGCTCCGGGAATTCGATTCTTGAATGACATGGATGGGTCCTCGGTTGAGAAGCGGTGTCGAAGGACCGTTCCGGCGGCCCTGCACCACACTTCCGAGGTCGAGAGGGATATCTCTCACCTGTCGGGCGGGAAAAGCCGCGCTTCTCCGGCCGGGATGTCCTCAGACCTCCCGGAGGGCTCTCAGCGGCCCCGGATCAACCGTTTTCGACGTCGAGAACCAGGGCCAGCATGGCCTCCGACTCCCCGAAGACCCGTCCGATCCCGGTGATCTCGTTGAAGTCCTCGCTCCCGAGGAAGCAGGCCATCGAACGAAGAATCATCTGGGCGTAGGCCTCTCCGAGGGAGAGGCGGTCCTGCTCCGCCCAGGCTCGACGGAGGGACGGCAGGCCGGCGAGGGCGAACACGAAGGGGCCGCGGACCCCGGTCGGCAGCCGCTTCACCCCCTCCTTGATCCCGCCCTCGTCGAGCGGCCCCAGAAGCTCCACGTCGCGGGCGACCTGGGCGATCGCACGCTTCTCCGCACGCTCGAGGATCGCCTCGACTTCCGGTGAACTGGGTGTCCGGTCGCTCATGCGTAGGAATGCAGTCCCGAGATGACGAAGTTGATCACGATCCAGTTGAAGAGCATGACGGCACACCCGATCACCGCGAGGATCGCCGTCCAGAGCCCCTTGTCCCGCGCCTTGAGCCGGACGTGGACCAGGATCGCGAAGATCACGAAGGTGTTGAGGGCGAAGACCTCCTTGGGATCCCAGCCCCACGGTCTCCCCCATGAATGGTCGGCCCAGATGGCCCCCATCACGATGCCCGCCCAGAGCAGGACGAAGCTCAGCTCCATGAGCAGCATCGTCGTCCCGTCGAGGATCTCCCCGAACCGCTCCCGGCGCCGGGCGGAAGCGGCGTCGTCGTCGAGATCGGCCAGGGTGTGACCGTTGGGCCCGGTCAGCACCAGCGCCCCCGCCCCGCCGGCCCTTGCGTACACCGCCTTGCCGCCGATCAGGCGGTAGACCATGTACATGGTGGCGGTGACCGAGGCCATGAAGATCAGGGCGTAGCTGAAGATGATCACGTTGGTGTGGATGTAGAGCCACACGTCGTGAAGCACCGGCATCATGTTCGAGATGTTCGGGTTGAGATAGACCGGGAGGAAATTCGCGGTCATGAGGGCCACCATCGCGGTGGCAGCCGCCCCGATGGGCACCAGTCCTCGGAACGACGTCCTCCGGAGGAGGAACACCTCGAGCAGGAGGGCGCACAGCACTCCGAACCAGCTTGCGGTGGTCACCGCCTCGAACATGTTGGAGTTCGGCCAGCGACCGCTGATCCACCAGCGGAGACCGACCGCGAAGGTCTGGAATCCGAAGGCTCCGACGAAGACGAACATGCCCGACCACATCGCCCATCGCCACCGGTACACCGCGCCCAGCAGAAGCAGGATGATCGAGAGCATGTAGAACAGCCAGCCGCGAGTCAGCTGGTTGGCCTTGAAGTACCAGTTCTCCCAGGAGAGTCGATCCACGGAGGGATACCCGGCGGGATTCAGATCCCGCAGAGTGACCGCGAGNGTCTTCGCGGAGGNGTTCACCCCTTCCGCATCCGATTCGNTCCAGGCATTCACCAGATCGCGCCAGGCACCGGCCGCCCGTCGCTGCATCTGGGGATCAAGGCCGTCGATCGGTGCCTGTTCCGGAAGCCCCTCGAGGACTGCGTCGAGGCTTCCCGGATCGACCGGCAGGAACATGATCTGCGAGAGGCCGTGCCACTTCTCGTTCTCNAGACCGGGAGCGGGNGGAATCACCCTCAGCCGATCGAGNAGGAANGAGGGCGACATGACCGTNCGGGCCGACTTGATGGCATCGGTCTGCTTCGCGGTCCTGATCAGGTCCGATTCCATCCGGCGAAGCAGCGAGGCGACCTCCGGTCGGTCGAGAATCACCGGAGACACCAGACCCGAGGATCGGAACACGTCCATGCGCTGCGTCAATTCGGGATCGGACGCGCTCACCGCGTCCGCGATGGTGTTTCGAACCAGCTTGTTCTTGACGTAGATGCAGTCCGCGTCCTCGTAGGCCTCGGGCCGGAACAGCATGTCGAGGTAGGTGAACGAGGGACTCTGGCCGCCGATCGCCCTCGGGCCGCTCACCGCATCCATCATCGCGTTGGCGTGGGAGCCGAAACTCTTGATGCGGCCCTGGACATGAACCGCGAGACCGCCGATCGGGTCGAGTTCGACCTGCTCGTGGAACAACGGAGCCGCGTCCTGCCGTGCATGGCCGGCAGAGGTGCCCATGCCGATCGCCACGAGCATCAGGATGAGAACCGTGCGAATCATTCGGATTCCTCCCGGGCTGCGCGAGCGGCGTGGGCGGCGGCGTACACCGCCCGTCGACGACGCTGCTTGAGCACCGGCTTCACATAGAAGGCGTAGGCCATGCCCGCCACCGCGATCACGCAACCCAGCAGCTGGATGTACACCCCGTTGCGGTTGCCCACACCGAGCACCGTGTAGTTCAGACCGGAACTCGCGACGTCGCCCTGGAAGCGGGGTTCGTCCGGCGGATCCCACTGCGCCTGGAAGTACCAGTAGCCCTCATGCTCGACCGGGGCGTTCACGCTCACCGGAATCGCATCGGTCCACGGATCACCGGGGCGATCACGGAAACGGAGCATGCTGGTGTAGTCGCGGATGTTCGATGTGTCTCCGTCGAACTCTCCGATGTGGGAGGTGAGCACGAACTTCTCGAGGGAGACCTCGGTCGGAAGCGGCATCCGTCTCCGCCCGAAGAGCAGCTCGATCCTCCGGCCGTCGGGCAGCCCGATGGTCGTGGGTTCGTAGACGTGTCGACGAAGCTTCCACTCCGGTCCCTCGAAGGGATACATGTGGTATCGAAGCCAGTTCGCCCCTCCCGAAGGAAGCGAGACGCGAAGGCGGGAGAAGAAGTCCTTGGCATCCCGATTCCGCTGCGATTCCGGCACCACGAAGGGCCTGGTCGAGAGGACCGCCCGGGGGTCGTACTGGCTGACCAGCAACTCGAGCCCCCCGGAGAGCGGGACCGGGACGCCGACCCGGAGGTCCGCGAGCTCCGGAGTGGTGTTCCCCACCACGTTGAGCAGNCGAAGACGATCCTCCTCCGGACCGGCGACGATGGTGAGCAGTGCGGATCGATTGCCGGGCTGATAGAGGATCTCGATGGAATCGTCCCCGAGGACGGTGCCGGAGTGGGCTGCATCCCCCATGGGCACCCCGTCGAGAACGTCCCTCGTCAGAGCGGGATCGTCGAACACCCAGCGGCGATGGAGGCCCGTCGGCGTGCTGAGCTCGAGGATCGCGACCGAGACGGTGCCGGATCCGAGCACCAGATCGTTCTGAAGGGAGACGATTCGGTATCCGTAGCCGGTGTCACCGATCCGGGTGAAGGTCTCGATCTCCTCGCTGGTCGGCGCGACGGCCGGCTGCTCGACCTCGAAACCGAGGGAAGGGATCGTGATCTTCAGGGTGGGCGGCGTGACCAGGTTCTCGAGTTGTGATTCATCCTCGATCCAGCGCATCACCATCAGCCCGCCATCGACGGAGTTCCGGTTCTGATCGAAGGCCTGAAGCACGTACTCGTTGCTCCTGTCCATGCCACCGGCCGAGATGCGGACCCAGGCCGTGGGATCGAGCGCAGCCCCGGGGCCTCCGGGCCGGGCCTGATCCCTCATCACCGCATACCGGAGGAATCCGGTGGCCTGGAGTTCGAGATCGGGCGCCGGGTCGTCGGGGGAAGTCGCGGGGATCGGGATGTCGATCGGGTCGATCCTCCCGATCTCTGCGGGGTTCCAGACCCATTCCCGGTCCGCCACGTAGTCGTTGTAGAGGAAATCGCCCTCGATCGGTCGTTCGAACCATTCGTCCGAGCCCTCCTCGCGGAGGTAGAGCGCCCAGCTCTTGGAGAGATCGTTGCGCAGATACAGATGATCGGTGGGCGCGAAGTCCAGCCCGACCATGAGCGACTGATCGAAGATCCGCTCGCCGTTGACCTTCACGTTCCGCTTGAAGGGCTGTCCGGGATCGTCGCTGAAGATCAGATCCTCGGTGTACTCCGGATATCCGGCGATCACCTGGCGGATGAAGCGGTTGCCGTCGCCACGTTCCACCATGAGATTGACGCTGAAGGCCCGTTCGCCGGCATCCTCGCCGGAGAGCAGCTCCCAGGCGGGATCGATGCTCTGGACCTGGATGTCGTACTGCCGGCCTCCGATGCCAAGACTGGTGGTGTTGCCGGGCATGGCCAGAAGACCGGCCGTGTCGAGCACCCCCCCCTCCTCGTCCACCAGCGCCACGCTGACCGCGCGTCGGGCGACCGGCGAATCGCCCTCGACCTTGGTCATGAAGTAGTAGACGCTTCCCAGACAGAGCATGATGATCCCGGTGTGGATCATCCAGACGCCGGCGTTGATCTTGTTCAGCGGGATCTTGCGAATGGTCGTGATCGTCATGTTCACGCAAAGCAGGGCAATCATGACGTTGAACGGCCACCAGTGGAACCACTCGAACTCCGTCATCTCGAACCACGGTCGCTGACGGATCTGCTCGTAGGTCCAGGCCTCGGCATGCCAGATGGCGGGATGGGTCGGATAGACCACGCCCGCGGACCCGATCGACATGTAGATGAAGAGCAGGACCAGCAGGCAGATGCCGAGCTTGACACTCGAGAAGAACTCGAGGACCCGGTTGAGTGCGGATCCGCGCTTCGCAGCCCTCGCAGGGGTTCGATTCGGGATGGAGGTGTCGATGACCGTCATGGCGGGAGCTGAAAACTGGAGGCGGTGATCACAGGAGTTCGAACAGCTTCGCCTCCGGTTGCACGGGTGTCCACTGTGATGACCCATGCTAGGAAGGCCGGGAATCGGCGTCAGGATCGATCTCCACGGAGATCGTGAAATATTTCCCGAATCCAGATCTTCCGATCCGTCGTTCCCGGAAACGGGCGTCATGCCCACCGTACAGTACCCACAAGGTCGTGCTCCCCATCGGTGGAGGAGCCTCCTCACCCATCATCGACCGGGACCCTTCCATGACCTCTCGATCCCGTCTGTTCTCCAGCCTCGCGATCCTGATCGCCGTCACGCTCAACGCCCCGGGCTTCNCCGCCCAGTACGCCGTGGTCGACACCAGCGACGGGGCCTTCATCATCGAACTCGATGACGAGAAGGCGCCGATCTCGGTGGAGAACTTCGAGCTCTACGCGAAGGACGGCTTCTACAACGGGACCGTNTTCCATCGAGTGATCCCCGGCTTCATGATCCAGGGCGGCGGCTTCGATCACCATGGGAACTATCCCACCGGACTGCACAACAAGGGCAGCCACGTGGAACTGCGGCCCCCCATCGCCAACGAATGGCAGAACGGCCTGAAGAACATGCGGGGCACGGTCGCGATGGCCCGACTCGGAGGTCGGGCGGACTCCGCCACCACCCAGTTCTTCATCAATCTCAAGGACAACGGNTTCCTCGATCAGCCTCGGGACGGCGCCGGTTACGCGGTGTTCGGGAAGGTGATCGCGGGCATGGANGTCGTCGATCGAATCGCGACCCTCCCCACCGCCAGACTCGCCAACATGAACGACGTCCCCACCCGGGAGGTCCTGATCAAGTCGGTCCAGATCCTCTCCCGNGAGGAGGCCATGAAGGTCGCCGCGGAGGCGGACATCCGGGCCGCCGAAGCCAGGGTCGAGGCCGCCAGGTCCCAGGTCGCCGCCGCCGAGGCCGAGCTCGAGGCCGCCACCCGGGCGTGCGAGGAGNTGAAGAAGAAGGCCGCCGAGGGAGGCGAGTGATCGTGAGCGATTCCCAACCGTTCCGAGTCTACAAGGGTGATGGGGACCGGCTCGTCGAGGCGAGCAAGGAATCCCCCCGCTGCGTGATGATGCCCGCCGGGGATCCCAGGACGGTCCGCGGGCATCGCCGAATCAGGATCCAGTGGGGACAGCACCTGCTGGAGGATCTGGTCGACGGTCGCTATCGGACCGTGATCTGCGGCGTCAACGACGTCGACAACGAACGCGGCATCCTCGGGGAGCTGCTGAAACTGATCCCCACCAGCCAGTGGACCCTCGCCAGTGCCACCAGCTACGCCAGGATGTTCCGGGAGTCGGTCTCCGTCCACGCCAAGGAGGATCGGGAGCCCTACATCCTGAAGTTCGACCTCGACCGGCTGCTGATCCTCGCGATGCTTCGTCCCGCGGAGCGGGATCACTTCACCCTCGAGGACATCTATCGAGGCTTCCGAACGATCTCGAAGATGCTCGAGGGTCGACGGGAACGTCAGCCTGTGGCCACGATCTCGTTTCTCGGAGCGCGATCCAACAAGCTCGCCTCGAGCAAGACACCGGAAGGCGAACCGAGCCTCGAATCCGTCCTCGATGCCATGCTGCAGGCCGGCTACGAGGGCGACCTCTACCCTCCCGCCAGCGCCTGGGAGGTCGCGCCCACCAGCGTGTTCGCGAGCTATCCCTTCCCGGAGAGCCTGGAGCGGATGCGCCAGGGCAGCAGCTGAATCCATCGACCCCAACGAACGCGAGAGCCCCCGTGTCCGAGGTGGACACGGGGGCTGCTCTTTCTCTACTCCGGATCCTAGAAGAAGCTGTCCTCGCGATCAGCTGCGACGACGGCCTCGTGCGAAGCCGGCGAGACCGAGCAGGGCGAGGGCGCCCGGAGCCGGAACCGCCTGACCGAGCACGTCGATCGAGATGGCGTCAAGGCTGCTGTTGGCCAGTTCGGATTCAAAGAAGAACGACAGGCTCTGGAAGCCGAACGCGACGCTGCTGAGGTCGAAGGTGAACGCGTAGGTCTGGGGGCTGAAGCCACCGTCTCCACCGCGGAACTCCGGAGTGCCGGTCACGAAGGTGCCGTCTTCGGCGGTGCCCACGAGGGCGCGAACGTTGTTCACGTCGATCGGGTTGCCGGCGAAGGAGATGTTCACCACGGCTTCCTGCATGTTGTACAGGGGGGCGGCGGCGGGGTACACGTGGATGTTCAACGCGCCGCCGGCACCGTAGAGGTTGCCGGAGGAGGCGATGATCGCACCAGGTCCGAAGTTGTAGAGGTTCCAGCCGAAACCCTGTTCGGCGGCGTTGGGGCCACCGGTGGCGCTGGTGAAGCTGTCCCACTGGGCGAAGGCGGTGTTGGCATCGCCTCGCCAGTCGGGGATCAGAGGATCAACAAGGTCGGCGGTGGCGAAGCAGGTGGTCGCAGCGACCGCGAGAATGGAAACTGCACATCTCATCTCGAGATACTCCTTGGCTTGCCGGGTGTTCGTACCCGGATTGTTGGGAAGGCGGGCGGAAGCCCTTTGGGAAAGGTGGCGGGCCGGGAAAGGACCCGTACGTGGAAGAAAGGTGTGTGGCCGGTGGTTCGTACCAGCTGGTCGTTCGATTCAACGCTCCGGATCAGACTCCGAAGTTCGCAAGCAGGGAGCCGAGATCGCCGCCGTCGACGATCCCGTCTCCATTGATGTCCGCCGCGGGATCGCTGGACCCCCATGCGGCAAGCAGGGCACCGAGGTCGGCACCATCGACCTGGCAGTCGCCGTTGATGTCGCCGGCGATGTCGCATCCGGCGCCACCCGTGGAGCCGGACATGCTGATGTTCGCGGGATCCCTGACCCCGGCGGTGACGAGCGCGTTCTCCCGCATGTACATCTGGGTCAGCACGCCGTCTCCCTGGGAGGCGAAGATGAGCGAGCTGATCGCGAAGACGATGCGACCGTCGTTGAGGCTGTCCGCGACCCAGGCCCTGGTCCGGGAATCGGACAGGTCGATGTCGAAGGTCGCCACGGCCCCCTCCGGAGGGGTGTCGCCGTCGGAGAGCCCGGGGAAGCTCGCGATGGCGAGCGGGGTGGAGTCGGTCTGGTCGTTGATGTTGCTCGAGACGTCGATCAAAGCGCCCTTGCCGTTGAAGCCGGCGGTGTAGACGGTTCGATTGTTGGTGCCGAACGGGCCCGTGACGGAGAAGGTGGTTCCCTCCTCCCAGGTCAGCCTGGTGAAGCCGAACCGGAATCCGGCGGCATAGATCTCGATCGGTCGTCCGGGGTCTGAATCGGGAATGGCTCCCGGTGCACTTGCCGGCAGATAGGTCTGCCAGACGTCGTAGGTCGAGTCCAGGGGGCCTGAAGCAGGACCGGAGAGGGTCATCCGCACCGTGATGGAGTCGATGTCGTAGGCGTCGACTCCGAGACCGGATTCGACGATCCCGGTGGTGTCGAAGGCGATGATGTTCTGGGCGTCACGGTTGTCGAAGCTGTCGCTTGGCGGAACCGTGACGAAGCCGAACACCGAGCCGCCCGGCCGGAAGCCCGGAGTGGCGTTGAACGGATACATCCAGCGATCGGCGTTGGTGTTGACCGTGCCTGCGAAGTCCTCGGCAACCGCCGTCCCGACCTGCGAGAGGACGGTTCCGGCAAGAATGACGAGGGGGAGATGGATCCTGCGTGACACCACGATGAACTCCTTGTGACGTGATGAGACTGAGTCTCAATTGGACCCCAATCATAGACATAAGGATTTGATTTTGAGACGCATTCTCAACAGATTTCGCTATATTTGCTCCCCTGGCCGGTGCCGTCCATCGGTGACCATGCTCGCCCACGTCTGCAGAAAGGACTCTTCGTGTCCCGCAAGATCAACCTTGCCTCATGCACCGCCGCGATCTGCGGCCTTCTCGGATCCGCTTCGATCGCCTCCGCCCAGCACTTCAGAATGCCGGATTCGGTTGTCAGGGATCCCTCCCTGCCCATCGGCACCCCCGATGCCATGCTGCCCAGACCGACGACCAGCTTCGGAGCCACCACCAGTGACGGCTGGATCTACGTCATCGGCGGCTACACCGGCCCCCCCCACGACTACTACATGGAGGAGCAGCAGCGGGACTTCTACCGAATCAACCTGCACGATCGATCCCACATCGAATGGCTGCCCAACGAGAGTCGCATCCAGAGCTGCACCCTCGAGGCCCACGACGGATCGATCTACCGGATCGGTGGCATGGTCGCACTCAATCGCAAGCACGAGGATCAGGCCCTCGACTCACTGGATCTGGTGTGGCGTTTCGACCCCGGCACCAGTGAATGGACGCCCACCACGAGCCTCCCGGAGCCCCGTTCCTCCCATGACAGCACGGTCTCGGGTTCGAAGATCGTGGTGGTCGGCGGCTGGCGGATGGACGGCATCAGTGGCGAGCGCGCCTGGCATGACGACGTCCTGATCATGGACATGGATGATGCCGACGCCGGCTGGAAGTCGATTCCCGCCCCCTTCGAGCGACGAGCCCTTGCGACCACCGCGATCGACGGCGACGTGGTCGTGATCGGTGGCATCAGCTCGAAGCGCTCGGTCAGCGAATCCATGGACATCCTCGATCTTGACACCGGCGAGTGGTCCCAGGGCCCCGACTACCCGGGCATCGCCTTCGGGATGGCGGCCGAGACCATCGATGGCCGCGTGGTCGCCTCCGGAGCCGACGGCAAGGTGTTCAGCTGGGCCCCCGGGGAATCCGAGTGGACCCAGTGCGGATCACTCACCTTCCCCCGGTTCTTCCACCAGATCGCGACCGGTCCCTCGTCCGATCTCTACTTCATCGGCGGCATCTCCCGGGGGGTCCGACCCACCCACATGGAGAGGGTGCAGCTGGGCGAAGCCGGGTCGATGCCCTCGGTCACCGTGATGTCGATTCCCACCCCGATGAAGGCCAAGAACCGGCAGGGCGTGTTCGTGCACGACGGTTGGCTGCACCTCTACGGCGGCAACAACAGCGTCGGACAGCATGACTTCGACGCCGACAACTTCCTCTCCGACGGTCACAGGCTCTCGCTCGCCGATCTCAGCTGGAGGAAGGGAACGGCGTTCCCGGCCGCCCGCCAGACCATCCAGACCTGCATGGACGGCGACGGCAACGCCTACGCGATCGGTGGCTTCGGCCACGACGGCGAGGTCGCCCGCGGCTGGACCGACGGCTATCGCTACGACATGAAGACCCGGACATGGAACGATGACGGCCCCGACCTCCCGGTGCCCCGAAGCCAGTTCGGCCTCGTGGAGGACGAGGGACGCATGTGGGCCTTCGGTGGGCTCGACTACGATCCTCGCCGGGAGGAGGGCGACCAGTTCCGCCATCTGACCGAGGTCGTCGTGGCCGAGCCCGGCGCGGACTTCGCCTACGACGGTCTGCACCTGCCGGAACCCCGTCGGGCGTTCGCGGGGGCCAAGCTCGGCGGACACTATTACATGGTCGGCGGCATGCGGGAGAACTTCCAGCTGGTCGAGAACTGCCGGGCCTTCGACTTCGAGACCCGGGAGTTCATGGAGATCCCCTCGCCGTCGAGGCCCCGACTCTCCGCCGAACTCGTCGCGCTGGACGGACGGCTCTACCTTGCCGGCGGCTCCAGCCCGAAGGTCAACGGATCCGGACTCGAGTCCAACCGATCCATCGAATGCTTCGACCCGGAGACCAACACCTGGTCGGTGGTCATGGACGAGATCCCGATCAACCCCCGCCACATGCGGATGATGCCGTACCGCGGCCGGCTCCTGCTTTTCACCAGCCACGTCGCCGACGAGGACATGGTGACCCTTGCGTTCGTAGATCCCGGATATCAGATGACCTCCCGGGTGGGCCAGGTGCCGGAAGATGAATAGCCCCCGCTCGAGCCCCGCCTCGAGCTCATGACACGGAACGGGCCCCGCGGCGTCTCGCCGCGGGGCCCGTGTTCTTCTGATCCATCCTCGATCCCGAGGGGCTTCAGCCGAAACTGATGCCCTGGGCGAGGGGAAGATCGCTTCCCCAGTTGATGGTGCAGGTCTGTCGACGCATGTAGGCCCGCCAGGCATCGGAACCGGATTCACGGCCGCCTCCGGTGTCCTTCTCACCACCGAAGGCACCGCCGATCTCGGCTCCACTGGTGCCGATGTTGACGTTGGCGATGCCGCAGTCGCTGCCGGCATGGGAGAGGAAGCGTTCGGCGCTTCGGACCGAGTCGGTGAAGATCGCCGAGGACAGGCCCTGGTCCACATCGTTGTGGATCGCCATCGCCTCGTCGAGGTCGTCGATCTCGAAGATGTACAGAATGGGGGCGAAGGTCTCGTCCCTGGTGATCGAGGGGACGGTGCCCCTGGGCACGCGGATGATCGTGGGCTCGACGAAGTTGCCGGGCCTGGAGGCCTGACGATCGAGGCCCTCGATCCCTCCGCAGACGACCGTGCAGCCCTCCTGGACCGCCTTCTCGATCGCCGAACGCATCGCTCCGACCGAATCGGGCGAGATGAGCGGGCCCATGAGGGTGTCGGAGGCGAGGGGGTCGCCGATCGGCACGGTCGCGTAGGCCGCCGCGAGCTTCTCGACCACCTCGTCGGCGACGGACGTGTGACAGAGCAGACGTCGGGTCGAGGTGCATCGCTGGCCCGCGGTCCCCACCGCACCGAAGAGGACGCCCCGGATCGCGAGCTCCATGTCGGCATCGGGCATGAGGACGATGGCGTTGTTGCCACCCAGCTCGAGCAGGCAGCGTCCCAGCCGGCCCCCCACCACCTCGCCGACCCGGCGGCCCATGCGGCAGGATCCGGTCGCGGAGATGAGCGGAAGGTTCCGGTCCGCGATCATCGGTTCCCCGACCTCCTGGTCGCTGCCGAGGATGAGGGTGAAGACGTCGCAGGGATCACCCTCGTCGGGGACGAAGATGTCCTGATCCTTCATGACGCGGTGCGCGACCTCGGTCATCGCGATCGCGGTGATCGGGGTGACGAGACTGGGCTTCCAGACCATCGCGTCGCCGCAGACCGCGGCGAGCATCGCGTTCCACGCCCACACCGCGGCGGGGAAGTTGAACGCGGTGATGATCCCGATCGTTCCCATCGGATGCCATTGCTCGTACATCCGGTGCTCGGCCCGCTCGCTGTGCATGGTGAGGCCGTGGAGCTGCCGGGAGAGGCCCACCGCGAAGTCCGCGATGTCGACGCATTCCTGGATCTCCCCGATGCCCTCGGGCCTGATCTTGCCCATCTCCAGGGTCACGAGTTCGCCGAGCGGCTCGATGTGCTCGCGGAAGGCGTTGCCCATGCGCCGGACGAGCTCGCCCCGCTTGGGAGCGGGAAGCATGCGCCACGACTTCTGGACCGCCATCGATCGGGCGACCGTCGCGTGATAGTCCTCGGTGGACTGCAACGCGACGGCGGCCAGGGGCTGGCCATCGGCGGGGTTGGTGCTGACGGCCACGTCACCGGTGGCGTCGGGGGCGAGGATCGCCGGATGGCCGGAGAGGCCGAGGCGATCGAGGATCCCGGAGAGGGACGGATGAAGGGTTGCAGTGCTCATGGGCGGAATCTACCAGAGGCCGCCGCTCCCGCCGAACCCGGCCCGGACGGGCAGGTCCGGGTCCGGATCCGTAGACTTGGCGGACTCGCTCTTCCTCCCCCACCAGACTCCTCCGGAATACGTCATGCCACTCGACCGCGACGGCATCACGAGGCGCGCCGCCCGGGAACTCCGCGACGGCTACTACGTGAACCTCGGCATCGGGATGCCCACCCTGGTAGCCAACCACGTGCCTCCCGGCATGACCGTCTGGCTCCAGTCCGAAAACGGACTCCTCGGGATGGGGGCCTTCCCCACCGACGCGGAGGTCGACCCCGATCTCATCAACGCCGGCAAGCAGACCGTGACCGGCGTGCCCGGTCACTCCTTCTTCTCCAGCGCCGAGAGCTTCGAGATGATCCGGGGCGGGCACGTCGACCTCGCCATCCTCGGAGCCATGGAGATCAGCCAGGAGGGCGACATCGCCAACTGGATGATCCCCGGCAAGATGGTCAAGGGCATGGGCGGAGCGATGGACCTCGTGGCCGGAGTCCGACGCGTCATCGTGACCATGGAGCACACCAACAAGAAGGGCGTTCCGAAGATCATCCCCGAATGCACGCTCCCCCTCACCGGGCTTCGATGCATCGACATGATCATCACCGACCTCTGCGTGATGGAGATGGATCCCGACCGACGACGCTTCAGGGTGACCGAGCTCGCCCCCGACGTGACCCGGGAGGAGGTCGAGTCGAAGACGACCGCCGAGATCCTCTTCGCCGACCGGCTGGAGACCATCGAGGCATGAACCGTCCCCTCGCCACCATCGTGCTCTCGACCGCCGCCCTCTCCCTCGCCCTCGCAGGAGGCTGCTGCACCCAGAGCGATCCGGTCGCGGCCGGATTCACCCCGCTCTTCAACGGGACCGACTTCGAGGGGTGGAATCGCAACGCCGATGCCGAGGCACACTGGTCGGTCCGGGACGGCGCCCTCGACTTCGACGGCGTCAAGGGCGACCTCTGGACGGAGGATTCCTTCGAGGACTTCGAACTCCTGCTCGAATGGCGCTGGGAGGGCCCGTCCCAGGGCCCCGTCGAGCGGCCGATCATCGAACCGGACGGCTCCCTTCGCCTCGACGAGAACGGCGATGCCGTCACGGTGCTGGTCGAGGAACGCGACAGCGGCGTCTACCTCCGGGGCAATTCCAAGAGCCAGGTCAACATCTGGGAGTGGCCGGCCGGCAGCGGCGAGGTCTACGGGTACCGCACCGACGGCTCGATGCCGGCCGCGACCCGGGCGGCCGCGACCCCTCGATCCCGGGCCGACCGTCCCGTGGGCGAATGGAACGCGTTTCGAATCCGCATCGTCGGAGAGACGCTGAACGTGCACCTGAACGAGGCCCACGTGCTCGTGGACTGCGTGCTTCCCGGGGTGCCGGACTCCGGCCCCATCGGCCTGCAGGCCCATGGCTCCGCAATCCGGTTCCGCAACCTGTACATCCGACCGGTGACCGCAGGCTCCCCCTCCGACTGACCCCGGCATCGGAACCATCGGTCACGGAAAAGTGACGACGCCCGCTCCTGTTCGGAGCGGGCGTCCTCACGCACGTCACGGCTGGTCGATGGAGCGGTCGTCCGACCAGCGTTCGATCGAGGTCAGAATTCCTTCTCGCGATGCTGCATCTGCGCCTTGAGACGAGCGAGGATCGAGGAGTGCATCTGGCTGACCCGGCTCTCCGAGAGATCGAGGGTGAGGCCGATCTCCTTCATCGTCATCTCCTCGTAGTAGTAGAGGATGACGATGAGCCGTTCGGCTCGCGAGAGTCCCTTGGTCAGGAGGGACTGCAGGTCCTGTCGCTGGACGGCGGTCAGGGGATTCTCCTGACGCGTGTCCTTGACCACGTCGATCTCGCGAACGTCCTTGCTGGAGTCGGTCTCGAACCACTTGCGGTTGAGACTGACCTGGGTCACGGGACGGGAGTCCCGCTTCAGCTTCTTGTACTCCTCGCCGGAGAGCTGAAGGCGATCGGCGATCTCGTCATCGCCCGCGGCACGCCCGGTCTCCATCTCGATCTGCTTGCGGGTCGTCTCGAACTTCGCGGTCCGGGACCGGACCAGTCGAGGCACCCAGTCCATCGAACGCAGTTCGTCGAAGATCGCACCCCGGATCCGCTGGGTGCAGTAGGTCTCGAACTTGACGTTGCGATCGGGGTCGTAGGCGTTGATGGCATCCATGAGCCCGAACGATCCGGCCGACATCAGGTCGTTGGTGTCGACCTCGGCGGGCAGTCTCATGGCCATGCGTTCCGCGGTGAACCGGACCAGATCGAAGTACTTCTCGACCAGGAAGTTCCTGATGTCGAGAGTCGGCTCCTCGCGATAGAGGGCCCAGATCTCCTCGATCGGGATGTCGGAGAGGGCGCGGTCGACTTCCCGGGTCCTTGAACCCTTGGTTCCGCTTCGACTCGCGGAACGCTCCCGACGGGGCGCCTTCTTGGTGGTGGTTCCGGACCCTGAAGAGGAGGCCTTGGCGGACTTCGATGACGCGGACGAAGTCTTCTTCGCCCTGGTCCCTGCCTTGGTCTTCGTTCCGGTCCTGCGAGTGGAGGCCTTGGTCGAGGGTTCCTCGACTTCCGGTTCTCCATCCAATACGGCGACGGAAGCCGCCTGCGCATTCGCGCTTTTCCTGTTCGTCATCGGTCCGCTCCTTGACCTCGTGACGTGTCATCCGACCTGACGGTCGAATCCGAAGAACGCCACCACCGCGGTGACGCTCGATGTCGGGTGTCGTTCCGTGGACGGGAATCAACACCCCAGGATGAGCCGGCAAGCCGACTCGGGACGACCATCGATCCTTGACAGTCGTGAGGGGAACATACCATGTCGTTTTCGGACTTGCCCACCTCGAACCGGTCGAGTTCGAGTACCGGGTGAAATTCCGGGATGTGCCCAGGGGGCCGATCTGGAGTCAATGCGAGGTGTCCGTGGGGTCAGGCTGCCGCCGAGGCGGATGCCTCGTCGACGACTGAACCCTTGGATTCCGCTTCGCTCTCGTCGATGATTTCGACGTCTTCCTCGAAATCTCCGGTCGCAAAATCGGCCTGTGCGGCCTCTGAGACCTCGTTGGCGACCTGTTTTTGGAAGATCTGCTCCAGGACGATGCCGACCACGAACCCGATCGGCCAGGTCACCACCATCGCGATCAGGGAACGCGCAAGAACCGCGCTGGCCGGATTGTCCACCATCGCCCCCACCGCCAGCGAGACTGCGAAGGCGATCACCGCGACGCAACAGGCCGCGGGAAGCGCGATGGAGATTCGCTGGCTGGATGGGGTCATGTGTGTGTGTCATATCGACCGAGCTCGCCTTCAAACGCGAGCCTCGGCCGTTGAAAGGCCTCAGCGACGCCCGAAAGTCCGTAGGAGTCCAGAGAGAAAACCGCCACGAGGCCGGGATCTCTCACTTTCAGAGGGCTCCGAGACCAGGCTGGCTCCGATCGTGCGGATCGCACGGGTCGCACGGGAGTCGGGGGACTGGAGCAGCAATGGCGTTCTCCGCTTCACCGCATCCACGACCGAGAAGTCGAATGGAACGATCCCCGCCAGAGGAATCGACCGGCCCAGATGCCTTCTCGCCACCCCATCCATGCGTTGGTGGACCGCCTGCCCCTCCTCCTCGGAACCTGCCATGTTCACGACCAGGGAGAGATCGAGATCGTCCCGGGCGGAGACCATCGCCTTCGCGGCGGCATAGGCATCCGTCATGGCCGTGGGCTCGGGGGTGCAGGTGAGCATGACCGAATCGGCGGCCGTGGCGAACGAGATCGCATCGGCGGCGATCCCCGCACCCACGTCGATGATGATCGTGTCCACGACCTGTTCCAGCGCGGCCAGCTGCTCGACCAGACCGGTTCGCTGGGTGGCGTTGAGCGACGCCAGCTCCGCGACCCCGCTGGCCCCCGGCACCAGCCGGACACCACCCCGACCTCGGGGCCCACGGACCCCGCGGACTCCGGGGATCGGAACCATGATCTCGGCGAGCCGACGCCGCCCCTTGATGACGTCCTCGAGCGTGGCCCGGACCGAGATGCCGCAGAGCACGTCGGCATTGGCGCATCCCAGGTCCGCATCGAACAGGGCCACGCGTCTTCCGGCTTCGGCCAGGGTCAGCGAGAGGTTCAGGGCCAGGTTGGACTTGCCGACCCCCCCCTTCCCGCTGGCGATCGCGACCGCACGGGCCAGGCGAACGCCTCCGATTCTCGGCGCGGGCCGGGCGGCTCCGGGACCGAAGCTGACCCGGCCCTTCCGGGCCGAGGGGATGTTCTCCGCCGGGGCGGGGCCGACGCTGGCGCGGACCGGAGTCGATGCGCCCCGTGAACCGCCGACCAGATGGCGCAACGAGGAGGCCTGATCGTTCACGACTTCACCGCTCCGCCGAGGACCAGATCCGCGATCCGGGAACCGGTCGCCCATTCCACATCCTTCGGCACCTCCTGGCCCGTGGTCACCCAGCTGATGCGACGACCGATCCGTCGCACCACCGAGACCAGCATGCCGAAGGCCACCGCTTCATCGAGCTTGGTGAGGACCACACGATCGGGACCGAGACCCGAGAAAGCCTCCGCCTCTCTCAGCAGGACCCGCTCCGCCGCGGTTCCGGCGAGGACCAGATGCGTCTCGTGAGGACGAGCCGCGTCCATGATCGTTCGAAGTTCGGCCAGTGAGTCCGCGTCGTTCTGACTCCTCCCGGGCGTGTCGATGAGCACCGCATCGAGCCCCTCGCAGTCGGCCAGGACCTTCTTCATCGTGGCCGGATCGCCCGCGACTTCGAGCCGGCAACCGAGGATCTCCGCATAGGTCCGCAGCTGTTCGACCGCGGAGATGCGGTAGGTGTCCGCAGTGACCAGGCCGACCTTGAGGCCTTCCCGGAGGGAGAGCGTCGCGGCGATCTTGGCGAGCGTCGTCGTCTTGCCGACACCGGTGGGACCGACGAACGCGATCGTCCGGGGCCGACCGTCCCGGGGAACCACCACTTCAAGCGACTCCTCGGTCGGCACCAGATCCGCGATCTCGTTCAGAAGGGCCTTCCGGACGGCGGTGGGATCCCGCCGGGACTGCTCGTCCAGGGTCTCCTCGAGGGTGCCGACCACGCGGTCGGCAAGATCCCGGGAGAACTCCTGACCGATCATCTCCGCATAGGCGGCAGCCAGCGGATCACCGAAACCGAGGTTCTCCGAACTCACGGAGCGGGTCTCGACGCGGGCGTCCCGGTCGAGCACCTTGCGAACCGTGTCGTCGATCGTCCGCAGTTCGGGATCGGGCGTCTCGGACGCCGGGCTGGTGTCCGAAGGCACCTCCGGATCGGTGGGGACCGGCTCCTCGACCGACACCTCGTCGACGGGTTCGGACGTCGAGGCGACCACCGGCACGCCATGGGCGGCATCCCGGGTCAGGTCGGTCGGTTCCAGGGCGATGACCCGCGGCGCCGACTCCTCATCGCTCTCGGGAAGAAGCACCCCGTCGGGACCGATCACGAAACTCGTGGCTTCAGCGTCGACTTCCGGGATCGGTTGCTCGTGAGCATCCTCCGTCACCGCGGCGACATCACCGACGAGTTCCTCGTCGACCGAAGGTCCGGCGCCGACGAGATCGTCCGGCCCCCGGACCCCTGCGGCCTCGCGAGCGGCCCGTTGACGTTCGAGCCTGATCTCCATCGCGCGGGCCAGAGCACGGGTGCGGTCCCGATCGACGACGAGCGAACCACTCGACAACGGAGTCTCACGGTCGCCGTCGACATTCACGGTGTCGGCGTAGGCCCGACGGGCCCGGCCGGCGAGGTTCGCAGGCGCATCGAGCCCTGTGCCCCTCTTCGAGATCGGTTCGGGTGTCGGTTCCGGCTCCGGATCCGGCTCCGGCGTCGGGGATACCGAGTCGAGCCCCCGAGTCACGTTCGGAAGAATGCTCGTCTCCGGTTCGACCTCGGACGCGATGATCTCGACGAGCTCCCGTCCACCGATCCCGAACAACCCCCCCCGCCGGAAGGTCCGGGTGTGGAGGATCGCGGCATCGGCGCCGAGGTCGGAGTGGACCGCTTCGAGCGCCTCGTCGAGGGTGAATGCCCTGAAAGTCTTGAGTCTCACGGAATCGCCCTCCTGGCGAATCATCCGGAATCGAGTCGGACCGACCGAGCCGGTCTCGAAGGTATCCCGCGGGCTCCGCCCGCCGACGTCCACGACGCGCCGTCAACAGTCGACAACCACGCTCGGGAAAGGACCTTTCAGCCTTCCCGGCCCCTGATCGGAACCCGGCGCAGGTTCGGCGCCTCGGCACCCTTCCGGGTGATCAGGCGACGGGAACCGGGGTCTCTGCCGATGCCGACACCGGAGTGCCGGCCGGGGGGGTGGACAACTGGACGAGACCGACGGACTGGACGTCGAATCCGTCGACCAGCTCGTTGTAGCCGAGAACCACGACCCCTGCAAGATGTGGTTGAAGGATCTGTCGAAGTGGTGCCCTCACCGTCGGGGAGGAGACCACGATCATGGACCGACCGGCGTCCCCCAGGGGCCGTGCCGCCTCGGCGACCGCCCGGGCGATCTCCCCCGCGAGGCGAGGGGGGACGGAGACCGTGGTGCCGGAAGCTCCCCGGTCGATGTGACCGTTGATCCGATCCTCGAGCTCCGGATCCATGGTGACCACGTGGATGCGGGGCCGCCCGTTCTCATCGAGTTCCGCATGCATCGTGCAGATGGTCCGACGCAGGGCGTTGCGGACGTACTCCACCAGCACGTCGGTGTCGCGGGTGTGACCGATCCAGTCTCCAAGGGTCTCGAGGATGGTCTCCAGATCCCGGATCGGAACGCCCTCGCGAAGCAGGGCCTGCATGACCTTCTGCAGTTCGCCCGGCTTGACCAGGGCGGGGACGACCTCCTCGACGAGCTTCGGGGCCGTGCCCTTGAGCTGTTCGACGAGGTTCCCCACCTCCTCGCGGGTGAGCAGTTCGTCGGCGTGACGTCGCACCAGTTCCGCGAGGTGGGTGGCGAGGACCGAGGTGGGCGCGACCACCGTGTAGTTGAGGGCCTCGGCCCGATGTCGCAGGGCGGGATCGATCCAGATCGCATCGAGTCCGAAGGCCGGTTCCTTGCGCCGGATGCCCTCCAGCTCTCCGGTCGAGAGACCGGAGTCCATCGCCATGAGCAGGTCCGGCTGGACCTCGCCCTCGTCGATCACCGCGCCTCGGATCTTCACCCGGTAGTGCTCGGGGGAGAGGTTCATGTTGTCCCGGATCCGCACCGGCGGCATCACCATGCCCATCTCGATCGCCAGTTCCTTGCGGATCTTCGAGATGCGGTCCAGCAGGTCGCCACCGTGGGCGGCATCGACCAGTCGCACCAGGGAGTAGCCGAGTTCGAGCTCCAGCACGTCGACCCCGAGATAGTCCTCGGGTTCCTGCGGCTGGGTCCTCTCCTGCTCGGCCTCCTCCCGAGCCCGGACCTCCTCGCGCCCCTGCTCGGCCTTCGCCACCCGCCGCATGCCCCAGCCGATGCCCGCGGTGAACAGGGCCGCGATGATGAGCGGCGCGGTCGGAAGCGGAGTGAGGGCGAGCAGTCCGAGGAAGCTGCTGATGAGGAACAGGGCGATCGGCTGGGAGGCGAGCTGGGCGGGGATCTCCATCCCGATGTTCGAGCCGCCTCCCGCCCGGGAGACGATGAGACCGGCCGCGATCGCCACGATGAAGGCGGGGATCTGCGAGACGAGACCGTCACCGATGGCCAGCATCCCGAAGACCCTCAACGCCTCTCCGGCGGTGTAGCCGTACATCAGCATCGCGATGGTGAAACCACCGAGGATGTTGACCGCGGTGATGATGATGCCGGCGATGGCGTCCCCGCGCACGAACTTGGACGCACCGTCCATGGCTCCGTAGAAGTCCGCTTCACGGGTGATCTCGTCACGCCGGGAGCGGGCCTCCTCCTCGCTGAGCAGTCCCGCGGAGAGGTCGGCGTCGATCGCCATCTGCTTGCCGGGCATCGCATCGAGGGTGAACCTCGCCGCGACCTCGGACATCCTCGTCGCACCCTTCGTGATCACGAGGAACTGCACGATCACCAGGATCAGGAAGATGATCGCGCCGATGACCGGATTGCTGCCCGCCACGAAGTTCGCGAAGGCCTCGATCACCCTGCCCGCGGCCGAGGACGCGTCCGCGGAGGTCTCCGCCCCGAGGATCAGTCTGGTGGATGCGACGTTCAGGACCAGCCGGAAGAGCGTGGTCGCCAGCAGCAGAGCGGGAAACACGCTGAAGTCGAGCGGCCGGCTCATGTAGATCGTGGTGAGCAGCACGATCGAGGCGAGAGCGATGTTGGCGCTGATCAGCACGTCCAGCGCGAACGGGGGAAGCGGCACCACCAGGACGCCGATGAGCATCAGGAACCCGATCGGCACGATGAGGTGCCGATGGGCGGCGATGCGATGGAAGATGGCGGGCAGTTCGGCCGATTGACTCATGATTCGATCCACACCGGGCTGTGATCCACGCGGTTCAGGCCGCGCGACCGTTCATTCGATAGACGTAGGCGAGCACCTCCGCGACCGCGGCATAGGCGTCGGGCGGAACCGGATCGCCGACTTCGACGCTCCGGTGAAGAAGTCGGGCGAGGGGCTTTCGCTCCACGATCGGCACACCGCTCTGGGCCGCGATCCGCCGGATGCGAAGGGCCAGGTGGTCGACACCCATCGCGACCACGACGGGAGCGTTCATCACGCCCTCCTCGTACTTGATCGCGACCGAGATGTGCTCGGGGTTGGTGACCACGACGTCGGCGGTCGGCACGGACTGGGCGATCCTCTGCATGGTCATCTGACGCGCCATCTGCATCCGACGGCGCTTGACCAGGGGATCCCCCTCCATCTCCTTGTGCTCGTCGCGGACCTCCTTCTTGGTCATCCGGTGGTCCTTGCGGTGCTTCCACTTCTGGAAGGAGTAGTCGAGGACCGCCAGCAGCAGGAGAGCGACGGCGATGACCACCGCGAGCTCCAGCATCAGTCGGCCGATCACCGCGAACCCCTGGAAGGCCGTGTACTCCGGGAGCACCACCAGGGTGTCGTGCATCCGCCAGGAGACGACTCCGGCCACTCCCATCGCGATCGTGGTCTTTCCCAGATCCATGCCGCCCTTGACCAGGGCCTGGATCCCGATGATCCGCTTCACGCCCTTGATCGGATCGATCTTCTCCAGCGACGGCTCGACCGGCTTGGTCCGGAACCCGAAGCCGACCTGCCAGAGGTGCGAGAGGTAGGCCGCGATCCACGCCGCGATGATCAGCGGAACCAGCACCACCAGCCCCACCTCCGCGGCGTTCGCGATCATCGAACCGTGACCGTCGGACACGTCCCGGCCCGCATTCTCGAGCGAGCCGCGAAGCAGGCGGCCAAGTCGATCGAGGGAGGGCGTGGCGAACACCCAGAGGATGAGCGTCACCGCGGCGAGCGTCATCGCCGACGCCATGTCCGTGCTCTTGGCGATCTGACCCTCGTCCCGCGCCTTCTGCAGCTTCCGGGGGGTCGGGTCCTCCGTCTTCTCGCCGAGGTCCTCAGCCATCTCAGGCACCCTCCCCGGTCGCGGCGTGGGCGCCGATCGCCCACTCGTGAAGAAGGTCGAGCACCTCGACCGTGAACTCCTCGTGCACGAAGCCGATGACCTCGATCGCGGCGACGACCACCACGAGCCCGATCATGATCCGCAGCGGGAAACCCAGACTGAGGACGTTGAGCTGGGGGACTGTCTTGGAGACGAAGCCCATGGCCACCGTCTCGAGGAAGACCACCCCGAGCAGGGGCACCGCGATCCGCAGACCGAACTCGGTCGCCGCGAGCAGGACGCCGAGAACGAGGTCGATCGCCCCACCTTCGGTGGCGAACACCCCGGCATTGACGTAGTCGAAGCTGCGAAGCACCGCGAGAAAGATGTGATCCAGTCCCCCCAGCAGCAGGAACATCACGATCGCGAGGTAGACCATCACCTGCTCGAGCACGTCGCTCTCGGAATCGGCGGCGGGGTTGTAGAACCGGGCGAAGCCCAGCCCCATCTGCTGGCCCATCACCAGTCCGCCCGACTGCATGGCGAAGATCGGAAGCGAGGCCACGAATCCGATCACCGCTCCGATGGCGATCTCCGCCGCACCGAGTGGAACCATGGCCCACGGATCCATGATGGAGACCTGGGGGAACACCACCCCGCGATCGGCGAGAACCGCCCACGCTCCGACCCCGGTCACCAGGACCAGAAGTCCCTTGATCCGACCCGGAATGGCCTTCATGGAGATCAACGGCGCGTAGATGAAGAGCCCGCCCAGTCGCATGACGACGAGGGCGGCGGGCCCCATGCTGCGCTCGATGATCGTGATCGCTTCCATGCGTCTGGGATCCTCAGCCCTCGAACATGACCGTGGCGAAGTCGACGAGCTGGGCTGCGATCCAGCCCAGAAGAGCCACCGCGACGAGAATCATCGCCGCGATCTTCGGAACGAAGGAGAGAGTCTGCTCCTGGATCTGGGTGACGGCCTGGGCGATCGAGATGATCAGACCCACCAGGATTCCCGCCACCAGGATCGGCGCGGAGATCGTCAGCGTGATGAGCAGGGCCTCTCGGACCAGTTCGAGTCCGTGGGACTCCATTCGGGACTCCTTTCCCGGATCGACTCCGCATCCTGCGGAGACGCGGGGAGGTTAGAAAACCGCAGCACTCTGGGAAGCGGCATGCACACCGTGCATGAGGCTTCCCGCCACCAGCATCCAGCCGTCCGCGATCACGAAGAGCAGGAGCTTGAAGGGCAGCGAGACGAAGACCGGGGGAAGCATCATCATGCCCATCGAGATGAGAAGACTCGAGACCACCATGTCGATCACGAGAAAGGGCAGATAGATCCGGAACGCGATCAGGAACGCGGTCTTGAGCTCGCTGAGCACGAACGCAGGCACCAGCTGCACGAGTCCGACGTCGTCACTCTCGGGATCGAAGGCGCCCCGGGTCTCGTAGTCCCAACCCGAGAACTCCATCATCATCTGAAGGGAGCTCTCGTTTCCGTCGTAGGTGA
Organism: Phycisphaerae bacterium; assembly: GCA_002709295.1. Classification (GTDB taxonomy): domain Bacteria; phylum Planctomycetota; class Phycisphaerae; order Phycisphaerales; family SM1A02. The sequence continues at coordinate 59,207 of PAQL01000026.1, read as the reverse complement.
TCTGGGCGACCATGAACCGCTGCAGGGGTCGCTTCATGCCCTCCCACGCGGCCATCGAATCCCTCTGATCGATCGGTGCGTCCAGGTAGGGCTGGAGGCCCTCCTCCCACATCGCGTCGAGGGTCGGAGCCATCGCGACGAAGGTCAGAAGCAGACTGAGACCGACCACGATCTGACTCGGAGGCAGACCCTGGGTGCCGATCGCCTGACGGAGCAGCCCGATCACCACCACGAATCTGGTGAAGGAGGTGCAGAGGATCAGGATCGCGGGCGCGACCGTGAGCAGCGTGAGCAGCAGCACGATCGTGATCGGAGCCGACGTGCTCGCGACTCCTCCGGGGAGCGCTTCGGCGGCCGACTCCACGAAGGCGACCGGATTGGACATCACGTCCGAACCGGATGCCGCCCCGGCCATGGCACCGGCAGGCAGGATCGTCGCGAGACCGGCCATCAGTCGGAACGCCCTCCTCGACGAGGACGACGACGCGTCAGATCGACGGTCTCCATGGCGTCGTCGAACGGAAGACCGCTGCCCTGACCGAAGCCTTCGGGGCGACCCTTCCGGTCGTATCGACCGAGGTTCTTCATGAGGGAATCCTGGAAACCGGCCTCCTGGCGCCGCTCGACCGCGCCCATGCCGGCCCGCAGTCGGGCGATCTCCTCCGGATCGGTGAACTGTGCGATGGAGGTGACCTCGCCGCCCCGGCCTCCCTGCTGATGAAGCAGGATGATGCGGGGGCCGCATTCCAGCAGCACCATGGAGGCGCCACGGCCGAACGGATAGCGAGCCATCACCGAGACGACCCCGGACGGCCGAGCCGCCCCGGGGAAGGTTCCGCGACCGGACATTCGACGCACGACGATCGCCGCGACACCGAGGATGCCGAGAAAACCGAGGACCCGGACCTCGGGGGACTGCCACCAGGCGGTGTCGGCCTCCTGTCGACTTCCGATCATGCCACCGAGGCCGCGACCGAAGCGCTGACTGATCGGAGCGGGAGCCTCGGAGCTTCGAGCCGTTTCACCGGGGATGGTCTCCGCCCCGGGGCGGGGCGCGGAAAGCGGAGCTCCATCGACGTTCGCGGTCGGAGTCGAACCGGTGGAGGCGGTCGCCTCCACGGCACGAGACGATCCGGATTCGATCCTGGCGGCCAGGCGTTCGGCGGTCTCCCTCAACGAGGCATGCCCGAGCGGATCCTGCAGGGACACGGCCCCCACCCCGCTGCGAGGCGGGGTGGTGCCCTCGGTCCGCCCGGCGGGATCCTGCCCGGCGGCGCTCATCGCCGCCCCCCCGATGAGGAGCACGGCGCAGACGATTCTCGTTCGATGATCCATGGTCGCCTTCCTGGCTTCGGATCCATGAAGTCCACGGCCGGATCCTCCGGCCGTCGCGATCGGGTTCAGCGGGCCTCGGCCTCGGTCTCGGGCATTCGCCCGACGATCTCGCTGACCCGCACGCAGAAGTTCTCATTCAGAACGAGGACCTCGCCTCGAGCGACATGACGACCGTTCACGTAGATGTCCACGGGGTCGCCGGCGGCCTTGTCGAGCTCGACCACGGATTCCGGAGACAGCCGGAGGACGTCGTCCACCAGCATCCGGGTCCGGCCGAGCTCGATCCTCACATCGAGATCCACATCCCCGAGCAGGCCGATGCTGGAGACATCCTCCCCGGCCCCTCCACTCGAGAAATCAGGAAGGTTCACCGGGCGGGCGGCCGCGGATCCGGCCTCCTCGGCGAGGCGATCCACCTCGGCCGCCGCCTCCTGGATGGCCTGGGCAGGGTCAGGAGACGAACCCGCCTCCGGTCCCGGGACGGGATCGGACGGCTGGGTGGCCTCGACGTCGTTCTGGTCGGCTGGTTCGGGCTTTGGGTCGGTCATTCTGTCGGCTCCGCCGGTTCGGACGCCCCTTCACCGATGGGGCGAGTACATCCTCGCCGGCATCCTGCCGGCGCTACACCGGAGGATCATCGGACCCAGAGGTGTCGGACCTGCAGAGAATGCCGATCCCGGAGGTTCCATTCAGGCAGATGCTGCGCGATCGTCGAATCGCTCAGCGATGGACCCGGCGCCCGATGTCCATGACCACGATCACGTCGTGGACGATCCGGCCCTCGGGCATGACGGTGGAGGAAAGAGACCCGTTTTCGGTACCTGCACGGGCTCCATCGGCTCCATGACCATCGGAATCGGCGGCTCCCGCGATCATCGGCATCGAACTGGGACGTCGTTCGAAGAGCCCCTGCTTCTCGAAGGATCGCTTGATCCGGGCCTCGATCGCCGCGAGATCGGGCGATTCCAGCTCGCGACGGGTCGCCAGCTTCCAGATCTCCGAGAGCTGGGCGTGGATGGTGCCCGAGGATCTGGAGGATTCCGCCTCGATCCAGAGCCGGTCCCTGGCATCGACCTTGAAGAAGACCCGGGCCGGATACCGAAGGGCGACACCCGAGGACTCGTTCCCGAGGTTCCCCTCGAAGATGACGACCTCCTCCTTCATGACCTCGTGCTCGACGGCCTCGAAGTCGATCGACATGCCTTCCGCCTCGGTCTCCTTCGGACTGGAGAACAGCATGAAGCCACCACCGATCGCGGCCGCCTCGGCCACCAGAAGGACCATGGTCATCAATCCGACCTTGCCCCTCCGGCCGCTCTTCGTGCCACCGGCGTCGTTCCCGGCGTCGTCGCGCCGCTTTCCAGATTCATCAGCCATCGGATCCACTCCCTCCGATTCCTACTCCACGTCGCCTCTGCGTTCCCGGCCAGAAATCCGGTTGCGGCGACATCCCTGAGACCTTCTCGTCATCGACGGCGATCCGGCAACGGCTGCATAGAAGGAGGGGTCTGGGGGTCGGATCAGGTGGATCTGTGAGGAATGGAAGGTTCTCGGCCTCCCTCCGGCTCAGTCCACGGCGGGAACCAGGACGGGCAGGGCCCCCTCCATCACCTCGAAGGCGATGCGTCCGACCGGTGCGGGATCGTGCGGCGGATCCCCGTCCACCTGCCACCGGCTGGCCTCGGTCGCGTCGACCTCGATCCGCCGCCCCTTGAGATGGATCGAGCGAGGGTGTCGCTGGTGGGTTCCGAACCAGATCCGCAGGAACCATCCCAGGGCACCGATCCCGCTCCGGCAGGGAAGGATCATCAGGTCGACGAGACCGTCGTCCATCAGGGCCTCCCGGGCGGGGTCGAGCCTCGCGGCGTACTGCCGGCTGTTGGCGATGATCAGGAGACCCCTGACCTCCCGGGCCGCGAGCGTTCCGTCGACGCTGACGGACATCGGGCCGGGATGGAATCGCCACCACTGTCGAAGTGTGGGGCCGACGTAGGTCCAGTTGTTCACGGACCCCGTCCTCGTCGCGGACAGATCGTGGACGGCCTCTGCGTCCAGACCGAAGGACGCCATGAGCACCACGGTCTCGTCGGGCCGACCATCGACCTCGGCTCGAACCAGATCGACCCGACGAACCTCGCCCCGGACCAGGGTCTCGGCCACGAATCCGGGGTCCGCCCGCATCCCGAACTCCCGAGCGAAGAGGTTCTCGTTGCCGGCCGGACAGTGCAGGAGGGGCACTCCGGCCCGGGCCGCCTCGGCCGCGACGAGTCGGACCGCTCCATCCCCCCCCACCACCACCAGGGCGTCCCGACCCTCGAGGGGTTCGCGAAGCCAGCGGTCGGTCTCGAAGCCGGGACTGGTCGGAAGAAGCTCCAGATCCAGACCTCGCTCGCGACCGGCGGCCTGAACCGCTTCGGCGATGCCTCGAGCCCGCCCGGCTCCGGAGATGGGGTTGAAGATCACGAGGACCGACATGCCGAGGAGAATACGTGGATCCTCGGCGCCCCGAGCCCCCGATCCCGGCGGAGATGGGGTCCATCGACATAAGATGGGCGAATGTCCTCAGCAAGGATTCAGACAACGCTGGGCCTGGTCCTGCTTGCAGCGCTCTCGGTGGTTTCACCGACCCTTGCACAGCAGGACTTCACCCTCGGCCCCGACGACGCCTGGACCCGGGAGACCCCGGAACCCGGGACTCCGGCCGCCCGGATCCTCAATGCCCGCAAGGCACTGGCCCTGGGAGAGCCCGAACGAGCCCGCGCCCTTGCGACCGCGTTCCTCGATCGCTTTCCCTCCGCACCCGGCCGGGCGGAGATGTTCCTGGTCCGGGGCGATGCCCTCGTGGAGATGGGTGACGAGTACGACGCCCTCTTCGACTACGAGGCCATCGCCCGCCAGCACCCCGGCAGCGAGGTGTTCGTCCAGGCCCTCGAGCGCGAGTACGACATCGCGGTCGCGTACGCCAACGGGCTTCGGCGGAAGTTCTTCGGAACGATCAGGATCATCGACGCCTCCGAGGATGCCCAGGAACTGCTGATCCGCATCCAGGAGCGCCTGCCCGGAAGTCGACTGGCCGAGGATGCCGGGATGACCCTGGCCGACTTCTACTTCAGGCGGGCGGAGATGAGACTCGCCGCCGACGCCTACGACCTGTTCATCATGAACTATCCGAGGTCGAATCGAATCCAGAAGGCCCGGCAGCGACTGATCCAGGCGTACATGGCCTCCTATCGCGGGCCGAGGCACGACGCGTCCGGCCTTCGCGACGCCCGCCGTCGACTCCAGTCGATGCAGCGGCTGCGGCCCGCCGCCGCCCAGCGTCTGGGGGCCGAGTCACTCATCGTCAGAATCGACGAGTCCGAGGCGAGAAAGCTTCTGGTCACGGCACAGTGGTACCTCTCGATCAACGATCCGATCTCCGCCGAGATCTACATCCGTCAGGTCGTCGAGCGCCACCCCGACACCGTCGCCGCCCTTGATGCGCTTCGACTGGCCCCGGAGATCATCTCGAGGATGCCGGCCAGCATCGCGGCCCGGACCCCCGACTACCGGCTTCTGGCCGAGGCGCTGCTCGGGAAGTCGGGCCCCGAGGAGACCGGGGTCACTCCAAGGGCGGAACCGGCCCTCCCGCAGAGCCGGGACCTGGAACCGGAACGACCGGTCGAGGTGAACACCGGCGAGGAGCCCGCGGGATGACGAACCACACCGGATGGAAGCGACTCCGATCGACCACGACGATTCGAGGCATCCTCGCAGGCGTGCTCCTGACGCTCGGTTCGACCGGATGCGCCCCCGATCCCTCGGAAGGGTGGTCCATGAGCTGGACGCATCCCGATCGGTACCGGAGCATCGCGATCCCGATGTTCGCCAACCAGACCTTTCATCGCGGCCTCGAACGGGAGCTTGGGCGGGCCCTGGTGACCGAAGTCGAGTCGTCGACCCCCTACAAGGTGACCGGCCCCGGAACCGCGGATACTCTTCTCCGGGGGACGATCGTCTCTGCCGAGCTGGTGCCGCTGTCTCAGAGCCCCGTTACCGGGCTTTCCGCCGAGATGCTGTTCAGGACCGAGATCGATTTCGAGTGGATCGACCTCGCCACCGGGGATCCGGTGGTCAGCAGGAGGAATTTCACCGCCTCGGCGATCTTCACTCCATCCAGACCAGCCATGGAAACCATCGATCTCGCCCGATTCGGGGTCGTACAACAACTGGCCACCGATCTGGTCGATGTCCTCAGGGATGACTGGTGAACATGGCATCGGTCCGGACGTTTCCTGCGAATGGTCATTCAGAATCCAAATCCACACCGAGATCACGAATGAAGCCAGAAGTCGTTCATCACATGGCCAGCGAGGATCAAGGCCGCGACGGCGAACCGCCTCGCGGCGAGGGAGACGGCCAGCAGGGTCGTCCCGGCGGCCCCCAGCCGGCCCGCCCCCCCCGTCCCCTCATGTCCCTGTTCGTGCTCTTCGCGGTGATCGCCCTGATCTGGGTGGTGATCACCGGCAGCGGCAAGCAGGCCGAGGTGATCTCCCTCAACGACTTCCAGAATCTCTGGCAGAGCAAGCTGATCGAACCCGGCTCCGTGATCGTGAGTGATCAGAAGATCTCCGCGATCCGCAAGGCCGACGGCGACCTCTCCGGCCCCACCAACGGAGGCGAGGCGCCTCGGGACATGCCCGTCGAGGTGGTGATCGCGGCCGACGGCGGGCTCGACTACACCCTGAATCAACTGGATGCCAAGGGCATTCCGTTCGACATGGAACGAAACGACAACACGTTCCTGATCATCCTGACCAGCTTCGGCCCGATCATCCTGGTGATCCTGCTGCTGTGGTTCTTCGTCTTCCGCTCGATGAGGAACGCGGGCGGCGGACCGGGCGGCATGCTCGGCAACTTCGGCAAGAGCAAGCACCGGGTGCAGACCAAGGATTCGGTCAACGTCACCTTCAAGGACGTGGCCGGAGTCGAGGAGGCCAAGGAGGAGCTCACCGAGATCGTGGCGTTCCTCAAGAATCCCCGCAAGTTCCAGAGACTCGGAGGCCGCATCCCCCGCGGCGTGCTGCTCGAGGGCCCTCCGGGATGCGGCAAGACGCTGCTGGCCAAGGCGATCGCCGGCGAGGCCGACGTGCCGTTCTTCACCATCTCCGGCTCGGACTTCGTCGAGATGTTCGTCGGAGTCGGCGCCAGCCGGGTCCGCGACCTCTTCAAGCAGGCGAAGGAGAACTCCCCCTGCATCATCTTCCTCGACGAGATCGATGCGGTCGGTCGCCGTCGAGGCGGTGGGTTCACCACCGGCGGTCACGACGAGCGGGAGCAGACCCTCAACGCGATCCTCGTGGAGATGGACGGCTTCGAGGCGACCGATCAGGTCATCGTCATCGCCGCGACCAACCGGGCCGACGTGCTCGACCCCGCCCTCACCCGTCCCGGCCGTTTCGACCGGACGGTCGCGGTCACCCTTCCCGACCTCGAGGGACGGGCCCACATCCTCGCGGTCCACGCCCGCAAGATCAAACTCGGTCCGGACGTCGATCTGGAACGGCTCGCCCGCGGCACCCCGATGTTCTCCGGCGCCGATCTCGCCGCCCTCATCAACGAGGCTGCGATCATCGCGACCATGGAGGAGAAGGACTTCGTCGAACTCTCCGATCTCGAGGAGGCCCGCGACAAGGTGCGATGGGGCCGGGCACGCAGAAGTCGCAAGGTCGAGGAGGAGGATCGGGTCGCGACCGCGTACCACGAGGCCGGCCACGCCGTGGTGCAGGCCCTGCTCGAGGATGCCGACCCTCTTCACAAGGTGACGATCATCCCCCGCGGCAAGGCCGGAGGAGCGACCTTCAGCCTGCCCGAGAAGGATCGAACCGGTTTCGGCCGCCGATACCTCGACGCCACGCTCAAGGTGCTGTGCGGAGGCCGGATCGCGGAACAACGGAAGACCGGCGACGTCTCCAGCGGCGCCAGCATGGACATCAAGATGGCGACGCAGTACGCCAGGGCCATGGTGCTGGAATGGGGCATGAGCGACCGGGTCGGGTTCCTCAGCCTCGCGGGCGAGAACACCCGGGAGATGTTCGTCCCCGACAAGGACTACTCCGACCAGACCGCCCGGGTGATCGACGAGGAGATCCGACGGATCGTCGACGCCGCCTACGACGAGTGCAACCGCCTCATCGAACGTCACTGGGACCAGGTGGTCGCGGTCGCCGAGGCGCTGCTTCGCTACGAGACGATCAGTGCCGACGATGTCGACAGACTGATGAAGGGCGAGCGGATCTCCAAACCCACGGTCGCCGAACTGCTGGCTTCCGAGACCGCGGACCCGCCGAGTCCGCCCTCGAACCAGCCGCCCAGCGAGGACACCGACGAGGATCTCGGCGGCATGATGCCCTCACCGGCCTGAATCGACCGGATGCGGATCGAAAGGCCCGGGTCGCCGATGAACGGCGACCCGGGCCTTGTCCTTCATGAAGACCGAGGGCCGGCTCCCGCCCGGAGTCAGACCGCCGGCGGAGCGGCCGGAGGCGTGGACGGTGCGGGATTCTCGTCCTCGTGCCTCAGCTTCAGCAGCGCGCCTCTCGACCTCGTGATCGTCACGATGAAGACGATCAGCAGCACCATCGAGACGATGCCGAGGATCGACTGGCCGCAGCCCATGATCAGCTGGCCGGTCGCCACCCCGAGAGGGGAGCCGGCACCCTGCTGCATCTCCATGGAATCCTGCATCTGATCGAAGGGATTCCCCATGTCGAAGACCAGGTTGCCCACCAGGTTGGTGACGCCCGTGGCCACCGCGATGATGATCAGCCAGACGCCGAGGACACGACCGTGTCCTCCTGCCGGCACCCGTTCCGGTGAATACGACGAGAAGGCCGCGGCGAAACCGGCGGGCAGGCCGGTCATGATCCAGGCCGTGGAAGCGATGAACACCAGATCCGCGATCATCTGCACGAAGGGGAGGAATCCCCCGGACTCGGCCCCCCCCTCGGGATCGGAGGTGATGATGCCGTAGCTCATCACGCCGATCGCGGCGAGCATCCAGGCCCCGTAGAGGCCCCAGATGGCGCCCGGTCCGATGCGGCGCTGCTCGAGAGGGATGACCGCGGCAGCACGGGAGAACAGCCAGAACACCACCGCTCCGATCCCGGCCACCATCAGGATCGTGACGCCCATGATCACGAACATGAAGACGAGGGCGATCGATTCGGGATCCATGCCGTTGTTGGTACCACCCATCGAGAAGCTCCTGAAGTTCGGAAGATCATTCCGCCATCGAGGTCGGCGGCATGAGGATCGCGGGCAAGATACTTCCCGATGGCCCCGGGACGAGCGTCAGATCGACCTGGAAGGCGGATGATCAGGCATGGGCCCCATCGGAATCGCGGGTTCGCGATCGAGTTGACGCACCCGGCCCCCGAAGAGGACCCGGAAGACCAGCGAGGCCACCATCGCCAGCCCGGAGAAGCATCCGAGACCCGGCGGGAGCAGGGTTTCGGGCCTCGACAGGCCCGCGTCCGGTCCGCCGATGTCGATGATCAACCGGACCAGGGCAGGGACACTCGACATGAGGCCGATGATCGCGAAGGCGAGTCCCTTGCCACGGACGCAATCGCCGCGATCGACTCCACGCTCCGTGGAGGTCGACTCCATGCTGGGGCTGATCCTCGAGGTCGTCCAGAACACCCGGGCGGTCCTGAACACCGGAACCGGGCACAGGAACACCATGCCGGGCCGCATCCTGCGATGAGCGTCCGGCACCCTGGCCGCCGCCCGCATGAGCAGGACAAGGCTCCAGACGTGCAGGGCCGCCAGCGAGAACGGGAACGCGGATCCGAGCAGGATCATCACGATTCCCGAACCCACCATCGATCCACCGATCGGCGTTCTTCCGAATCGAATCCAATGATGGGAGGTGCCCCTCGGTGACACGATCGGTCACCGATCGGAGAGGGATTCAGTCGGCACGCCCGCTCCCGTCCTCGAAGAGCGATCTGCTCCTCAGCATGTGGTGGTAGTGCTGGGCGAAACGGTGCGCCTCGTCCCGGATCGCCTGACAGAGCTTCAGCCCGAGGTTCTCGCGTCCGAGACGGATCGGCTCACCGCGTTTCTGCACGTGGATGAGCTCCTCCTTCTTCGCGAGGGAGATCACCATCGGTGGCTGGACCTCGAGCGTGTCGAAGGCCTCCAGTGCCGCGTGCAGCTGGCCGAGGCCGCCGTCGATCAGGATGACGTCGGGATACAGCTCGTGCCCACCGCCCGCCTCCCGGTAACGGCGGGAGACGACCTCCCGGATCGCCATGTAGTCGTCGTTCTCGACGCTTCGGATCCGGTACCGGCGATACCCGTCCTTGAAGGGCCGGCCGTCGATGAAGCACACCTTCGAACCCACGGTCTCGTCACCGGCGAGATGGGCGATGTCGATCGCCTCCAGACATCGGATCGGCGTCTCCAGATCGAGCGTCTTCTGCAGGGACCGGACGCCACGGGACGGATCATGGACGAACGAGGTCACCTCCGGCTGCCAGTCGAAGGATCCATCCGCGGCCCGACGCCGCTCCCGTTCATCGAGTCGTTCGATGGCGCGGATCTGATCTCGAACCACCGCGGCCCGCTCGAATCGTCTCGCCTCCGCGGCCTCCTCCATCTCCGACCGAAGCTCGCGAAGCATCTGGCTTCTCTTGGATCCGAGGAACCGGAGGAACCGGTCGATGTCGGCGCGGTAGTTCTCCGGACTGACGCGGTTCGCGCACGGTGCCGTGCACTGGCCTATCGAGTGAAGCAGGCAGGGGCGGAAGGACCGGTTCCGGGGATCATCGGACCGGATGTCGAGTTCGCAGGTGCGGTACTTGAAGACCCGCTGCAGCAGCTGCACCGCCTGACGAAGCGAGTGGGCGCTGGTGAAGGGGCCGAAGATCCTCGCCCCCTTGAACTTCTCGTCGCCGGGGGCTCGGGTGATGAACACCCCGGGGAACTCGTCCCGAAGGGTCACCGCCAGATAGGGATAGGTCTTGTCGTCGACGAGTCGTTCGTTGAAGCGTGGCCTGATGTCCTTCACCAGCCTGCTTTCGAGCAGCAGGGCCTCCCACTCCCCCTCGCATTCAAGGACCTCGAAGTCCGCGATCAGAGGCAGCATCGAATTCTTGCGGGGTCCGTGATCGGCGGAGTTCTGGAAATAGGAGTTGACCCGATTCGGAAGCACCAACGCCTTTCCCACGTACAGCACGACCCCGGCGGCATCCTTGAGGAGATAGACCCCGGGCACCTTCGGAAGCCCCCGGGCCTTCTCTGAAAGCCTGCGAACTCGTGATTCTTGCGTCTCAGACAAGGATCCACCCTCGATTCCGGGATTCTGAGCCCCGGCATCGACCTCCTCGGAGGACTCGTCGTGTGGATCGATCATCATGAGGTCCGGGAACCCAGAGGACGGTGAGCAGCCCCTCCTGTCCGAGGAAGGTCGCACAGAAGATGAAAACCGGATGGGCCAAACGTTGCGTCCCGACCGATGTTCGATCTAGGATAGGACCTCCGGGGCGTCCGGTCGGGTGGCACGGTGCCACTTCAAAGACGATTACGAGCCCTCGAACCGAATCATGGAGTTGACGATGAAGACTCTCTTCACCGCCGCGACCCTCGCCGCCGCCTTCGCGCTGGTCGGCTGCAACAACCACCACGCCCACGACCACGGCACCGCTCCCGGCGCCACCAGCGGCTCCTGCTGCGGAACCGACGGAAGCTGCTGCAAGGCCGCTCCCGGCGCCGTCTCCAGCGAAGCCGGCTGTGCCTCCAGCTGCTCCGACGCCGCCGCCCCCGGCGCCGTCTCGAGCGAAGCGGGCTGCGCCTCCAGCTGCTCCGACGACAAGATGGAGAAGCTCGGCGGTGGCTGCCCCATGAGCACCAAGGGCTGATCCCAGCCTGCCGCTCAACCGCAAGGACCGACCAGGACGCCCTTCCCGAACTTCGGGGAGGGCGTCCTCTTTCATGTCCATGCCTCCCGCCCGTAGGATGCATCAATCCTCAAGGAGCCCCGGCATGAGACCACCTTCCTCGATCCGAACCGCCGTCACCCTCGCGATCGCCGCGATGCTGACCGCCTGCGCACCGAACGACCGCCTCGAGACTCTGGAAGGCTGGCAGTCCTACGGCGATGCCGTCCCGGTGGAATCGACCGTGCACATCGCGGCCCTCGGCGCCATGAACGGCGAGTCGACCGCGATCGAAGGCTGGGTCGAGGGGGTCTGCATGAAGAAGGGATGCTGGATGAAGGTGCGCGAAGGCGAGGACGAGGTCCTCGTCCGGTTCCGCGACTACGGCTTCTTCGTTCCGCGAAACGCCCGCGGCCGCCGCACCGTGATCGAAGGTGTCCCCCAGGTCCGGGTGTTCGACGTCGAACAACGACGGCACCTGGCGTCCGACGCCGGAGCGACCGAGGCGGAGATCGCCGCGATCACCGAACCCGAGACCCAGGTGGTCTTCATGGCCGACGGGGTCTGGATCCAGGGTGGAGGCCTCGACGAGCCCTACGCTCCGCCGGCACCGGAGGGCCCCTGCCCCCTCGACAAGGAACCGAACGTGAGCGAGGATCGATGAGCGACCCCACCTCCTCCCTTCTGCTGACCGGCGGCCGTGTGCTGGATCCCGCGAGCGGACTCGACACCACCGCCGACGTCCTGGTGGAGGATGGCCGAGTCGTCGCGATCGAGACCACTCCCGGCACGCTCGACGACCGCAGCACCGAACGACGCGACGTCGACGGCCTTCTGGTCTGCCCGGGACTCGTGGATCCGCACGTCCATCTCCGCGAGCCCGGCCAGGGCGCGAAGGAGACCATCGAGACCGGGACCGCCAGTTCGGTCGCCGGCGGCTTCACCACCGTGTGCTGCATGCCCAACACCGCACCCGCGCTGGATTCGGTCGACCAGGTCGACTGGGTCTCGATGCGGGCGAGGGAGAAGGGCCGTTGCCGGGTCTTCGTCGCGGCCGCCGCGACCATGGGACGCAAGGGCACCGCCCTCGCCCCGATGCACGCGATGCGGGAGGCCGGCGCGGTCGCCTTCACCGACGACGGTGACGGGATCGCGGAACCGGTCATGATGAGAAGGGTCCTCCAGACCTGCGCGTCGCTGGGGACCGCGTTCATGCAGCACTGCCAGGAACCGACCCTCACCCGGGGCGCCCAGATGCACGAGGGTGCGGTCTCGGCCCGACTCGGCCTCGTCGGCTGGCCGCGGGTCGCCGAGGAACTGATGCTCGAGCGCGACCTCCGACTCGATCGCGAGATCGGCGCCCGCTACCACGCCCAGCACCTTTCGAGCGGCGGATCGGTCGAGATCCTCCGGCACGCCCGGGCCGACGGGGTGCCCGCGACCGGCGAGGTCTCCCCCCACCATCTCCTGATGACCGACGAGGCCTGCGAGGGCTTCGACACCCACGCGAAGATGAATCCTCCGCTTCGCGAGGAATCGGATCGCCTCGCCCTGGTGCAGGGCGTCGCCGACGGCGTCATCACCGTGCTCGCCACCGATCACGCTCCGCACACCGAAGCGGAGAAGGCCGAGCCGTTCGAACAGGCGCCGCTCGGCATCATCGGCGTCGAATGCGCGCTCCCGCTCTACGCCGAGGCGCTGGTCGCCAGCGGCGCGATCGACTGGTCGCGGCTGATCGCGTTGATGACGATCGAACCGGCGCGACTGCTCGGACTCGACCGTGAGGGCATCGGTCGCCTCGAGGTCGGCGGCCCCGCCGACCTCACCGTGATCGACCCGACCTGCGAATGGACGATCGAGGCCGGCGAGTTCGCCTCGAAGGCCCGCAACTGTCCGTTCGACGGACGCCGCGTCTCCGGACGAGCGGTGCTCACCATGGTCGCCGGGAACATCGCCTGCGATCGGCATCACGCCGCCACGATGAGCTGAACCGACGAACCCGCCCCTTCGGCTCGCGACCTTAGGAGCGTCTTCTGCATCTGCGCCGATCGGAGTGATCGGCTTTCCTGATCACGGCAGAGCTGTTTTCAACCTCCGTGCGATGATTCGCAGGGAAGATCCTTGCCGCAGAGGCACCAGGCTGGGACAGTAGTCGTAACGAACTCCGGGGCTGGAGACGACCCATGCGCCAGGCCTCGGACCGAACCAACCGAATTCACCTCTATTCCGCCGTCGCCGCCGGTGCCATCGCTCCGCAGGTGACCGCCGACATCAAGGTCTACTCTGGCCCGCCGATCGAAGTCGGCGGAGTCACCAACCTCCAGCTCGAGGATCTCGAGTTCGACATCTATCTGTCGCTCGATCTGGAGATGGACTCGTGGGGCAACAACGGCAATCCCTGCTGCTCCTGGACGAGCTACGGCTGCAAGCAGTACGGCGGTTCCGCCGACTACTACGGGTGGACCTACGAGGGCGTGGTGGCAAGCCGCCCCTGGAACGCCGACGCTCCGGTCATCGGAGCGAGCTTCCTCGAACCGGGTGCCATGGTCTCCTCCCCATCCAACGTCTACTCCCGGGTGGACGGTTGCCGCAACGACTGGCGATGGTGGTACTACTGCGGTGACGGCGGCGAGTCGGGCACCCGATCCAACTGTGTCTGGGATCAGACCGTGTTCCACGTGGGCTTCCGCGCCATGGACCCGGCCGGCGGTCCGAAGGACACCGTCAACGGGTGGATCGAACTCGAGCACGACCCCGAAGCCAACAACCTGGTGATCACGCGCTGGGCGTACGAGGACGACGGCGGCGCGATCGACGTCGGAGAAGGCTACTGCGAGGCGAATGCGACCGATCTCACCTACGAGTACATCGAGAGCGTCCAGATCGAGAAGGTCGGGTTCTTCAACCCCTCCGGATCCGACGGCTACACCGACTACTCCGCCCTCGGTGCGATCGAACTCGAGGCCGGCGGCACGTACATCATGAAGGTGGGCAACGGCGATCCGAAGTGGGCGAACGACGCCCTCGGCGTCTACGTCGACTGGAACGCCGACTACCGATTCACCGGACCGATGGAGTACCTCGGAAAGGTGCAGGGAGTCGGCCCCTACTTCGTGCAGATCGGGGTTCCCGAGGATCACCCGGGCGGGACGGTCCGCATGCGGCTGAGGCTGCAGGACATCGCTGAGAATCCGATGGAACCCTGCGGCATCGTGCTGTACGGAGAGACCGAGGACTACCTGATCGACATCATCCCCCCGACCCCCTGCCCGGGCGACATCGACGACGACGGCGAAGTCACCGCCGCCGACCTCGGGCTCCTGATCGGGGCCTGGGGCGTCTGCGGGGATCCGGCGGACTGTGCCGCCGACCTCGACGGTGACGGAGAGGTCACCGCGGCCGACCTCGGACTCCTGATCGGGGCCTGGGGCCAGTGCCCCTGAGATCAGGCCACTGCACGACCCGACATGCGACACGCCCCTCCGGCCCGAGGCTGGAGGGGCGTGTCTTCGAATGATCGGTTCCGATCGAGGAGGTGCCTTCAGCAGCCCCCTCCGAAGTCGGCGAAGAACAGTCCGAGATCCGCACCGTCGACGTCCAGATCGCCATCGAGATCCGCCTCGCACGGACCGGTGCAGCCCCACTGCTGCAGGAGCTGGCCGAGATCCTGACCATCGACCTCGCCGTCACCGTCGAGGTCCGCGGGACAGTCGGGAGCGGATCCGAAGTACCCGATCGCGTGGTCCCAGGCCTGCGGCCCGATCACCAGTCCCATGAGCCGGCCGGGAATGTCGTCCGCCGGAGGGTGGATGCCACCCCAGATCCGACTGAGCGAGCACTGGTCGCTCGCGTCGCGATACGAGACCCACTGGAGTCTGACCTCCACGCTCGGTCCCTCCTCGAACACGAGGAACTCGTCGGCCGGGGCGACGTACTCGCCGAGACCGCCGGGGAACCAGGGTGAACCGGTCAGCAGGGTCATCAGCTCCGCCGCGGATCGACTGAAGGTCGAATGACCGGAGACGTATCCGGCGAAGTTCGGGGTGACGAAGGTGGGACGCTGGTAGGGCCACCAGTCCTCGGCGAGGATCCAGCCGCAACCGGCGAGGTCGACCTCCGGATCCTCGATGTAGTCGGGGCCACGCCAGCAGTAGGCCGCGATGCGACCGAGGTTGGCATCGTCCTCGCCCCGCAGCGCCTCGTGACGTTCTCCCGGAGCGCTCGATGCGTCGGTGATGACCTCGACCCGGCCCGGCAGGAGCTGGAGGCCGTGCGGGTGGTAGTTGTCGAGGGTGTCGTCGGTCCGCTGTCCGTTCTCGGCCATCCAGCGGATCGCGGAGATCGGTCGCACGTAGTCGTACCAGCCCTTGCAGCCCCAGGCGGCGATGGCCGCGTCGTGCATGCAGCCCCCGAGGGCGAAGTAGGCCTTCACGTCGTACTCGAGCGGGTCGAGCTCGGGCCCGGTGCCTCCGATGCGCCTCGAGAACTCCGGGTGGTCCATCACGTCGTTGAGGATGGTGAACCAGTGTCCCGGAGGAGTCTCGGAATCGGGACCGTCGGCCCAGAACTCCGCCAGCACGCGGGCGTAGTCCGCCCGCGGCACCATCTGGGTGGGATAGGACTCGCCGGTCACGGGATTGGTGGTGTACCCGATGCCGACGTCACCACCGTTCTGGGCGTCATAGAACCAGGCGATGTCGGTCGGATCGGTGGGGAGGGTCGCGTTGCCGATCGAGTTCGGGCTCGCATCGACCATGACTCCGTCGGAGGGGTCGAGATGATCCGACCAGTGGAGGACCTGCTCGAACCCTTCAAGGAAACGCTGTTCGCCGGCGGCGTCCAGCATCGGGGGTGCGCCGGGATCGACGTACACCGGATACGGGAAGCCGTCGCGGATGCGAACGTCCTTCTGGTCGTCACGAAGGGAGAACGGGGTGACGTTCCCCCACTCGGGGCCGAGGAACTCCGGATAGCCCCCCACCTCGATGTTTCCAGACTGATCGACGAAGTATTCCAGGGCGAGTGGCTGCCAGCGATCCGGGATGTCGATCTCCTGGGTGCCCGACTCCGGCGGCAGCAGCGGCTCGTTGATCGGGTAGTACCAGAGATTCGCGTGATCGCCGATCTCGTTGGAGCCGTCGGAGAGACCGAAGATGATGTACTGGGCCGCGATGCGGTTGCCGATCGCCCGGGGATCGTCCCCGACCGTCGACGAGTACGAGGGGTCGTAGCCGAGCTCGGTCATCAGAGCGTCGTATTCGGGGGACACGTCCTCGAAACCGGGCGAGTCGGCGAAGCGGAATCGCAGCATGGTGTAGGCCGCGTACGAGATCGCCGCCCGGCGGGCGGCCTCCACGTTCTTCACCCGGCCCGGGATCTCGTCGGCCAGCCAGGGAGCGGCATCGCCGTCGTCCCAGGTCGACCATGCGTCCCACATCGCAGCCGACATGTGGAAGAGGTTCCTGGCATGGACGACCGGCCTGGCCCGATCGTTCCTGATCGACTCGAGGATCAATTCGTTCCAGCGTCGGGCGACCGAATGGTCGTCATCGGCGGTGGCCGCGCCTCCCATGGAGGCGGCGGCGGCGAGGGCCAGGGCGGTGAGCGAGGTTCGAGGGGCGGATCTCATCATGAATCTCCGGGGTGCGACGGGGGGTCCGTCACCTTCCGGGGCCGGGATCCCGATCTTACGCCGCCACCCCGGTTATTTCGTGATAATCGCCCCGGGAGATGCCAGACCCCGGGATTAGCCCCGAATGAACCTGGTTTACAAGACCCCCGCCGGGCGGAACCCCTCTCCCGACCGGCGGTCGGGCACCCGGTCCGTCGGTCAATCCAGGGCGTCGAACCCACCCGGATGCTCGTGGTCGGGCGAGACGTCGTCATCCTGCCCATGCCAGTCGTCGAAGGCGTCGTAGTCGTCGACGGCGATCGCGAGCGGCTCCAGGGGTTCGACCTCCACCCCTTCCGGAAGCGCCTTCTGGAAGCTGCGGCCGTAGCCCTTGGTCACGATCCGTGGATCGAGCACCACCACTCGACCGGTGTCGTCTCCCGAGCGGATGAGCCGACCGACACCCTGCTTGAAGCGGATCACCGCCCGGGGCACCTGGTCCTCGAAGAAGGGTCTCCCCCCCTGCTCCTCGATCATCTCGTGACGGGCCTGCACGATCGGACGATCCGGCACGTCGAAGGGAAGCCGGGTGATGATGACGTTCCGAAGTCCCTGACCGCGCACGTCGACCCCCTGCCAGAAGCTCGTGACGCCGAAGAGCACCGCCCGGTCGTCGTCCCGGAAACGCTGCAGCACCAGCGACCTCGGCCCGGTCTCGTTCTGCACCAGCACCTGGTGCCCGTCGGATTCCAACCGGGCCCGACAGCGCTCCGCCGCCGCGGACATCGCGGCGTTGCTGGTGAAGAGCACGAAGGCGCCTCCATCGGTGGCCCGGACCTGCTCCACGATCCGATCGGCCAGACGATCCTGATACCCGTCGTCGCGGGGATCGGGCATGTGGGGATCGACCAGCACCCGCATCTGACGAACGAAGTCGAACGGCGAGCCGACCTGGAGGGTCACGGGATCCTCCGCCCCCAGCCGGCTGGTGACCAGCGAGAAGTCGTCGGGGCCGGTGGCGAGCGTCGCACTGGTGCAGATCACGGCGCCCTCGCGACCGAACAGGTGCTCGCGGAGGATCGGACCGACATCGACCGCGGCACAGGCCACGCTCACCGAACCTCGATCCCGACGCCCGCGGCGGGAGGGAGCCGCATCGACCCAGTAGACGCACCCCTCGATCACCTGGTTCATGAGCATCGTGGCCGCTTCCCCGATCTCGGTGGCCCGGGATGCGAGCGATCCGAGCTCCATCTCCTCGGTCTCCTCGGTCGCCCTCGCCCGCAGGAGCTTGAGACTCGCGGCGAGCTCCTTCATCGCGGGGGTCAGCGGATTGTCGACCGATCCGGGTTCCTTCATGCGACCCGACGAGTTCGCATCGAGGGCCCGCCAGGCGTGAAGGTCGTCGAAGAAGGCGTGCGCCGCACTCTCCGCCCGCTGCCTTGCGGACAGGGCGTCCTGAAGCGCCGGATCACCGTCGGCGGTGGTCGCCAGCGATGCGAGGACGCCCCGGTTGGTCCGTTCCGAGAGAAGCATCCGGAGCAGGTGACGCACCCGGCCTTCGGAGACCCGGAGCCCGAAATGCTCCGCGGCGACGTCCTCGACGGTGTGCGCCTCGTCAAGGATCACGTGCCGATACGCGGGCAGGAATCCCGCCCCTCTCATGCGGAGGGCGAGATCACTGAAGAAGAGCGCGTGGTTGCACACCAGGAGATCGGCGTTCTCCATCCGGCGGCGGGCCGACTGGTAGAAGCACTCGTCGTGGGTGGGACAGCGCCGGCCAAGGCAGTTTCCGCTCTCGCTCTGCACGTGGTCCCAGACCCCGGGGCGCTTGAGCTGTGGAAGGGTGGCGAGGGTCCCGTCGTCGGTGGAGGCGGCCCACCTCTCGATCTGCTGCAGGGAGTGACGCTCGTGTTCGTCGGCGAGCAGTCGCGTCTCCCGTTCGACCGCGAGTCGCAGGCGACGCTTCGAGAGGTAGTTGGCTCTCCCCTTCACCAGGACCGCGGTGAACTCGTCGGGGACCACCGCGCGGAGCAGCGGCAGGTCCTTGTCCATCAGCTGCTCCTGCAGGCTGATGGTGTTGGTGCAGATGACGATCTTCTCCTCCCGACGCTCGAGCAGTCGGGCGATCGCGGGTAGCAGATACGCGAAGCTCTTGCCGGTGCCGGTGCCGCCCTCGACGAAGAGACGCTCGCCGGTGCGAAGGGCGGACTCCACCGCGGTCGCCATCTCGATCTGCTGCGGTCGAGGCTCGAAACCCTCGAGCCGACGGGCGATCGGTCCGTCCAGAGCGAGGAGATTGGCGACGGGGGGGAGCATCCGGCGAGGGCTCCGGGCTTCAGGAGAGGGGCTTGCGCTTCGGTTCGCCCACCGCACGAGGATACGCCCTGGGAACCGGCCGTTTCTTCGCGATCGCGACGATTCGACCGGTGGGCGTGGGATGGACCCCGGTCACCTCGACGTGGAGGTGGTAGAGGGCCTGCCTGGCTTCGGCGATCTCCTCCTCCGCCTTCGAACCCTTGGTGGCGAGAATCGTCCCATCCACGCGGGCGAGCGGCACCAGATACTCGGCCAGCACGTTCAGCGGGCCGACCGCACGACTGGTCACGAGGTCGTGGACCTCACGGTGAGCGGGGTCGCGGCCGACGTTCTCCGCTCGTTCGGCCAGCACCACGACGCGGTCGAGTCCGAGGGTCCCGGCGGTCTCCTCCAGGAAGCGGGCCTTCTTCCCGGTCGCCTCGACCAGGGTGATCGAGAGTTCCGGCGCGACGCAGGCCAGGACCAGTCCCGGCAGTCCCCCACCGGACCCCACGTCGATCAGGCTCGCTTCACGGCCCTCCGTCGCGGCCGCCTCGCGGGCGGCGTGGACCCACGGCACCAGGGTCAGGCTGTCCAGGACGTGCCGGTTCCAGGCTTCCGCGGGATCGCGGATCGCGGTCAGGTTCATCCGGGCGTTGGCCTCGTAGAGAAGCGACAGATATCGCTTCAGGCGATCGAGATCACCGGGATCGAAGGCGAGACCGAGCGCCTCGGCATCGGAGAGGAACGTTTCCGGCACGACATTCATGGGTCCATCGTCGCAGATGCCGGGCATCGCCGCCGGAATCAGCTCGTGACCTCCCATCGCTCCATGCGACGAGGACGCCTCAATCCGACGTTGAGCACGAGGCCCACGGTCATCCAGGCGGTCACGAGGCTGGATCCACCGGCACTGACGAAGGGAAGGGTCATGCCCGTGATCGGGAGGATCCCCACCGTCATCCCGGTGTTGATCACCATCTGGACGAGCAGCATGGTGACCAGACCGGAGGCGAGGAGCCGGCCGAAGACGTCCCGGGCCGAGGCGCTGGTCAGATATCCACCGACCGCGAGGATGCCGAAGAGCCCCCAGGTGGCGAGGCCGCCCAGCAGACCCCAGCGACAGGTGATGACCGCGAAGATCATGTCGTTGTGCTCTTCGGGAAGGTGGTTGAACCGGATCAGGGTCTCGGCCTGATCCCGGCCGACCCCGGTCAGTCCCCCCGCTCCCACCAGGGTCATCGCCTTGTACCCCTGGTAGCCGATGTTGCGGCGATAGCGGTCGTCACCCTCGATCTGGGCGACCAGGGCCTTGACCCGGTCCTGCTGGTGGGGCTTGAGCTGGTCCTGGACCTGCGGGACGAACAGGACCGAGCCGATGGCGATCACGCCGACGAGGATCACCAGCCCGACGTGCCACAGCTTCGCTCCCGCGACGATCAGCAGGGCGAGAAGCGTGGGGATGAAGAGCAGGGCCGTGCCGAGATCCGGCTCCAGCAGGATCAGGACGACCGGGATCGCGGTGATCAGGAAGGGCAGAACGAACCCGCGGATCGAACGGATGTTCCAACGCAAGCGGAACCACGAGGCCATCGCCAGCATCCACACCACCTTCGCAAGCTCCGAGGGCTGGAAGTCGGTGATGCCGAAGTTGATCCAGCGTCTCGCGCCCTTTCGCGGCCTCACGATGACCTCGGGAACCATCGGAATCAGCACGAACACCAGAAGACCGATCGTGATCAGGCAGAGGAGCGGGACCCAGCGACGGAAGCGCCGGTAGTCGGGGACCGCGACGATGATCGCGGCGAGGATGCCGACCGGAAGGAACAGGGCCTGCTTCTGGGCGAACCCCGGTTCGGTGGTCGCGATCGCGGCGATGCCGATCACGTTGAGCAGGAACGCCGCCACCACGCAGATCCACCCGAAGTTGACCCATCGGATGCCGCCGATGTGCAGCTCGCGCGCGTGCTCGTGCAGACCCCGGGCGGTGAAGGGTTCCCGCGCAGGTCGATTGGAATCGGCGACCAGCGTCGAAGAGGTGCGGATGCCCTTCTCTTCAGTGTCGTCGCTCACGGAACCTCGATCTCGTCATGCCACCGGACCGGCGCGGCTCCACCGGCTCGACGTGCCTCCTCGCCGAGATACCCCTCCGCCGCCAGAGCCCTGATCACCTGGGCGGCGACCGGTCCCGCGGCGGCGCCGCCTGAATTGCCGTGTTCCACGATCACCGCGAAGGCGTAGCGAGGCCTCGTCTCACCCGCAGGTGCCACCAGACCTGCGTACCAGGCGTGCGAGGCTCGATCAGCGACCTGTGCGGTCCCGGTCTTCGCCCAGACCGTGGGACGGGCCCGGCCCAGATCGGGGAAGTCGAGCAGCGGTTCGGCCGGGCCGTCGAGGGAGGTCCGCTGGATCGCGTTGGCAGTCCCCTCACGTGCCGAGGCGAGCATGCCCTCCAGAGCGATCGAGACCGCACGGGGATTCCAGGTGCCCGAGGACGGCGATCCATCCTCCTCGACATCCAGCACCAGGGTGGGTCGGATCCCGGCCCCGTTCATCGCCAGTCGTGCATAGGCGGTCGCGGCGTGAAGCGGGGTCCATGCAACGGGACCCTGGCCGATCCCCACGATCATCCGGTCGATCTCGCCCTCGACCAGTCCCTCGTCGAAGGTGCCGTCGAGACCCTGCTTCAGCCCGGGCCGGTCCTCCGCCTCGAGACCGCATTCGACGTACCAGTCATGGACTCGACCGGGACCGAGTCGATCGGCGATGGTGTAGAAGTAGATGTTGCAGCTCTTCGAGATCGCCTCGATCGGATCGAGCACGCCGTGCCTGGTGAACAGACCGCGACGAGGGCGCCATCCCCAGCATCGAGGCTGGAGGTCGTCCTCCTCGCTGCCTCGGATGTAGCCCTTGCACTCGATCGTCTCGTCGATGCGAAGCACCCCGTTCTCAACGCCACCCACGTAGACCAGCGGCTTGACGATCGAGCCGGGTGCGTATTCGGTGGCGATGGCCCGGTTGCGGAACGGCGCCAGTCGGATGAGTTCCTCGCGACGACTGCGATCCTCCGCGGAGAGATCCGCGAACCTCCGTCTTCGTCGATCCGCCTCCTCCTCGTCGATCCCATCCGCCTCGGGAGCCGGCATGAGCAGCAGCTCGAAGTCTCGATCCGAGAGTTCCAGATCGACCATGGTCGGGGTCGAGACCAGGGCCAGCGTCTCGCCGGTGGCGACATCGAGCACCACCACCGCACCGTGAAGATCGGAACCCTCCTCCACGATCATCGGCCGGGCCTCCCGTTCCCTCCGATCCCACCCGTACTGCCACTGCTGGGCCTGCATCAGGCCGAGGTCCGGATCGAGGATCGCACGAACCCTGGCCTGCAGATTCGAATCGAGGGCGATCCTGACTTCTCCGCCCGGCTCCGCCTCCCGGTCGATGA
Organism: Phycisphaerae bacterium; assembly: GCA_002709295.1. GTDB lineage: Bacteria > Planctomycetota > Phycisphaerae > Phycisphaerales > SM1A02. Next base: position 36,598 of record PAQL01000026.1, on the reverse strand, counting down.
TCACCTCGGATGTCGCGATGTTCTCCTCGCGGTAGCCGATGTCTCCATGCAGCAGCCGATCGAACTCCCTCTCGATTCCGGTGGAGCCGACCAGACTCGGGAAACGCCCGTCGTAGCCGGTGAGATCGATCGTCACCCGTCCGGTGTCCTCGTCCGTCCGCCGGAACGGTCGACGTTCGACGTCCTCCGCGGTGACTCGATCGCGAGTGGTCCCCACGATGTTGTCCGCCACCCCGCGGACCTCGATCTCGAGCGGTCGGTCGCTTCGGATCGGAGTCGGAAGGGTGCTTCGATCGATAATGACGGTGGCGCGACTGGAACCCCGCTCACGACGGCTGATGGCCCGGATGCGGAATGCGGGATCGCGTTCGGGATCACCGCCGGCCTCACGGACCCTTCGATCCAGCGCGTCCAGCGCCTCGACCAGTGAGAAGGTGTCCCGGTAGTCGAGTCCGTCCACGATCGCATGGAACCCCTTCTCCTCTGCGATCGGCTCCTCCTCGAAACGGTCCGTGGCCTCGTCGTCGAACTGCTCCTCGAGCCTGCTGTAACGACGTTCCCAGATGTTCGCCCGAAGACGACCCACGCCCAGCTTCACATCCTCCCGTCGCTGACGAAGCTCGGCGGGATCGATCCCCCCGAGACGGGCGCCTTCCATCCAGATCTCGTCGATCGCCTGCTGCCATGGTCCGATCCTCGCCATCACCTCGGCGTGCCGGCCGCTCTCGGATCGCCGACTCCACTCCTCGGCGCCGAGATCCCGCTTGGCATCACGACGGGCCTGGCGGTAGGACCAGTCTCCGGTGATGGTCTCGAAATGAGCCTCGAAGGACATGCTCGCCGACTCGACTGCGAGCGGGCGACCCGACCGATCGAGGATCGAACCCCGGATCGTGGGGACGTACTCGCTTCTTGAGAGGACCTTCTCGGCCGAACTTCGCCAGGCATCGTCGGCGGTCAGCCTGCGGAGCTGCCAGCCGAGACCGAGGATCACCGCCGCGAAGAGAGCCGACACCACCACCAGTCTCACCTGGAAGGGAGTGATGCCATGATCGGATTGGCCGCTGGGTGGTCGCATGATCCCATCGAACCATATCGACCGAACCCCGCCCGGGGGCACAAGTCCGGGCCGGGAATCAGACTTCCGTGGCTCCCCCGGGCTCGAGGATGCGGACCTCCACCCCCGAGGGGCGGAACGTCGCGGAGTCCTGCTCGATGAGCGGCCAGGTGTTCCAGTGGCAGGGAATGGCGATCCCCGCTCCGATCATCTCGGCGGCCCGGGTCGCGTCCGCGGGGCCCATGGTGAACCGGTCCCCGATCGGAACGATCGCGACATCGGGATTGTGGATCTCACCGATCAGCTTCATGTCGCCGAAGAGTCCGGTATCCCCGCAGTGATAGACGGTCCGGCCTCCCATGGTGATCAGAAGCCCCGCCGGCATCCCCGTGTAGCGACCCTGGAAGCTGGAGGAGTGGTAGGCGAAGGTCAGCGCCAGTCGCCCGAAGGGCATGCCGACACCACCCCCGGGATTGGCCGGCTCCAGATTCGCGACCCCCTGCTCGCCGAGAAGGTTGCAGAGCTCGAACCCGGCGAACACCGTCGCTCCGGTCCGTTCGGCGATCGCGACCGTGTCACCGACGTGGTCCTCGTGGCCGTGGGTGAGGGCGATGTGGGTCGCCTCCAGGGAATCGGCGGTGATCCCCGCGGCCTCGGACTGGGGGTTGCCGGTGATGAAGGGATCGACGAGCACGGTGTGGGTGCCGTCACTGATGGAGAAGGCCGCATGGCCGAGGAAGCGGATGTTGACTGGCATGATGATGACCGGAGGGGGGTTCGAAGGGTCGGGAACCGTCAGGATCCCGACCCGGGAGGGGTCGGTCAAGCCCGAAGCGGGGTTCCGGCGGGCGGACCGGCGAGGGGAAGCCTTCTCCGAGTACGATCCTCCCCCCTTTCGAACGCCCCCCCGGTCAGGAAATCAACCATGGAATGCGGCATCGTCGGCCTCCCGAACGTCGGCAAGAGCACCCTCTTCAACGCCCTCACCGCCGCCGGCATCGAGGCGCAGAACTATCCGTTCTGCACGATCGAACCGAATGTCGGCGTGGTGAGCGTTCCGGATCCCCGCCTCAAGGTGATCAACCAGCACATCGAGACGAAGAAGGTCATCCCCGCCGCCCTGCGACTTGTGGACATCGCCGGCCTCGTCGAGGGTGCGAGCAAGGGCGAGGGGCTGGGCAACAAGTTCCTCGCGAACATCCGCGAAGTCGACGCCCTCCTGCAGGTGACACGGTGCTTCGAGGACGACGACATCGTCCACGTCTCGGGCTCGATCGATCCGGTCCGCGACATCGAGATCATCGGCCTCGAACTGCTTCTCGCCGATGCCGAGCAGGTCGAGGGCTCCCTCGACAAGGCGCAGCGCCAGGCGAGATCCGGTGACAAGGACGCCCAGTTCAGACTCGGAGTCCTGGAGAAGTGCAAGGCCTGCCTCGATGCGGAGCAGCCGCTGCGGACCCTGGACCTCACCCCCGAGGAGGCGAAGGCGGTCCGCTCGTTCGGCTTCATCACCGCCAAGCCGATCCTCTACGTGGCGAACGTCGACGAGGATCATGCCGATGGTTCCGGCCCGATGGTCGAAGCGGTCCGCACCTACGCCGCGGAACACGGGGGCGGCGTGGTCGTGGTCTGCGCGAAGATCGAGAGCGAACTCGCGGAACTCGACGAGGACGACAAGCTGGAGATGCTCCACTCCCTCGGGATGGAGGAGCCCGCCCTCGCGGTGGTCGCCCGCGGCGCCTACGACCTTCTGGGTCTGCAGAGCTACTTCACCGCAGGGGAGAAGGAGATCCGCGCCTGGACCATCCGCAAGGGCGACACCGCGCCCAAGGCCGCGGGCGTGATCCACGGCGACTTCGAGCGCGGCTTCATCCGGGCCGAGTGCTACCTGGTGGACGACCTCGTCGAATACAAGAACGAGAAGTCGATCCGCGAGGCCGGGAAGCTCCGCAGCGAGGGCAAGGAGTACGTCGTCCAGGACGGCGACGTCGTCCACTTCCTGTTCAACGTGTGACGGCCCCACCCGGATCTCCCGTCACCGATCGGGATCACCTCCGTCCCGGCCGCCATGGCCCCGGACCGATCCCATCGGCGAGGGATCAGATCCCCCCGCGAGGCCGGGAACCCACATGACGTGCCTTTTCTGGTCGAAAACCGAGGATCGGCGTGGTTGAACGTCTAAGGTGGAAGTCGTCATCGATGGACGCCGACGCGGCCGTCCCGGCTCCGGTTCGAACACCCGGGACGATGTGGAGGATGCGGTTCATGCCCAGTCAGGACGGATGCACTTTCATCGCCGCACTGATCGGTTCGTGCGCGATCGCCGCCGGGGTCGATGCGGACCCCGCCCCGCCCTCCACGGCGGACTTCGCCTACTTCATCGATTCCTTCACGGATTCGAACGTCGCCAATGCTCCGGCCGGCGTGATGGTGATCGGGACGACCACCTCCGCCCAGCGACAGTCGCTCACCGCGAGCGGACGCATCGTGGGCACCACCGCCGGAATGGGGCCCGACGGCGGAAGTCGGATCGACTGGAACGACGGACTGAAGGCCCTGTTCAACACGAGGAACGCACCCGACCTCGGGACCGCGGACGCACGCCGGGCCTTCGCCCAGCTGGTGTTCGACACCGCACAGGTCGGCAGCGATGCCTTCCCGCTGGCATCCGAAGCCGTGCCCACGGACGGCGGCGGCTACGTCGCGTGGACGCAGGACTTCGAGGGCCCGCTGGGCGACCCCGGCGAGATGGCGGCCGCGATCATCGCGGTCAACTGGGCGGGACGAACCCTGCTCGCCACGGACCCGGGGGGCGCCGACATGCAGGTCGTCCCCGTACCCGCCAGCGTGCTGCAGAAGACCACCGCCTCGAGCTGGAAGCTCTCGGAGGTGATGGCCGGACGTGCGGACGACAAGCTCCTCTCCTTCCTCGAACTCGACCAGACCCTCTCCCAGACCGACCGCACCGCGCTGGCGGGCGACCGCATCGATCTGCTCTCCTTCCTGCATCTCGCCTCGGCCGAGGGGCGTCCCCTGATCGACGGCATCCTCGCCCAGCAGTACTCCGGTCACGGATGTCCATCGAACTGCCAGTACCTCAACTGCGAGGCGCTCCCCGGATCGCTCTCCGGCGACACACCCGCGTTCTACGCGACCGACATGCCCTATGCCGTGCAGTCGGCCCACGACAATCCACCCCAGCTCTTCCTCCCCCCCGGGCCCGACTGCAGCTCCGCGGTCCCTCCCTTCACCTCCGACCACCGGGGAAGTCTGCCGATGCGGGCGGGCATCTACTGGAGTGGCGACGTCGATCCGACGTTCGTCCCATCCAGCAGTCTCACGCCGGCGGCGACCAGCGGGCCGGTGACCTGCCTCGAGGATCTCGACCGGGATGGAGAGATCGGACCGAACGACCTCGGTCGACTGCTGGAGGGATGGGGATCGCCGGCGGGCGACCTCGATGGTGACGGCACCACGGACAGCACGGATCTCGGACTTCTTCTCGCCGGATGGGGTTCCACCTGCGAGACGGATCGGACGGACGGCTGGATCAGGGTCCTGGTGGCGGAGAGCCCCCCGCCTTCGCGCGATGGCTTCGCGACCTACGTGGCGAAGATCGCGAAGCTGGCCCCCTCCCTCGAGCAGATCCACCTGCGATGGGCGGCGGGAGCCGATTCCGCGGAGCCCGCCGACTACGCGGAACTCATCGGACTGCTTCGCGATCGATTCGGCTCGACCCTTCTGGTCGGTTTCCATCCCGACAACTCGAACACCAGCTGCAGCCCCTGGGGCTGTGACCAGGGCGACTGCGCTCCGACCAGCCCCGCGACCTGGCAATGCGTGCTGAACGCCAGCATCGAGACCATGAATGCGGTGAGCGCCCTCGCCGACGGACGGGGCTTCGACATCTTCTCGATCGAGCAGAGCTACGTCGAGGACGTGGATCAGTCGCTTTCCGAGATCAATCGATGCCTTGCGGGAGACGGCACCGCGCTGCCCGGCGTCACCCCCGCCGATCCACCGGTGAAATTCGCCAGCGTCACCGGAAGCTACGGCGGTCCGGAGACCTACGGTCCGGAAGGCTACGACTTCACCTATCCGCAGAACTACAACCTCGGAAAGAACCTTCCCTCCGACGCGACGACCCTCTACCAGGGAAGTGATCCCTTCCTCCCCGTGGCGAGCGCCCTGGACTGCCTGCCGCGGGGAGCCCGGAACATCAAGGTCGTGGACGTCGACATGAACGGCGCCTATCCGGCCCCGAAGATCCCATGTTTCGGTGGCACCGACGTCCCGAACGTGTACACGACGACCGCCACCGGGGCTCGAGGGGCGAGTCCCGGTCTGGCGGCCGCGTACGTGTCATTCCTGATGACCCAGTACCCCCCCATCAGCAACCAGGTCGATCTGGGAGGCTCGGAGGTCTTCATGTGCTTCTCCGGAGAACCCGAGTTCCTCGGCGGGACCGCATGGACCCTCGACCTGATCAACCAGTTCCATGCCGATCTTCAGGCGGACTTCGACCAGCTTCGGACCCTGGTGCCCACCCTGTTCCCCGACGGTGGAGCCGACCCCGCCACGCTCGAGTTCGCGATCTGGAACTTCGACGCGATCCTGCAGAACATCGATCTGCCCTAGATCCGACGACGGATCGCGATGGCCGGAGCGGCTGCGGGGAATCACGCTGACACGCCTTCGCCTCCACCCGGCGGAACCAACCATCGATCTCGAATCGGCACCTCCGAGGGGGGATCGTCCCGAACGCTGGTTGAAAACCCCGGATCCTGAACAAGAACGACCCGGATCTCCGAAATAGGCGTCATCGAGGGTCGATCCGTCATCGACCTCGTCCCATTCCGACCAACCCCCGAGGTCACTGATGAACGAATCACCCAAGGATGTCGCCGGAAAGACCGGTGTGCTCAACGTCCTAGCCCAGGTCATGACCGGACTGGGCTTCGTCACCATGCTCATCGGCGCCGCTCTCGTGGCGGTCGCCCTCATCCAGGAGATCGGTGGCGACGATGGCGAGTTTCAGGTCGCCGAGGTCCTCAGCAGCGCCTATCTCCTGCTCATGGGGCTCTTCCTCGCCGGCAACGGACAGTTGCTGATGGCGATCCGCTCCATTGCGATCAACACCGCGGTCACCGCCGAGAAGTGAACCCGACCGACGTCGAGCAGGGCCCCGCGATCTCGATCGCGGGGCCCTGTTCATGCGCGGTTCCCGGGGTACCACCTGCTGGTCGACGGCGGTATCGTTGACCTGAGGCACGTGGGTGACGTGCACGTGTGCTCCCGTTCACCACGGACCGCATGATCAGAATCCTCGAAGGGATCCATCGATGACCGAAGATCAGTCACTCACGCCAGACGTACCGACCTCCGATGCTCCCGATGTCCGGAATGACACGGAGGATCATGCTGCAGACCGCCTCGGCCTGATCGGCATGCTGCTCTCGATCCTCGGAGTCGTGACCTGCGGTCTCTGGATCTTCTCACTTCCGGGTCTGATCGTTTCGATCATCGCGACCCAGAAGGGGCGGACCGTCAAAGGCCGAGTCGGCGTGATCCTCGGCGCCCTGGGGGCGGCCGGTTTCGTTCTCGTGCTCATGATCGGGCTTCTCCTCCCCGCCCTCGCCAAGGCCAGATCCACGGCACGATCGATCGAGGCCACCAACCAGGCCGCGCAGATCCACGAGGCGATCGGGGGGTCAAGGACGGGTGCGGCGACCCCCGGCCCGGTGACCCCGACCTCCCACCCCGGACTCGCTCCACGCCTGTACGACCCCGACCCGTGGGGAAACGCCTACCGCGTCAAGCCCGACCCGAACGGCGGGCCGGGACACGTGGTGACCAGCGACGGTCCCGATGGCAAGAAGGGAACCGAAGACGACCTTCGTCATCCCCCGGACGATTCGACACCGGGATCCTGATCGCTCGATCCAGAGAACGGCCTGAGGCATGAAGGGTGAGACGTCTCCCATTCCCGGCAGCATCCCTCGGGGAGCGAATGCTGATCGTCCCGGCCACCCGGTGGACGACCGGAATCGCCGGTATCGGAACATTGTCGCGCTGATCGAGGAGCTCCACCCATGATCCTGTTCGTCCTCATCATCACGATCGGAGGGATCCTCCTCGTCGCGGGCCTCGCCCGGGAGGTGCCGATCCGACGACGGATCGTGCTCGTCGCGGTCGCGACCGGCCTTTTCCTTCTCGGAGCCGCGATCGGCTTCGAACTCGGTCGGATCGCCGGCCTGTACGGCGGTTCCGTCACTCCACCTCCGGCATCCGGGATCGACGAGACGTCATCGGCGGAGGATGCATCGACCGAAGGCCCCGCCGCGATCCGGATGCACGAGGTCGCCGACCCGTCGCTTCCGCTGGAGGCGCGGGAGCGTTCGGCCCTGCGCGACACCGGCATGACGCAGGTCGCGATGCCGTTCGGGGTGCTGCTCGCGGCGGACGAACGCATGCCTCCGGCCTACGTCGAACAGGCGGCGGCGGTCCTCGCCGAGATGCTCGACCAGGATCTCGACGGCGAGGCCGACGATCCGGCGCTGGTGGAACTGCTCTCCGACCGGTCGACGGCCTGGCTGGCGATGCCGGTCGATGACGAGGACTGGGAACGACGACAGCTGCCGAGGCTGGAGCGTGTCCTCGGCTACGACATCGTGATCCCGTCCTGGTGGCTGGATCCGGTGCCCGACGGCCCGGACAGGCACGGTCGCGCCGTGATCGTCGAGGAGATCCACCACTTCATCACCCAGTTCGGTCTCAGTCGCCTCCACCCCGGGATCTTCGGAGTCGACGACTGGACTTCGGTGATCGCCCGGGAGACCAGACGGGCCCGGTGTGACTTCTGGCAGCATCCCGAGAACGACTGTCCCGGTCGACCGGCCGAACATCCCGGCGACTGCTCCGATCCGAACTGTGACGTGGTCGAGTTCTATCAGCAGGTCGTCGTGATGCGAGCGGGCATGGAACCCGGCTGGCTCGGGATCGGCTTCCCCGAAACCGCGGAGGAACTCGAATCGAGACTCGGAGACGGGATCAAGGCGGCCATCGACGATCCGGATCTTCATCAGCTTCGTCGCCCGCTCGGTTTCGACTACCCGGTCGCCGGATCGTCACCTGCGAGGTAGTGTCCGGCGATGCAGAGAGCATTCTCGATCCGCGAGGAGAACTGGAACGCGATCACCCACGGGATCGGCTGCCTCGTCGCCATGGCGGCTCTGCCGGTCCTGCTGCTGCAGGTGGCGGGCCGGGAGGACTCCCCCGCACTGATCGGATGCGTCGTCTTCGGCCTCTCCATGGTCCTGACCCTGGGGGCCTCGACCTTCTACCACGCGAATCGGAACCCCACCCGGCGGCGGAGGCTTCGAGTCCTCGACCACGCCTCCATCTACATCCTCATCGCGGGCAGCTACACCCCGATCTGCCTGACCGGCCTCGCAGGCCCGTGGGGCACCGGGCTCCTCATCGCGGTCTGGTCGATGGCGGTGGTCGGCGTGCTCCTGAAGCTGAGGTACACCGGGCGGTTCAACTTGATCTCGACCGTCATGTACCTCGTCATGGGCTGGCTGTGCCTGATCGCGGTGGTTCCGATCTTCCAACGACTCGCCACCGCCTCCCTGATCTGGCTGCTCATCGCGGGTGCGGCCTTCACGATCGGTGTGGCCTTCTACCTGCTTGATCATCGGCGCGGCTACCACGTGATCTGGCATGTCTTCGTGATGACCGGATGCGTGGGCCTGTACGGCGCCGTCTTCACCGAGATCGATCGCCTCCCGATGCCGGGCTGAGCATCCGCGGATCCTCCCATGACCCCTCGACGCATCCTCGGGATCATCGCCCTCATCGTCGCCGTGCCGCTCGGCCTGGCCTTCTCATGGATCGGATTGCTGCACTTCCGGAATCCCGAACCCTTCGAGGCGATCGTCCCCGCGTACCTCGGCTGGCCGCGGTTCTGGAACTACGCCAGCGGCGGCCTGGAGATCCTGCTGGGCCTCGGCCTGATCGTGCCCCTCACGCGCCGCTGGTCCGCCCGACTCCTGGTGGTGCTGGTGCTCGCGATGTCACTCGCCAACCTCAACATGTGGGTGAACGATCTTCCCTTCAACGGCACTCGACTCTCGACCACCGGCCACATCGTCCGGTGGCTGATCCAGATCGTCCTTCTGGTCGTGCTGATGCTTCTCGGGGCACCGTGGCCGAGGCGGCCGAAGTCGGCGGCACCGCCGCCGGACCGGGGTTGATCCTCGGATCCGACGATCAGTGAGGCGGGCGGCGACACCGGGTCCCGAGCGGGAGACGTCCCCTGATCATCAGGTTGCGGGCCGCGTCAGCAGGAGTGCGATCCAGGGGACGAGCAGCAGGATCGTCACCATGACCTTCATCAACGCGAGATAGGCGTAGCAGACGATGTCCACGACCTCCGGCGACACGCCGAAGATCCGCCCGTGGATCCGGTGAGCCACCCCCCGCATGAGCATCCAGGCCGGTGCACTGAGCACCATGACGCCCACCCCGATGATGGTGGCCCACATGAAGAACTGCTCGAGTGATGCATGAGTCATCTGGTGCTCCGACCGAACCGGGATTCCATCGTTCACGGGAGGATGCCCATGATCCCTCCGGTGAATCGGCTCGATCGGACATGAGTCTTGATCCCGACCGGAAGCATCCCGACTACGATCGGCGCACTCGGATCGCTCCTCGATCGCCGGGAGAGCGAGGATCCGTCATGGAGACACCATGCCCCACGTCTGCTTCGCCATCGCGATCGTCATCGAAGTCGCCGCCAACGCCGCCGCAGCCCCTGATCAGGCATGACCGACTCACCCCCACCGGTGCGACCACGGGAACTCGTGCTGCTCGCTCGCGACTTCGAGCGACTCGCCGACTGGTACGTCCAGGCCCTCGGCTTCAAGGTCGTGGCCAGGTTCGACGAACTCCCCTACGTGAATCTAGAGAGCGAGGGAGGGTTCAGACTCGGCATCGGAACCGCCCCACCGGAAGCACCACCCGCCGAATCGACCATCGTCCCCCAGATCGAGACGACCGATGTGACCGCGCTTCTGCTGGGGATCCACGGGTCCGGTGGACGGGTCGACGGTCCCATGCGCGATCCGGAGCGTGGATTCCTCTTCGGATCGTTCCAGGATCCGGAGGGAAACACATGGTGGGTCGTCGACGAGCAGTGCCCCTGAGTCGAGACTTCGATCGAAGGTCATTTGCTAGGATCGGAACCACATGTTGAACGATCCTGAAGATCATCAAGACATCGACGGATCCTCCGCGAAGGTGGAGGCGCTCCGGCCGGTCGTGGGATACGAGGAGGCCTCGGACCGACTCGCGGAAGATCCGGAGGACATCGACGCCCTGATCGAGAAGTCGATCTCGATGATGGCCATGGGAGGTGGCGGTTCCTCGAGATGCGTCCTGCTGAAGGCCGCGGAACTCTGCGAGGCCGGTGATGCCCGGAACGTCGACATCCGGTTCCGGAACGCGAAGCTCAGCCTCAACGAGGGACTTCCCGGCGAGGCTCTGGAGCTGCTCGACGGGCTTGAGAGGATCTCCGATCCCAGGACCGCGAAGGCGGTGCGGTTCCTTCGCTGCCGCTGCCTTCTTCGCGCCCGCCGCTACGAGGAGATGAGGCAGGTCCTCGGGGAGATCGTCCGTTCCGGCGAGCTCGACATCGGGGTCCAGACGATGATCGCGGAGGCCGATGCCGCCGAGGGCGACCACGAACGGGCGCGGGCACGGTTCGAACGGATCCTCGGCAATCCCTCCCTCGAGGGATCGTCGAGAGCCTCCACCGAGTTCCTCCATGCCACCACGCTCGATCGCCTCGGGGATCACGATGCCGCCTTCGAGGCGGCCATCCGCGCCAACCGGGCCCTGGACGTGGACTTCGACGTCGAGAGCTTCGAGGCCGAGACCGAACGCCTTCTGGAATGGAGCACCCCCGGGAGAATCGCGTCCCTGCCGCTCTCCACGGATCGATCGGAACGAAGCGTGTTCATCGTGGGCATGCCGCGAAGCGGGACCACTCTCCTGGAACAGATCATCTCCGCGCACCCCACGGGCGACGGCATCGGAGAGCGTTTCGAGTTCAACATGTTCCAGACTCTGCTGGATCACCGGACCGGCATCGCCTTTCCGGATTCGATCGACGGGGGCGACACCGCCATGTTCGACGAGTTCGCGGCCACCTACCGCGAGATGGAGCGGTCGATCTCCCCCACCGCGAGCAGGGTGACCAACAAGGCCCTCGGTCTGGACGCTCGACTGCCCCTGATCTCCAGGGTTCTTCCCGGATCGCGGGCCCTCCTGCTCCAGCGTCGTCCACTCGACAACCTCGTCTCCATCTTCATGAATCCGATCAATCCCGCGTCCGTTCCCTGGTCATGCAGCCTCGAGGGGCTGATCGCCGGACGGAGACGTTTCGACCGACTCGTCGAGCGCTGGCACGAGGTCCTCGAGATCGAGACCCTGCCGCTCCGTTACGAGGACCTGGTCGATGACGCGGAGGGCAGGATCCGGGAGGTCCTGCAGTTCCTCGGGATGGACTTCGATCGCTCGGCCGTAGACTTCCACGAGTCCGAGCGGGTGGTGATGACGCCGTCATGGACCCAGGTGAGCCGACCCATGAACCGCGACGCGGTGGATCGGTGGCGGCGGTACGAACGTCACATCGGTCCCCTCATCGAGGCGTTCGGCGAATAGGCGTCCGGTCGGGATCTGAACGATCAGTCGAAGGCAGGCCAGTCGCACGGCGACATCGCCGCGGACTCGAAGCGTTCGAGGTAGCTGTCGCCGTCGATCTCGATCACGCCGAACTGCCTGATGTGCTCGTTCTGGAACTGGACGTCGAACAGCCCGAATCCGGCGGCGTGCAACCGGTCGAGCAGCTCCACCAGGACGACCTTGCTCGCATCGGTGCCCCCGAGTTCCGGACGACTGAACATCGACTCCGCCATGAAGGCGCTGCCGATGTGGACTCCGTACAGGCCACCCACCAGACGATCGTCCTTCCAGGCCTCGATGCTGTGCGCGAAACCACGGTCATGCAGCTCGGAGTAGGCCACGGCCATCTCCGGGGAGCACCAGCAGCCATCGACCCGCTCCCGGTGGCATTCGTCGAGCACCCGGTCGAACGCACGATCGCTGGTGATTCGAAAGGGCCGGTTCCGGATGGTCCGGGCCAGTCGCCTCGGGACATGCACCGAATCGAACTCGATCACCGCGCGAGGGTCGGGTCGGAAGAGACGTATCTCGTCGAACTCCTCGTCCCACATCGGGAACGCCCCTGCGGCGTAGATCCTGAGCAGCATGTCGGTGTCCATCACGCCTCGAAGGGTAGCCTCTGGAACCCCGCGGATACACTCCGCACCCCGTGACCGCCGAACCCGGACTCCGGAGATCAGCTTCATGAAGTATCGACGACTCGGTCGCAGCGGTCTGGCGGTCAGCGAGATCGGACTCGGATCCTGGCTGACCCTCGACGAGGGTGACACCCAGCTTGCAGGCGAGCTTCACCGCACCGCCTACGAGAACGGGATCAACTTCTTCGACACCGCCAACCAGTACGGACTCGGATCGACCGAATCGGTCGTGGGCGAGGCGCTCGCCCCGTTTCGCCGGGAGACCTACGTCCTCGCCACCAAGGCCTTCTGGCCCTACGAGAAGGACTGGCCTTTCCCCGGCGCCAATGACCGCGGCCTGTCCAGGAAGCATCTCTTCTCCGAGATCGAGAAGAGCCTGTCTCGTCTTCGAACCGACCACGTCGATCTCTATCAGTGCCATCGCTTCGACCCCGACACCCCGCTCGAGGAGACCTGCCGGGCGATGAGCGACCTCGTCGACCAGGGCAAGGCCCGTTACTGGGGGGTCAGCGAGTGGACCGGTGACCAGATCGAGGAGGCGGCCACGATCTGCGAGGAGGCCGGGTGGCACCGCCCCATCTCGAACCAGCCGATCTACAACATGCTCGATCGACACTGGGAGAAGGACGCCTTCCCCGCCACCGCCCGCTGCGGCATGGGAAACGTCTGCTTCAGCCCTCTCGCCGAGGGACTCCTGACCGGCAAGTATGCCGAGGGGACCCCCCCCGACGCCCGCGCCGCGGACGAGAGGAAGGGCCAGTTCATCCGTAGCCGTTTCACGGAGACGAATCTCGAGAAGGTCCGGCGTCTCGGCCGGCTGGCCGACGATCTGGGCGTCCCGCTCTCGAGTCTCGCGCTTCGCTGGTGTCTCCGCCGGGAGGAGATCACGAGCTGCATCATCGGCGCCAGTCGTCCGGAACAGGTCGTCGAGAACGCGGCCGCACCCGGTCTGGACTGGGACGACGTGCTCGCGGATCGTGTGGAGGCCATGCTGGGCTGAAGAATTACGTCGCGGTCCGGTGAACGGGGGGTTCAGTCCTCGCTCACCCGGCGCACCCCGTCGACCTGTCCCAGCAGCACGCGGACCACGATCCGCTCCCCGACCACCGGGGTCCAGGCGTCGCCCTGGTCGTCCGGGGGGAACGTGTGCCGGGGAACCCTCACCATCGTCGCCTGCGGATCCCCCGCGGGGAATATCGCCAGATCGAGATAGGAGTCACCGTGGATCACGACCGGGGTGACCGATCCGACCACGACTTCGATCTCACCGGCGATGGGCAGTGGCATGCGTCCGGGCTCCGATGATGATTCAGTCGTTCTTGCGGGAGCGACTGATGGTGCGGACCTGACAGAACTGGCGGTGTCCGTATCGTCCGCCATGCCAGCCGAATCCGCTCTCGCGAGCACCCACCCACGGGCTTCCCTCGGCGCCTCCGCATCCCTGGTTGACGCCGATCATACCCGCGGTCAGTCGGCCGGCGATCTCCTCGGCGTGCGAGGACTCGCCCCACACGCAGGCCGCCAGTCCGAAACGGGTGTCGTTGGCGAGACGGACCGCCTCGTCGTCGCTGCGGACGCTCATCACGCAGGCCACGGGACCGAAGGTCTCCTCCCGCATGATCTCCATGTCATGATCGACGTCGGCCAGGACCGTCAGGGGGAGGAAATTCCCATCTCCCGCATCATCCGGTCCGTGACAACCCATGATCACCCGGGCACCCTCGCGGACCGAGGCCTCGACCTGGTCGACGACATGGTCCTTCTGACGGCGGTTGATCATCGGTCCGATCTCGACCCCCGACTCCATGCCCGGACCGACCTTCATGGCGGCCGCCTTCTCCGCGAGCTTCTCGGTGAACGCATCGGCGATGCTCTCGTCGACGTAGATCCGTTCGGTGCTCACGCAGACCTGACCGGTGTTGCGGAAGGAGTTCCGGGCGGCGAAGGCGGCAGCGGCATCGACATCGGCATCGCCGAGAACGATCATCGGATCCTTGCCACCGAGTTCGAGGATCACCCGCTTCAGACCGCCACTGGCTTCGCGAAGGATGTGCTTGCCCGCTTCGCGGCTTCCGGTGAAGACCACCAGATCGATCGGCGCCTCGACGAGGGCCTTCCCCTGTCGTTCGTCTCCGATCACCAGCTGGAGGACGTTGGGCGGGAGGAACTCGTTGAGACCCGCGACCCACTCCCGAGCCACCAGCGGGGTCTCCTCGCTCGGCTTCAGGAGGACGGTGTTCCCGGCCATGAGGGCGGGGATCACCGACTGGAAGACCATGAGCAGCGGGAAGTTCCACGGGGTGATCGCGGCAACGACTCCGTAGGGATCGAATCTCATCGTGGTCCGGAGGGCGTCGTCCTCGAGGATCTCCGGCTCCAGCGCCTCCGCGATCGAATCGACCTCCTCCGGGATCCCCTTCGCGCAGTAGGTCGCCTCGCCGATCCCCATCGCCCGGGGCTTCCCCATCTCCCGGGTCAGCAGCTCCCCGATCCTCTGGGCCTGTTCGACCAGATGCGGCACGGCCGACTTCAGGATGTCGCCACGCTGCTCCATGGTCATCGCCCCCCAGCTCCGCTGGGCGATGCGTGCGTCACGCACCATCTGGGGGATGTGATCCTCCGGGGTGACCAGGATCTCACCGACCGGTTCTCCGGTCGCAGGGTCGATCGAGACGAGGGTCTGCGGGGTGAGGGCGAGTGACGGGTCCGAAGGTGAGGTGGGCATGACCTGGGTTCCGAGGAGTTGAGGGTCGACTGTAGCACGGAGCTCGGGGACGTCGATCGCCGATGGCGACCGGCGATGCCGGGATTCCGGCTCCGTCGTCCACCTGCCCCGGTTCCCGGGGCTTCAGGGCCGTTTTTCCCCGCTCCAAGGTCCCCCTGCCCACCCGGGGGTTGGCCGGAAGCGGGGTTTCGAGTACGATTCGCCGCTTCGGGCCGTCGGTGACAGGCTCCTCCTCGATGAGGACTCTGGCGCCGCATGGGGCACGCCTTCGCGGCTTCGCGTGCTCCCGCCCGCCTCGGCCGCGGCCCTGGATCCGCCCGCTTCCGTCGTTCCTCGAACGACCCCGCGGAGCCCCAGACCGCGCCTCGTCGTTCGAGACGGTCTCGAACGACGTCGTCGGTCCCCGCGATGGCGCCAGCCTTCGTGCAGACACTGATCCAGAAGATCCCGAGTGGTTCGGGATGAACTCCAGACTTTCAATTGGTCGAGCCCGGGAAGGAAAGCTTCCTCGGCGCGAACAGCGCCGGGAAGCCGGGACCTCGCTTCGACGAACGTCCCCGACTCACTGGCCCATGGTGTAACGGTAGCACTCTTGGTTTTGATCCAAGCAGTCCTAGTTCGAATCTAGGTGGGCCAGCTTCCCTCCCTTCTCCTCCTTCACGATCCTCTCCCCCGGACAGACGATGGAACCCTCACCCCGACATGCACCAGTCGATGCCGTGATCCTCGCGGCAGGCAAGGGCACCCGGATGCAGAGCGACCTGCCGAAGGTCATGCACGAGGTGGCCGGCCGACCGATGGTCCACTGGGTCGTGGATGCCTGCCGGGATGCGGGAGCCTCCCGCATC
Organism: Phycisphaerae bacterium; assembly: GCA_002709295.1. GTDB lineage: Bacteria > Planctomycetota > Phycisphaerae > Phycisphaerales > SM1A02. The sequence goes on along the minus strand of PAQL01000026.1, from coordinate 20,581 downwards.
GTCGTGGTGGTCGGACATCGGGCCGAGCTGGTCAGGGACAGTCTGTCCGACCAGTCCGATGTCGAGTTCGTGACGCAGGAGGAGCAGCTGGGCACCGGCCACGCGGTCGATCAGGCCCGCGAGGCCCTCGCCGGCTCCCCCGATCACGACGTGCTCGTGCTCTGCGGAGACGGCCCGCTGATCCGCACCGAGACGCTCCGGATCCTGCTCGACCGTCACCGGGAGAGCGGGGCGGACGCGACCCTCGCGACCGCGGTCATCGAGGATCCCGCCGGCTACGGACGAATCGTCCGGGACGAGAACGGCGACTTCGCCCGGATCGTGGAGCAGAAGGACGCGGACGAGACCGAGCTGGCGATCCGCGAGGTGAACCCCTCCTACTACTGCTTCCGCACCGGCCGGCTCTTCGACCGTCTCTCGCGGACGAGCAACGACAACGCCAACGGCGAGTACTACGTGACCGACGTCTTCGGCATCACTCGAACCGACGGGGATCGCGTGGCGGTGGTCGACGCGGTCCCCGCGGAAGACATTCTCAGCATCAACACCCCGGACCAGCTCGCGGAGGTCGACGAGATCCTGCGGGCCCGTCTCGGCCGAATGGAGGCCACGAGATGACTGCAGGCGATCGCGAACATCTGAAGATCTTCGCCGGCCGGGCCGGTCGGCACCTGGCCGAGGCGATGTGCGAGCATCTCTCGCTGCCGCTGGGCCAGGCGAGCTCCACGACGTTCCCCGACGGGGAGATCATGGTCAAGGTCGAGGAGGACGTCAGAGGACGGGACTGCTACGTGGTCCAGTCCACGTGCCAGCCGGTCAACGACAACCTGCTGGAACTCCTGATCCAGATCGACTGTCTTCGTCGTGCCTCCGCCCGACGGATCACCGCCGTGATCCCCTACTTCGGCTACGCCCGCCAGGACCGCAAGGACGAGGGCCGGGTCCCGATCACCGCGAAGATGGTCGCCAATCTGATCACCGCGGCGGGCGCGGACCGGGTGCTCTGCATGGACCTCCATGCCGCCCAGATCCAGGGCTTCTTCGACATTCCGGTCGATCACCTCAGCGCCTCGCCGGTGTTCATGGAGCACTTCCTCGAGACCCGCGACTCCCTCGGCGAGATCGTGGTGGTCTCCCCTGACGTGGGCAACGTCAAGGTGGCCAACATGTACGCCGACGTCCTCGGCTGTGATCTGGCGATCGTCGACAAGCGTCGCCAGTCCGGCTCGGAGGTCGCGGTCCGCAACCTGATCGGCGACGTCGACGGCCGGACCGTCCTGATGTTCGACGACATGATCTCGACCGCAGGCACCGTCTGCGAGGCCGCGAAGCTCGTCACCGAAAGAGGAGCGAAGGACGTCATCGTCTCCGCCACCCACCCCGTCCTCGTCGGGCTCGCCCTGCAGCGACTCGCGGACGGCCCCATCTCGACCGTCAACGTCACGGACACCATCCCTGAAGCGGGCCGCCTCGACCCGATCGCGGGGAAGGTCCGGACGCTCAGCGTGGCCCGTCTTCTCGGAGAAGCGGTCCATCGAATCCACCACGACCAGTCGGTCTCGGCGATGTTCCGCACCGGAGCCGGGACCAAGCGTTGATCGATCATTTCACGCCGACCCCGACCCCGGTCGGAGCCGGCGATCCAGTTCGACAGGAGCAGCATTTCCATGAGCCATGAAACCCCCACCCTCGCCGCCGAGCGACGACAGAAGCACGGCAGCCGGTACTCGCAGCGGCTTCGAAAGGCCGGTCGCCTTCCCGGAGTCGTCTACGGACACGGTGCCGATCCCGTCTCGATCAGCCTCGATGAGAAGATCACTCTGAAGCATCTTCACGGGGGCAACCACGTCTTCAACCTGGAGATCGACGGTGGAGACCCCGAGACCTGCCTCGTCAAGGATCTCCAGTTCGGATACCTCGGCGACAACGTGATCCACATCGACTTCGCACGGGTCAACCTCGACGAGAAGGTGAAGGTCAACATGACCCTCGACTTCCACGGAACCCCCGCGAACGCCAAGAAGGCCGGCATGGTCGTCGTCCACGACCTCGCGGAACTCGAGATCGAATGTGCGGTCCGCGATCTGCCGGAATCCCTTCGCATCGATCTCGATGCCTTCGAGGACAGCGTGCACGTCTCGGACCTGAGCCTTCCCGAGGGAGTGGTCGCGATCACCCCGGGCGAGACGCTCGTCCTGCACGTCCAGGCTCCCAAGAGCAGCGGGTCGGACACCACCGAGGAGGGCGATGCCGCCGAGGCTCCCGCCGCGGAGGGCGATTCCAGCGAGGGCTGACCCTCCGATCCCGGATTGCACGTCATGAAACTCGTCGTAGGCCTTGGAAACCCCGGACCGGAATACGATCGAACCCGACACAACGTCGGGTTCGAGGTCGTCGACCGGCTGGCCAGACGACACGGAGATCCCCTCAACGAGGTGGCGAAGAGCCGGTTCTCCGGCCTTCTCCTGGAGGCCGCGATCGGCGATGAGAAGGTTCTTCTTCTCAAGCCGCTGACCTTCATGAACCTCTCGGGGAAGTCCGTGGCCGAGGCGATGCGGTTCTACAAGATGAATCCCGCCGAGGATCTCATGGTCGTCGTGGACGATACGGCCATCGAGTGCGGAGCCGTCAAGATCAAGCCCGGAGGCGGAGCCGGAGGCCACAACGGTCTCAGCGACGTCTCCCGACTGCTCGGGACGGACGAATGGCCGAGACTCCGCATCGGAATCGGCAAGCCCGGACAGATCCCCCTCAAGAACTACGTACTGGGCCGCTTCAGCCCCGATCAGCAACCGCTGATCGACTCCGCCCTGGATCTCGCGACCGAAGCGGTCGCTTCCTGGACGGTGAATGGACTGGAGACGGCGATGAATCGATTCAACCGAAAGGCCTCCGCCTGAGCGGCGGCCCGAAGATCACGGCGACCCGAGTCGCCATCCAGGCGCCGCAACACGACGGCGTCGAACCCGAAAGGAATGCCAGATGACCGACGCCCGAATCAACATGTACGAGGGAATGTTCCTCTTCCCCCAGACCGCGACCGCGGACATGGCCGCGGCCGTGGCCCACATCGAGTCCATCCTCTCCCGTGCCGACGCGGAGCTGGTCTCGATCTGCAAATGGGATGAACGACGACTCGCGTACGACATCAAGGGCAACAAGCGAGGCCTCTACTTCCTCACCTACTTCCGTGCCGATCGCTCCCGCATCAGCGGCATCGAACGGGACTGCAACCTGAGCGAGGAACTTCTCCGCGCCATGGTGGTCCGTGCCGACCAGGTCCAGCAGGAGGAGATCGAGGCGGCCGACGGTCGAGAAGCCCTGGCCGACGAGATCAAGCTCCGAGCCGAACGCGGCGACGACGAGGATCGACCGAAGGTGACCGCGACCTCCCGGGAGGCCCTGAAGGCCGAGGAGGCCGGAAAGAAGGCCGCCGATGAGGCCGAAGCCGCCGAAGAAGCTGCCGAGACTGCCGAGAACGCCGAAGGCGGAGAGGCCCCCGCCACGGAAGCCGAAGCCCCGGCGACCGAGGACAAGCCGGCCGAGTGAGCCCACGGCCGGGGGTTGTCGAACCCCTTTCCAAAGGCCTGAAACCCACGATCGGACCGTCCACGAGCCTGACTTGTGGACGGTCCGTCGCTTTTGAGCCCGACCCGGACAGGACCGCGGAGTGGACGCGTAGACTCGTTGCATTCGAGTCCCCGGAGTTCGTTCATGGCAAGTTTCAATCAGGTCATTCTTCTCGGCAACCTCACTCGCGACGTGGAGCTCAAGCACACGCCGTCGAACCAGGCGGTCGCCAACATCGGTCTGGCCATGAACCGCCAGTACCAGACTCGGGACGGCGAAAAGCGCGAGGAGACCACCTTCGTCGACTGCGAGGCCTGGGGACGACAGGCGGAAGTCATGGCCCAGTACCTCTCGAAGGGACGGCCGGTCTTCATCCAGGGACGGCTCAAGCTCGACACCTGGCAGGATCAGCAGGGCCAGAACCGATCGAAGCTGAAGGTGGTCATCGAGAACTTCCAGTTCGTCGGCGGCCGTGAAGGCGGCGGTGGCGCCCCTCAGGGCGGTGGAGGCGGCGGCGGACGACGGGAGTTCCAGCCCAACCCGAGCACCGGTGGCGGAGGCCACACCCCTGTCCCGGACGACGACATCCCGTTCTGAGGCCCTTGATCGGACCCCCGAACCACCTCGAGGGGCTGTCGACCCCGAAAACGGGGGTCGCCGGGCGAGTTCCGAGCGAGGAACAACCAGTCGATTCCAACCCCGGATCCCTTCCATGAATGGAGGGGATCTGCCATAATGCTCGGCTCGTCCCTGCTTCGGCAGGTCGCTGGGGCCCCACGCCGTGAGGCTCCTAACTCCACCCCCCGGGATCCATGGATCCCACCGAGGACAGCGAGCATCCCATGCCAGCCAAGACTCTCCGCCAGGTCACCCTTCTCCTCAACCGCAATGTCGAAAGCCTCGGCATCGTCGGCGACGTCGTGAAGGTCCGCCCCGGCTACGCCCGGAACTACCTCCTCCCCCTCGGCATCGCCGAAGTGCCCACCGAGGAGAGGATCGAAGCCCTCAAGGCCGCCCGAGAGGAGGCCATGGCTCAGCTGGAGGTCCTCCGCACCGAGCGACGAGGCATCATCACGGCCCTCGAGGATCTGGCCATCACCCTGGTCCGCTCCTGCAACGACCGCGGGATCCTCTACGGTTCGGTCACCCAGCGGGACATCGCCGATGCCCTCAACGAGCTGGGACACCGGGTCGACGAACGAGCGGTTCGCCTCGCCAACCCCATCCGCCGGGTGGGCGAGTATCCGGTGGTGATCCAGTTCGAGAAGGAGATGCGGGTCGAGATCCTCATCAAGGTCGATGCCGACCGCTCCATCGCGGACGAGTCCGAGGAGATGGAATTCGACAACGAGGGCGAGCTCATCGAGAAGCCCAGGCCCACGGCCGAGGAATCCGGGAGCGAGGATTCCGAGACCTCCGAGGACGCCTCGGAGAGCCCTGAGGGCGGGTCCGAGACCGCCGATTCCACCGAAGACTGATCCTCCGACCAGGAATCTCATCGCCCTCCGCTCCGGCCCGCCCGGCGGAGGGCGATGTTCGTTTACAGTCACCTTCCGTTCGTCGGCTGCAGAATCTCCAGCGGGAACCCCGTCATGACCGATCAGAAGTCCGTGACCCCTCCCCTTGCCACGGTCGAAGAAGACCGTCCAGCCTCCCGGAGCATGGATCCGATGACGACCCTCACTGAACTGCGTCGAGAGTCACTTCCCCAGACTCGCAGATCCCTGACCCACAAGTTCGCGATCGCGGGTCATGAGGGGTATCTGACGATCGGCCTCTTCCAGGACGGACAGCCCGGCGAGATCTTCATCAAGATGAGCAAGGAGGGCTCCACCCTCTCCGGACTCATCCAGGGCTTCTGCAGAGCCTTCAGTCTCGCCCTCCAGCACGGCCTCAGTGCCGCCGACGCCGTCGAACGATTCCGCGGGATGCGTTTCGAGCCCATGGGGCCGACCTCCAATCCGGAGATCCCGGAGGCCTCCAGCATCCTCGACTACGTCGCCCGCTACATCGAGAAGAACTTCGTCGCCGGGACCGACTGAAGTCCCGGGAGGAACCCCCTGTCCGGGCTGATTCCGATTCCCGGAGTGGTACCATTGGGGCATGGACCGGCCGGCACTGCGACAAAGCTATGAGGACCTCTGCGAGGCGGCTCGCGGCGATGTCCGCTCGATCGCGCCGGACGATCTCGAGGCCATGCGTCGGACCGGCGTGGCGATCGTCGACATCCGCGAGACGAACGAGTACCAGGACGGCGTTCTTCCTGATGCCATGCTGATCCCCCGAGGGTCGCTCGAGAAGCTCGTCTCGGAGCGCCTCGGGGATCACGAGGGACCGATCTGCCTGTACTGCGCCAGTGGCAAGCGAAGTCTTCTCGCCTGCAGGACCCTCCAGGAGATGGGCTTCACCGATGTCTGCAGCCTCGACGGAGGCTTCGCCGGCTGGCGGGACGAGGATCGTGAGATCGCCGCCGGTCCCGGTTCGGTGATCGGCTCCGTCTCGACCACGGTCGACACCGGATGCTGGACGTCGATCCGATCGAATTTCGCGATCACCGGCCGACGGGTGGAGGCCCTCGACGGCATCGAGCGCCCGCTGGTCTACCTCGATCACGCCGCGACCACGCACCCTCCCGACTTCGCGATGGACGAGGTCCGGAACTTCCTGAGTCTCGACTACGCCAACGTCCATCGCGCCTCGTACCAGCTCGCCCGACGCTCGACGCTTCGATTCGAGGATGCCTATCGAACCTGCGCCCGCTTCGTCGGTGCGGACCTCGACCATCACTGCGTGGTGTTCACCTCCAACACCACGGCCGCCTGCGAGATCGTCGCGCATGCGGTCGCCCCTCGACCCGGCGCCGTCCTGGTCACCGATCTCGAACATCACAGCAGCGACCTTCCGCATCGTCGACGGGGACGGGTGGTCCGGGTCGGTCTGGACGAGGAACAGCGACTGGACATGTCCGCCCTTCGGGAGACGCTCAAGCGGGACCGCATCAAGCTGGTCTCGGTGACCGGTGCCGCGAACGTCACCGGCTGGATGCCACCCATCCACGAGATCGCGACCCTGGCTCATGAGGCGGGTGCCCTGGTCTGCGTCGATGCCGCCCAGCTGGTCGCCCACGCTCCGATCGACATGGGACCTCCGGGCGATGCCGGATCGATCGACTTCCTGGTGGCCGCCGGCCACAAGGCCTACGCCCCGTTCGGTGCCGGCTTCCTGATCGGCCCCCGGGACGTCCTGGACTCGGTCGATCCGGTCGTGCCCGGCGGCGGCGTCGCGGCGAAGGTGGACGAGAACGACGTCTCCTGGCTGCCCAGTCCCGACCGGCACCAGTACGGCACCCCCAACGTGGGCGGCGCGATCGGCATGGCGGTGGTGCTGGACCTGCTCAAGCGGATCACCATGACCGAGGTCCGCAGGCACGAGATGCGGCTCTTCGAGCGCATGGTCACCGGACTCCGGGACATCGGCGGCATCACCCTGTACGGCCCTCCGTCCCTCGAGGAGCGGGTCGGGATCATTCCCTTCAACGTGGAGGGGGTCTCGGACATGCTGACCGCGGCGGTTCTCGGCGAGGAGTTCGCGATCGCGGTCCGGAACGGTCGGTTCTGCTCGCATGTCCACAGCGACCGGCTCCTGCACGGCGAGGAGACGACCGGAGCGGTTCGCGCCTCCATCGGACTCTTCAACGACGAGAGCGACGTGGACGCGTTCCTCGCCGCGGTGGAGGTGGTTCGCCGGGGCGCATGGAAGGGCACCTACACCGAACGAGGCGGCCAGCTCTCGGGGCAGAACGCCGGACGGTGCGCCGACCGGTGGATGGAGAACGCGGACAATCCCTGACTTCATGATCGCCCCTCGGATCGAAGATGACTGATCCCAACGACACCGACCCCGACGCCTCCCCCGCCACGGGATCCTCGAACGAGACGCTCCTGAGAACCGTCCGCCCCGCCCTGGTCCGCGGCCATCCGATCGCCAGCTTCCTGGCCGCGGTCCTCCTTCTCGGCGGCATGATCGTGATCATCCTGTCGCTGACCGGAGGGCTGCCGGAGTGGATGAGGTGGCCGGGTGCCGTCGCCGGCCTCGGCGGGGTCGTCTGGGCGCTCTGGATCTTCGTCCTCGGCCACCGCTGGGACCGCCTCAAGATCACCGATCGACGAACCATCGACGAGCGGGGCATCGTGATGAGGAGCACCTCCGAGGTGCTCCACACCCACGTGCGGAACCTTCGGATCACCCAGTCGGTGTGGCAGCGGATCATGAGGATCGGGGACATGGAGATCGATTCGGCGGCTGGAGACGGCACCGCGGACATCCGGATCATGAACATCCCCGATCCCGACGGCGTGAAGCGACTCATCGACCACCACCGGGGCCTCGGCAGCCACGACTGAGCCCCGACCGGGGGCGGGTGCCGGTACACTGCCGGGCTCCCCTGAAACGCCTCCCCGAGCCCCCTTCGATGAAGATCCACGAGTACCAGGCCCGACAGCTTCTCTCCGATGCCGGCATCCCCGTCCCCCCAGGAAGCATGGTCGAGACCGTCGATGATGCCGTCGCGGAAACCGAACGGATCCTCTCCAGCGGCGTCTCCCTCGTGGTGGTGAAGGCCCAGGTGCACGCCGGTGGCCGCGGCAAGGCCGGCTTCGTCAAGCTCGTGAAGACGAGCGAGGAGGCGCGTGAGGCCGCGACCTTCATGCTGGGCAACCGCATGATCTCCAACCAGACCGGTCCCGAGGGCATCGAGGTCAAGAGACTCCTCGTCGCAGCGGGCGTGGACATCGAGAAGGAGTTCTACCTCGCGGTGACGCTCGATCGAGGCCGCGGCGTGAACACCCTGATCGCGAGTTCCGAGGGTGGCGTCGAGATCGAGACCGTCGCCGAGGAGAATCCCGACGCGATCCTCAAGACGCCCATCGATCCCCTCGCCGGACTCGAGGCGTTCCAGGCTCGTGACATCGCCACGCAGCTCGGGTTCACCGGAAGACAGATCGGCCAGGCTGCGAGCGTCATGCAGCGTCTCGCGAAGCTCTACGGCGAACTCGACGCGAGCCTCGTCGAGATCAACCCGCTGGTGCTGACCAGCCCGACCGAGGACGCGCCCGAGGGGCGTGTGATGGCGATCGATGCGAAGTTCGGCTTCGACGACAACGCCCTCTTCCGGCACAAGAACCTCCAGGAGATGCATGATCCGGCCGAGGACAATCCCGCGGAGGCCCGGGCCGAGGCGGCCGGACTCTCCTACGTCGACCTCGACGGGAACATCGGCTGCCTGGTGAATGGTGCGGGCCTCGCCATGAGCACGATGGACATCGTGAAGCTGCACGGAGGCGATCCCGCGAACTTCCTCGACGTCGGCGGTTCCGCGACCAGGGAATCGGTGACCGAGGCCTTCCGGATCATCCTCGGGGACGACCGGGTGAAGGGTGTCCTCGTGAACATCTTCGGCGGCATCATGAAGTGCGACACCATCGCCGGCGCGATCATCGAGGCGGCCAAGGAGGTCGGCTTCGAGGTCCCCCTCGTCGTCCGCCTCGAGGGCACCAACGTCGATGCCGCCCGCCGGATGCTCGAGGATGCCCGGAACGAGATTCCCACCATGCGGACCGCCACCGACCTCGCGGACGCCGCCCGGACGGTGTGCACCGCGGTCGGCTGATGCTGGTTCTCTTCGACATCGACGGCACCCTGCTCAAGAGCCGAGGGGTCGGTCTGCGAGCGATGCAGGCGGCGCTGGAGGAACTCCATCCCCCCCGACATCCCGGCGACACCCACGACGTCGAGGCGATCGACACCGCCGGGCGTCTGGACCCCCTGATCTGGCGCGAGCTGCTGGAGCAACGCGGCATCGAGGCGACCGAGGAGGGCCATGAGGCCTTCCGCCGCAACTACGGTGACCGAATGCACTCGATGATCGAGGCGGAGCGCCCCGTCATCTGCCTCGACGGAGCCGCCGAGGCGGTCGCGTGGGTTCGCGACCATCCAGGGCTCATCGCCGCCCTGCTCACCGGCAACTACCCAGAGACCGGACGCCTGAAGGTCGCCGGAGCCGGCATCGATCCCGACGACTTCGCCTTCGGTGTCTGGGGCTTTGAAGCCGACACCCGCCGAGGGCTGCCTCCGATCGGCATCGCACGGGCAGGCGAGCATCTGGGAAGGCCCCTGAAACCCGAGGAAGCGGTCATCGTCGGGGACACCCCGGCGGACATAGACTGCGCCCGTGCGGCCGGCTGTCCGGTGATCGCGGTGGCCACCGGCCGGTTCTCGACCGACGAACTCGCACCGCATGATCCCGACGAGCTCCTCGAGGACCTCTCGGATCTCGAACGATTCACCTCCGCACTCGAGCGGTGCCTCGGATCCCTCGACCCATGATCAGCGGCCCCTTGACGCGGAAGGATCGGATCGCCTCGATCGATGTCCTTCGCGGCCTCGCCCTGTTCGGCATCGTGATCGTCAATGCGGCCTACTTCGGCCTTCCGCTGGCCGAGGTCATGAACGGCCCGGAGTCCACGGATCCGCCGGCCGACCGCATCACCTGGGTGCTGGTCAAGACGTTCGCCGAGTTCAAGTTCATCTCGATCTTCTCCCTGCTGTTCGGCTTCGGCATCGCGATGCAACGATCGCGACGACTGGCCTCGGGCCGATCCTTCGCCGGCTTCGGCATCCGGAGGATGTTGATCCTCGGGCTCTTCGGTCTGACCCATGCCCTCGGACTGTGGTTCGGGGACATCCTCTTCATGTACGCCCTGGTCGGGCTCCTGCTCATCCCGATCCTCCTGATCGACCCGGGACCGAGACTGGCGATCGCCCTGCTCGGCATCGGCTGGTCGATGCTGGTGACGATCGGATTCGCCCTGCTCGGGACGTGGACCATGACCGCACCGGATCCCGAGACCCTGGATCTGAGCCATCGCGGTTTCCAGGCCATGATGAAGGCGGGCCTGGACCCCATGCATCCGAACTGGATCGCCGGCGAGATCGCGGCGTTCGGTGACGGTCCCTTCCTCGATGCGATGGCCTACCGGGGCATGACCTTCGTCTCCTACGTGGTCATCTCCGTGTTCAGCGTCTACTGGCACATCATCGGGATGGCGATCATCGGAAGCTGGCTTCATGATCGTGACTTCTTCACGTCCGCCGGCTCCAGACTGCAGAAGCTCTTCATCACCACCCTCCTGCCGGTGGGGCTGGTCCTCTCGATCGCCTGCGGCATCTCCTTCTGGTACCGGGAAGACCACCCCGTGGTGGCGAGCATCATGACCGGCATCCAGATGGTGTCGGCGAGCATGATCGCCCTGGGAATCGTGGGCCTGGTGACCATCCTGGTGGATCGCGGCCGCATGCCGCTGGCGTCGCTCTTCGCGTCGGTCGGCCGCATGTCCCTGACCGCCTACCTCCTGGAAAGCGTGATCTTCATCGCCCTCATGTCCCACTGGGGCCTCAGCTGGTTCAACGAGGGCTCCCTGAGCCAGCTGGTCGGGATCGCCGCCCTCGTCTACGTCGGGGTCACGATCTTCTGCCTCGCGTGGAGTTCGCTCTTCCGCATGGGACCGGTGGAATGGATCTGGAGACAGGGGTCCTACCTTGGCCTCGCCGGCGGCGACTTCAAGCCCCGAAAACCGGCCTGACGGGGCGTGGAGAACGTGTCGCGGTCGCCAGAGGGCCGATCCGGGGGGCTACTCTCCGAGCCGCGGCACCGGCCGCCTCCCCCCCCTTCGGAGTCCCAGACCTTGGATGCCCAACTCGCAGGGATCTGCAGCGACTTCTACGTCAACCAGAAGCTGGCTCTGACGATGGACGTCCCCGAAGGTCGGGAAGCGGTGCTCGACCTCTTCGGCCGGATCAAGAAGGAATTCCCCTGGCTGGAACGGCTTCGCCGCTACGAGGGCGAGTACGCCCTCGAATCGGAGGACGTCGACGGCACCTACGGCTGGGGGGCCCTTCGCCAGACCACGCTCCGAAGCGGTTCGATCAACCCCGACACCCTGGATGACGCCTACCGGCTTCACCGGACCCTTCTGGACATCGCCCCCTACTACCTCTCGGTGAGCCCTCTGGACATCGATCACCTCGAGCTCGTCTTCGGATTCGACTTCGAGGCCGATCGGGATCGCGACGAGATCGTCTTCGAGGCCCTCCTCGCGGACTCCCCTCTGGCGGAGCTCGTGGATCGGGATCGAGAGCGGCTGGTCGAGGCCCAGCCCCTCCTGGGGATCGCCCTCGAGGACGATCCCCGGATGCAGGCCTTCTTCGAGATCAAGTCCAGACCCGCCCGGACCAAGACCGGAATTCCGGGCATCGACGGCCACGACCCGATCAGCGTCTACCTCACCGCACGGGTGAACGGACCGATCCGCTCCCTGGATGAGCTGCCTTCGCTCTTCGCCCGGCTGGCCGGTCATGCGGAGCGACTCGTCGAGGAGCGACTGATCCCCTCGGTGCTGATCCCCATCCGTCGGGCGATCCTCTCCCGTCCCTGCTGAGGCCCCGGGCTCGATCGGCGTTCCCCGGATCCACCGCCCGACCGCTCGAGGGTGCTAGGCTCCCGTCGTGGATTTCGAACTCGCCAACGCTCTCGGACGAATCGTCGAGCTCAAGGACCGCAGCACCGGCGCGCACACCTGGCGGGTGACGATGTACGCCCAGGCGATGGCCGAGGCGGCCCGGGTCGAGACACCCCGTCTGATGAACTTCATGCTGGCCGCGGTCCTGCACGACCTCGGCAAGATCGACGTCCCCGATGCCATCCTCCGCAAGCCCGGGAGACTCGATCCCGACGAGTTCCGGCGGATGCAGGAACACACCACCGCAGGCCACGATCGACTGCTTCGGATGGGGGTGACCGAGCCGATCATCCTCGAGGTGGTGAGAAGTCACCACGAGCGGATCGACGGCACCGGCTACCCCGACGGACTCGCCGGAGAACAGATACCGCTGGCGGCCCGCTGGTTCTCGGTGATCGACGGCTTCGATGCCATGACCAGCCTCCGTTCCTACCACGACGGCAGAGGCGATTCGGCGGCGGAACGGGCCATCCTCGATCTCGAGGTGCATGCGGGAAGCTGGTACGAACCCGAGGCGGTCACGGTCTTCCGAGATCTCTACGAGAGCGGACGGCTGGACTCGACCCTGGAACACCTCAACGATCCGGTGGCTCATCAGACCCTGACCGGTCCCTTGAGCGAGACCTCGGCCGAACTGGCCCGGGAGGCCCTGTTGCGATCGAATCCTCCCGGAGTCGAATCCGCGGACATCGAGCATCTGCTCGAGCTGGCGACCCGGTCTCCCGACCGGGACGACTGAGGATTTCCCGAAACTCCTGACCCGCAGCACCATGAATGCAACGACGCCGCCCCGTGATGGGACGGCGTCGGATGTGTCTTGATGTCCGACCGGTGGCCGGGACGTGCGGGCTCAGGCGGCCTTGGCGTCCAGATACTTCTCGACGCTCTTCAGATCGTTCATGATCTGCGGCGTGACGCGGAGGGTGAAAGACTCACCGACCTGCACCTGCACCACCTGGGTCGGCTTCTTGCGGTCGATCCAGATCCGACCGGCTCGGTTGGTCGGACGGTTGTCGAACTGACGACGACGACGAGCAAGCACGGTCAGGGCCTTCTGAACCTCGGGCTGCATGCGCATGAGCCGACGAAGGGTCTTCACACCGCGTTCGTTCTTGGGGACGGCGGTGATGGTGAAGGTCATGGTGGTCGACGGGGCGAGTTCCATGGGCGGCTTCCGACGGTCTGGCGTGCTGTGAGATGGCCGGGGGTCGCCCTCGGCCGCGAATCGGAGATTGTAACAGGACCCTCGCCCCAGTCCAGCCCGCAGGAACCAGGGGCGGCTGGAGAGGCCGATTCAGCCCCCTCAAGGGCCTCAGGAGGGCCCGGAAGCGGCCTTGAGGTGCAGATCGAGGGCCTGGGTCCCCTTCCGTCCGAGCCCGGCCGCCTCCATGGCTCGATAGAGCGATTCGGCATGCTCGAGCCCGGGAAGGTCCAATCCGAGGGACCTCGCGGACCGGATCGCGATCCCGAGATCCTTGACGAAGTGCTCCACGAAGAATCCCGGCTCGTAGTCGCCGTCGAGGATCCTCGGCACGAGGTTGGACAGGGTCCAGCTCCCCGCCGCCCCGGTGGAGACGGACTCCAGGACCCGACGAGGGTCCAGCCCGGCTGCTTCGGTGAAACGCAGAGCCTCACATGCTCCCACCATGGATGCCGCCACCAGGATCTGATTCACGATCTTGGTCTTCTGGCCGGCTCCCGGCCCGCCCTGAAGGACGATCGTCCCCCCCATGGGCTCCAACCATGGCCGAATCGAATCGAATCGCTCCGCGTCGCCACCGACCATGATCGACAGGCTGCCGTTGCGGGCCCCGACGTCTCCTCCCGAAACCGGAGCGTCGTAGGCCACGACCCCGCGTTCCAGGCCCCGATCCCGGATCTCGACCGCAAGGCCGGGATCGCTGGTCGTGAGATCGATGAGAAATCCGGGAGCATCATCGGCCGAGAGGGTTCCGGAGGGGCCGAGATGGATCTCCTTCACGTCCTCTGGATATCCCACGATCGAGAAGACCGCATCGACGCCATCGGCCGCCTCCCGGGGCGAATCCACCCAGGTGGCCCCCGCATCGAGCAGGGTTCGAGCCTTGGACCTGGTTCGGGTGTGGACCCGCAATCGATGGCCCGCCTCGAGGAGTTTCCCGGCCATCGAGCACCCCATCACACCACAACCGATCCAGCCGAGTTCGGACATGCCCGCATCTCCATGCCCCCCTTCGATGCTCCGGATCGGGTCGAACCGGGGGGCTGGGCGGATCGTAACCGGATCCGGCCCCCCCACCGAGCAGGTGAAGCCCGCGGATATCCTCCGCAGACACGAACGGCGTCCCGAGGGACCCGACCCGTGGCCCGTCCAGCATGAACGGTCGGGGGAGATTCCAGGCCTTCGACGGACCTTGATGATGAACGACTCAGACACCACCAGCCCATCCGCTCCAAGCCGCGAGGACACCGCCGAACTCGAGCGTGTCGTGGAGGATGCCAGTCGCCCCTTCCGGCACCTTCAGGACCAGATGCACCGTGTGATCGTGGGCCAGCAACCGCTGCTGGACGGTCTGGTGATCGGGCTTCTGGCCAACGGCCATCTGCTCATCGAGGGCGTGCCCGGACTCGCAAAGACCACCGCGATCGCCGCCCTCGCCCGGGGCATCCGGACCGGGTTCAAGAGGATCCAGTTCACTCCGGATCTGCTGCCCGCGGACCTCGTGGGCACCCTCGTCTATCGACCGTCGGAGGGCGACTTCGTTGTGAAGCAGGGCCCGATCTTCTCGAACCTCGTCCTTGCCGACGAGATCAACCGAGCGCCCGCCAAGGTGCAGTCGGCACTGTTGGAGGCGATGCAGGAACGTCAGGTCACGATCGGAGACGAGACCCACGACCTTCCCAGTCCCTTCATGGTGCTGGCCACCCAGAATCCGATCGAACAGGAGGGCACCTACCCGCTGCCCGAAGCCCAGGTCGATCGATTCCTGATGAAACTCGTCGTCGAGTATCCCGATCGTCGGGACGAGCGAAGGATTCTCGATCGAATGGCGAGGACCTCGACGAACATCGAGATCGATGCGGTGCTGGATCCCGAGCAGATCGTGAATGCCCGGGCGGTGATCGACCGGATCCATGTCGATGATCGCATCCGCGACTACGTGGTCGATCTGGTGATCGCGACCCGGGACCCGTCGCAGGCCGGTCTCTCCCTCGGAGAACTCGTCGACTTCGGAGCATCCCCTCGGGCATCGATCGCCCTGATCCTGGTCGCGAAGGCGAAGGCCTTCCTCGACGGCCGGGGCTACGTGGTGCCGCAGGACGTGAAGGATGCGGCCGCTCCGGTGCTTCGACATCGAATCGGACTGAGCTACGAGGCGGAGGCCGAGGACCGGTCAGCCGACGACATCGTGAACGCACTTCTCGAACACGTCCCCGTTCCGTGACATCCAGTGCTGCGAGGCCGAATCAATCCTGAATCCCACCGGGACGCCGAAGAGGACGCCCGGGATCTCCTTCGACGGGTTCGAAGGATCCGACTGCGCACCCGCCAGGTCGTCAACGACGCCCTCGCAGGCCAGTATCACGCGGCGTTCAAGGGACGCGGCATGGAGTTCGAGGAGGTCCGGCCGTACCAGATCGGGGACGACGTGCGTTCGATCGACTGGAACGTCAGCGCCCGTCTCGGCGATCCCCATGTGAAGCTCTTCCGCGAGGAACGGGAGCTGACCGTGGTCCTCGCGGTCGATGTCTCGGGTTCGCAGGCCTTCGGAACGGCCGATCGTTTCAAGCGGGATCTCGTCGCGGAGTTCGCCGCGACCGTTGCTTTCAGCGCCGCGATGAACAACGACAAGATCGGTCTCCTGTCCTTCACCGACGAGGTGGAGGGCTTCGTCCCCCCGAGGAAGGGGACGAACCAGGTCATGAGGATCGTCCGCGACCTCCTCGCGATCCGTGCTCGAGGGTCCGGCACCGACATCGGTTCCGCCATCGGGGAGCTGGACCGGGTCCTTCGGCAGCGATCGGTCGTCTTCGTGGTCAGCGACTTTCTCGACGAGGGTTGGGAACGCTCCCTGCTCGCGGCCAGACGACGACACGACGTGGTTCCGGTGGTGATCACGGACCCCCGGGAGCACGAACTTCCCGCGATGGGACTGGTCGAGTTCACGGATCCCGAGACCGGCGCCCGCACCGTCGTCGACACCCGGAGCCGACGGATCCGACGGCGGTTCGAGGAGGCCGCGAAGGCGGCGTCCGAACGCCGCGATCTCGCTCTGAGAAGGATGCGACTCGATCCTCTCGTCCTCGACACCGGTTCCGACTTCGTCGAACCTCTGACCGCCCACTTCCGACGACGCGAGAGGAGGCGATCACGATGAATCGCCTTCTGACGATCATGATTCCCGCATCGCTGGTGATCATCGGGGGGATCCTGCAGACCGGGTCGCATGCGGCGGGACAGTCCGCCGAGGAACCGCCTCCGCCCCGGATCTGGGAATCCGGCACCTCGATCGGACTCGACGATCGAGGCACGGTGCTCGTGCTGGAATCACCGACCCCGGCGGTCGGCCTCCCCGTCGATTTCCAGCTGCAGGGCCCGCTTGATTCCGATGTGCCCGCACCGGAGGTGACGTGGCCGACACCCGGGACGGAACTGGGAGACTTCGAGGTGCTCGGTACGGCACCGTCACCGACGATTCCATTGGAAGACCGCCGCGTGATCTCCACGTGGAGGATCCGGACCTTCGCCAGTGGTCGGGTCGAGCTTCCGGGATTCGACATCCGCCTCGACGATCGGATCCTCGAGGTCCCCGCCCGCACCCTCCTGATCGCCTCGGTCGCCGGGATCGACACCGACCCGGCAGCCCATCGTGACATCACCGGCCCCATCGAGGTCGATCTCGACACCCCGATCGCCTGGATCTGGTTTCTGATCGGCCACCTCCTGCTGGTCACGACGATCATCGTAGTGGTGTGGTGGTGGACCCGGCCCCGCCCTCTTCCCCCTCCGGTTCCCGCCGACGCATGGGCGTTCGAGGAACTCGACAAGCTCGAGTCCCGGGGCCACCTCTCCGCAGGACGGATCCATCGCTTCTACGTCGAGCTGACCGACATCACCCGACGATTCATCGAACTCCGGTACGGCATCGCCGCCCCGGAACGCACCACGCCCGAGTTCGCCCGGGAAGCCACCCGGCACCCGCTGATCGGGGAGGAGCACGCGCGGGTGCTCGGCAATCTCCTCCGTGCCGCCGACATGGTGAAGTTCGCAGGCGATCGTCCCGCCTCGGCGGAGGCGGAGCGTCACCTCGGCTTCGTCCGTGACTTCGTCGGCGAGGTCGGCCCCGCTCCCACCTGCGACGACTCGGATCGCACCGGCGGGACTCCGGTCACCTCGACGAAGAACCCGACCGGAACCCCCGATCGGGCCACCGCACGTGAGATCCGCATCTCCGATGCGGTCGACGATCTCGATCGACTGGAGAACCGGTCATGAGCGGATGGCTCGAGACGATCGCGGGCAGCGAGTTCGGGTTCCATCCCAACGCCGTCTGGTGGTTGCTGCTGCTTCCGGTCTGCCTGTGCGCCTGGATCCCGGTCCTGCGACGAAGACGAGCGACGATCACCCACTCCCGGACCTCGATCCTCTCGATCGTCGGCCGCTCCGGCATCTCCCGTCTTCGCTGGATCCCACCCCTGCTCCGCATGCTGGGAATCGCCCTCGTCGTGATCTGCATCGCCCGTCCGATCAAGGCGAACGAGCGAAGCCGGGTCTTCGTGGAGGGAGTCGCGATCCAGTCGGTCATCGACCGCTCCGGATCGATGGCGGCACTCGACTTCGCCCTCGATGCCGGTCAGGTCGATCGCCTGACCGCGGTGAAGAAGGTCCTCTCGGAGTTCATCGTCGGAGACGAGGAGCTTCCCGGTCGTCCCGACGACCTCGTCGGCCTGATCACCTTCGCTCGCCATGCGGACACCGCCAGCCCACTCACCCTCGATCACGCCCACATCGTCGATGCCATCGACTCGGTCCGGATCGCGACCCGGCGTTCGGAGGACGGCACGGCGATCGGAGACGCGATCGCCCTCGCGGTGGAGCGGCTTCGCGAACTGGATGATCGGGAGGATGCCGCCGGCCGCCGGATCAAGAGCAGGGTCATCGTGCTGCTGACCGACGGAGAGAACAATGCCGGGGACATCGAACCCGACATCGCCGCGGAGATCGCCGCGGCCTTCGACGTCAGGATCTACGCGATCGGAGTCGGTTCCAACGGGGTCGCTCCGATTCCCGCCCGGGACGCCTTCGGCAATCCCGTCATGGTCCGACAGCGGGTGTCCATCGACGAGGAGACCCTCACCCGGGTCGCGGAATCCACGGGCGGCCGGTACTTCCGTGCGACCGACACCGACTCCCTGCGGGAGATCTACGCGTCCATCGACGAACTCGAGAAGACGACCACGGAACAGCGTCGGTATCGGCTCTATCGTGATCTCGCGGTCTCCTCGATCGTGGTGGGCGGCATGGAGATCCCCCCTCTGCTGCTCGTCGCGATGCTCCTGATCGGTCTCGATCTGATTCTCGGTCACACCCTCTTTCGAACGATCCCATGACCAGCATGTTCGAACATCCCGGATCCCTGGCCTGGCTCTGGCTCGTCGTCGTGGTCGCCCTGGTCGTGGCATGGTCGTTCGGCGCCCGTCGTCGATCGCTGGCGAGGTTCGCCGACCATCCGCTCCTCAAGCGGCTCGCACCGCACCTGAGCTCGTTTCGTCCGATCCTTCGTTCCGTGCTGTCCATTCTCGCCCTGCTGCTGCTGGTGCTCGCCATCGCGGATCCCCGCTGGGGCGTTCGATACGTCGAGGCCGATCGCAGAGGCATGGATGTGATCTTCGTGGTGGACGTGAGCCGGAGCATGCTCGCCGGAGATGCGACTCCCTCGCGTCTCGATCGATCCCGACTCTTCATCGAGGAGGCGGTGGACGCCATGGCCGGTGATCGGGTCGGGCTGGTCGACTTCGCCGGCGATCCATCGGTTCGCAGTCCGCTCACCCTGAATTACGACGCCCTCAAGACCAGCCTGACCGAACTCTCAGCACGAAGTGCGAGTCGTGGCGGATCGATGCTGGGCGATGCCATTCGAACCGCCGCGGACTCATTCCCCGACGACGAACCGGGTGGCAAGGCGATCGTGGTGCTCTCCGACGGCGAGGACATGGACAGCTTCCCCGTCGAGGCGGCGGCCGCCGCCTGGCGGGAGCACGGCGCAAGGGTCTTCACGGTGGGGATCGGTGACGCGGAGGAGGGTGCGAGGATCCCGGTCTCGATCAACGGCCAGGAGAGCTGGCTTCGCCACGAGGGACGGGAGGTGTGGAGCCTGATGGATCCGGGTCTTCTGGCCTCCGTGGCGGAGGCCGGTGGCGGCGTCTTCGTGCCGGCCGGAACCAGCCTCGTGGATCTCGGGGAGTTCTTCGACGACTGGATCACGACGATCGATCTTCGAGACGGCTCCAGCGCGATCACTCGTCAGCGAACCCCGCGATTCCGATGGTTCGCGGTGCCGGCGCTCGCCCTGCTCGTGTCGAGCTGTCTCATCTCCGAACGCAGACGCGCCCCTTCCAACCATGCGGTCATGAAATCCCCGGAGCATGCCGCATGAAAGCTCCTCGTATCTCCACCCTCTCGAGAGTCGGCCTGCCGCTGTCCACCGCCGCCGCGGCCCTGCTGATCGCCGCCGCGCCCGTGCCCCCGGCCTCGCCACCATCTTCCGAGGATGCGATCACTCTGCCCGCCGGTGGGATCCCGGTGCTCGTGAGGACCGCCGAGGAGCTGATGAACCGGGAAGCCTGGCCTCAGGCGGCGCTCGCCTGGTCGCAGGTCGAGCGGGCGGATCCGGGTCTCGCCACGGCGGCCTACAACCGCGGCGTGGCGGAGTATCGCGCCGGTGACATGGAGGCGGCTGCCGATGCATTCCGCCGTGCCGGTGAGATCGGCGATGCCGGTCTCGCCGCCCGAGCCATGTACAACGAGGGAACCGCCCGCTATGCGGAGGCGGTCCGGAGACTGGCCGACGACGAGGGCTCCGAAGCGACACCTCCTGCGAATCCGGAAGACGATGCACCGATCGATCCGATCAAGGATGCCATGGAGCGCGTCGGCCGCTCGCTCGACCACTTTCGCGATGCGATCGACGCCGACCCCGCAAACAAGGACGCCCGCGCCAACGCGGAACTCGCCCACCGTCTTCTTCAACAGCTCCGTGAGTTCCAGGAACAGCAGGATCAGCAGCAGGGCGATCAGGAGCAGCAGAACCAGCAGCAGGGTGACCAGGAACAGCAGGACCAGCAGCAGGGCGATCAGGAGCAGCAGGAACAGCAGCAGGGTGACCAGGACCAGCAGGAACAGCAGCAGGGTGATCAGGAGCAGCAGGAACAGCAGCAGGGTGATCAGGAGCAGC
>PAQL01000025.1 GCA_002709295.1 Phycisphaerae bacterium | reverse complement strand
GGTAGACCGAGCCGAACCCGCCCTCGCCGAGCTCGCGGACCACGGTGTAGGGACCGATCGGGTCGCCTTCCCGAAGCGTGCCGGTCAGGCCGCCCGCCGGACGCGAGCCGATCACCGTCGCGTCCACCACCGTGGCGTCGGGGTCCTGCTTCTTCTCGTTCTTCGGGTTGGGATCGTTCTGGTCGGTCATGTCGACCAGCCTACTCCGTTCCGGCGATCTTTCAGTCGTTGCAGCCGGGATAGTCCCCGCTCAACGCCTTGTTTCGACAGACGATGTCCCAGACCACGACGCAGCAGTACGGATCGATCTCGCAGATCTCCGTGCAGCACTCGGCATCGTTGCACCCGGGAGTCTCGTTGATCTCGTCGCAGTTTCCAGCCGACTTCGATCCACAGACGCCGCCACAGCTCTCGAGCTGTGCATGCACGCAGTTTCCGGCGACGCAGTAATCCACCGTGCATTCGTCCTGGTCGTCACACTCGACGCCGATGCATGGATCGACCGGGCAGGGACCCCATGCCAGCATCATCAGGCCGAAGTCGGCCCCGGAGATCGATCCGTCCATGTTGAGATCCGCACATGGAAGAAGTCCGGAATACTCGCCCCAGGAAATGAACAGTCCGCCCAGATCCTCGCCGTCGACGATCCCGTTGCCGTCGAAGTCCCCGGGACAGAGTGACGAACACGGTTGCGACGGCCGGCCCAGATCGGGACGCCACTGTTCAAGCGTGCACCTCATTCTCCGGACCTGCTCCGGGGTGAACCGGTTCATGCAGATCTCCCAGGAGTAGTTCATGAAGTTGCTGACCGGGTCGAGGGTGCCGCACTCCTCCTGATCCCTGCATTCCCTGGTCGGAAGCTGGTGAGGTTCGGTGTCGCAGATCATGTCACCGCTCGACGAGCAGTCGTCTCCGCATCCTCCCTGGAACGTGTGATAGAGGCCGAGGTAGTGACCCACTTCATGGACCAGCACGTGGCCGAGATCCAGCGGCCAACCGTATTCGCCTCCTTCTCCGAAGACCCTCCAGTCGACGACCACCCGATCCGACGGCTGGCCTGCGATTCCTGAGGAAGGAAGGTTGGGCACGTAACCGAAGGCCCCGCCACCGGTGTTCGTGTAGATGTTGAGATACCGCTCCGGATCCCAGGAGATGTCCATCCAGTAGTCGCCGCGGTCGTTGTACCACTCGTCGTTGTCGTGGAACGTGTAGCCGTCCGAAGGCTGATCGTCGGGAGTCCGCCTGCTCAGCACGAATCGGATGCCCGTCTCCGATGAGCCGTATTCGCCGAGCGGTCCGGCGAACACCGCATTCAGAATCCTGATCTGCTCGAGAATCCTCGACTCCGTGATGTCTCCGAGTCGACCGGTCGAGTCACGGATGACGTGGACGACCACCGGTATGACGAAATCACCCGTCGATGGATCGAACCGGTCCAGCGGATGGTTGTTGTCGAGGCCGCAGTCGCTTTCGAAATCTCCTCGCCTCGAGAGACCGGTGACCACCGTGGGCGTCGCACATCGCCGGTCGAACGAGGGATCCGAAGACAGTCGCCATGCCGTGTACCGACGCCAGTCCTGAAATTCGAGATCACGGTACGAGACCGTTCCGTCCCGGTGCTCCCAGGGACGTTCGAACGTCCTTTCGTTCGTGGAAGGAGCCCTCTCTCCTGCTGCAGAGACCACCGCGGATTCAAGCAGGAGAACCGCCACCAGGCCCAGAAGACCCGACATCCCTGCCCGGAAGATCTTGTGTTCGGTGGCTCTCTTCACGACCATGATCCGACTCGGAACCCTGATCGATGATCTCCGGATCCCGGTGGCGATTCCACCCTTCCGAATCGAGGGGTGACTGAACGTCCATCCTCGGGTGATTTATCGGCGTGGGTTCTCGCGATGCTGCAGAACCCGGTCGCGAAGCCGTCAGGAGCTTCACGACCGGGAGTGGTTCTCGACGGGTCGGCGGACCTCAGCTGTTGCAGACGGCGCAGTCGGTGTTCGCCGCGTCGGAACAGATCCCGTCCCATTCGACCTCGCAGCAGTAGGGATCCGCATTGCAGATCAGGTCCTGACATGCGGGGTCCTCACAGCCCGGCGAGCCGTTGGCGACACAGCAATCACCGGCGCCTCCACCGCCACCACCACCGCACGAAGCATTGGCGGCATTCACACAGAGCTGGTCCCACTCGGTGTCGCAGCAGAATGGATCGTCGGCGCAGATCGGTTCGCAGCACGCCGCATCATCGCATCCGGGTGAACCGTTGGCGACGAAGCAGGAGCCAGCCTTCGGATTCCCGCACGGTCCCTCTCCGCAACCGGGAATCGGCTCGTTGAAGCATTTGCCCTCGATGCAGGTGTCGGTGGTGCAGGGATCGCCGTCACTGCAGTCGACCCCTTCACATGGATCGACGGGACAGCCGCCCCAGGCGCCGATCAGGAGACCGAGGTCGGCGGAGTTCACCAGACCGTTTCCATCGAGATCGGCACAACAGGGAAACTTCGGATCCTTGCTGCAGCCACCCCAGGCGCTGATCAGGAGACCGAGGTCGCCGCTGCTGACCGCACCGTCGTTGTCGAGATCGCCGAAGCACCCGGTGATGCATCCCGCACCCTCCGAGTAGAGAAGGGGACGCCAGTTGATCAGCGAGCACCGCATGCGGTTCACCTGCTCGGGGGTGAACTTCTCCATGCAGATGTCGTCGGAGTAATCCATGTAGTTGTCGATGGGATCGGGTGATCCACAGCTCGAGGGAGTTCCTCCCGAGCACTCGAAGTTCGGTCCGCTTTCCGGGTTCGTGTCGCAGATCCGGTCACCCGACGTGTAGCAGGAGGAGGAACCACATCCCCCGTCGAAGGTGTGGTAGAGCCCGAGATAGTGGCCGATCTCGTGCGTGAGGGTCCGTCCCATGTCGTAGGGCGGCCCGTAGGGACCATCCTCGCCGTAGGTCGACCACAGGATCACGACCCGATCACCCGGTGACCCGGCGTGTCCTGGGTCCGCGGGAAAGCCCGACACGTAGCCGAGAGCGCCGCTGGCGGTGTTCGTGTAGATGTTGCAGTAGCGGTTCGGGTCCCACGCAAGAGTGTTCCAGTAGCTTCCACTGTCGTTGAACCAGGTCGAGTTCGCCGATCGGGTGATGCCGTTCGTCGGGTTTCCGTCGGGATCCACGTCGGCGAGATAGAACTCGATCCGGGCATTCGTTCCATTCTGTCCCGGGGTGTCCAGCAGGGCGTTCATGTCCTCGTTGAGGATGCGGATCCCGCTCTCGACCTGCGCATCGGTGAGGTTGCCCTCGCTGCCGGTGGAGTTGGTGATCACGTGAACGACGCACGGGATGCGATAGATCGCCACGTCGGGGTCGTAATCGGGACTGATGGTGGTCGAGCTCAGCGAGCAGTCGTTGGGTGAGAACCCACGAAAACCCATGGGATCCTGCCCACCGTCCCCTGCCGCATCCGGAGTCAGACACTTCCTCGAAGGATCATGAAGATCGGATCGGTGGAACTCCCGCCAGGACGAGAAGGTACGTCCCTTGAACTCGATGACACCATCGTCATGCTGCCATGGCTTCTCCGGAGACTGCGCGAGGGCCGAGGTCGTGAGGGCCAGCGTGAGAACGGCAAGGCATCGATTGATGGTCATGAGAGTGGTCTTCCGGGGGTTCGTCCACCGAGACTACGGTCTGGAACTCCCGGTACCAAAGGAGAAACCGGTCCTCGGTGCGACGGGCCCCCTCCCGGCATAGAGGAGGGGCCCTTCTGGGCCCGAGCCCCCCAGAAACATCGAAATCAAGGTCATTTTCCGTCCGACCGAGGGGGCGGCCCGGTCGACTCGAATCGATCGAAGACGAATGGAAAGCGGCCACGAAGCATGTGCTTCGTGGCCGCTGACCGAAGTGGATTCGATGATGGATCAGGGGCAGGTTCGGCCGCTGTCGAGAAGGATCCTGAGATCCGTCGTCGTCACCTGACCGTCTTCATCCAGATCCCAGGCGGGATCCGTCGTCCCGATCGAATCGATCAGGCCGATCACTTCCGCGGGAAGCGCCGGCAGATCCTCGATCGAGAGAACGGAGGGATGATCACCCACGCTGACGATCACGGCATGGGAGGTCGTGCAGACCTCGACTTGTCGTCGGGTCCCGACCGGGACGATCTCGTCGAAATCGCCATCGATCGAATCCGCGACGAGGATCACGGCGAGGAATCCGCCCGTGGCGCGGGCACCTTCGATCATCAGTTCGAGACGACCGGCCAGCGAGGCCTCACCCCGGACCACGATCAGATCGTGATCGGTGATCGGCTCCGCACCTTCGACGCCGATCGACATGACCGCCGTGGATTCCTGGGTGTACCCGTCCTCGATCACGAGGAGACCGTCGGTGACCTCGAGGACCCCGTCATTGACGAAGGTCGGATCGAAGATCTCATCCTCGAGATCGGAGGCGAGATCATCGCCGTCTTCGGGAATTCCCTGGCGATCGAATCCGCCGCTGCCGTAGGCCAGAAGCATGAGCCCGACATCCGCACCGTTGACGACGCCATCGCCGTTGAGGTCGGCCGGACAGCCGGGGCACGGACCCCAGGCCGCGAAGAGCAGGCCGAGATCGGCACCATTGACGACGCCGTCGCCGTTGAGATCGCCGGGAATGCCCTCGTTGGGGATCACCCCGATGATCTCGACATCGTCGATGTTCCATCCACAGTAGGTGACCGATCCGTCGGTCGTTCCCATGGTGAATCGAATGCGGACATCGGACCGGCCGTCGGCGATGTCGGAGATGTCGTACTCCATCCCCTCCCAGCTGGTGTCGGAGAAGGAACCGCTCTCGTGGGACCAGACCGTGGCCCAGCTCGATCCACCATCGACCGAGACCCGCACATAGGCGTGGTCGTACGTGGCGCTCTCGACACCCAGCCATCGCCGGAATCGAAGCGTCGTGCCGGTGGATTCGGAGCAGTCGACCGACGGAGACGTCGCATGACGCTCGGGAAGGTTGTTCTGATACTGACCACCAAGTTCGTACCCGATGACGTTCGGTCCGGTGGCCCCGCTGGAGGGGTCTCCTCCGTTGCCGAGCGGCTGGCCGAAGCCCCATCCCTCATCAAGCGTCCAATCGGGATTGGAGGACATGTCCCAGCCTCGGATGAGCCGGGGACCTTCCGCGACCGTGATCGACACGGTCGCCAGGTCCGAGGGTCCGCCATCCGGAGGCGATCCACCATCATCCGCGTAGTAGACGAAGCTCGTGGTGCCTTCCCACGCTCCACCGGGCTCGAACCGGAGATGCGGTCCGGAAGTCGCTTCGATGACGTGCGGAACATCGATGATCACCTCACCCGTGGAGAGGTCCCTCAGCGTGAAGAGAGGAAGCTCATCGATCACGTAACGCATGGGGAAGGGCTCCCCGTCGTCGTTGCCGAGCAGGGTGATGTCGACGGCGACACCGGGCAGGGTCGAGATCGAGATGTCCTGGACCGACGGAGGCCTCGGCAGGCATCCGGACTCGCTGGAGGACAGATCGTTCTGAATGAAGTTCGGAGCGATGCCGCCACCGGGTGAAAGCCCGATGATCGCATCACCCACGTCCAGATCGGCCCAGGCGAGCAGGAACTCCCCGTTGGGGAAGAGGGCCAGCTGGAAGGTGTTGGAGTTGCTGGTGCCGTATTCGGCGACCCCGTTCCAGGTGACCACGAAGGCGTCACCGACGGTCTTCCAGTTCACCGATCCGCCCGCAGACGGGTTGAGGTCGTCGAACAGCATCGAGATTCGAGGCTGATCGAAATGCACCCCGAAGGACTCGCTGTAGGTCGTGTCTCCGGACTGGAAGGTCACGTATCCATTGCTTCCCACGTAGGCCGTCGTGTACGACGAACCGTAGTACGGGAAGCTGAACGGGATCGCTATCGCCGCGTAGTCGTCGTCACCGAGACTGATCGAGTTCCCACCGGACGGGGTGTAGGGAAGCGCGAGGATCGACTTGTAACACGGGGCGTAGACGTCGGCGGAGTCGATCGGAATGAATCGAATCTGTGAATCCTGGAGGTCGATGGAACCACCGAACTGCTCGGCATAGAAGTCGAGGGCATCCGGAACGGTGAAGACGAAGCAGTCGGTGCCGTCTCCGAAGGTGCCGACGTTGCCGGCGAGGTCCTCGATCAAGACCCTGAAGTGATAGGTGAACGTGTCCTCGAGCCCGGAGATCGTGATCAGCTGATCCTCACCGAACGAGGAACTCACGACCTCGCGGTCGAGGTTGCTGCAGGAATCTCCATAGAGCACAGTCACACGGACCGGTTCGTCCGACACGATCCGGATGATGGCCGAATCGGGTCCGAAGTCGACTGCCTGCACCGAATCCGGCGCGGAGATCAGACCGTCCACGATCGCCTCGGCGACCACCGAGACATTGGTGTTCCCGTTCGCATCCGTCTCATCGATGTATTCGACGTAGAACCGGGATCCGTCGAGGACGTGCAATCCGAATCCATCGGGATCGGAAGTGAGCTGGATCGACCCCGAGAAGCTGGAGGAGGCCGGATCATCCTCGGTCAGGACGGTGTCGAAGCCGGTGGGGTTGTCGTCGCTCCAGATCTTCACCGCCACGGTGTCGAAGATCGTGTCGTCCTCGTTCAGGTCGCAGTCCACGGCACTGATCGAGACCACGGTGTCGGGCTGGACCCGCTGTCCGGAGAAGCCGACCACGCCGGTCGAGCTGCAGGCGATGGGATTGGGCGTCGCGGAGACCGCGTAAGCCTGGGGACCGACCGGGACGGCATGGCCGACCACCTGGACCCTCCACGCTCCCGGAGCGGGGTTCTCGACCGAGACCTGCTCCATGTTGTTGAGACGATCGGGACCGGAGCGGGTCGCGGGGGCGCCGGGATCCGCGGGATCGATGGTCCACGGATCGTAGACCTGTCCACCCGGCGAGGTGACGACGAGGTCGAGGTCGTTGACGAGGGCGAGGGCGGCCAGAGGGGTTCCGGGCTCGTCGTCCCAGGCCAGGGTGATTCGAAGGCTGGTCTCGCCGGCGGGAACGATGACGAGGTGTTCACCCACGCCGCCGTTGCCGACCTCCGACTCGATCACGCCTTCGGCTCGAAGGGAATCGATGGCCTGCCTGGCCCGCACGGTGCCGAACCCGTACAGGCAGTCCGGTCCGGGGTTGCCGAGGTCGTCGCCAGAGTTCGCCAGCAGCGCCTTCAGCGCCGCATTGGAGAGATCGGGTTCGCCGGGATGGAGACGCCTCCACTCCTGCACGATGAGAGCCGAGATGCCCGTGACGGTCGGGGTGGCCATCGAGGTTCCGCAGTAGGTGCCGTATCCACCACCCGGGAACGTGCTGGTGACGCCGCCGTCGTCGTTGCTCTGGCAGCCGGGCGCCGTGATGTCGGGCTTGATGCGCCCGTCGTCCGCTGGTCCCCAGCTCGTGAACGAGGTGATGGAATCGTCGTCGGAGTTCGTGGCCCCCACCGTGATGTGATTCTTCGCACACGCCGGCGGTGCCGTCGTGTTGTACAGATCGCCGCATCGGGTGGTCTGTCGTTCGTTGCCGTTGGCCCAGACGATCCGGATGTCGCCGCCAAGATCACCACGGACCACGGAGTCGATCAGATTGCTCGTGACGCCGTAGTCACCGGTCCACTCGCAGGGGAATCCGTTCGGTGCGGTGTTGGTGCCGATGGAGTTGTTGGCGATCACCGCACCCCAGTTGTTGATCGCATCCGAGTAGTCGTCCTCGATGTCGCCAGGATCGGTGTAGAGGAAGCCCTCGGAGAGGCCGCCCTCCTGCTCGAATCCGTAGCTCTCGATGGTGACGGCGGGAGCCATGCCCTTGTTCGTGCCCCCGGAGTTCGATCCATCACCTCCGACCGTGCCGGACACGTGCGTTCCGTGCGTCGACTGGCCGCTGGAATCGCGAACCGTGAGTCGTCCGCCGAAGTCGGGATGGCTCGCGTCGGCGTAGCCGCCGTCGTACACCATCACCACCACGCCTTCACCGTCGAGGTCGTACGGTGCCTCGTGGACCTCGTCCACCTGGGTGTTCACGCGGTTGGAATCGTTGTTGGTCGAGAGCGGCGGAAGAGCCGGTTCGATCCAGAAGGTCTCATCGAGATCGAGGATGCGGTCGATGGTGGACATCCGGGTTCGGATCAGCAGACCGTTGACGGTCTTCATGGCGGACCTGACCTCCGCTCCTCCCATCTCGAGCATCGCGGTGTAGTCGTCGAGGCCGATGTCCTTGTGGGCGAGCACGTAGAGCGCCACCACCGGATCGTCCGTGTTCGCGATCTGTTCGATCACCCGGTCGATGTCCGCATTTCGACCTTCGACGAAGGCATCGAGCTCCCGGCGATCGATGGTCCATTCCGGAACGCCGCCGGCGGCGAGGAAGGGATGGAGCTTGGCGGCTCGAGGCAGGGCACCGGCCCATGCGACCCGATCCGCGAAGGTCTCGGCTCGGCCCGCGACGGCAGGATCGACCGACACGATCCAGGTTCGAGGGCCGAGGCAGGACAGCAACCGGACGCCCTCCTGCCCCATTCGCTCGCGCGACTCCAGGTCGAGATCATCCACCAGGCGGACGATCGCGTGGCGAGCATCCGGTCGGGCGGCGATCCCCGCCAGGGCCGACGAGGCGTCGGCCGGAGCAAGGCCCGGCATCTCGATTCGCACTCCACGGAGATCGAGAACCTCCGGAGCATCGGCAGGTGCGGCCCCTGCGGTTGCGATCGTGATGACGGCGAGAGCGGCAGGACAGAATCGCTTCACGGCGAGATTCCTGTTGAGGACCGAATGAGTGGCATGAAACGCCCCATGGCGATGTCATCCGGGACACCGCGTCGATCACAGTATCGCAGAGGAATCAGGCAGAAAGAACAGCTACTTCCGATTTCCCGGACATCTCGGGAAGAATGCCCGTCGAGAGGAATCCACGAGGGTTGCAGAAGTGTTTCTGGAAGTCCGGAAGCCGAGAGCCGAGCGAAAACGGCCGTCGGTTTCAGGGAACCATCACCGGACTGCGGCCACTAGGATGTCGACCTCCCACCTGCGCATTCCTGCGAACCGGAGAAGACGCCATGAGGATCGCACACGCTCTCGCAACCATCGCCCTGGTCTCCATCCCGATCCTTTCGGGTTGCCGAAGCGGATCCTCCGCCTCCGACTTCACCGGCGCCTGGTCAGGCAAGGCCTCCGTCATCAACTCGTCAGGATCCGGTGAAGCCTCCCATGACTGGGACCTGGTCGCCGACCCCACGGGACGAATGACTGGAAACGTGTCCTATCGAATCCAGGGTGAGCAGACACTCACGGGAACGGACGCCGAAGGCAAGACCGTGCGGAGCGATTCGGAGCAGGTGATCGGCATGGTCGACTACGACACCGGGACCTTCATCATGGTCGAGACCGATGAACTCGGAACCTTCTTCGGCGAACTCCTCGACGACGGTCGCATCAGGATCATGCAGTCCCAGCCCGGCCCGCAGCCGGTGGTCGTCCACCTGATCCTATCTCGACAGGCTCACTGATCCGGACGAGACGATCGATGAGACGACTTCCGGTCGGCCGCCGGGTTCATCTGGCCGATCACCGGGTTCATCCGACCGATCGCCGGTTTCATGGGTCCGGTCGCCATGCTCACCTCCACTCTCGGTCGCATCCTCCAGCACGATCTCGGAGGGCGTGACCTCCTCCCACTGGCATGGCTTTCTTCCCTCGATGTAGATCGTCCTGGTGAACACCTTCACGAGCAGGCCCCAGCACACCGTCTTGGAATCGAGAAGTGGCGT
Source organism: Phycisphaerae bacterium (assembly GCA_002709295.1). GTDB lineage: Bacteria > Planctomycetota > Phycisphaerae > Phycisphaerales > SM1A02. Next base: position 9,801 of record PAQL01000025.1, on the reverse strand, counting down.
GGGGACGAAGAAGTTCTCGTTCGCGGTGATCGCGTGGTGACCCCCATGGGTCTCGAAGGTCATCACGCTGACCGAGCCGGGGTCGAGATGCAGGGATTCGAAGACGTGGAGAGCCCCGGAGCGATCATCGTCGTCAAGCGACGCCGAGAACTCCCGAACCTCGAGCTTCCGAATACCGCGACATGGAATTGCGACAAGTTCGAGGAGGGTGACCAGCCCGGTTCGAAGCGGGGATGCCGACAAGCCGCGCACCAATGCCTCCTCCCGCAGAGCGATCGATGGACAACAACCGAGGATGGTGCATGGCACATCCTCGGCCCATGATCCGATGGAGCCGGGCGGATCGATCTCCGGTCCGAGGCCCGGACCCTTGACATTCACGATGTCTCCCGAAGCCGTGGCACAGACCAACAGCATGGTCGCGGACAGAACGCGACCCGGGCCGACAGGCACCCTTTTCACCTTGAAGTCTTCCTTGTCTCCCCGGCTCGAGCCTCGTGGCCGAGCCCAAGTGTCCTTTTCCCGTTCATGCGAGTCCGAACGGAACCCACGTTGCGACCGATAGTGCCTCTGTTTTCAGCTCATGCAAGTCGCGATGGCGATTGCGACCATTATGTTTCACGAACATCAGGCAGTCCACAGGACGCCCACATTGGATCACTGATCATCGGCACTGATCACGATGTGGAAGACGATCCGACCGACATTCCGTCAACGAGTGTTGATGAACAGTGGACTCATGAAGGGTTCGTCGAAGACGCTCGGCGAAAGCCTCGACCAATCACGGGATCAGGATCGACATCACCTCCGATCCCCCACCCGCACCCACACCAGGAACGGTTCCGATGGAAGGTGCTGGTGGCGGCATCCCGGAAGAAAAGGTGTCTCGCCCACGGGTCTGATCCGGTTTCGTTCAAGCGACCGGCCCCCACGAACTTATGATCGATCCTCGCCCTGGGCCGGCTGGACGGCCCACACCTTTCATGGTCCCATCCACGGTTCGAACATCGAATTCGCTTCAGGAACACGCATGCAAGATGGAGATTCGGAGCCCGCCGGAGTGGGAAATCCCCCGGCCACGGGAACCCGTGCTCCCACGTGTCGCCCGTGTCCCCCGAACGCATGAACTTCAGGAACCACTCCCTCATGAATCACCGAGCAAGCCTGCAGGCTCCCGCCATGTTTCTGGTCGCTGCGTCCATCGCCACCACCGCCTCCGCCGAAGGCCTGAAGCCCTTCGCCAAGGCTCCTCACCGCGATGCCCTGCTGGCCGGCTGCCAGGCGATCTCGATCGACCGCGAGGCGCTCGCGACCGCGGCTTCGGCCCCGACCTGCCGACTCGAGGATGTTCCACTCGGACAGCTTCTGACCGCGGACCTCGACCTCTTTCGGGTCTCGGCCCTGGCGCCGGGAGCGGAGCGGGTGATCATGGATGGGGACGGGGCTCGCGACGTCGATGCCGAAGTCACCCGGATCTGGCAGGGAGCCGTGAAGGACGAACCCGGATCGGAGGTCTTCCTCGCCGACGGTCCGGCGGGAACGTTCGGATGGGTCCTCAGCGGGGGTGAGCGATATGTCTTCACCACCGGTGATCCGACCGGGGATCGAACCCTGGTGTCGTATCCGTCGACCGGCATGGCGAGCGCCCTCATCGAGTGGTCGCCCTTCGAGTGTTCCGCGGTCGACCGAGGTCTCATCGAGGGACCACGGCAGCCGATGGATCAGATGGGTGGCATCGCCGGGGGAGAGGTCTGCATGACCGTCGACATCGCGATCGACACCGACAACGCCTTCCTCGACACCTTCGGAGGCGACGAGGGCCAGGCCCAGGGCTACATCGAGACCCTCATCGCCGGTGCCAACGTCATCTACAAGCGGGACTGCGGAACCCAGCTCGCCATCGTCTACACGCGACTCTGGTCGGAGACCGATCCATGGAGCGGATCAAGCACCTCGGATCGACTCTACGAATTCAGGGACTACTGGCGACAACAGATGGGCAGCATCTCCCGGGACACCACCCATCTTCTCTCGACGCAGGGTCTCGGCGGCGGGGTCGCGTACACCATCGGAGCGGTCTGCTCGACCAACAGCAGCTACGCGGTCTCCGCCAACCTGAACGGCTTCTTCCCGACACCACTGCAGGCGCACAGCCCGCAGAACTGGGACATGGTCGTCTTCACCCATGAACTCGGGCATCTGTTCGATTCACCGCACACCCATTCCTACAGCCCGATCATCGACGGGTGCGGCAACGGCGACTGCACGGACGCCTTCGGTGGAACGATCATGAGCTACTGCCACCTGTGCTCCGGCGGCATCAACAACATCGATCTCGCCTTCCACCCCCGGGTGCAGGACCGCATCGTCGCGTACCTCGCCAACCGGCCCTGCGTCTCGGACCTCGACTGTTCGGGGGTGGACACCGACTTCGACGGCGTCTCCGACGCCGACGACAACTGCCCGGTGCAGCCCAACCCCGACCAGATCGACTCCGACCAGGACGGCGTGGGCGACCTCTGCGACGGCTGCCCGAACGATCCCGACAAGATCGACCCGGGCACCTGTGGCTGCGGCATCCCCGACACCGACGCCGACGGCGACGGCGTCGCCGACTGCCTGGACGGCGCCTTCGACGTCCCCGACGACTTCGCGACCATCCAGGAGGCTCTGGACGCCGCCCCCGAGAACGCCGTCGTGAACATCGCCTCCGGCTCGTATCTCCTCGACGACACGATCGAGATGACCGGTCGACGAGTGATCATCCGCGGGGCGGTGGATGCCGGAGGATGGCCGGACACCGCCCTCGATGGTGGTGGTGCGGTCCGGATCATGGAGGCCGGAGGCGGAGAGGACGGCACGACCAGGATCGAGAATCTGATCTTCAGGAATGGAGATGCCGGAACCGGCTCGGGCGGCGCGCTCGATCTCAACGGTGCCGAACCCGGAATCTTCAACTGCATCTTCCGCGACAACGTCGCCAACAACGCCGCCGCGGTGTACTGCCGGGGAAGCGGATCCTCATCGGTTTTCCAGGGTTGCCTCTTCCTTGACAACACCGCCACGGGCCGCGGCGGCGCCGTCTACATCCGGCAGGACAACTCGCCGACCTTCGTCCTCTGCGTCTTCAGCGGGAACACCGCCGGAAACCAGGGCGATGCCATCGCGAACCTGGGATCGGGTTCTCCTCCGATCTCGCTCACGGCGTTCTGCGCCAACGGTCCCGAGACGATCAGGGGCGAATGGACCGATGGCGGCAACAACTGCTTCTCCGACTTCTGTGCCGATCCCGATGGTGACGGACGACCGAACACCTGCGCCGATGGCCCGCCCGAATGCCAGGGCGACCTGGACGCCGACGGGCAGGTCGGAGGCAGCGACCTCGGACTGATGCTCGTGGCCTGGGGGACCGACGATCCGACCGCCGACCTCGACGGCGACGGCCTGGTCAGCGGCGGCGATCTCGGTCTGCTGCTCGTCGCCTGGGGTGGTTGCCCCTGACCCGAACCGACGACCTCCTTTCGACCCCTCGAACCCCACCGCACGTCGGTGGGGTTTTTTTCGTTCGGATCTGTGAGATCCCGGGCCGCGGCCCGGAAACAGGAGGCCATCGACGCAGGATGGCCTCCACATGAGACCCATCGAACGGAGAACGACCATGCACCAGAAGACGATCATCCTCATCGCCACGACCCTGGCCGCCAGCTGCTCCACCGGGCTCCTCGCCACCGAGACCCCCTGTGACGAGCGGGTCGCCTCGGATTGCCACTACAGCTCCATGTACCCGTTCAACACGATCGGAACCCTCACCTGGACGAAGAACAATGGAAGGACCGCGGTCGGCACCGGCTTCATGGTGTCTCCGTACTGCGGCCTGACCAACGGTCACTGCGTGTACGCCCGCGAACTCGGTCACGTCATCCATCGTGATCAGATCTTCACGCCGGGAGCATGCATCGAGGACGACGTCAGAAGAGGCGAGTTCGGCGAACGGGTGGTCGTCGAGAAGCGCACCAACGACAAGTATGCGGACACCAGCTACAGTCCGGCTCAGGCCGTCGACTACGGCGCCTTCCATGTCGTGTGCCCCTTTCGGGAGATCACGACGTTCATGCCGCTCTGTTTCGGCTACGAATCCGACTGGGCTCACATGGCCGGATATCCGGTCAGCTCGCTGCCCGACAGCTCCGACACCTGGTCCCAGTGGATCGCATACGGCGACGTCACCGAGACCCATGACCGATGGGTCCGCTACGACGCCAGATCGACCGGTGGGGCATCCGGAAGTCCGGTGTGGAACTGGCGGAGCGGCGGATCGCTGGTCGAGGTCTTCGCCATCAACTCGTGCCACTTCAACAGCTGCGACGGTGCGGGCCCGCGACTGGTCTGGCAGAACGAGGATCTGATTCGATCGTGGATGCGATGGGAACCCTCTTCGGCCGACAAGGCCGAGGCGGGATGCCTCGATCTGGTCCTGACGACCTTCCCACGTCTCGCCGACTTCTTCGAGGCGAATCGGGAGCTGGCACTCGATCCGCATTCGCTCCGCGTCGAGAACCCGGTGGCCCCCCCTCCCACCGGACCGAGTCGGCGATACATGCAGGTCATCGAGAACGGCTACTACGAATGGCTCGAGTACGACCTCCAGCCCGGCAACCCCGAGACGAACCGTCTCGTCCTCCTGCTCGAGGCACCGGGCATGCAGCTTCCCGGCGAAGCATGGGTCCCGGGCATGGCGTTCAATCCCCACCATCAGGGCTGGCTGTCGACCGACAAGGCGGTGGCCCTCTATTCCGGGTCGGCGGGTCGAGCCGCGGCACCGGTGCTGGGCATCGATCGGATCGAGATCCGCGACGAAGGTCCCTACGAGTCCGTGGAGCAGACCGCACCCGATCTCGGTGACTTCCAGCCCGACTTCTCGTCGGACCAGGAAGGTCCCGGCCACGAGGAGGACCCCTGCGTCGGCGATCTCAACGAAGACGGCAGGGTGGATGGCGCGGACATGGGGCTGATGCTCGGATCATGGGGCACCAGCGACCCCGGAGCCGACCTCGACGGCGATGGAGATGTCGATGGTGCGGATCTGGGACTGCTGCTCGGATCATGGGGACTCTGCGTCTGAACCGGATCGATCGGCCATTCATGCCGAGTGAACGACCGCCCCGGCGACTCGATGGAGTCGCCGGGGCGGGTTTCTGGAATCGGGTTGTCGGCTTCGATCAGCCGCAGGCTCCCCAGGCCACGAGGATCTGGGCCATGTCCTCGGCGTTGACCTGGCCGTCGCCGTTGAGGTCGGCGTCGCAGTCGCCGCAGGCTCCCCAGGCCACGAGGATCTGAGCCATGTCCTCGGCGTTGACCACGCCGTCGCCGTTGAGGTCGGCGTTGCAGGGCGTGACCTCCTCGAGGTAGAGGTAACCGTGACCCTGGGCCGCCTCGTAACCACCGATCCGGACGAACACGTAACCGGTCTCCACATCCAGTTGCTCGATCTTCGACTGGTATCCGGGACCTTCGGGCTCGCAGGAATCATCGTCGCAGGCGACTCGGAACAAAGCATCGCACTCACCCTGGTAGACGATCATCGAGGTGTCGTACTGGCTGTTGCAGAGACTGATGGAGATCGTCATGTCATGGGGGACCTTGTAGAAGAACCATGCGTCGTTGGATTCCTCCCAATCGAGGAAGGTGCATTCGCCATCCGGAGCCTCTTCCAGCGAGGCGGTCATGAGATCGGTGTCGAAGGGCATCCAGGTCTCGGCGATGATCTCGACCGCATCGATGCACTCGTCGGCCGCGGCCGCGAAGTCCAGCTGGAACTGTGCGATACCCGAGGCACCCTGCCATCCACCCACTCGGATGTAGTAACGACCTGAACTGAGCGGAAGGTCGTCGATCCTCGACTGGTAACCAGGCCCCTCGGGGTTGCACGAGTCGTCGTCGCAGGCGATGCGGACCAGTGAATCGCACTGTCCCCGGTAGACCACGACCGAGGTGTCGAAGTCGGATTCGCAGAAGTCAAGGGAGAGCAGGCCATCGGTCGGAGCATCGAACACGAACCATGCATCGTGGTCGCCCCAATCAAGGAACTGGCAGTCATCGTTCTCGGGGGCGTTGGGAGAGAGGGTCATCCACTCGAGGTCGATGGTGTTCGGACCCACCATCGCGGTGATGGGATCCCAGCACTCGTCGCCACGTCCCATGCGAGTCGAGGTGGCGAGGCCGTAGGCCTGCGGACCCTCGGGCACGGAGGTACCGGCGATCTCCACGGTCCAGAGACCGGCCATGGGCATCCGCACCGTGACCTGCTCCATGTTGTTCAGACGATCCGGGCCGGAGCGAGTCGCAGGGGCTCCGGGATTCGCAGGATCGATGGTCCACGGATCCACCTGGGCACCCAGAGGGGTCCCTGACCACGAGNTCNAGATCGTTCACGAGGGCGTTGAGCAGCATCGGGTTGCCGGGAGCATCGTCCCAGGCCAGCGTGATGCGGAGCTCGTCCTCGCCTTCCGGAACCTGGATCTGGAAGGTGTCGGTGTCNCCCGCAGCCACCAGATCCTCGATCAGGGCGCGATCCCGGATCGCATCGATGGCGGCGTCGGCACGNACGGTTCCGAAGCCGNATCGGCAGTCGGGTCCCGGGTGTCCCAGNTCCACNCCGCTGTTGGCGAGAAGCGCCTTCAGNGCGGCGTTGTGCAGATCCGGNTCGNCNGGATTGAGATTCCGCCANTCCTCGAGGATCAGNGCCGAGATGCCGNTGACGACCGGGGTCGCCATCGAGGTNCCNNNCTTGACGGTGTATCCGCCGGAGGAGCTGGTGCTGGTGATGCCGCCGTCACCGCCCGACTGGTCGCCNGGAGCGGAGATGTCGGGCTTCACCCGGCCGTCGTCGGTCGGACCCCAGCTGGTGAACCAGGCGATCGTCTCATCGTCGGAATTGATCGCACCGACGCTGATGTGGTTCTTGGCACACGCCGGAGGGGCGGTGGTGTTGTATTCGTCGCCGCAACGACTGGTCTGACGCTCGTTCCCGTTGGCCCAGACGATCCGGATGTCGTTGTCACGAGCGAGAACGTCGATCAAGGCGCTGGTGATCCCGTAGTTGCCGGTCCAGTCGCAGGGGAATCCGTTCGGTGCGGTGTTGGAACCGATGGAGTTGTTGGTGATGTCGACGCCGTGGTTGTTCATGGCGTCGAAGTAGTCGGCCTCGAGGTCACCGGGATCGGTGTACAGAAAGCCCGGCGCGAGACCGCCTGCAACCTGGAAACCATAGCTCTCGAGGGTCACTCCGGGTGCCATGCCGCGGTGTTCGCCGCCGGACAGCGAGCCGTCACCACCGATGGTTCCCGCGACGTGGGTGCCGTGATCACTGAGGCCGGAGGCGTCGCGGACCGTCAGTCGGCCGCCGAAGTCCTCGTGACCCTCGAGCGCGAATCCACCGTCATACACCATGACCGAGACGCCGCTTCCGTCGAGGCCGTACTCCGGGCTCAGCTGCACGGCTTCCGCGTTGGTGTTCTCCCGGGCTCCGGCGTTCTGGGTCTCGAATCTCGGCAGAGCCGGCTCGATCCACATCGACTCCTCGAGCTCGGCGATGGCGTCGACCTTCGACAGCTTCGCCGCGATCACCAGGCCGTTGAGCGATTCGATCCTCGATCGGACCTTGCCACCCGTCTCCTTGACCAGCTGTTCGAAGCGGTCGAGCGAGACGTCGCCGTGCGCCAGCACGTAGAAGACCGCATGGGGATCACGACCCTTGCGTTCGACGACCCACTTCGGAACCCCGCCATCGGCGAGGAAGGGATGAACCTTGAAGCTCTTCTCGTAGGGCCGGATCGAGGCCACCTGATCGGCGATCTGCGTGGAGGCGGCCGCGGCCTCGGGAGCGATGCTCGCCACCCAGGAGCTGCCGCCGAGGCTGGAGAGGAGCTTGACGCCCTTCTTCTCGAACGCCTCCCGATCCGGATTCGCCATGGCAAGATCGAGAATGACATGTCGATCCCGGCCTCTGGCGGTCAGGTCGAGAAGATCCCGCTCGACCTCGACGGAGGACATCCCCTTGAGCTCGATGCTCCCGCCCTGGGCCTGGAGATACTTGGTGGGTGGGGCCGAAGACGCCGCCCCCGCGTGGGGAAGGATCATCGACGAGGTCCCGGCGAGCAGAAGACTCGCCACGAGGGTTGATCGCTTTGACTTGTACATGGACTTGCTCCCTGCAAGAGTGTGGTCTGATCACGCCACCGCGGACGAAGGATCGCGATGGATCGCCCTCGATATCCATGACTTCACCGGTTGTGACAGGGATTTCCTCGGAAGGGCCCGGAAGGCCCCGGGAGGCCCGGAAAGGCCTCAGATCGAGGTGCGTTCGCGGGCCTGAGCGATCAGCTTCTTCATCCGTCCATGGACGTCGGCCCGCTCCGGGCTGAGCTTCTCGGCCTGCTCCTCGGCGTGATAGCTCGACCGGACCAGCGGCCCGCTCTCGCAGACCTCGAAGCCCTTCATGAGAGCCTCGTCCCGAAGCCTCGCGAACTCGTCGGGATGGATCCAGCGGTCGATCGGGAGGTGGTTCCGGGTGGGCTGGAGGTACTGACCGATCGTGAGGATGTCGCAGTCGCTCCAGGCCCGGACGTCGTCCATGAGATCGAGCACCTCGTGCTCGTGCTCGCCGATCCCGAGCATGATGCCGGTCTTGGTCACCAGGCCGTTGGCCTTGAACTGCTGGAGCACCTTGAGGCTCCGCTCGTAGCGGGCCTGGGGCCGGACCGCGGGATGCATGCGGTCGACGGTCTCCATGTTGTGGCTGATGATCTCGGGCCGGGCGTCGCAGACCAGCTGGATGTCCTTCTCGACCCCCTTGAAGTCGCCGACCAGGACCTCGACGCTGGTCTCGGGACACGCCTCGTGAACCGCCTGGATGGTCTCGGCCCAGATACGGGCGCCACCGTCCTTCTGATCGTCGCGATCGACACTGGTGATCACCACGTGCTTGAGGTTGATCTGGGCGAGAACCTCGGCCACTCGTCGCGGCTCGTCATCATCCACCGGCTTCGGCCGTCCGGTCTTCACGTTGCAGAAGCCGCAGCTCCGGGTGCAGGTGTCCCCGAGGATCATGATCGTCGCGGTGCCTCGAGACCAGCATTCGCCCATGTTCGGGCAGCTGGCCTCCTGACAGACGGTGTGCAGGCGATGCTCGTCGATCAGGGCCTTGAGCTTGAGATAGCCCTCCCCACCGGGAACCTTCGCCCGCAGCCAGTCGGGCTTGCGACCGACCTTCATCTGGTGGGCGGACTTCTGATTGTCGAGCACCAGTCCGGTCAGGGAGAGACTCGCCTTTCCAAGCGACTTCGCGGTGTCGCCCCCGAGCGGCCGAGGATGCCTGGCCACGGTGCGATCGATCGCGGCGGGGCTGGCCGGGACGGCGTCACCGGTGGCGCTGGCCGTGGTGGGCACGGACGATGCCGGAGCGTCGATGGTCGAATCGCGGTCCATGGTGATCATCCATTCTAGTCCTGTCCGCAGGAGGGTTCGAGCACCCGGGCGAACCCGATGCAGACCGCCGAAGCGGGGTTCTACCGGACCTCGGAGTCCGGGGCGGCTACCCTTCGCGGATGACCACCACCGACGCCGTCCAGTTCCGTCAGGCCGTCCTGTCCAACGGACTCACCATCCAGGCTGAAATCGTCCCCGACGCCCTGACCGCGGCGACGGGATTCTTCTTTCGAACCGGGGCCCGGGACGAGAAGCCCGAAGTGATGGGGGTCAGCCACTTCCTCGAGCACATGATGTTCAAGGGGACCGAGACCC